>CAYQAO010000014.1:0-51539 GCA_964415485.1 uncultured Gemmatimonadaceae bacterium
CGCCTGTAGGAGTCGAAGGCGAAGCGCGCATTGCCGCTCTGCCTGGCGAGTCCCTGCACCGTGCGGTCGTTCATGCCCAGGTTGAGGATCGTCTCCATCATGCCCGGCATGGAGATCGCCGCACCGGAGCGTACGGACACCAGCAGCGGATTCGCAGGGTCGCCGAAGACGCGGCCGGTTTCCTGTTCCAGGCGGGCCACGTAGTCCTCGACGTCGTCCCTCAGCGACTCGGGAAGCGTGCCCTCACGCAGGTACGTGACGCAGCACTGCGCGGAAATCGTGAAGCCCGGGGGAACCGGAATGCCGATGTTGGTCATCTCGGCAAGGTTGGCACCCTTGCCGCCCAGAATCGACTTCATCTCGCGCGTTCCTTCCGCGCTTCCGCTCCCGAAGAAGTACACGGACTTGCTCGGCATCAGCGACCCCCTTGGCAGACCGGATTGGCGACTGCGTCCTGAAGGGCGCAGTCCGACTACACCACCGACGTTGCGGAGAACGTGCCACGGACGAAACCGCCGCGCAACGGGAGTCCGAGGCCTGGCAGGGTGTCAGTTCGGTGGCCGAACGCGGAGCGGCAGCCGTGCCAGGCGATTCGAATGCCTGGCACGGCTGCCGCCGGATGGTCACAGTTCCTGCCGCTCGCTAATCCGTGATCAGCACCCGCAGCCGAAGCGAAGCTTGTTGGGGTCCGACGGCGGCGGCGTGGGATACTCTCCGGAGAAGCACGCGTGACAGAACCCTTCCGGACCGCCGGGTACCGCGTTCAGCAGTCCCTCGAGTGACAGGTAGGCGAGCGAATCCACGCCTATGTGCCCGGCAATCTCGTCCACGGTCATGTTGGCCGCGATGAGTTCTTCACGCGTGGGAGTGTCTATTCCGTAGTAGCACGGTCCCGTTATGGGAGGCGACGACACCCGCATGTGCACCTCACGAGCGCCGGCCGCCCGCACCATGGATACCAGTCCGCGAGTCGTGGTGCCGCGAACGATGGAGTCGTCCACCATAACGACGCTCTTGCCCTCGAGCAGCTCGCGCACCGCGTTGTACTTCACCTTCACCTTGGAGTCGCGGCCGGCCTGCGTGGGCTGGATGAAGGTGCGACCGATATAGTGATTTCGAATCAGTGCCAGCTCGTAAGGCAGGCCGGATTCGTCCGCGAAACCGAGCGCCGCGGAGTTGGACGAGTCGGGCACGGCGAACACGAGATCGGCGCCCGGGGCAGGGGCCTCTCGCGCGAGCGTCCTCCCGAGTGCGCGCCTGGCACGGTCAACCGAAGCGCCGAAGATCTGGCTGTCGGGGCGGGCAAAGTAAACGTGCTCGAACACGCACCGATACAGGCGCGAAGGCTCGGCGAAACGGTGGGAGGTGACCTTGCCGTCGCGCACCGACACGATCTCGCCCGGCTCGATCTCGCGCTCCAGACGGGCACCCACGATGTCCAGTGCGCACGTCTCGGAAGCAATGACGACCGCGCCTTCCTCCATGCGTCCGAGCACGAGCGGGCGCCATCCGCGCGGATCACGCGCCGCAAGCATCGTGTCGCCCATGAGCACGAGCAGGCAGTAGGCGCCTTCGACGCCGTTCAGTGCCTCGCTCAGTGCCGCTACCGGGTCATCGCTGCCTGCCCGGGCAAGGCGGTGCACGATGACCTCCGAATCCATGCTGCTGGCGAAGATGGAGCCGCTGTCCTCGAGCTGCGCTCGCAGTTCGGCTGCATTCGTGAGGTTCCCGTTATGCGCCAGCGAGATGTGTCCTCCCCGAAAGCGAGCCAGCACCGGCTGGGCATTCTCTATGGTAGAGGTGCCTGCGGTGCTGTAGCGAGTGTGCCCGATGCCCGTCGAGCCCGTGAGCTGCTGTACGTCGCGGTCCGCGAAGCCTTCCGACACCAGGCCCATGGAGCGAAGCGCGCGGGCCCCTCGTTCCTCGTCCACCGTTACGATCCCGGCGCTCTCCTGTCCGCGATGCTGCAGCGAGTAGAGACCGAGATGGACTACGGCTGCGGCCTCGGGGTGTCCGCTAACGCCGAATATTCCACACATTGAAAAATTACGTTCGCAAGGTCATAAAGTCCTGCGGGAGGGATGTCGCGCAAGGCGCCGGGTCTCTCCCGTCAGGTGTCATTCACCGGATGCAACGAGGCTGTTCACCGCTCCGCCCTCCATGATCTGCGGAATGGCATCGTGGAAAGCGGACGACAGGCGATCGGTGGAAGCACGAACCGTGCGGTCACCGACCCGCACGTTGAATCCGGAACCTGCCGGGGCAACGGTTCCGATCACACGCGCAGGCAGGCTATGTCGTGAAGCCACCTGCAATACCGCTGCCGGGTTCGAGGAACTGACCACGGCTCGTCCCTGCGCCTCGCCGAAAAGCAGCGCACGCAGCGGCAAGTTCGACCACGCTTCGAGGTCCACGTCCACCCCGAACGGCGCGGAGCGATCGCCGATGGCGGACTCGGCAAGGGCTACCAGCAGGCCGCCGTCGCTGCAGTCGTGCGCGGACATGAGAAGCCGATCCGATACACAGGCGACTAGCGTGTTGACGAGCGCAGCCTCACGAGAGAGGTCGCAGGACGGCGGAGCACCTGCCACCACTCCGTGAATCCACGCGAGGTACTCGCTGCCGCCGAGTTCGTCCGTGCATTCACCCAGCAGGATGATGGAGTCTCCCTCCCTCCTGAACGCGGAGCCCACCGCGTTTTCCACGTCTTCCAGCAGTCCCACCATTCCGATCACCGGCGTGGGATACACGGCACCGAGCGGGCTTTCGTTGTACAGAGACACGTTGCCGCCGGTTACTGGTGTATTCAGTTCGCGGCACGCTTCGCCCATCCCGGCGACCGCTTCCTTGAACTGCCAGAAGATCTCGGGTCGCCTTGGATTGCCGAAGTTCAGGCAATTGGTGATGGCCAGCGGTCTCGCGCCGGTGCAGGCCACGTTGCGCGCCGCTTCGGCCACCGCGATCCTGCCGCCCGTGCGAGGCTCCAGATAGACGTACCGCCCGTTGCAGTCCGTCTTGGCGGCCAGGCCCTTCCTGGTTCCGCGAATGCGGAGCACGGCGGCATCACCGGCGCCGGGTCCGATCACCGTGTTCGTACGGACAGTCGTGTCGAACTGCCTGTGCACCCAGCGCTTGCTTGCGATGGTGGGCGAGGAGAGAAGACGTTCGAGCGTCCACGCCGGATCGGCTTCCTCGGGAAGTTCCGCGATGGCATGCACGTCGCGCGCGCGAAGCTCGGCCATCTCCGGAGCCTCACGAGCCTCCGGATGATAGACCGGGCAATCCGTGACGAGCCGCGAACCCGGGAACTCCGCCACCACGCGGTCGCCTTCCATGACCCTGTACACGGGCTCGTCAACCACCTCGCCGACGATCTCGGCAGCGAGATCCCACTTGGCGAGGATCGCGCGAACGCCGTCCTCGTGGCCCCGCTTCGCCACCACGAGCATGCGCTCCTGCGATTCGCTCAGCAGGATCTCGTAAGGCGTCATGCCTTCCTCGCGGACCGGGACGCGGGAGGTGTCAATGACCACTCCTACGTCGCCGCGGGCCGCCATCTCGGCCGAGGAGGACGTGAGACCCGCGGCGCCCATGTCCTGAATGGCAACGATATGGCCGCTGCGAATGAGCTCCAGGCTCGCCTCGAGAAGGAGCTTCTCGGTGAACGGGTCGCCTACCTGCACGCGCGGGCGCTTGGCCTCGCTTTCCTCGGTGAGATCCTCGGACGCGAAGGTGGCTCCGTGAATACCGTCCCTGCCGGTGCGCGCGCCAACGGCGAAGATCGGGTTGCCCACACCGGAGGCCTGGGCGCGAATGAGCTCGTGCTCCTGCATGATGCCGATGCACATCGCGTTGACCAGCGGGTTGCCCTCGTACGACGGATCAAAGACCACTTCACCTGCAACGGTCGGGATGCCGACGGCATTGCCGTAGTCTCCGATGCCCTTCACGGCGCCGCCGAACAAGTAGCGTACTCGCGCGCTGTCCAGCGATCCGAAGCGAAGCGAGTTGAGCATCGCGATGGGGCGGGCGCCCATGGTGAAGACGTCGCGCAGGATGCCGCCAACTCCGGTGGCTGCGCCCTGGTACGGCTCCACGGCCGAGGGGTGGTTGTGCGACTCGATCTTGAACGCGACCGCGAGGCCATCTCCGATCGAGATCACGCCCGCGTTCTCGCCGGGCCCCTGCAGCACCCAAGGCGCCTCGGTAGGCAGCGTGCGAAGCACGGGGCGGGAGTGCTTGTAGGAGCAGTGCTCGTTCCAGAGTGCCGATACGATGCCGAGCTCGGTGAATGTCGGCGTGCGACCAAGCATGGTCGTGAGGCGCTCGTACTCGAACGGCGTCAGGCCGTGCTCGGCGACTAGCTCGGGGGTGATCTCAGGGTCGCCGGGACGGGGAGTCACAGACACTTTGCTGTCTCTCTAATGGAAAGCCGGCATGGAGCCGCGCTGCGGCAGGCCGGAGGTGAATCGGTTGGGTCGCCGGCCGCATGCGAGCGAACCGGGCATACGTCAGGCAGCAACGCGGGCCAGCAGGCTCTCGAACAGCGGAAGACCATCAGCACTTCCCAGCAGCTCGTCCACTGCTCGCTCCGGGTGAGGCATCATTCCGAGAACGTTGCCGCCTTCGTTCAGGATGCCCGCGATATTCCGCATGGAGCCGTTGGGATTCGCGGCAGGTGCAGGCGCGCCGTCCTCGTCCACGTAGCGGAAGATAACGCGGCCGTCGCCCTCCAGTCGGTCGAGCGTGGCATCATCCGCCGTGAAGCGGCCCTCGCCATGGGCAATCGGTATCTGCAGAACCTGACCGGCGCCATAGCGGTGCGTGAACATGGTGTCCGCGTTCTCCACTCGAAGCCGGACGGACTCCGCGATGAACGAGAGCCCCACGTTCCGCATCAGTGCGCCGGGCAGGAGTCCTGCCTCGCACGCGATCTGAAAGCCGTTGCAGACAGCCAGCACCGGTCCGCCGCGCTTCGCGTGCTCCACCACCTCGTTCATGATCGGACTGAACCGGGCGATGGCACCCGCGCGCAGATAGTCGCCGTAGCTGAACCCGCCCGGCAGGATCACGACGTCCACGCCTTGCAGGTCGTGGTCCTTGTGCCAGAGATAGGCCGCCGACTCGCCCAGCACGTCCACGACCGCATGGTATGCGTCGTAGTCGCAGTTCGAGCCGGGGAAGGTGACTATGCCGAACTTCATGTGGCCTCCACGGAGGCGATCTCGAAGTCCTCCGTCACCGGATTTGCGAGCAGGCGCTCGCACATTGCGCGCGCCGCGGCCTTCGCCTCGTCGGCCGAAGCCGCGGAGACTTCCACGATGATGTAGCGCCCCACGTGCACGTCATGCACTGCCGTGAAACCGAGCGACTGAAGCGCGCCTGTTATCGCCTTCCCCTGCGGATCGAGTATGCCGCTGCGAGGGGTGACGTGAATGGCGACGCGAAAACGGGTCATGAACCGGAATCCTCAGAAGGTTGGTCTGCTGCATCGTTGCCGCCTGGGCGGCCGCCGAAACGTCGGCGCCTGCGGCGCCGCCTGCGGGGAGCGGACGCCTCATCGTCCCTTTCCACCCTGCGGTGAGAGCCGCTGCGTGAACGAGCCGGCGCATGCGGCACCTGCTCCATGGCGGTTCCCACGATTGCCGGCCGAGTGTCCCGGTCCAGCATGCCGAGAAGGAAGTACGTTCCCGCGCCGTATGCCACGTAACCCAGCAGCACCGGGAAGAAGAACTGCTTGGGGAGGAAGATCAGCGCCATGATGATGGCTGCAACGATCACGGCGCCGAGCACTCCGCGAACCGTCCGGAAGTTGATCTTCGGAACGGCGGGGTAGGGAACGTCGCTGATCATCAGGAACGCCAGGAAGGCCATCACGAAGCGTAGCATCACGTGCCAGGGCAGGTCGCCGATGCTCGTCTGCGTGTAGAGGTCCGTCTGGCTGAACCAGTAGTAGGTGGCGAGCGTCATGCCGGCGGCCGGGCTCGGGAGCCCGCGGAAATGCGTCTTGGAGCTGCCCGCCTGTTCCACATTGAAGCGCGCGAGCCTGATCACGGCCGCGCCGCAGAAAAGAAACACCCAGATCCAGTCCCAGCCTGCGCGGTTCAGTACCGCGAAGTACATGATCAGCCCGGGCGCGAGCCCGAACGTGATCGCGTCCACGAGGGAGTCGAGTTCCTCGCCGAACCTGCTTCCGGTGCGCGTGACGCGCGCGATACGACCATCGAAGGCGTCGCAGACGCCGCCCAGCACCACGTACCAACCGGCTTCGGTGAAATCGCCGCGCGATGCCGCCACGATTGCGAAGATTCCGAAGAACAGGTTGGCCATGGTGAAGCCATTCGGCAGCACCACCACCGCACGCTTCACTCCGCGCCTGTCCCGCTCCTCGACCATCACTCGGGCAGTTCCGCCAGAACGGTTACGCCGGCGATCACGTTCTCTCCAACTGAGACGCGTGCGACGGATCCAACGGGGAGGAAGACGTCCATCCGCGAACCGAAGCGGATGAGACCCATGCGGTCGCCCTGCTCGACTCGCTCGCCCACTTTCGAGTAGGTGACGATGCGTCGCGCCACCAGGCCGGCGATCTGCCGCACGAGCACTCGCGCGCTTCCGGATTCGATTCCAACGGATGACTGCTCGTTGTCCAGGCTCGCCTTGTCCGATGCGGCGTTGAGAAAGCGCCCGGGGGTGTACTGAACGTACCGCACGATGCCGCCAACCGGATAGCGATTCACGTGGACGTTGAAGATGTTCAGGAAGACCGAGATCCTGAGCGCCCTCGCGTTGAGGAAAGCAGGCTCGTCAACCTCGGTGATCATCACCACCCGGCCATCGGCCGGGGATATCACCAGCCGGTCGCCGCGCTCGCCGGCTCGCTCGGGGTCGCGAAAGAAGTACGCGACCCATGCTGCCACGACCAGGAGCAGCAGTGCGACGATCCACGCGGTGGTGGATCCCCGCATGGCGGCGAAGGCGATGGCCGCGACGGCGACGACGGCGCCCAGCCCGATGAACGGATAGCCCTCACGAGCGAACTTCACGATGAGCTCACGTGGAGGGGAGTGCCCGTAAGGCGGCGATAGGCATCCAGGTAGCGTTCGGACATGGCGAGAATCACCTCGTCAGGCAGGGCTGGTGCGGGGGCTTCGCCGTTCCAGCGTCCCGCCTCTCGTTCGGCAGCCAGCCAGTCACGGAGAGGCTGCTTGTCGAAACTCGGCTGCGGACGCCCGGGCACATACGCGTCAGCGGGCCAGAACCGCGAGCTGTCGGGGGTGAGCACCTCGTCAATCAGAATCACCCGGCCGTCCCGCAGCCCGAACTCGAACTTCGTGTCAGCGATGATGATCCCGCGTGGCTGTGCGACCTCCTGCCCGAGGGCGTAGATGTGGCGCGACAGCCGCTCGAGCTCGTCGGTAAGGTCGGAACCGACAATCTCCCGCATGCGGCCCACCGTGATGTTCTCGTCGTGCCCCGATACGGCCTTCGTGGCCGGGCTGAAGACTGGCGGATCCAGCTTGTCGCTCTCCTGCAGCCCCTCCGGAAGCGGTTCGCCCGCGAGAGTCCCGGAGCGCCGGTACTCGTTCCAGGCGGAGCCCGAAAGATAGCCGCGAATCACGCACTCCACCGGCACCACGCTGGTCCTCCAGCAGAGCATGGAACGCCCGGCGATCACGTCCCGATAGCCGTCCAGCACGGGCACCTCACGAGCGATGGCTTCCGCGTCTGCGCTTATCAGGTGATGCGGAACCGTGTCCTGCAGCTTCGAGAACCACCACGCGCTGAGTTGCGTGAGCACGGCGCCCTTGTGGGGGACCGACTCCGCCATGACGACGTCGAAGGCGCTCACGCGGTCCGTCGCAACGAGCAGGAGCCTCGCGTCGTCCACTTCGTACACGTCACGCACCTTGCCGCGAAAGAGCAGCTTGAGCGGCAGGGTGGACATGGCGACGGTCGTCATACCCGGAGTTCCTCGAGTACCGGCGACGCGTTCGCGGACGTTCCCCTGGCGAGCAGCGGACCCACCACCTCGTCGAGGAACTCTTCAACCTGCCTGGGCGCGCGACCGATGAAGCGCGACGGCTCGAGCGCCTCGCGCAGGTCCTGTACGGACACGGGATATTCGGGATCTCGAGCGAGCCGCTCGAGCATGTCATTCCGCGAGCCCTCGTCCTTCATCGCGCGAGCCGCCGCGATGCTGTGCCTGCGGATGACCTCGTGTACTGCCTGACGATCGCCACCGGCCTGCACTGCCCTCACGATGAGGTCTTCCGTGGCCATGAACGGAAGCTCGTCCTCCAGCCGCATGCGCACGCGGGCCGGATGCACTTCGAGGCCTCCCATCACGTTGCCGAGAAGGATCAGGATCGCGTCCGTGGCAAGGAACGACTCGGGGATGGAAAGTCGGCGGTTGGCGCTGTCGTCGAGCGTGCGCTCGAAGTACTGTACCGCGTGCGTCTGGTTCGCATTCGGCTCGAGAGAGAGCACGAAGCGCGCGAGCGCAGCTATCCGCTCCGATCTCATCGGGTTCCGCTTGTACGCCATGGCCGATGACCCGATCTGCTCGCGCTCGAAGGGCTCCTCGATCTCGCCGAACGACTGCAGGAGCCTGATGTCCCCGCTGATCTTGGACGCACTCGCGGCTATTCCCGCGACCACGTCCAGCACCTGCGCGTCCACCTTGCGCGTGTAGGTCTGGCCTGAAACGGGAATGACCTGCGTGAAGTTCATCGCCGATGCAACGCGACGATCGAGCTCCCTCACGCGATCGTGGTCTCCCTCGAACAGCTGAAGGAAGCTCGCCTGCGTGCCCGTGGTGCCCTTCACGCCGCGGAAGGGGAGCGTGGCGATGCGGTGCTCGAGGTCCGCGGCGTCGAGCACGAGGTCCTGCATCCAGAGCGTGGCCCGCTTGCCCACTGTGGTCAGCTGCGCTGGCTGGATGTGCGTGTAGCCGAGTGTGGGCTCGTCCTTCCACTTTCGTGCGAACTCTGCCATGACCCGGAGCGACGCCAGCAGCTTGCCGTGCAGCAGCTCCAGGCCGCGTCGCATCAGGATGAGGTCCGCATTGTCGGTGACGTACGCGCTGGTCGCACCAAGATGGATGAACGGTCGGGCAGCGGGGGCTACGTCACCGAACGCATGGACGTGCGCCATCACGTCGTGACGGAAGCGGCGCTCGTACGCCTGGACAGCATCGAAGTCGATGTCGTCCAGCTTTGCCCTCATCTGTGCGAGGGCCTCGCTCGGGATCTCCACGCCCAACTCGCGCTGGGCCTCCGCCAGCGCAAGCCACAGCCGCCGCCACAAGCCATACCGGTGCCGCGGAGACCAGAGCTCGAGCATCGCCCTGGAGGCGTAGCGTTCGGCGAGGGGCGAGGAGTAGCTGTCCAGCGTGGGGGTCATTTCAGGAGCGAGGGTGAGTGCCTGTCTCAGTGGGAACCATCCCCGAAAGATGCCACCTGCGGCCCCCCGGCTGTAGTAGCAGGGTGGTTTCCGTCAGGAAACACGAGGACGCGCGAGCCTGGCCAGCTCGGAGAGGTACACGTCGAACCCCCTGTCGGTGAGCGGATGCTGCACGAAGGCGCGCAGCACCTGAGGATCCAGAATGAGCGCATCGGCGCCTGCGTGCGCGCACCTCACCACGTCCGACGCTGTGCGCAGTCCGGTTGCCACCACGTCGCATTCGAGCCTGGAGGCCTGGATCACCGCGCTCACGTCGGCCAGTACGTCGTGCCCGGAGTGACCGAATCTGTCGTGGTCGGCGAAGGGGACGATGACGGCGGAGGCACCGGCCTTCGCTGCCAGCAGCGCCTGCGCGCCGCTGTGAACGAAGCTGGCCGCCACGCCGACTCCCTCGCTTCCCAGCCTTGCGATCAGAGGCACCACTTCCTCCTGAAAGGGCAGCACGAGGATCGTCTGCTCGGCGCTCCGCGCCAGCTCCCGCGACTCCTGGTAGATCTCCTCCGGGTGGACGGCGCGCACCGCCACGTAAACCGGACCTCCGGTGATGCGCGACGCTTCCGCCAGCGCGCTCGGCGCCTCTCCACCCGCGCTCTCCTGCGCGATCAGCGGTGGCGTCACGAACACGCCGTCGGCCCACTGGCGCTGTGCTGCCCACTCCATCTCTGCGGCATCTGCCGTGGCAAGGAGAATTCTCATTGACTTGCGTCCAGGTACTTGTGAGCGGGGTAGTTGACGCTTTCCAGAAACAGTGCGTGAGCCGGAGCGGGTGGCGACACCCGGCTGTTGTCGGTCTCGGTGAGGAGTGCGGCCATGTCGTTGGGCGGTCTTCGTCCGCTCGCAACATCCATGAGGGTTCCAACGATGAAGCGGACCATGTGATGCAGGAATCTGTCAGCCTCGATCACGAAGTCGATTCCGCCCTCCCGGTCCATCCACTGCGCCTCGTGTACGGTGCACCTGTGCTCGTCGTGGGCAGGTGCGGTGCCACGGACCGCGAAGGCGAGGAAAGTGTGAGTACCGGGCAGTACGCGCGTGGCGTCGTGCAGCACCTCTCGGTCAACCGGCCTGCGATAGACCCATTCCCAGCGGCGGCGGAATGGCGAATCAGCTTCGGCGTCCAGCCCCACGCGATACCTGTAGCGTCGCGATTCGGCATCGTACCGGGCATGGAAGTCCGGTTGCATGAGGTGGGCTGACGCGACCCACACGTCTCCCGGAAGGATTGCGTTTAGTGCGCGCCGCATCTCGGCCGGGCTCCAGCGATCGGGCACGCGAATGCCGCAGGCCTGACCGCGAGCGTGAACGCCTGCGTCGGTGCGTCCGGCTCCCAGGACTGGCACCGCCACTCCGCAAAGGCGCTGCAGTGCTTCCTCCAGGCAGCCCTGGACGGTTCTCGAATCCGGTTGTCGCTGCCATCCAGCGAACCCGGCTCCATCGTAGTGCAGCACGAGTTGCAACGTGCGCGGCGACATGCGCGGAACATAGTGCTGCCCGAGAGGCCGTCAAGCGAGCGGCCGATCGCGGAAGCGATTGACTTTGCAGCACGTACGCGCGATGTTGCGGCGCCGAACAGCCTCTGGCGCGCCCACAGTCCTCAATGCCGCCGCGCACACTTTCCTCGCTCGCACACGCCCTCCAGACCGCGCCCTCTCCCGAGCACGCGTTTGGTGCGCTGGCGGAAGCGCTTCTGGAGATAGACCGGAGCGCAGCCCTGGCGCTCATCTCGTTCGATGCACGGCGGTCGCTGCTCGCCGATCGGCTGGTTCCGTCGGGATCCGGCGTGATGCGCGAGCCTCTCGGCCTCACGCTCGACCACCTTCCGGCGCCGGTGCGAACGAAAGTGGAAGCGGGGGCTGATGCCGCGGAGTTCGCCGACCGTTCGGCTGAGTTCGCGCGCCTGCTCGGCTTTGCGCCGCTGGACGGAGGCCTGCTGAGTGCGCGGGGATTCCTCACGGACGGGCAGCTGGCCGCGGTGCTCGTGCTGTACGAATCGAAGAAGCTCTTCGGTGGCAGGACTCTCGACCGGCTGCGTCCAGCGATGGCGCTCTACGAGCTGGCGTTCTCGCGCTTTGCTGAGCGGGAGGCCCGCGACGAGGCCGTGCGGACTCTCGAGGACGTTACCCAGCGGGTGCATGCGGACTACCTGAGCCGCCTCGCGGAGCTTCAGGAGCAGCTGCACAGGGCACCGTCAGGCACTCCGTCCGGGGGCGTCCCGCACCAGCCTGACGACACGCGCCTCCTGGAGCTGTCGCAGAGTGCTGCACGCGCCGAGGAGGAGGCTCGTCGCTCCGCCCGCAGGGTCAGCGGCCTGGAGGCCCAGCTGGGCGGAGCCATAGGCCACCTGGAGCAGGCGCACATCGAACTGCACCGGCGCAGCTCGGAGCTTCGTCAGGCGACGCGCACCCTCACGCTGCTCGAGAACGTCATCGCCGCGGCCACCGCCACACGCGACCCGCGGGCGCTGGTGGACGAGCTGCTCTCCCTGGTCGGCGAGGACATGCAGGCGCAGCGCGTATCGCTCATGCTGCAGGCGCCGGAGCCCGACCAGCTGTATCTCGCCGCCGCACGCGGCATTGCTCCTCACGTGATAGAGGGCCAGCGCGTGCGATTGGGACAGGGGGTAGCCGGCAAGGTGGCAGCCGCACGTACGCCGCTTCTCGTGGAGGATGTGGACCAGGCGTCCGCGCATCCGCTGCTCAGGGACGAGTACTTCACCACCGGTTCGTTCATCAGCTTCCCGCTTGTGCATCACGACACGGTGATCGGGGTGGTGAACCTGACGAACCGGGCGCGCAAGGGCGTGTTCAACGAGTCGGACGTGGAGCGCGTGCGATTGCTGGCCGGCGTGATTGCACTGGTTGCGTCGGAGGCCAGGCTGGCTGAGAGGCTGCTGGATCGGATCCATGCCGAGTGACGATCTGGCCAGGGCGATCAGGGAGCTGGCTGCGGGACGATCGCTGGACCACGAGCTTGCAGGCTCCGCATTCGACACGATAATGCGCGGGGAGGCCACGCCTGCGCAGGTGGCGGCGCTGCTGGTCGGGTTGCGCGTGAAGGGCGAGACGCCTGACGAAGTGGCTGGGGCTGCGGGCGCCCTGCGTCGCGCGATGCTGAGCCTCCCGGCCGATCGTCCGGACGCCCTGGTGGACACCTGCGGAACGGGCGGGGGCAGCCTGACGACCTTCAACATCAGCACCGCCGCAGCCCTCGTTGCGGCAGGGGCCGGCGTGCGCATCGCCAAGCACGGGAATCGTTCGTTCACCTCCAGGTGCGGCAGTGCGGACGTGCTCGAGGCGTTAGGCGTGCGCATCGAGATCGCGCCGGAGCAGATGGAGGAGGTGCTGGAGCGCGCGGGAATCGTCTTCATGTACGCGCCGGTCATGCACCCTGCAATGCGGCACGTGGGTCCGGTGAGACGCGAACTCGCGATCCCGACGGTAATGAACATCGTGGGCCCGCTCGCGAATCCCGCCCATGCCGGAAGACAGGTAGTCGGCGTAGCGGAACTCTCCAGGCTGGACCTCATTGCCGGTGCTCTGGCCCGGCTGGGCAGCGTCCATGCGCTGGTGGTTCACGGTGAACCCGGAATGGACGAGATCTCACCGCTGGGACCGACGCGCGTGCTCGAAGTGCGCGAGGGGAGGGTAGAGGGCTGGTGGCTGGATGCTGCCGAGCTCGGCCTGGGCGGTGTGACACCCGACGACCTGGCAGGCGGCGATCCCGAAATGAACGCCCGAATAATCGAAGACGTGATCGCCGGCAGCGGTCCGTCCGGTGCGGCGGCAGCGGTTGCCCTGAATGCCGCCGCCGCGATCTATGTGAGTGAGGCAGGAACGAGATTCGAAGATGCGCTGGATCGCGCTCGCGAGGCACTGCGGGAGGGCGCGGGTATGGAGGCTCTGGAGCGACTCAGGAAAGCGGCCTGACTCGCCGGCCTCAGTACCGGCGCAGCACTCCCACCACGATCCCCTGGATCGTGATGTCGTTCTCATGCACGTAGATCGGCTCCATTGAGTCGTTCGCCGGCTGCAGGCGAATTCGGCCGTCACGCTCGCGATAGAGCTTCTTCACCGTGGCAGACGAGTCCTCGAGCATCGCGATGACCGTTTCGCCATTGCTTGCCGTCTTGCGCTCCTGGACGATCACGAAGTCGCCATCGCGGATCTGCTCGTCAATCATGGAGTTCCCGCGCACGCGCAGCGCGTAGTGGCTGGAACCCCTGGAGACGAACATGTCGGGCACCGTGAGGGTCTCGCCATGCGTGACCGCCTCGATGGGCGCGCCGGCAGCGACGAGTCCCAGAAGCGGAAGTTCCACCGCGCGCGGGCTCTCCGAGGAGGGAAGGATCTCGATGGCGCGGCTCTCGTTGTAGCTGCGCCGTATGTAGCCCTTCCGCTCCAGGTTCGTGAGATGTTCGTGAACCGTCGCGAGCGAGTTATAGTTGAACTGCGCGGCAATCTCCTCGAAGCTCGGCGCATAGCCGTTGCTCGAGGTGTACTCCGACAGGAAGTCGAGTATCTCGCGCTGCCTCTTCGTAAGCGCCATGTCTGCCCCTGGCCTGGGTGGACCCACACGAAGCGGGCACTCGCAATACCGAACACCCGCCGAATACTACTGTAGCCGAACATTGACCGAAGTGCAAGCAGCAACGTGGCGGGAACCTGTTGGAGTTCTGGCGAGGCTGGTCGCTGGGGCCAGGGTGCGAGCCGGGAAACTGGCAAGCGAGAGGGGCGAGTTGTTCCGACGCGCATCGGCCGCTCCGGTGCGCGCGTCCCTGACAGATGCGCTGCGCGGCCCTGAGGTCGCCCTAATCTGCGAGGTTAAGCGAAGCTCGCCTTCCAAGGGGGGCATTTCCCCGAACCTCAAGGTCGCCTCCCGCGTGCGCGCATATCGGGACGGCGGAGCCGCCGGACTCTCGATCCTGACGGAACCCGAAAGCTTCGGCGGCAGTCTGGAGGACCTCAGTGAGGCGGCTTCGGCGGTGGAGCTTCCGCTCCTGCGGAAGGACTTCCTGGTGAGCGATCTCCAGTTGGCGGAAGCGCGTGCCGCGGGCGCAAGCGCCGCGCTGATAATCGCTCGAGCGCTGCCTCCCGCTCGTGTCATCGAGCTGGCACGCGCAGCGGCCGATCTCGGACTCGACGCCCTGGTGGAAATACGCGACGAGGCGGAGCTGGACACGGCTCTCGAGAGCGGCGCGCAGATCATCGGCGTGAACACGCGGAATCTCGAGACGCTGGAGATGAACCCGGCGGTGGCCGAGTCGCTCATTCCGCGCATTCCTCGCGACAGGGTTGCGGTGTACGAAAGCGGCATCGCGTCCAGGAGCGACGTGGAGCGCGCCGCGCGCACGGGTGCGGACGCGGTGCTGGTGGGATCCAGCCTGTCGGCCTCGAACCACGCGGAGCAAGCCGTGAGGAACCTGGCCGGAGTTCCGGTGAGCCGCAGTGCCGACCGGGTTTAAGATCTGCGGCCTCACGAGGCCGCAGGATGCCCTGCTCGCTGCGGAAGTCGGAGCCGAGTGCGTGGGCGTCGTCTTCGCCGGCGGTCCCCGCATGCTCACGGCGGAGCGTGCGGCGGCGGTGCTCGCGGAAGTGCCGGCGAACGTTCGTCGGGTGGGAGTCTTCGGCTCGCAGGGTCCGGACGAGATCGGGCGCGTGGCCGCACGCGCCGGCCTCCACGTGGCGCAGCTGCACGGCGATGCGGACGCGGAAACCGTCATCCGTGTTCGCGAGCAGACCGGGCTGGCCGTGTGGGCCGTGGTGCGACTGGCACCGGGCGACGCACTGCCCGACCTCACCGATCTGGCCTCGGCCTCGGATGCGCTGCTGCTCGACGCCCGCTCGCCGTCGGGGCTGGGGGGTTCGGGCATCCGGCTTCAATGGAACGCGCTCGCGCCCGGCCTGCGGGATCTCAGGGCTCGCGCTGCCCGCTTCAGGTTGATTCTCGCCGGAGGACTCAGGCCCGGGAACGTGGAAGACGCGGTGGCCGCAGTCGGCCCGGACCTGGTGGACGTATCATCCGGTGTGGAGTCGGCGCCCGGCATCAAGGACGCCGTGTTCGTGCGAGAATTTGCCAAGGCGGTTTGCAGGTCCAACATCAGAATCTCATGACAACTGCAGCTGACTCAGGGCGCTTCGGTACGTTCGGCGGGAGATACGTGCCGGAGACGCTGATCCCGGCACTCGACGAGCTGGAGCGCGAGCTCGCCGCGGCTCTGGCGGATCCCGCATTCCTCGCCGAGCTGGAGGAATTACTCCGGTCGTACGTGGGTCGTCCCACTCCGGTGACCGCCGCGCCGCGCTTCTCCGAGCACGTGGGTGCACGCGTCTGGCTGAAGCGCGAGGACCTCAACCACACCGGCGCGCACAAGATCAACAACACGGTGGGTCAGGTGCTGCTGGCGCGAAGGATGGGCAAGCGGCGGATCATAGCTGAAACCGGAGCGGGTCAGCATGGCGTGGCGACCGCCACGGTATGTGCCCGATTCGGCCTTGAATGCGTCGTATACATGGGTGAGGAGGACATGCGCCGTCAGGCGCTGAATGTCTTCCGGATGCGACTGCTGGGAGCGACTGTGATCCCCGTCACAGCCGGAACGCGCACGCTGAAGGACGCGACCACCGAAGCCATTCGAGATTGGGTCACGACGGTGAACGACAGTCACTACATCATCGGGTCCGTGGTCGGTCCGGCGCCGTATCCGCGCATGGTCCGCGATTTTCAGTCGGTGATCGGTCGTGAGGCGCGCGAGCAGATGCTGGCGGAGGAAGGCAGGCTGCCTTCCACCGTAGTTGCGTGCGTGGGAGGAGGCTCGAACGCTATGGGAATCTTTCACGCGTTCGTGAACGACGCGGAAGTGGAGCTGGTGGGCGTGGAGGCGGCAGGTGACGGCCTGGAGCCCGGACGACACTCGGCCTCCCTGGGACTCGGCCGCCCCGGTGTACTCCATGGAGCGCTCTCCTACCTGCTGCAGGACGACGCCGGCCAGGTGCTCCCCGCGCACTCGGTCTCGGCGGGCCTGGATTATCCGGGCGTGGGACCGGAGCACTCGTGGCTCAAGGACTCTGGACGCGCCACGTACGTGGGCGTCGGCGACAGCGAGGCTCTGGAGGGATTCCAGCTGCTCTCGCGCCTCGAGGGGATAATCCCCGCGCTGGAGACGGCGCACGCGGTGGCCTGGATCGCCGGATCACGCGGCCGGTGGGCGCAGGACGACGTGGTCCTCCTGTGCGTTAGCGGCCGGGGAGACAAGGACGTGAGCCAGGTGGCAGACATGGGGATTGGTGTGGCGTGAGCACGGTGGCGCAGCCTTCCGCGCGAGGCGGCGTAGTGCCTGACGACCGCGACCCGGCATTCGGTGCGGTTGCGGAGGCGCTGCGTTCACTCGTGCGTTCGCTGCGATCGCACGCGCTGTACAATCACGACAACCCTGCATACCTCCGGTCGCTGGAGCAGGCTCGTGAGGCGTTCGCCGCGCTCTGGGCGGTGACGCGCGAGCTCGTGCTCGCGGTCCGCGAGTCGGAGCTGGCCTGGGGCGAACATGTAGTGCACACGGACGGAGAGCGTGGTGGCGGCGACGCCCTCGCATGGATGCTCTACAAGGACGGCATTCGCGAGCTGACCATTCTCCCGGGATTCCAGGAGAGGGAGCTCGTGAAGTTCGTTAGCACGCTCCATCAGGTACGAAGGGCGATGCCTGACGAC
Organism: uncultured Gemmatimonadaceae bacterium; assembly: GCA_964415485.1. GTDB lineage: Bacteria > Gemmatimonadota > Gemmatimonadetes > Gemmatimonadales > Gemmatimonadaceae > JBBQHX01. The sequence continues at coordinate 17,170 of CAYQAO010000014.1, forward strand.
GACGACCTCGTCACGATGCTCTGGGAGCACGACCTGCAGCACCTTCGATACCGGGCCGTGCAGGCCAACGAAGGCCAGCCGTTCGCCGAGCCCACAGGACCCGCCCAGGCCAGTGTCGCCGCAGCCGTGCAGGCGGACGCAGCCAGCGCCTCCAACTTCGTGAAGATGGAGGATCTCGAAGGAACGCTGTATTTCCTGGATGAGAGCGAGATCGCATACCTTCGCGAGGAACTGGAGCGCGAGTACAATGCGGACGTTCGTTCGAGCCTGGCGAACGCACTGCTGGATACCTTCGAATCGCAGCGCTCCCCGCGGGTGCGTGAGGAGGTTTGCGGCGCACTGGACGCCCTGCTCCTGCAGATGCTCGTGGCAGGCGCCTTCGCGAGCGTCGCGGTGTTGCTTCGGGAGACGCGTGTCACCGCCGGACGTGCGCGCGACATCACCGACGCGCATCGTGACAGGCTGCTCGGCCTGGGCCGTCGCCTCTCCGAGCCTGGAGTCCTGGAGCAGCTGATCCAGACGCTGGACGGAGCGTCTGCATCGGGCGTGGCGGAAGGTGAGCGTCTCCTCGAGGAGCTGGAGGTGTCTGCACTGCCCACGCTGCTGCGGCAGGTGGAGGAAGTGGAGCGAGAGGCTGTTCGCGAGGCGATGGACAGGGCCATCAGCCGCATAGCATCTGCGCACACGAACGAGCTGGTGAAGCTCGTGGCCCACCAGGACGTGACGGTATCGCTCGGCGCCATTCGCCGTGCCGGCGCCATGCGTGCCGCCGGTGCGGTGCCGGCACTCTCGCAGCGGCTGGACGCGCCGGTGGTGGAGGTTCGTCAGGCGGCCGCCGAGGCGCTGTCGGACGTCGGATCGCCCGGTGCGCTGCAGGCGCTGGAGCGAGTGCTGGAGGATTCCGCACGAGGCGTGCGACTCGCGGCGTGCAGGGCTTTCGCTTCGCACGGATACCGTGCCGCGCTGCCCCGACTGGAGGCGATGGTACGCGGCAAGGATTCGCGAGCTGCTGACCTCACGGAGCGCATGGCGATCTTCGAGGCTTATGGATCTCTGTGCGGCTCCCAGGGAGTCCAGGTTCTGGATGAGCTGCTGAATGCGCGCGGCTTCCTGGGACGAAGGCTGGATGCGGAGGTTCGGGCATGCGCCGCAGTGGCGCTCGGCCGGATCCGTTCGCCCGAGGCTCGCCAGGTTCTCCAGCGGGCTGCGGCGGACAAGGAAGTCGTGGTGCGAACGGCGGTTCAGCGAGCACTTCGCGAGGTGGGATCGTGAGCGTGACCGTCAATCCCGGCAGCGCCGTAGTCGCAGACAGCCAGCAGGAAGCGGATCTTCGCCGTGCAGGCAGGCAGCTGATCAGCGCCATATACGGAGCCATGCGCGCGATCAAGCTGTACCCGCTGGAGAATCAGGCGGTGGTGAAGGCCCTGGGCGAACTGGAGTCCGCAGCTTCGGCTCTCGTGGGTCAGGAAGGCGCGATCGAGCTCCGTGCCGCCGGCGAGTACCTGTTCGTGAACGGCGTGCGGCTCCGACTGGAGCTGGACAACTACGCCAGCTTCGGACACGTGATATCGCGGTTCACCATGCACGACGTGGGTGTACTCCACATTCACGGCTCTCCCGGTGCGCGCGAGTGGCTGGTGCTGCTGGCCGGACTGCAGGTGGATCGCGATCCGGAGAGCTCCACCGACGACGGCACGGCCGACATTATCGAGCGCCTCATTGCTGCCGGCGTGGAGAACTTCGAGCTGCATCCGGCTCCGCGCGAAGAGGTGAAGGACGAAGAGTCCGCACGGGCGCAGGCCAAGCGGACGTATGCGCACGGCGTTGCCGTAGCTCGCGACGTGATTACCTCCGTGCGCATGGGTCGCGCTGCGGGAACGAAGCGACTGAAGCGTGCGGTGCAGTCCATCGTTGACCAGCTGCTGAACGACGAGGCTTCGCTGATCGGTCTCACGACCCTTCGCGATTTCGATGACTATACGTTCACCCACTGCGTGAACGTCTGCATCTTCTCGGTCGCGCTGGGAAAGCGACTCGGCCTCTCCAAGCTGCAGCTGTACGACCTGGGCATGGGCGCCGTGTTGCACGACATCGGCAAGTCCCGTCTGCCGAACGCGCTGATCAACAAGTCGGAGGCGCTCACGCGCGAGGAGTGGGCGCTCATCGCTGCGCATCCCTGGCTCGGCATGCTTGCGATGTTCAACCTTCGTTCGCACCAGGACCTGCCCTACCGCTCCATGCTGGTTGCCTACGAGCACCACATGAAGAAGGACCTGTCCGGCTATCCGCGGAGCCTGCGTCCGCGGAATCAGACGCTGTTCAGCAGGATCGTTGCGGTAACCGACAGCTTCGACGCGGCCACGTCCCGACGAGTGTACCAGAAGACGCCGTGGACCCCGGCCGAGGTACTTCGCGAGTTGCGTGACAACCCGTCGCGGGGACTCGATCCGGTTATCGTAAAGGCGTTCATGAACGTGCTCGGAATCTTCCCTGTCGGCACGCTGGTAATCCTGGACAGCTTCGAGCTCGGAATCGTTCACGCGGCGAATCCCAACGCGGAAGAGATCGCGAGGCCGATCGTGCGCATCGTCAGCGACCCTAACGGGAATCTGCTCTTCCCGGGCGAGCTCGTGGACCTCGCTGCCCGACGGCCGGACGGCGAGTACGTGCGAACGATCGTCAAGACCACAGACCCCGAGGAGTACGGTATCAGTGTCGGCGACTACTTCGTCTGATCACATAACGAGTCACCTGCGAGCGCTGGCCGCGAATGGCAGGCGCGCGCTGATTCCGTACCTCACGGCGGGCTACCCGACTCCCGAAGAGTTCATCGAGCTGATGCGCGGGGCCGCCGCAGCCGGGGCGGACGTCATCGAGGTCGGGGTGCCATTCTCCGACCCCATGGCGGACGGACCTGTGATACAGGCGAGTTCGCAGGTCGCTCTGCGGGCGGGAGTCACGCTGGAGCGCACGCTGGAGCTCATTCGTGAGGCAGCGGTGCCGGTACCGGTGGTGCTGTTCAGCTACCTGAACCCGGTGCTCTCGAGCGGACCTGACGTTCTCGAGCGAGCGGCGAGTGCCGGCGTGCACGGTCTCCTCATCACCGACCTTCCGCTCGGAGCCGATCCGGAGCTGGAGAGGCGCCTCGCATCCGGATCCCTGGCTCTCGTCAGGTTGGTGGCGCCAACCACGCCTGCGGAAAGAATGGCTGACATCGATCGGCACGGCGGCGGGTTCATTTACCTGATCAGCCGACTCGGAGTAACCGGCACGCGCGACTCTCTTCCAGCGGACCTGCCGGAAACCATCGCGAGGCTTCGCTCGGTGTCGTCGCTCCCCGTGTGCGTTGGGTTCGGCATCTCCACGCCGGAGCAGGCCGGCGCCGTTGCGAGGATGGCCGATGGCGTGATCGTAGGCAGCGCCATTGTTCGCGCGGCCGGTGCAGGCATTGACAAGGCCATTGAACTGGTGGCGGCGCTGCGGGCGGGAATGGACTCCGCTACCGCAGAACTCTAGGTATCCGGGCGAATGCGGTCCCTGCTCAAGGCACATGCGACAGCGGTCGGGATTGCAGGGCCCCTGGCCCTGCTGCTTGGCACGCTGCGCTTTGGATTCGAGGCCGCGAGCCTCCTCGGGCTGCTGGCAATCGCCTGCCTTGCGGCACTGCTTCGCGGCGCCCAGATCCCGCTCACGAAGTTCTCCCAGCTCAACGTGGTGGGCGCGCTGGCCGTGGCGTCGGCGCTGCTCGTGGGGCCAGTCGAGACCGCACTGCCGGTTGCCGTCGGCGTCTTTGCGGTTGACCTCGTGTTTCTGCGAAAGCCGGCCCTTTCCGCCTGGCTCAACGCATCGCGTGAGGTCATCGCCCTGCTGTCGGCCTACGGCTTCCTTGCCGCGTTCTCCGTGTGGCAGGGTGTGGAATCCCTGAACAGCGCCGATGCCCTGCCCGCGATCGGCCTGTTCATAGCGGTTCACTTCACCATCGGGAGGCTGCTCCAGTACTTCTCGCTGCTCGTGAGGCGGAAGCTCCTACCGGAGGAGCGTGCGCGAATACTTCGCTACGAGGTACTGGGACTCGGCGCGGGAACCATTGCGGTCGCGCTGGTGATAGTGACGGTGTCGTCGCTAGGCTGGACTGCGCTTTTCATACTGCTGCCGCTGCTCGGCACTGCGGGAATGCTCTTCCGAAAGCTGTTGGAGGAGGCCATCGAGGCCGAGGAGCTGAGCGGAGTGCACGCCATGGAGGAAGTGGTGGTGTCCGATATGGCACTGGAAGAGGGAGTGGCGGCCCTGGAGGCGATCGCGAAGCGACTCGTGCCGTGGACCGAGCTTCGCGTGTGGCGCATGGATGGGGACGACCTCGAACTGCTGCACCACGGCACCGATGCGGACTTCATTGACCGTGACATCCGTGCGCACGACGATCCTGCGCTGCGCGAACAGGCCCTGACCAGCGCCGAGCCGATCGTGGTGTCGGATGCTTCCGACGACCCAAGGCTCTCGGTGGCGGCTTCGCGATCCTGGAGCATGGTGCTGATACCGCTCCGATTCGGCGATAGAACCACCGGCCTCCTGGAGCTCGCGCACCACAAGCGGCACATGTACGGGCGGAAGCAGCTCGCCATGATCCGCAGGTTCGCGGCGCAACTCGCAACGCTATTCCACATTCACGAGCTACGTCTTCCGCTGCTGGCTGCGGTCTCGCGCCTCGACGCGCAAGTGGAGACCTTCGCGAACTCCGCACGCACGCTCCGCGAAGGGGGAGAAGCCGTCGCGCGCAATGTTGCTGCAATGACGCAGGAGATAGCGGCACAGGTTGCGGCGGCGGAGGCCAGTCGCGCGGCCGTGCAGGCCCTGTACGAAGCCTCACGATCGGTCAATGAGGGTGGCGAGGAGGCCGAACGTGCGAGCGTGGCTGCGACCGAGATAGCCAGTGAGGAAAGCGTGACCATCGGTGTTGCGCTGGAGAGGATAGTCGGTGCGCGTGGTTACGTGGGTGAGGGAAGTGCCGAGGTGGAGGCGCTCGCGAGTGCACTCACCCATGTTGAGAGCTTCCTGGGGGACATTCGCGAGCTGGCGGACCAGACTAACCTTGTGTCGTTGAACGCGGCCATCGAGGCCGCACGCGTGGGCGCAGCGGGGGCCGGCTTCGCGGTGGTCGCCGAAGAGATGCGCGAACTCGCTGAGCGCAGCCGGGACTCGGCTGCACAAGCGGCGCTGTTGCTCAGCGGGTTCGAAGCGCGCGTGCGCGCTGCCTCTGCGCACATGGCTCGCGGCAATGCCGTGGTGCAGGACGTGGAGTCGCTGGCAGTTTCGGCTCGCCGGGCGCTCGATCGGATTGTCGCCAGTGCCGAGCAGAGTGTCAGCCAGGCTCGGACCATCGCCGAAACCGCCAGGGCACAGGAAGCCGAGTCCGGCAGGCTGCGCAGCGATGTACACCGCATCGCGGAAACCGCCGAACGAACCCGCAGCGGAGCGGACGAGCTCGTGACTGCCGCTCAGGAGCAGGCCCAGGCCCTCCGCGCTCTGGACATGGCCGCGGCCGAGTTGCGCGTGGTCAGCAGCGGCCTCGGTGACCTGGCCCGCAGGATTACCCGGGTGGCCTGAATCAGGTACAGTGCCAAGCCGTTCTCGGCGATTTGACACGTCTTCCGGAACTCCCTTACGTTCCGCGCGTGTCCGATGAGCTTACGGTTACGTTGCGCGGAATGCGCTTTCATGCGCGTGTCGGAATCCTTCCGCACGAGCGGGAGCTTGCGCAGCCCCTGTCCATTGATGCGACCGCCACGGTGGAGTCCGGCTCCATTCTGGATTACCGTCAACTGTACGATGCGGTTCGGGAAGTGATGGACGCGGAGCCGCACGACTACCTGGAGAACATCGCGTCGAGTGTTGCCGATTCAGCACTCGGTCTGCCGGGTGTGAGCCGCGTGGAGGTGGTGGTCCGTAAGCCGCACGTAATGCTGCCTGGTCCTCTGGATGGAGCCGAGGTTGCGCTGGTCCGGCAGCGCGAGCGCACATGACGCACGAGAAGGATGTGGCATACCTCGCACTCGGCTCGAACGTTGGCGACCGTGAGGGACATCTTGCTGCTGCGCGCGAGGCGATCCGCGCACTGCCGCGGTCTCGGGTGATCGCGGAAAGCCCGGTTGAGGAGACCGCTCCCGTGGGAGTGCTCGACCAGCCGCCGTTCCTCAACCAGATGATAGCTCTCGAGACTTCGCTGGAACCGCTGGAGCTCCTCGATGCGCTCCAGGCGATAGAGAACTCGCGACAGCGGGTTCGCTCTGTTCGCTGGGGGCCGCGTACCCTCGACATAGACATTGTGCTGTTCGACAGGCAGGCGGTGGATCATCCGCGCCTGCGAGTTCCGCACCCGCAGTTGCCGAATCGCGTCTTCTGGCATCGCGAGCTCGCGTCATTGGGAGGTTGGTCATGAGCAGTCAGACAGAGGGGGAGAAGCGGATAACGACGCGGGACTTCGCGAGCGCTCGCGAGAGCGACAGGAAGCTCGTGGTCGTAGCCACCTACGACACGCTTTTCGCCCGACTTGCAGAGGAAGGGGGCGTGGACGCAGTGCTGGTCGGCGACTCGCTGGGAAACGTGGTTGCGGGTTACGACTCCACCATTCCGGTGACGCTGGACCAGATGATCTACCATGGCGGGTGCGTGCGGAGGGGGCTGCGGCGCGCCATGCTCATCGTGGACCTTCCGTTTCTCACATACCAGGTGAGCGTCGAGGACGCGCTGAGGAACAGCGGGCGAGTCATTCAGGAAACCGGTGCCGAAGCGGTGAAGCTGGAAGGCGCGACGGAGCCGGTCCTTCAGGCGGTGCGAGCGCTCACCGAGGTCGGTATTCCCGTGATGGGTCACCTTGGCCTTACTCCGCAGCACTTGCTGGCGATAGGAGGCTTCCGGGTTCAGGGCAGAGAAGCTGCCGCGGCGCAGCGACTCATGGACGACGCGCGCAGGCTAGAGGACGCGGGTGCATTCTCCATAGTGCTGGAGCTGATGCCTTCGGACCTGGCATCGAGGGTGACTGAAGCACTGTCCGTTCCGACCATCGGGATAGGTGCGGGCGCCGGCTGCTCGGGCCAGGTGCTGGTGCTTCACGACCTCCTCGGCCTGAACGATGGCTTCAAGCCGAAGTTCCTCAAGCGTTATGCGGAGCTGGGATCCGAGGCTCGTGCGGCCGTACGCGCATTCGGTGACGATGTCAGGGCGGGACGATATCCCGGCCCGGAGCACGCATTCTGACGTGAAGCGCCTCACGAGAGCACGGGAGGTCCGCGAAGTCGTTTCCGCAGCGCGCGCGCAGGGCCGGCGAATTGCGTTCGTTCCCACCATGGGCTTCCTGCACGAGGGACACCTGTCTCTCGTTGACAGGGCCCGGGCCGAGGCCGACCTGGTGGTAATGAGCGTCTTCGTCAATCCGCTTCAGTTCGCGCCCTCGGAGGATCTGGCTCGCTATCCGCGCGACGTGGACGGCGACGCACGCAAGGCAGAGACACGTGGCGTTGACCTGCTCTTCGTTCCGGACGTGACCGAGATGTATCCGGCAAAGCCTCGCGTGAGCGTGACGCCCGGATCGCTGGCGGATCGCTGGGAGGGGGCGGTGCGGCCCGGCCACTTTGCCGGAGTGCTCACGGTGGTGCTGAAGCTGCTGAACATCGTGCAGCCTCACATCATCTACATGGGTCGCAAGGACGCGCAGCAGGCAGTGCTGGTCGAGGCCATGTGCGAGGACCTGAACGTTGATGTTCGCGTTCAGGTGTCGCCTACGGTGCGAGACCCGGACGGTCTGGCGCTTTCCAGCCGCAATGTGTACCTCTCGCCTGAAGAGCGGAGAAGCGCGCTCGCGATTCCCGGAGCCCTGCAGGCCATGCATGGGGCGTTCACCGATGCAGCCGTCCGGGATGGGGACTCGCTCATCGCAGCGGGCAGGGCAGTTCTCGAGAGAGAACCGTCGGTGAGAGTGGAGTATCTTGCACTCGTTGATCCTCGCACGCTCGAGCCGCGGGAAAGTGAGGTGGATACAGGCGATCTCGTGTTGGTGGCTGCCAGGGTCGGCAACACCAGGCTGATCGACAATATCGTACTCGGAGCGACATGAACTGGCGTGCGGTAGTAGCGGCACTCGACGACTACGAGGTTTTCAGGTCGCGCGTGAGCGTATACCAGCACCCGCTTGCCGGCCGGCCGGTGCTGTGGCACGTGATTCGTGCGCTCCTCGCCGTGTCGCCGCCGCCGAGGGAAATCCACGTCGTGCACCGCGAGGACGCGCCTGTAATACTCCCCGACACGCCGGACATCGTGGTTCCGCACGCCGTACGGGAGAAGGACCAGCGTGTGGCGCTTCGCGCCGCGGCAACGCGGCCCGGACTCACGCTGCTGGTGGACGGTGCGGCACCGCTCGTGACGCCTGGCACCCTGCAGCGTCTGCTGCACGCCGGTGAGCAGGGCGTCTGCCACCTGGCGGCAGACGGAATTCCGGCGGCCGGAGTTGCGGTGGCAGGCGAGGGGCCAGCGGTCGCCTCCGCCGAGGATCCGCGCATGCCTGACGGCGCAATGCAGGTGGCATCGTCCACGCCCCTGGAACTCCTGCGTGTCACCGATCGGCATTCGCTCGGCGTCGCTGGCGTGGCGCTGCGCGATCGCCTCGTGAGGCAGCACGAGAAGAACGGGGTGACGTTCATCCTCCCGTCCACCGTCTGGATTGACGTGGACGTTCGCATCGGACCGGATACCGTCATCTATCCGGGGGTCGTCCTGGAGGGCTCGACGGACATCGGGAGCGAGTGCGTCATAGGCCCGTACTCTCGCGTGGTGGAGTCCATCGTGGGCCGCGGTGCCGAGCTGACGGGCTGGAACTACCTGTCGCGCACCACGCTGCGGAATCACGCCGTACTGGAGCCGTATGTGCGCCGTGGAACTCTCTGACCTCCCGGACTGGTCGCAGGTCACCGCGTCGCGGCTGGCACACATCACTCGCGTAACGGCGCTCCTGGAACGGTGGGCGGCCGCGATGGATCTGCCTGACGCGGAGCGCTCCTCGTGGCGTGATGCCGGCCGGTGGCATGATGCCCTCCGCGATGCAGGCGAGAAGGAGTTGCGCGACATAACGAGAGACACGGATAGGCCCGTGAAGCTTCTCCATGGGCCGGCGTCCGCGTTGCTGCTCGCGCGTGACGGCGAGTCACGAGATCACGTGCTGGAGGCCGTGAGGTGGCATACCACCGGCAGTGCCAGCTGGAGCCGCACCGGAAGGGCGCTCTACATGGCGGACTACCTGGAGCCGGGTCGCGAATTCCTGAAGGATGAGCGCGAGTTTCTCGCCCGGCACGTACCGCTCGATTTCGACGGTGTCTTTCGAGAGGTCGTGCGGCACCGCATTGACTGGACGGTGCGGGAAGGGAAGGCGCTCTTCGACGAGACGGTGGAGCTGTGGAATTCGATCCGATAACCGGAGAGCCGCTCGGACCGCGTCCGTCGCCGGCAAGGGCTGGAAGCCGGCGGCGGATCGCCATCGGTGCGGGGACCGTACTGACCCTGCTGCTGCTGGCCTTCGTGGTTGTGCGGGCGACGTCAGGACCGGATGACGACGACCCGAGCAGGCGGTCCGCGGGACTCCTGGTGGAGCCCGGTGTGAGAATCCGCGTCGAGGTGCTGAACGCCACGCGCACGCCCCGGCTCGCTCGTCACGCCACTCGAGTGCTGCGCGATCGCGGCTTCGATGTGGTCGCCATCGGCAACGCATCCGAGCAGCTGGACAGCACCCTGATCCTGGACAGGACCAACCACCCGGAATGGGCTGCCCTTGCCGCGACGGCCTTGCAGGGGGCGCGCATCGAGGCGCGCCCGGATACCTCACGCTACCTCGACCTTACCATCCTCGTGGGCGCTTCCTGGACGCCTCCGCCGGAGGCGCTCTACCCGTAGCTGGCCGCAGGCCGCCGCGATGTCGAGGCCGCGGCTCTTCCGAACCGCAACCTCCACCCCGTGCTCGCGCATCCTGTTCGCGAACGCGCGTATCTCCCTTGAGGGCGTGGGAGTGAAGCCGAGCGATCCGCCGGGGTGTAAAGGAATGAGGTTCACGAACGCCTTGCAGCTCCTGGCCAGCGATGCCAGCTGATCGGCATGCTCGGGCAGGTCGTTCACGCCCCCGAGCATCACGTACTCGAACGTCACGCGACGGTCGAAGCTTCGCGCAGCCTCCATAACGTCAACCAGCGGATACTTCACGTTGATTGGCATGAGCGATCGGCGCAGTTCATCCGTTGGCGCATGCACCGAGATCGCAAGCCTGAACTGCTCGGGCCGCTCGCTCAGGGCGACGATCCCCGGAAGGACGCCCACCGTGGACACCGTAATGTGCCGGGCGCCGATCCCGAGCCCATCTGGAGAGTTCAGTATGGTCAGTGCGGTGGACACCGCACTCCAGTTCATGAGCGGCTCGCCCATTCCCATGAAGACGATATTCGTTGGGCGGATGGGGTCGTCGAGCATTCGAAGCTCGCGTACCTGACCCGCGATCTCGAACACCGAGAGATTGCGGGAGAATCCCATGGCTCCCGTAGCGCAGAAGGCGCACTGCAGGGCGCATCCCGCCTGCGACGAGATGCAGATCGTGATCCGATTGCCATCCGGGATCATCACGGTCTCGATCGCCTGCCCGTCGAACATCCTGTAAAGGAACTTGCGGGTTCCGTCGCTGGACTTCTGCTCGGTTACGAGGTGAAGGCGCGGAATCTCGAAGGTCGCCGCCAGCTTCTGCCGCAGTCCGAGCGGTAACTCCGCCATGGAATCGAAGTCGGCTGCCGGGTTGACCCACAGTCGGCGCAGCACCTGATCGGCCCTGTAGCCGGGTTCGCCCCAGGATTGCATGATGTCCCGAAGCCGGGCCTTCGCAGCCGAAGGCTCCAGGTTCAGCAAGTTGATCGGGGCGGCTTCAGGGGTGCTCATCCAATGCGAAAAAGAGTGCGGAATGCGTTGTGTTGCTTGCACTTGAGGCTAGCTGCGGAGGTTCCGGCGGTCAAGCTGGAAGCGCTTCCGGCCCCCCCGTGCCCAGGTTAAGTTGAGCGCACCCATGACATCACGTTTCCCATCGTGCTCCTCTCCGACCTGCTGACTCCCGAGCGGGTCAGACTCCCGCTCGAGGGACGCAGCAAGAGCGAAGTGCTCCGCGAACTCGTCGAGGTCGCCGTCCCGGACGTTGACCTTTCGACGCGCGAAGCCATCGCCGAAGCGGTGCGTGAGCGAGAGGAAATCCTCAGCACCGGCATCGGCGACGGCATCGCCATTCCGCACGCCAAGACTTCGCTTGTGGATGGTCTGATCATCGCCGTCGGCGTGGCCCACACGCCCGTCGATTTCGACGCGCTCGACGGCAATCCGGTGGACCTCCTCTTCCTCCTGCTTGGACCGGAATCGGCGGGTGCTGCTCACCTGAAGGCGCTGGGCCGCCTCTCGCGTCTGCTGCGCCGTGAGGAGTTGCGCGATGCCTTGCGGAACGCGACGAACGCACAGGCGTTGCACAAGGTGATCCGCGACGCAGAAACGGCGCAGGCCTGAGCGTCGCAGGTCCCCGGTCCGCAACCGTGCCCCCGAACTCAACCACACACGTGACAGATCAAAGCTGGGCCGCGACCTCCCTTCGGTCGCATCTCGCCGGTTCCCTTCGCAGCGAGCATATCGGCACTAGGGTGAAGCTCGGCGGATGGGTGCACCGCGTGCGCGACCTCGGCGGCCTCCTGTTCCTCGACCTGCGCGATCGTGAGGGCATCGTGCAGGTGTCGTTCGACCCGAAGCGGGTGAGCGAGTCGGTGATGAACACGGCGGGGAGTCTCGGAGCGGAGGACGTCGTGCTCCTGGAAGGAACCGTGGCGGCACGTCCGGCCGACGGGCGGAACGATGAAATGCCGACCGGCGCCATCGAGGTGTACGGCGAGACGCTGCGAGTGGTGTCGCGCGCTGTGACGCCGGTAATACCGGTCGCCCGCGGTCGCAACGAAAAGCTTCCATCGGAAGACCTTCGACTTCGTCACCGCTACCTCGACCTGCGGCGTCCGGAGCTCCAGCGCAACCTGATCCTGCGCCACCGGCTTGCGCAGCGCACGCATCAGTTCCTGTCCGACCTCGGCTTCCTGGAACTCGAGACACCGATCCTGACGAAGCCCACTCCCGAGGGCGCACGCGACTACCTGGTGCCGAGTCGGGTGCATCGGGGCGAGTTCTACGCGCTGCCGCAGTCACCGCAGCTGTACAAGCAGCTGTTCATGATGAGCGGCTTCGACAGGTACTTCCAGATCGCGCGTTGCTTCAGGGACGAGGACCTGCGCGCCGACAGGCAGCCCGAGTTCACCCAGATTGATATCGAGGCATCCTTCGTTGGGCGTGACGATGTTCTCGCCATTGCCGAAGGGCTCGTGCGCGCGCTCTGGAATGAGGGTGGCATCGAGGTCCCAGCTGGGTTCAGGCGCATGTCCTACGCCGAGGCAATGGAGAGCTATGGCACGGACAAGCCGGACCTTCGCTTCGACCTGCGGCTCTTCGATGCGACCGAGGTATTCGCAGGCAGCGAGTTCGGCATAACGAGGAATGCGATTGCAGCAGGCGGGCGCATCCGCGGCGTGGTGCTGCCCGGCGGCGCGTCGCTCAGTCGCAGGCAGGTGGACGAGCTGGAGGCGGGCGCGCGGAAGATGGGAGCGCCGGGCCTGCTGCGGCTGAAGCGCGTGAACGACGTGCTGGAGGGCCCTGCCGCGAAGTTCCTGGAAGCTGGCGCCGGGGACAGGCTTGGTCTCGCGAACGACGACCTGGTGCTTCTGGCAGCCGGGCCGGACAGGGTAACCAGCGCCGCGCTGGATCGCGTGAGGCAGGACGCCGCAGCTCTCCTGGGGCTGGTGCCTGACGACAGGCACGAGTTCGTGATCGTGCAGGATTTCCCGCTCTTCGAGTTGGACCCGGACACCGGTGAACTGGCTTCGCTGCACCATCCGTTCACTGCTCCGCATCCGGACGACCTGCACCTGCTCGAGGAGCATCCGGAGAAGGCTCGCGCGGTGGCATATGACCTCGTGTACGACGGACTCGAGATCGGTGGAGGAAGCATCCGCATCTCGGACCCGGAAGTGCAGACGCGCGTGTTCTCGATTCTGGGCATCCGGGAGGAGGAGGCGACGGAGCGGTTCGGCTTTCTGCTCGAGGCGCTCCGCAGCGGGGTACCTCCGCATGGCGGCATCGCGTTCGGCCTGGACCGCATCACCATGCTGCTGGCGGGAGCACAGTCGTTGCGCGACGTGATCGCGTTCCCGAAGACCACGGCCGCCCGTGCGCTGTTCGAGGGCGCGCCCAGCAAGGTTCCGGAGAGCGACATCGCGGAGCTCGGATTGAGAGTGGAGGTTCCCAATGGCGGATGAAGGCCAGCAGCGAAGAATCAGCACCGAGGGCGCCGATCCCCTGACCCTGGCAGGCGTCAACGACGCGAATCTCCTGGAGCTTGAACGTCAGGGCGGAGTGCGGGTGGCGTTGCGGGGCGACGTGCTCACGCTCACCGGTTCGTCTGGCGAAGTGCTGGATCGTGCCGCGTCCATAGCCGGGCGCATGATCGAGTCGGCGCGGCAGGGGACCGAGCTGGATGCGGACGACGTGATGCGGTTCGCTCTGGAGGGACCGCGAGACCCGTCCGACGGTCAGGGGCCGCGTCTTGCGCTTCCGGGAGTGCGGCGGATCATCCAGGGCAAGACGGCCGGGCAGGTGAAGTATCTGGAACTGATCGCCGAGAACGACATCGTGATCGGCATCGGTCCGGCGGGAACGGGCAAGACCTACCTTGCCGTGGCGATGGCCGTGGACGCACTTTCGCGGAAGCGCGTTCGGCGGATCATACTTGCGAGGCCCGCGGTGGAGGCTGGAGAGAGCCTTGGCTTCCTGCCGGGAGACCTGCAGGCCAAGGTGGATCCCTACCTGCGGCCCCTGTACGACGCTCTGGAGGACATGATGCCTCACGATCGCGTGCAGAAGGCGCTGGAGACGCGGACCATCGAGATCGCACCGCTGGCATACATGCGCGGGCGTACGCTGGCCGATGCCTTCGTGATTCTGGATGAGGCGCAGAATGCCACGAACGCGCAGATGAAGATGTTCCTCACGCGCCTGGGCGTGAATTCGAAGGTTGTGATCACGGGTGACAAGACGCAGGTTGACCTGCCGAGTCGCGAGCAGTCGGGGCTCATCCAGATCGAGCGCATCCTTCCGGGCATCGAGGGCATTGCATTCCATTACCTGTCGGACTCGGATGTCGTGCGACACAGGCTCGTGCGCGAGATCATCAAGGCATACGCGGACGACGCCAGCGGAGGCTGACAGATCGTGAGTGCACCGAGAGTGGATACCGGACGCGTGGCCGCAGTTCGTCCGGAGACGATGATGGTCTCCACGCCCCCGGACCTTCCAATCCGCGACTTTCCGGCGCCGGTGCACCTGCTGCGGCTGGGCATTGCGGTCCTCCTGGCCATCATCACGTTCCTCCTGTTCCCGGCCTCGCCCGCCGTGAACTTCCCGCTCCTGGAAGTGGGGGCCGTCGCCACCGAGAATGTCATCGCTCCGTTCGCGTTCGACGTCCCGAAGTCGGCGGCCGAGCTGGAAGCCGAGCGAAACGAGCTGGCCCGGATGGTCACGCCCACGCTCCGCTATTCGCCTGCGGCGCTCGATTCGTCGTTGAGCAGGCTCGCCGCGCTGCGGAGTGCGCTGGCTGCGGCCGACACTTCGGGAACCAGCGACGCGGCGTTCGTGGCGGCGGCTGCGCGTGCAGGGCTTCGCCTCACACCGGAAGAGGCCACCTACCTCATGCAGTCGCGTCCCCGTGAGGCAATGCTCGGCGCCGTGGAGCGGAGCTTCCGGGAGTGGGTGGCGCGCGGCGTGGCCGCACCGGGTGCGCTCGATACCATTCGGGGACCGGTCGTACTGCAGGGTGCTGGCGAAGAGCGCACGATCAACGCCGATTCCGTGCTTTCCTTCCGCGGCTTCATCACTCGCGCGCGCACCATTCACCCGGATGCCGGATCGTCAGTCGCGGACGCGATCTACCTGAAGATCCTCAGCGGATACTTCCAGCCGACAGTCACGCTGGACGCCGCCGCCACCGAGCAGCTGCGCCAGGAGCTGCGGGCCTCCGTGGACCCCACGAAGTACACCGTTCGCGCCGGCGAGAAGATCATCGGGTCGCACGAGGTGATCGGCAGGGAGGAATACGAGAAGCTGCGTGCGCTGCGCGACCAGATGCAGAGCGTCTCCACGGGCCTGAGCGCGTCGCTCGGTCGCGCCGCCGGAGGCATTCTGTTCAATTTCGTGATCGTCGGCATACTCGGGCTCTCGCTCCTGATGTTCCGGCCGCAGCTGTACGAGTCGCTTCGCGTGATGCTCCTCATCGCGCTGATGTTCGTGATCGTGCTGGTGATCTCGCGACTGATAGCGAGCAATCCCGAAACGATGCACGTGGAGCTGATTCCGATCGCGCTCGCGGCAGTCACCTTCAGTATCCTGCTGGACGCGCGTATTTCCATGATCGCCACGATAGTGCTCGTGGTGCTCATCGGCGGGCAGAACGTGTTCCGCGGTACGAACGCGCTGTTCCTGAACCTCATCGCCGGCGTTGCCGCCGCGTTCAGCGTGCGAAGCGTTCGCAGGCGCGATCAGGCTTACAGGTCCATCCTCACGATAGCCGGAGCATACGCGATCGGCGCGATCGCCATCGGCATGAACCTGGGCTGGCCGTTCGCGGACATTGTCCGTAGCGCCGGCTGGGGCCTGGTGAATGCCTTCGTGAGCGTCTCGCTCGCATTCGTGCTGCTGCCGTCCGCCGAGGAGTTCACGGGCATAGACACGTACCTGAAGCTCCTGGAGTGGTCCGACCTCAATCGGCCGCTGCTCCAGCGACTCAGCCTCGAGGCTCCGGGAACGTTCGCCCACACGATCATGATGGCGAACCTGGTGGAGGCAGGTGCCAACGCGATTGGGGCGAACGGCCTGCTCGCGCGCGTCGGCACCTACTACCACGACATCGGCAAGCTCAGGAAGCCGCAGTACTTCGTGGAGAACCAGCCGAAGGGTCGCAACCCTCACGACAAGCTCAAGCCTACCACGAGCGCCCAGATCATCCGGAATCACGTGACTGCGGGCGTGGAACTGGCCGAGGAGCACAAGCTGCCAAATGCAGTCAAGGCCTTCATCACGGAGCATCACGGTACAGGCGCCATCACGTACTTCTACGAGAAGGCCAAGGAACGGGACGGCACCGTTCCGAACCCGCAGGAGTTCCAGTATCCGGGCCCGATTCCGCAGAGTGCCGAGACCGCCATCTGCATGCTGGCGGACGGCGTCGAGGCATCCATGCGCGTGCTGAACGACCCCACCCCCGAGAAGATTCGGGAAGTGATCGATCACATCGTGCGGCAGCGCATGGAGCAGGGGCAGCTGAAGAATGCACCCCTTACGCTTGCGCAGATCGAGGCCGTGAAGCGCGAGTTTGCCCGAGTTCTGAACGGCATGTACCACAATCGCATAGACTACCCCGCAACGAGCGGGGGCGTTTCGGCAGAGTTCGTTGCCACATGACGCTGCAGGTTGACGTGGCGACGAATGGGCTGAGGGTCGCGCTGTCCAGGGATCGAGTGGCGGACCTTGCGCGTTGGGTGCTGCGGAAGGAGAATGTGCAGAAGGCGCAGCTGTCCGTGACATTTCTCGACGCACGCGCCATGGCTTCGCTGAACAGGCGACACCTGGGCCATGCCGGTCCAACGGACGTCATCGCTTTCGAGTTCGCTCCGCCGCATCCGAACGCTCCAGTCGCAGGCGACATTTACATATGTCCCGCGATCGCACGCGAGAACGCGCTCGCTCACGGGTGCGGGGTGCGGGAGGAACTTGCCAGGCTGGTCGTGCACGGCACGCTTCACGTGCTGGGGCATGACCATCCCGAAGGCGCCGAGCGCGCTGCGTCTCCGATGTGGCAGCGCCAGGAGAAGCTCCTTGCGGGATGGCTGAAGATCAGGGCGGCATGACTCCACTCATCGTGATGGTGACGCTCGCCGCCGTCGCAGTAGCGGCCGGTGCCGCGGCTGCCGACGCGGCACTCACGGCGGAGAGTTCGGAACCGCCGAGTCGACGGTTCTCAGCTGCAGCCGCGGCCGCGGACGACCTCGTCAGGCGGCTTCCATCCATCCTGTACCTCACTCGACTGGCAGCGTACCTGGTTGCCGGAGCCGCCGCCTGGTCCGTGGTGGAGGACGTGGGGGCGCAGCGCGGGATGATCCTCTGGGCGATGCTGGCACTCGCGGTCGTGTTCGTGGTCGAAGCCGCATCCCGGGCGTACGGGGAACGCAACGGCACGCACGCACTGCATCGGCTGAATCCACTGCTTCAGGGACTCGACCTGTTCCTGTCGCCGATCCGCGCCCCGCTGCAGCAGCTGGAGCGAGTGCTGGACAGGATCCTGCCGCCACGCACGCCTGACGCGCAGGAGCGCGAGGAGATTGCCGAGCGCTTTCGCAGGATGGTGGCTGAGGAAGCTGAAGTGTCCAGCAATGAAGCGGCGATCCTTTACGGAATCTTTTCGCTCCGGGAGACCCTCGTGCACGAGGTGATGGTTCCGCGGGTGGACATGATGGGTATAGATCACGAGTCGCCGTGGAACGAGGTACTGGACCGCGTTAGGGCATCCGAGCATTCGCGTCTTCCGGTTTACTCGGAAACGCTGGACGAGATCGTCGGAATCCTGCACGCGAAAGACCTGCTGCCGTACGTGCTCAGCGAGGAAGCGCCTCCGAACGGCTGGCAGTCGCTGGTGCGGCCTGCGGCGTTCGTTCCGCGCACGAGGCTGATTGGCGAGCAGTTGCGAGACTTCCGTGCCAGCGGCAATCACATGGCGATCGTCGTGGACGAGTTTGGAGGAACTGCAGGGCTCGTGACAATCGAGGACGTGCTCGAGGAGATCGTCGGCGAGATCCGGGACGAGTACGATGAAGAGGAGCCGGAGGTGGAGGTGCGCGACGGAACGCGCTTCTGGTTGGCCGGCCGGGTCACGCTGGAGGAGGCGGGGGAGCTTCTGGGGCTCGATCTCGAGCGAGAGGGAATCAGCACGGTGGGCGGCCTCGTGTATGAGGAACTGGGGCGGGTGCCTCGTCCGGGGGAGGCCTTCACGATGGATGGTTACCGGGTTGTCGTGGAGCAGGTGCACCGTCGCAGGGTGCGCCGGGTGTACTTCGAGCGCCTGGAACCTGAGTCGTCAGGCGGGGATAGCGACGGATGAGCGAGATCTGGGTCGTTCTCCTGCCAGCCACGCTCGTCCTGGCATGCCTCACGATTGCCGCCACGTCCATCAGGGTCGTGAGCAGGATCTGGATGCGGGACTGGGTGGAGCGCGGAGGCCGGGGAGCGCGCGCGTTCCGGAGCTACCTGGAACGGCCGCAGCGGCTGCTCGCCTCGGCAGGCGCCGGCGCGGGCCTGGTCCTGCTTGCCACCGGCGCCGCCATGGATGCGCGCTTCGACGACGTGGCTCGGGACTACGTCTTTGCCATGCTCCTGGCGGTGTTCGTTCTCGCGGTGCTCGGCCAGGCGTTGCCGAGGGCTGTCGCTCGTCACTGGCCTACCGAGCTCGCCCCGCCGCTGGTTTGGCTGCTCGGCGTGCTGAGTTCGGTCCTTGAGCCGATCGCCACGCTGGGCCGACGCCTGCTGCCGGCCGCATGGCGACGTCCGCCGGCCGAAGACACGTTCCAGGAGCTGCTGCGCGAGGGACTCCTGGAGGGAGTGGGCAGTCGCGAGGAGATTGCCACCATCGCCATGATCGTGCAGTTCGCCGAGAAGAAGGTGGGCCAGGTAATGACGCAGCGCTACGACATTTTCGCCGTGGAGGAGTCCACCTCACGAGAGGAGATGGCGCGCCGGATCGCCCAGTCCAAGTACACACGCGTGCCCGTGTACCGCGGTTCGCTCGATGAGATCGTCGGCATGCTTCACGCATTCGACCTGATCAAGGGTTCGGTGCATCGCGACGAGCTCCCCCTGCGCGCCGTGTTGCACGTTCCCGTTGACATGCCCTGCAACGAGCTGCTCTTCCGGATGCTGCGTGCGAGCCGTCAACTTGCAATCGTGCACGACCAGGCGAAACACACGGTCGGCCTGGTGACGCTCGAAGACCTGCTGGAGGAACTTGTGGGCGACATTCGGGACGAGCATGACGAGCCGGCCAGCGCCGCATGACAGCTTCCTGCATTTCATGACGAGCACTACTTCCAGCAGCGTTTCCACTGTTCTGGCAGGGATCGCCGAGCGCAAGCCTGCCGCTGTCGCGCGAGCCCTGACGATGGTCGAGGATCATCGGCCCGGCTTCGAGGTGCTTCTGTCGGAGCTGCATCCGAAGTTGGGACATGCCCGTCGAATCGGCATCACGGGACCGCCGGGTGCGGGCAAGAGCACCCTGACGACGGCCCTTGCGGCGGAACTCAGGGGGCAGGGCCTTACCGTGGCCATAGTCGCCGTGGATCCTACGTCACCGTTCACCGGTGGAGCACTGCTCGGCGACCGCATACGCATGGAACGAGTCGCCCTGGATCCGGGAATCTTCATCCGGTCGCTCGCCACCCGCGGCTCGCTCGGAGGGCTGTCCCATGCGACGCGTGATGCCACCGACGTGCTGGACGGCGCAGGGTTCGACGTCATCCTCATCGAGACGGTGGGCGTCGGACAGAGCGAGCTGGACGTAGCGCGGGTGGCGGACACGATCGTGGTGACGCTGGTGCCCGAATCGGGCGATGCCATCCAGACGCTCAAGGCGGGCCTGATGGAGATCGCCGATGTGTATGTGGTGAACAAGTCCGATCGCCCGGGTGCGGACCGGCTGCGCACCGACATCGAGATCATGCTGGGCATGCGCGGCGGCGCGGCCTACACGAACGTTCCGGCGCATCATGGCGTGGACATGAAACGCCTGATGAATCCCGGCCGGGCGGCTCGAGAGGCGGCGCGCACGGAGCAGACGGAGAGCTGGACGCCGCCGGTACTACGGGCCGTGGCGAACAGGGACGAGGGCATCTCCGAGCTGGCAAGCGCCCTGGACAGGCATGCGCGTTATCTTGAGGCAAGTGGCGAGCTGCGGATTCGCCGGCGGCTGCGGCTGCGTGAGCGGGTGGTGGACGCCACCGAACGCAAGCTGCGCGAGCACTTGTGGCGCGATCCGGGCATCAACGCGCTGCTGGATGAGCGGGTGCCGGAACTCGAGGCCGGCCTCACGAATCCATTCACCGTGGCCAACGAGCTGCTCGTGCTGGGCGGGGAGCTGTTGACGAGGAGCCAATCATGACGACCACAGGGGAACTGCAGGACTCTGTGCGCGACCAGCAGGCTGAGCTGGAACGCCTGCGTGAGGAAGTTGCGCGCTGGCGCGAGCGCTACGAGCGAGCGAGCAAGCGCGAGGAGTTGTTCGCGAACTCGTCCGGCGACGTTGAACCGCTGTATACGGCGCTCGACCTGGCATCGGGTACGCACGAGGCGCTCCCCGTACCTGGGGAGTTCCCGTTCACGCGGGGAATTCATCCCACGGGTTACCGCGGCCGCCTGTGGACCATGCGACAGTTCGCGGGCTTCGGCAGCGCGCTCGACACCAACCGCAGGTTCAAGTTCCTGCTGTCGCAGGGCCAGACGGGGCTCTCTGTCGCGTTCGATTTTCCCACGCTCATGGGTTACGACTCCGACCATCCGCGCTCGGAGGGCGAAGTGGGGAAGACTGGTGTGGCCATCTCGAGCCTTGCGGACATGGAGACACTGTTCGACGGAATTCCGCTCGACCAGGTGTCAACGTCCATGACGATCAATGGGCCCGCGGTCATCCTGTATGCCTTCTACGTGGCGGCCGCGGAGAAGCAGGGTGTCTCGCCCGACCGCATTCGCGGCACGGTGCAGAACGACATCCTGAAGGAGTACATGGCGCAGCACGCGTGGTGCTTCCCGATCGAGCCTGCGCTGCGCCTCATAGTGGACTGCTTCGAGTGGTCGTCGGCCAACGCGCCGCAGTGGAACACCATCTCGATCAGCGGCTACCACATTCGTGAGGCAGGGTCCACGGCGGTCCAGGAGCTCGCCTTTACGCTGGCGAACGGCTTCACCTACGTGGAGCGAGGGATCGAGCGCGGGCTCAAGGTGGATGACTTCGCGCCGCGCCTGTCGTTCTTCTGGGACGTGCATAACGATTTCTTCGAGGAGATCGCCAAGATGCGCGCGGCGCGTCGCATCTGGGCTCGCAGGATGAAGGGGAAGTACGGTGCGAAGGACCCGCGCTCATGGATGCTTCGCTTCCATTCGCAGACGGCGGGAGTGACGCTTACCGCGCAACAGCCCATGAACAACATCGTGCGCGTGGCGTACCAGGCACTTGCGGCGGTACTGGGCGGAACGCAGTCGCTGCACACGAACTCGATGGACGAAACCCTCGCACTGCCTACGGAGCACGCGGTGCAGGTCGCGTTGCGCACGCAGCAGATACTGGCCTACGAGACCGGCGTCCCCAACGTGGTGGATCCGCTCGGCGGCTCGTATTACGTGGAAAGCCTCACTGACCGGATGGAGCAGGAGGCGGAGAAGCTCTTCCAGGAGATCGAGGACGTGGGCGGCGTGGTGGCAGGCCTGGAGCAAGGCTGGTTCCAGCGACGCATCGCCGAATCCGCTTCCCGCCAGCAGTGGGAGCTGGAGCAGCGCCGCCGGACCATCGTCGGTGTGAACGACTTCGTCACCGAGGAGGAGGAGCTCACGATCCCTCTGCTGAAAGTGGGAGAGGAGGCCGATAGACTTCAGCGCGAGCGCCTTGCCGAACTGCGCCGAACGCGCGACAACGAGCTGGTGGAGCAGCGGTTGAACGACCTGCGCGAAGCGGCGCGCGGTGAGACCAACCTCATGCCGTTCATCCTGGACTGCGCGCGTGCCTACTGCACGCTGTACGAGATTCGAGCGGCGCTGGAAGACGTCTTCGGCGCCTATCGGGAGCCGGTATTCTTCTGACGGCCGCGCGGAAGTCCGGGTCTTCCGGCGAGAACGGGAAGGGTGGTACGAAGATCTCTGCTGTCGCGAGAAAGGTTGCCGGCGGCAGGAAGTCCGGCAGCGCGGGTTCGTCAGGCGCTCCGCGTTCGAGGCCTGGGGCGTCGGCCGCGCCCGACTGGTGGGCGTCCTATTTCGACGACCAGTACCTGCTCGAGTACGAACCCCTGTTCACCGTCGAGCGCGATCGGCGTGAGGTAGCGCGTCTCCTCGAGATACTCGGCCTGCCCGCAGGTTCCCGCGTGCTCGACTGCCCCTGCGGGCAGGGACGGCACGCTCACCTGCTCGCCGAGGCGGGGCTTCAGGTTGACGCCGTGGACTACAGCTCGAGGCTGCTCACGCTCGCCCGGAATCGAGCGGCCCCATCCAACCTTCGCTTCAAACGGGCTGACATGCGCAAGCTGCCGGCTCGCTGGAAGGGCAGGTTCGACGCCGTAGTCAACCTGTTTACGTCGTTCGGGTTTTTCCTGGACGCGCGTGACGACCGCAAGGTGCTCGCCGAGTTTGCGCGCGTGCTCGCGGACGGCGGACGTCTCGTTTGGCACGGCGGAAGCCGCGACGGCGTGATGGCGCGTTTTCTGGAGCGCGACTGGTGGCAGACCTCGGACGGAACGATGGTTGCCCACGAACGAAGCTTCGATCCGCTCAGCGGCTTCCTGACCGTTCGCTCCACGTGGCAGGGGCCCAGGCGAGGCGGTCAGCGTGAGCATCGAATTCGGCTGTACACCGCGGACAGGCTCGCTGAACTCTGCGCTTCCGTGGGGCTGGTGGTGGAGCAGGCCTATGATGGCTGGAAGGAGCGGCCTCTCCACAGGCGATCCACGGAAATGCTGTTGGTGGCGCGCAAGGAGTAGCAGCGGGGTGCGTTGCCGCGCCTGCAACTCCGAGGCTAGACTTTCGATTCGAAAAGGGCTCCGGTGCGATAGCTCCTCGAGCCCGTGCGGTGCCGCTGTGGCCACTGCCTGCCTTAAACAAGATTCGTTCACATGCATCGTCCCATTCGCGTGCTAGTTGCAAAGCCCGGGCTGGACGGACACGACCGCGGCGCGAAAGTAGTCGCCGCCGCGCTGCGCGACGCCGGCATGGAAGTGATCTACACGGGCCTGCACCAGACGCCCGAGATGATCGCGGCTGCCGCGGTCCAGGAAGACGTTGACGTCGTGGGGCTCTCGATTCTCTCCGGCGCCCACATGACCCTCTTCCCGCGCGTTCGGGAGCTGCTGGTGGAAGCCGGTCGGGAGGATATCCTCATCACCGGCGGCGGCATCATCCCGAAGGAAGACATGGAGGAACTCAAGGCCAGGGGCATCGGCGAGCTGTTCGGCCCCGGAACTTCCACCAGTGATCTCGTGGACTACGTGAAAGCGTGGTTCAGCCGGAAGGAGCAGAGCGAGTGACCAGCCGGCTCCGCCAGCTCAGCGATGAAGTTCGCGCCCTGGAGGCGCGACTTCGAGAGGGCGGCGGTGCCGAACGAGCCGCCAGGCAGCATCGTCAGGGCAAGCTGACCGCACGCGAACGGGTCAGGGCGCTGTGCGATCCGGGAACGCACTTCCTCGAAGTTGGCCTGCTGGTGGCGCACGACAAGTACGACGGCCAGGCTCCGGCCGCCGGCGTGATCACTGGAATCGGCATCGTGCACGATCGCGAGGTAGTGGTGATCGCGAACGATGCCACCGTGAAGGCCGGCTCCTGGTGGCCGGAGACCATCACCAAGATGCTCCGGGCTCAGGAGATCGCGATGCGGTGCAGGGTGCCGATCATCTACCTGGTGGACTCGGCCGGCGTGAACCTGCCGTATCAGGGCGGGGTCTTTCCGGGTCAGTATGGCGCGTCACGGCTCTTCTACTACAACTCCATCATGCGCCGGTACCTGCAGGTGCCGCAGCTCGCTGCCGTCATGGGCCAGTGCATCGCGGGTGGTGCGTACCTGCCTGCGCTCTCGGACGTGATCGTGATGGTCAAGGGCACTTCGTTCATGGGACTTGGCGGGCCCAACCTGGTGAAGGGGGCGACGGGACAGGTGGTGGACGGAGAGTTCCTTGGTGGCGCAGTGACGCACACGGAGCTTAGCGGGGTTGCGCACTACGCCGCCGAGAACGACGTGGAATGCCTCACGATGCTCCGGGACATGGTGGCGAGACTGCCGCGATCTGCCAGGACGATCGCCCTGTCGAGCGTGGCGGAGCCGCTGCCGCCGGCATCGGAGCCGGAGACGCTGTACGACATTCTCCCATCCGATCACCGCATGTCGTATGACATGCATGCGGTGCTGGACGCCATTCTGGATCGCGAGAGTCTCCAGGAGTTCCAGCCCAACCTGGCGCGCGAGCTCATCTGCGCGGACGCACGTCTCGAAGGTATCCCGATCGGCATACTCGCCAACGCACGCGGGCTGATCAGGGGAAGGGACGGCGAGCGACCGCGCTTCGGTGGCATCCTGTATCCCGAAAGTGCCGAGAAGGCGGCCTACTTCATCGATCGCTGTGACAGGCAGGGAATTCCGATCCTGTTCGTGCAGGACGTCTCCGGATTCATGGTCGGTCCGGAAGCGGAGCATGCGGGAATCATCCGTGCGGGAGCGCGCTTCGTTGAGGCCATGGCCACGGCAAGGGTTCCGAAGCTCGTGCTCACGGTGAATCACGCGTCAGGCGCAGGCTACTACGCCATGGCGGCGCAGGGCTTCGACCCCGACTTCATATTCTCCTGGCCTACGGGCCGCATGGCGGTGATGGAGGGAGAGTCCGCCATCCAGGCCGTTCACGGCCCCACGCTGGCCAGGGCGAGGGAGGAGGGAGTGGAGCCGTCGCCGGAGGTAGTGGCGGCAGTGGAGGAAATGCGGGAGGAGTACGAGCGACAGCTGGATGCGAGATATGCAGGAGCGCGCGGTTTCATTGATGCGATGGTCTACCCGGAGGACACGCGGCAGACGCTTGGCATGGCGCTGCGTACGTCGCTGCAGAATCCCGGACCTCACCTCGGGCCGTTCCAGCTGGCGGATCCGCTTCCGTCGGCCGATGCCGTGCCGTTCGCGCGCAACTCGGCGACGCCTGGTTTCCAAGGAGAAGCAGAGTGAAAGATTTCGTTAGGGTGGCCTCGGGGCAGGGCTTCTGGGGCGACGCTCTGGATGCCCCCCAGCGCCAGGTCGAGGGCGGGCCGATCGACTACCTGATGCTGGACTACCTGGCCGAAGTGACCATGTCCATCCTGCAGAAGCAGCGGGAGCGCGACCCGTCGCTCGGCTATGCCCGCGACTTCATCGGCGCGATGGAGAGCATACTGCCTTCGGTGGTGGACGGCAGTGTTCGCGTGATCGCCAATGCCGGTGGCGTGAATCCGAACGCCTGCGCGGACGCGTTGCTCGCCATGGCTGCGGAGCGCGGTTCGTCCGGGAAGCTCAAGCTTGGCGTCGTGACCGGTGACGACCTGCTGCCGGTGCTCGACGAGCTCGTGTCGTCAGGCCATGAGATGCGGCACATGGAGACGGGTGAGCCTCTCGCGAGCGTGCGTGACCGTGTACTCTCTGCCAACGCCTACATCGGCTCCGAGCCGATAGTGGAAGCTCTTGGCATGGGCGCGCAGGTGGTCGTCACGGGACGGTCTACCGACACGGCCCTGACCATGGCGCCGCTGCGGCACGAGTTCGGCTGGAGCGCCACCGACTACGACAGACTGGCGGCCGGCATCGTTGCCGGTCACATCATCGAGTGCGGCGCGCAGTGTTCGGGGGGGAACTGCCTGTACGACTGGCGCAACGTCCCCGACCTCGCGAACGTCGGCTATCCCATCGTGGAGGCGGCGTCCGACGGTTCGTTCGTCGTGACCAAGCACGAAGGCACGGGCGGGTGGGTGAACGTACCGAGTGTAACCGAGCAGTTGGTTTACGAGATGGGTGATCCGGCGAGCTACATAACGCCTGACGTGATAGCGGACTTCACGACCATCCGCCTGGAGCAGGCCGGACCGGACCGCGTACGTGTGCACGGCGTGCGTGG
This sequence comes from uncultured Gemmatimonadaceae bacterium, assembly GCA_964415485.1. GTDB lineage: Bacteria > Gemmatimonadota > Gemmatimonadetes > Gemmatimonadales > Gemmatimonadaceae > JBBQHX01. Next base: position 43,239 of record CAYQAO010000014.1, read on the forward strand.
AAGGCCGGCCACGGATTCGCTCAAGGTGTCCATTGCCTATCGCGCGGGGTGGAAGGCTGTGGGCACGCTGGTGTATTCGTGGCCGGATGCGCTGGAGAAGGCGCAGATGGCTGATCGGGTACTTCGCGAACGACTCGATCGCCTCGGCTTGAAGTTCGACGAAGTGCTCACCGAGTTCGTTGGAGCGAGTGCCACGCATGGTACGCTGGCGGGGACTGCAGAGGCCCCCTGGTTGAAGGACCTTCCGGAGGTGCAGCTGCGCGTGGGTGTGAGGAGCGAGGACCGCAGCTCCGTGGAGCGTTTCACGCGCGAGATCGCTCCCCTCGTACTCAACGGGCCGCCCAGCGTGACGGGATTTGCCGGTGGTCGGCCGAAGGTGGAGGAGATGATTGCCTACTGGCCTGCGCTGGTGGACAAGTCCGTCGTGAAGACGAAGGTGGAGGTGCGCTCATGAAGGTGCGTCTTCTCGACATCGCACACGCGAGATCCGGCGACAAGGGCGACACCGCAAACGTTGGCGTGATTGCCCTGGAGCCGCGCTGGTACGACGTGCTGGAGAAATACCTCACCGAGGAGCGGGTTGCCGAGCACTTCCGGGGAGTCATCACCGGCCAGGTGGAGAGGTTCGTTCTTCCCAACCTGAACGCGGTGAACTTCCTGCTGCACGGTGCCCTGGGTGGCGGAGGCACCATTTCGCTCAAGACCGACGCGCAGGGCAAGGTGTTTTCCACCGCCATTCTCCGTCTGGTGCTGGAGGTGCCTTACGATGAAGCCCGCAGCGCCGGACTTCCGCCGGCGCGGGATCAGTGAGCGCAGGCGGCACGGGCAGCGGACTCCGGGTGCACCATGAAGGTGCGGTAGCGCACCTGGTGCTCGATCGCCCGGAGAAGCGCAACGCGCTCGATCGCCAGCTCGCGGATGCGCTCGCCGCGGCGGTTCGTGAGGCGGGCGCAAGCGAGTCCGTGCGCGTCATAGCGATCTCCGGAGAGGGGCAGGATTTCTGCGCCGGCGCGGACCTCGCGGCGCTCGAGCGACTGCTCGAGGAAGGCGCCAGTGCGCACCGGGAAGACGCCGCCGCACTTGGACAGGTGTTCCTCGAGCTTCGTTCCGCGCCCAAGGCAACGGTGGCGATCGTCAGGGGAAGGGCACTGGCAGGCGGCGCCGGTTTGGCGAGCGCGTGCGACCTGGTGATCGCGCACGAGACGGCGCAGTTCGGTTATCCCGAGGTGCGCATCGGCTTCGTGCCGGCGATGGTCATGACCATGCTTCGCCGGGCGGTCGGAGAGAAGCGCGCATTCGACCTGGTGGGCACAGGTCGCACCGTGGACGCACGTGAGGCGGAAAGGATCGGCCTCGTGAGCCGGGTGATAGCAGACGCTTCTTTCGACGTGGAAGTAGCACGGTTGCTGGACGGACTGTCGCGAACCCCGCCGGGTGCGATGGCCTTCACCAAGCGCCTGCTTTACGAGCTGGACGGCCTGGATTTCCGGGCGGGTATCGAGCGCGGCATTGACACGAATGTCGAGGCCCGAATGACGGAGGAGTTCCGCGAGGGCGTGAATCGTTTCCTGCGGCGCTCGTCGCGAGGTGATGCATGAGGCAGATGGCCTGGATTCGGATCGTGGTGGCTCTGGCCGCGATAGCGGTGTTCATCCTGGGAGTGCGCACAGGTGATGACAGCCTGCGCTGGCTGGCCATAGGCCTGCTGGGCGTGGCGCTGATGCTGAGGTTCATGGGCCGGCGGTAGAATCCCGAAGGAAAACCGCAGCTCGAGGTACTCTGGGACGCCGTTTCTGGCTAGCTTTCAGGGATATGATTCGCGTGCCCGAGTTGCTCAGCCCAGCAGGCTCCCTGGAAGCCGTTCGCGCCGCCGTCGCCAACGGGGCGGACGCCATTTACCTCGGCGCGCAGCGGTACAACGCGCGTGACGAGGGGGCTCAGCTGTCGCTCGACGAGGTTGGGGAGGCCTGCAGGCTGGCCCACGAGCGGGGCAGGCGCATCTACCTCACGCTGAACATCCTGCTCAAGCAGCACGAGCTCCGGGATGCCCTGATCTTCCTGGGCGAGGCCGTGGATCGGGGAATCGACGCCGTCATCGTCCAGGATATCGGCCTCGTGAGGCTGATCAGGCAGCTCTACCCCGACCTGGAGATTCACGGCAGCACGCAGATGACGGTGCACGACGTTTCGGGGGCCCGCGTGATTCGAGACCTGGGCGTCGAGCGCGTCGTTCTGGCGCGCGAGAACACCATTGAGGACGTCCGCGCAATTCGTGAGGCCGTGAGTGACCTCGGCCTGGAGACGTTCGTGCATGGCGCCCTGTGCATTTCGTACTCCGGGCAGTGCTACATGTCGGGAATGATTTCCGAGCGAAGCGCGAACCGCGGATCATGTGCCCAGTCATGTCGCAAGGACTACGTGCTGCGGGACGTTGAAGCCGGCGTCGAGCTCGACCGCGGGTATCTCATATCCGCTCGCGACCTGGCTGCGCACGACCACCTTCCTGCGATCGCTGAGGCCGGTGTCGGCTGCCTGAAGGTGGAGGGACGCAAGAAGAAGCCGGAATACGTTGCCACGGTCACTCGCGCCTATCGGGACTGGCTGGACAGGTTGTCACGCGGCGAACGCGTTGCGCCTGTGATGGAGGAGGTGCAGCCTCTCGTTCAGATCTACAGCCGCGGTTTCACCGGCGGCATGTATGGCGGTCGTCAGGGCAGGGACTACGTGACGCGAGACCAGCCCGACAACCGCGGGGTGGAGCTGGGCACGGTGGTGAGCTCGGACGGCAGCGAGATCGTGATTGACGTGCGGGACACGGTGCGCAGGGGCGATGGACTCGGATTCGAGCCGCCCGCCGGAGTGCGCGCCGAGAGCAGGGGTTTCCAGGTTCAGCACGTTCGACGCGTTCACTCCGGGAATGGCGTCGTGAGGCAGGCAATCAGGTCGCAGGTTCGCGTTCCGGCCGGCTGGCGGGTGGTGCGGACGAGTCAGGCCTCCCTGCTGGAGCAGGCCCGCGCCAGCTACGCATCCCTGCCCGCAACGGTACGCGAGCGTCGCACACGTCTGGACCTGCGTCTCTTCGGGCGGGCCGGCTCTCCGCTGAAGGCCGTGGCCACAGCCGGTGATGAAACCGTGGAGGCCCGCTCCGAGCTGCCGCTCGTACCCGCGGAGCGTCGTGCAGTTGACATGACCATGCTTCGCGAGCAGCTCGGCAGGCTGGGTGAGACACCATTCGTACTCGGGGCCGTGGATCTCGCAGGTCTTCAGCCAGGACTGTTCATTCCTGTTCGAGAGCTGAATCACCTCAGGCAGCAGCTTGCGGACGAACTGATGCTGCGGCACGACTGGGCGGAACAGGCTCGTGTGGCCGAGCGGGAGGCCGCGATAGAGGCGGCAGTGACCGTAGAGACCGCGTTGACCCTACATGAGGATCGCGAAGGGCCAGGGCGGAACAGCGTCGGTGCTCACGGTCCTGCGCGCGGGTTCACCCTGTCTGCCGAGGTGTGGTCGCTGGATGACGCGCGTGCGGCTGCTGCAGCCGGCGCGACGGAGATCGTCTTCGACCCGTTCATCAGGCACCCGGTACCCCCCGCGTCCCGATTGAGGGCGCTGGCCGAGGAACTCGCGGCGTCAGGCGCTTCCCTTCGGATTCGCACTCCCACCATCGTGCGCCCCGAGGAGCGGCGTGCGCTGGACAAGTGGCTGGCGCTTCAGCTGCCCATTGGCACCGGCCACCTCGGCCTGCTGGCGGAACTGGGTGGCGAGGGGCGCGACGTCGTTGCGGACTACGCCGTGAACTGCTTCAATGCCCATACGGCTGTTGAGCTGTTCCGGCTGGGAGCTCGCCGCATCACGCTGTCTGTCGAACTCACGGAGGCCGAGATGAGGGCGGTGGTGGAGCCCTGGAGCGGGTCCGGCTTCGAGGTGCTCATCTACGGTCGGCCGGAAGGGATGACCATAGAGCACTGCGTGCTGTCGGCCGCGTTCGATCGCGTGCCCACCACGTGCAGGGACCTGTGCGTGCAGAAGCATAAGAACGTGGAACTCACCGACCCGGCGGGATACGAGTTCCCGGTTGCAACCGACAGCGCGTGTCGGAACAGGTTGCTGCACTCCAGGCCTGTCGAGGCATCCGAGTTCATCCCGCAGCTCTGGTCGGCGGGCATTCGCAGTTACCGAGCTGTCTTCAACGTGCCCGGTGACCCTGTTGCCGAGCTTGTGAGCGCCTATCGAGGAATGCTTGACGAACTCGCGGGAGGAGTGCAATCCGGACAGGCGGACGCAAGGTCGCTCGTGGGAGCTTCGTTCACCCGCGGACATTTTGCTCGCGCCGTCTGACATGACGTGTGCGTGCAGGTGTACCGTGATGCGTGGTGCTGCTGCTCATAAGTCGGGGCATTGTTGTACGCTTCGGGCATGACGCGACCCACACTCGACGACGCTCGCGCCGCACTCCAGTCGGCCTTCGGATATCCTGATTTTCGTCCCGGCCAGTCCCGCGCCGTATCAAGCGTTCTGGACGGTCGGGATACGCTGGTGATCCTGCCCACCGGCGGCGGAAAGTCGCTCTGCTTTCAGGTACCCGCGCTCCTGCTGCCCGGCCTCACGGTAGTCGTGTCGCCGCTGATCTCCCTGATGAAGGATCAGGTTGATACGCTCGTTTCAAGGGGTCTTCCGGCAGCGTACATAAACAGCACGCTCACCGGTGCACAGGTGTCGGACAGGCTCGCTCGGGCACAGCGCGGTGAAATCAAGCTTCTGTACGTGGCGCCTGAACGCTTCGACGCCGGGAGCACGGCGGAACGACTGCGCGAGATGGGCGTGTCGCTCCTGGCCGTTGACGAGGCACACTGCATCAGTGAGTGGGGGCATGACTTCCGGCCCAGCTACCTGCGAATGCGGAGCGTTCGGGATCGGCTCGGCAATCCTCCAACCATAGCTCTCACGGCCACCGCCACGCCGGAAGTTCGCGAGGACATCGTGAGGCAGCTCGGCCTCCGCTCTCCGGAAACGGTCATCACCGGTTTCGACCGGGTGAACCTGCGCTACTTCGTTGTGCCCGCGAAGAACGAGGCGCAGAAGGACGCCGCGCTCGTGCAGGCGCTGCGCGATCGCGATGGCCTGGCGGTGGTCTACGCGAGCACGCGAAAGGCCGTGGAGCGCATAGCCGGCGTGCTTCAGGGTGCCGGCGTGAGTGCAGCCGCGTATCACGCCGGCCTGGATGACGAGCACCGGCATGAGGTGCAGGACTCGTTCATGAGCGAATCCGTCCGCGCCATCGTCGCCACGAATGCCTTCGGTATGGGCATTGACAAGCCGAACGTCCGGCTCGTGGTGCACTACGCCATGCCTGGCACCTTGGAGGCGTATTACCAGGAAGCGGGTCGAGCGGGTCGCGACGGACTCTCGTCAGAATGCATCCTGCTGCATTCGTTCCCGGATCGTTTCACGCACGAGTTCTTCATCAAGGGTGCCCTGCCCGATCGCAAGCTTGTTGAGCGCACGTACGCCAGGCTGCAGCAGTCGGCGAACCCCGACGGAATGGTCACCGCTTCCACCGCGGACATTGCGCGGTTCGTGGGCGACAAGGTGGGTGCACGCGAGGTGGAGTCGGCGCTTCGCATCCTCGTTCGTGCAGGCGCCGTGAGCATGGAGAGCGAGGCGGGGAGCCGCGTGTTCGTGAGGCTCCTTGCCACGCCGGCGCGCATCCGCAGGGAGCTGCCTGACGCGACGGGAATCGAGCGAGGGCTGCTGCGGGCGCTATGGCGGGTTGGCGGAGAGTCGCTCTACGAGGGCATGCTCGTTGACCTCGACGGCCTGCCTCCCGGATTCGGTGGTGCCTACGGAGCGATGCCATTGCTGGAGTGGCTGCAGGAGCGTCAGTTCCTGGTGTGGGAGCGGGGTGGCGGCGGAACGCGCCTGGTGCGTCCCTCGGCTTCCATCTCGGAGTTCCCGGTTGACTGGGAAGGTCTGGAAAGGCGGAGAAGGGGCGAGCTCTCGAAGCTCGATGCCGTGCAGAGATACGCGTATACGTCCGGTTGCCGGCGGGCGTTCGTTCTCCGATATTTTGGCGACGCGGCCGCGCGTTCTCCATGCAACGGTTGCGACAACTGCCTGGGTCTGAAGCTGGTGCCGCCCGATGGCGCTGCCGTGCGGGACACCCGACGTTCGCGAGGCTCGGGCCGGAAGCGCGGCGCATCGCGAGGTCGGCCACAGCGCAGCGAAGCGCCGTCCTCGGCACCCGTGATAGACGAGACCCACGCTCCGCTGTTTCAGGCGCTTCGAACACTGCGTGGAGAGATTGCCCGGAAGGAACAGGTTCCTGCCTACGTGATCTTCCCGGACCGTGCGCTCGCCGAGATGGCCGTCAGGCGGCCGCGGTCCATTGCCGCGCTCGAGGATGTGCATGGTGTAGGTCCAGCAAGACTGGAGAAATACGGGGAGCGGTTCATTGCCCTGATTCGCGACATGCCCGAGTCGGAGGTTGCCTGAGGCACATCCATGGACGATTCGATCTACTTCAACGAGCAGAACCTCGCGGTGCGGGACATGGTGCGCGCCTTCGCACGAGAGGAGGTCGCTCCCGTTGCGGCGAAGCACGATGCCAACGCCACGTTCCCCTGGGAGAACGTGAAGACGATGGGCGAGCTCGGACTGCTCGGTATTCCGTGGGACGAGGAGTACGGGGGCTCCGGGCTGGATCTCATGAGCTACATGATCGCCATCCACGAGATGGCGAAGGTGGACGCGTCGCACGCAATAACGATTTCCGCGCACACCACCCTGGGCACTTCGCCGATAGTGCATTTCGGCACTGAGGAGCAGAAGCGTCGCTATGTGCCGCTGCTCGCAACCGGCAGGGTGCTGGGTGGTTTCGGACTGACGGAGACGTCAGCCGGCTCTGACGCCGCCGGTACCCGAACCACGGCGGAGCGGCGCGGTGATCGTTATGTGCTCAACGGCAGCAAGGTCTTCATAACGCACGGCGGAGTGGGCGAGATCTTCGTCGTCACCGCAGTGACCGACCCGAGCGCGGGTACTTCCGGCATCTCCTCCTTCATTCTCACCAAGGAAACCACGGACCTCGAGCGCGCGCGTGAGCTCGGCGTGGGGCACGACGACAGCCTTCAGCCCATGGCGGGATTCCGCTCGGGCAAGAAGGAGGACAAGCTGGGCTGGCGGGCTTCCGACACGCGCGAGCTGATCTTCGAGAACGTCGAGGTTCCGGTAGAGAATCGGCTGGGTGAGGAAGGAAAGGGCTTCGTGAACTTCATGAAGACCCTCGATGCCGGGCGCATAGGAATCGCAGCGCTCTCGCTGGGAATCGCAGAGGGAGCGTACGAGGAAGCCGTCCGCTACACGCGTGAGCGACAGCAGTTCGGTCGTGCGATCTCGGAGTTTCAGGGCGTTTCCTTCCAGCTCTCGGACATGGCGACCGAGATCGAGGCCGGGAGGCACCTGGTTTTTCATGCGGCCTGGATGGCGCAGAACGGGCAGCCCATAGGAAAGGTGGCAGCCATGGCGAAGCTGTACTGCTCCGAGCTCGCCATGCGGAACACCATCAAGGCCGTACAGCTGCATGGCGGTTACGGCTACACGAAGGATTATCCTGTAGAGCGATTCATGCGCGATGCGAAGATCTGCGAGATCGGAGAGGGTACCTCTGAGATCCAGCGTCTTGTCATAGCACGCCACATTCTCAAGGAATTCGCCGATTGAGCCCCACTGACTATTCACGCCTCGCAAGGCGCCTCCGACTGCCACTGGGCTTTCTCCTCGGTGGTCTTTACCTCGCCTTCGCACGCCCCACGCCTGGTTCACTTCTGCTTGGTGCAACCGTGGCCTTTGCCGGCCTGCTGGTTCGTGGCTGGGCGGCAGGTCACATAGTGAAGAACGACCAGCTGGCCACCACCGGTCCGTACGCCCACACGAGGAATCCGCTCTACTTCGGCAGCTTTCTGATTGCTGCCGGGTTCGCGCTCGCCGCGCACTGGTCGCTGCTGCTGCTGGTGATCGCGTTCTTCGTGCTCATTTACTGGCCCACCATCGAGCGAGAGCGCGAGTTCGTGCGCGGCAAGTTCCCCGACGGGTATGCCGAGTGGGAGCAGAACGTCCCCATGTTCGTGCCGCGGGTGACTCCCTGGACGTCGCCGTCCAACGGCGAAGCAGGGCAGTTCAGCTGGTCGCTGTACATGCGCCACAAGGAGTGGAAGGCTGCACTCGTGTTCGTGCTGGCCGTTGCATGGCTGGCCTATCGCGTGGTCCGCTGAGGCGGTTCTGCTGAGGCGTCGGAAGTCGTTT
>CAYQAO010000015.1:0-51306 GCA_964415485.1 uncultured Gemmatimonadaceae bacterium
TGAGTCCAGTCGGTCCAGCCGAAGTTCTTGCCTGCACGGGCCGGCGTGGGCGCCGGGAAGTTCGTGCCGTACACGTGGTTGACCACGTGGGTCTGCCAGGTGTCGTCACCCTCTGCAGGGTACTTCGCCACGTTGTGCAGCCAGGTGTAGGCGCGCAGCAGGGCCTTGTCACCCCAGTTCCACACGTCGTAGCCCTGACGGCTCAGCAGCACTGCCTGGGCAAGAGCACCCTGGAGCGCTTCGTAGGCGTAGTTCTCCTTCGTCACACGGCCGCTGAAGCTGCCCGAACGACGCTGGTCGTCCGGCAGCACGCCGTCGAGCGAGAGGCCGCTCTTGGTGCAGCCGCGCGGGTTGATGCCCACAGGCTTCGACTGATCGCACTGCCAGGAGAGCTCGCCGTACTTGAAGCCGGCGTAGGCCGAGCGCTCACCCAGGTAGCCGCGGAAGACCTGCGCCGCACGATCCAGCTCGGCACGCTCGCCGAGGTAGGCAGCGATCGCGACGCGTGAGGCACCGCACATGGTGCCCCAGTTGTTCGGGCGCTTCTCGTGGCAGTCGATCAGGTTGTCGGCTGCACCCGAGGTGGACGCCTTGCGCAGCTCCTGGAGCTTGGAGCGGAACTGCTGGTCGAGCGAAGAGTTGACCGACTTGAGGTTGATCAGGTCGGCGGCCACGACGTAGGTGCCCAGCTCGCGGCCCATGGCGAGAGCACGGCCGCTGTAGCGACCCGAACGCGCGATGGAGTTGATGGCCGAGACCACACCGTCACGGTACTTGGTCTCGCCGGTGCGGGCGTAAACGAGCGCCTTGGCGAGAACGCAGACGTTCGCCTTGTCGCTCTGGTCGCTGATGTCAGGGGTACCGCAGCTGCGGTCAGCTGCAGCCTTGAGGTTCGACCACGCACGACCGCTGGTCGGCAGGGTCTTGACCTCCTCGGCGCTCAGCCAGATGCCGGAGCCGTTGGCGGATGTTGCAGTCGCAGCAGCAACGTCGGCAAGCGGAGCACCAGGCTCCGTGATTGCCTGCTGTTCGTCGGCACAACCGGCTGCCAGGAGCACCGTGGCCAGGCCGCAAGCCGAAAGGAACATTTTCTGAACGGGACGCATTAAGCCCTCCGAAAGGAATTTGGGTCCGTTCGGCGGCTCGACCGGCATACACGTCGGAGCGACGTGTGGCAGCCTCGAAGCTTTGCGTCACCGGCTTTCGCCGGTTTTGCCTTTGTCGCGGCCCGTCCACTCGGGAGGGCGCGATCCTGCCGTGCTTGTTCAGGGCAACATCGCCCTGGTTGTTCCGGACTGCTGTCCGCCAGGATTGTCCCGATCCAGGCGGGAGAAGCGTAGTCCGGATGCTACAAGAACTGCCTGAGTGCGGCAAGTATGCTACAGTCACAAACAGTGGCAGCACATATCACAGGATGTGTCCTGGATCACAATGCAGCCACCGCCTGCGTGAAGTTCACAATACTGACATCCGGATGAGCTCGGAAGTAACGTGGCCGGGCACATTCGCCCGGCCACTCAAGAGACATCTGGTCCGGTATCCGACCCCACACTCGAGCCGGCCGATTCTGGTGGTCGTCAGAAGCCAGCCAGTTCCTGATACACCCTCAGGAAGTCTTCGGTCTGCGGCAGGATGGAATCCTCCAGCCGCGGCGCGTACCCCACGAACGTGTCCGTGCTCGCGAGCCGCCTCACGGGAGCATCCAGCCAGGCGAAGCAATCGTCCGCGATGCGCGCGGCTATCTCCGCGCCGTAGCCCCAGGAGAGGCTGTCCTCGTACGCCACCACCACACGGTTCGTCTTCTTCACCGACTCGTACACCGTCTCCTGATCCCACGGCGACAGCGTACGAAGGTCTATGACCTCCACGTTCAGCCCCTGCTCCGCTGCCTGGTTGGCGGCGACGAGCGCGCGCTGAACGGTGGCGCCATAGGTGACGACGGTGAGATCGCTTCCCTCTAGCACCACGCGCGCCTTGCCGAACGGAATCATGAAGTTCGGCCCGGGATACGCGCTCTTGTTGTACGTCTGCCGGTAGAGGTGCTTGTGCTCCAGGAAGATCACCGGGTCGTCACCGCGAATCGCGGTTCGAAGCAGACCGTTGGCGTCCAGTGCGGTAGCCGGGCACACCACGCGCAGTCCCGGCGTGTGCGTGAACAGCGATGCACCGGTCTGTGAGTGGTAGATCGCGCCGCGGATGTATCCGCCGTAGGTGGTACGCACTACCACCGGAGCGGAGAAGGCGTTGTTCGAACGCCAGCGCATCGTGGCGAGTTCGCCACGCAGCTGCATGAACGCCGGCCAGATGTAGTCGAAGAACTGAATCTCCACTACCGGCTTGAAGCCCCGCAGTGCGAGGCCGATTGCGCGACCGATGATGTTCGCTTCGGCAAGCGGCGAGTTGTACACGCGCGTGGAGCCGAACTCCTTCTGCAGCCCCCACGTCACCTTGAAGACGCCGCCCTTGCCCTTGACCTTCTCCAGATACTTCTCGCGGCTCGCGTCTGCAACGTCCTCGCCGAACACCACGATGCGCTCGTCGCGGCGCATCTCGTCCTTCATGCACGCGTTGAGAAGGTCCACCATGGTGGTGGGATCGCCGGCGAACTGCGGATCGTCCTCGGTGTCGAACTGCTCGCCGGTGGGGTCCACGTCAGGCGAGTAGACGCCGTAGTGAACGGTCTCCGGACCCGGCTGCTCCTGCGCCAGCGCGTCGTCCGTGGCGGCCTGCACCTCTTCGTCCACCTCGGCCTGGATGCGCGCGATTTCCACTTCCGTGGCCAGGCCTTCGCTCACGAGCCAGCTCGGGAACACCGTGATCGGGTCGCGGGCCGCGTCTGCCTCACGCTCCTCCGCCGGGCGATACATCGTTTCGTCATCGGAGAGCGAATGCGAGTAGGGGCGGATCACGTGCGCATGCACGAACGCTGGTCCCTTGCGCTTGCGCACATGCTCCACGGCTCGCTTCATCACCTCGTAGCTCTTCACCAGGTCGCAGCCGTCAACCTCCTGGACGTAAAGGTCCGGGAATGACGACACGAGCTTCGAGATGGAGCCTCCCGCGGTGTTGACCTCCACGGGCACCGAGATGGCATACCCGTTGTCCTCCACCAGGTAGATCACGGGCAGCTTGAGGTTGCAGGCGGTGTTCAGGGACTCCCAGAACTCGCCCTCACTCGTGGTGCCGTCGCCGGTGGTGACGAGGACGACTTCGTCCTTCTCGAAACCTTCCTCGATGCCGAGCTTCCCAGCGCGCTGGACTGCCTCCGCCGCCCCAACGGCCTGCAGGAACTGCGTTCCCGTGGGGCTGGAGGTGGAGACGATGTTCAGCTCCTTCTTGCCCCAGTGACTGGGCATCTGGCGGCCGCCGGAGTTGGGGTCCTTTGCGGCGCCTACCGCCGAGTAGAGCATCTCGGCCGGGGTGAGCCCCAGCTGGAGGCAGAGTGCCCTGTCCCGGTAGTAGAGGAAGAACCAGTCATGGGCCGGCTTCAGGACCATTCCGGCGGCGGTGAGCACCGCCTCGTGCCCTGCGCCGGAGATCTGGAAGAAAATCTTGTTCTGCCTCTTGAGCTGCACCTCCTTATCGTCGAGGCGCCGCGAGAGCAGCATGGTACGGTAGGCGCCGAGCAACTGCTCGCGTCCGAGGCCGGCTACGGCCCGGCGCTCCGTGCGGGTCTGGGTGGCCATGGTCTCCAGGGGTGTAAGGTCCGACCCGTGCAGTATAGCACCCACGGCAGCCACGGGTCATCCGTGACCGGACCTCGGCGTTCAATCGTCAAAGGGTAGCAGAAGGACGTGGACGGGCAGCCGCCGCCGGCTGCGGCCGTCGTACGCTGTCGCCGAGGTGGCGAATCACCATAAGGTTGCCCTGCGGGCGGGGCCACCGGGAGAGCGATCATGGATCACTGCATCTTCTGCGACCTCATTCACGGGGCGGGCGAGGTGTCCGTGTGTTACGAGGACTCGGACACCATCGCGTTCATGGACGTGCAGCCGGTGAACGCCGGGCACCTTCTGGTAGTGCCGCGGGAGCACTACGAGTCTCTTCTCGACATCCCGGCCGAACTGGGACACCGACTTTTCCAGGTGGCTCACGACCTTGCGGCGACGGTGCGCCAGGTGACTCACTGCGAGGGGATGAACATCGTGGTCAACAGCGGTGCCGCGGCCGGGCAGGACGTATTCCACTATCACGTGCACGTAATCCCCAGGATGCAGGGAGACGGGTTCGAGGTGGCGCTTCCGTTCGAAGGCTCCGCAATGCCGGACAGAACCCTGCTCGACGCCATGGCCTCGAGGATCATCTCGGCATCACGTGACCCCATGCGTTGCGCGAATCCGGGCGCGGCAGCATAGCGGGAATGGAAGCCATTGCCGGAGAGGCGCCACGGCGGACGATCGGGTTCGACCGTGGCGCTCGAGTTTTCGGGTGTGGGGCGGCCGTTGCGCGCGCGCAACACGGTTCGCTCGCTCTGGACAGGAGACGTGGCAATGCATAACGTGGACGTGCAGCTTCTACACGACGAGGCACGCGTTGCTGTTACGCCTTTATGCGCGTCGTCTCTCACCATGCCGGGAGTGACTTTCGTGCGCCGATGATGGCGATGCGGTCCCGGATGTTCGGACTACCGCTACAAGATTGTTCGTGAACACCCATTCGGGCGCCGCGACCCTCAAAGTCTCGCTGGAATCGCTGGCGTCCGTCCATGAGGAATGGGAGGCGCTGGCCGACCGGCTCGACGCCTCCCCGTTCCAGACGGCTGGCTGGACATCAGCCTGGTGGTCTGCCTTCGGCCGCGGTAAGCTGTCGGTGCTCACGGTTCGGCGCGGCGGCGAGCTCGCGGCCCTGCTCCCGGTGGCGGAGCGCGCGGGGGCGCTGATCTCTCCAACCAACTGGCACACCGCCGTCAACGGCCCGCTCGCCGCAGATCGGGATGCGGAAACCGCCATCTATCGGGAAATGGTGGCCATCGGAGTCCGCAGGATCGACATATCCGCGCTGCCGTCTTCCCATGCGTCGCTGCTCGCCGACGTCCTGCGCGAGGAAGGCTATCAGGCGGAAGCCCGCGTGATTCAGCGATCGCCCTTTCTGCCGATAGAGGGTGACTGGGACAGCTACTGGTCCGGCCGTTCGAGAAGACTTCGCGCCTCCATTCGGCGTTCTCGTGAGCGCCTTGCCGAACTGGGAGAAGTGACGGTAGCGGTCAACAATGGCGAGGAGGGTTTCGACGAACTCCTGGCCGAGGGCTTCGAGATCGAGAGCAGGGGTTGGAAGGGGCAGGAGGGAACCGCCATCACCTCCCGTCCGGAGACGCTGAAGTTCTACAGCGAGCTCGCTCGTTATGCGCGAGGCAGGGGAATCCTGTGTCTCGCCTTCCTGCGAGTGGATGGCAGGGCTGTGGCGTTCCACTTCTCGCTCGAGAGTCGCGGCCATCACTACGGGCTGAAGATGGGGCACGACCCCGAGCTCGACCACGCAAGCCCGGCGAAGGTGCTTACCGCTTCCATGGTGGAACGCGCGTTCAGGCTGGGCCTGCGTACGTATGAGTTTCTTGGCGCCGCCGATCCGTACAAGCTGCGCTGGACGAACCTTTGTCACGAGCGCGTAAGGGTGCAGGCTTTCGCGCCGACTCTGGCCGGGTGGGCCGATCGGATGCTACAGGTGTGGGGGCGTTCGCTGGTCAGGCAGCTCCTTCGACGGCCGGAACAGCATTTGAGTGCGCCAGCCGGTTGCCATGTGCCGCCCACCGCAACGGAAAGTACCTGATCCATCGTAGAGTGTTGACGCCGGGACCCGTCGCACACTGTCGGGATCATCGGTTGATAGACCCCATGTGACACGAAGGCCGGTGGTCGCGCGGGTGCAGACTATCTCTGTCGCCGTCCGCCGGGGAGTTGGTGAACCCGGTGGTTTTCCCGGAACGTAGGGCGTTTGACAAACGACGAACTCCGTGGAGCCTCGACATCTGAAGCCGAGTCGCGAGCCAGGGCCTATGGCCGGACAATCCATGCTGTACCACTTCCGAGGTCCATGACGAGCGTAGCCATCGAGTCACTGGAGACCATTCAAGAGGAGTGGGAAGCTCTCGCTTCGAGGCTTGGTGCCACGCCGTTTCACACGCCGGGCTGGACGGCTGCGTGGTGGGCGGCGTTCGGTCGCGGCAAGCTGTGGGTGTTGGCGGCAAGACGCGGTGGCGAGCTGGTGGGAGTGCTGCCGATGGTCGAGCGAAAGAAGCGGCTGCTTTCGCCCACCAACTGGCATACCGCCGAACACGGCGCCCTGGCAGAGAGCCTGGACGTTGAGAACGAGCTTTATCGAAAGCTCGTGTCCACCGGGCTGAGGCGAATTGACCTGGCCTTCCTGACGGAGGAGGACAGCAGCGCCCTCACACGGGTTCTCGCGTCCGCTGGATACAGAACGGATGTGCGTGTCATCCAGCAGTCGCCCTATCTGCAGGTGGACGGGGAGTGGCAGGCCTACTGGACCAGCCGATCGAAGAACCTGCGCGGGACGGTGCGTCGTTGCCGGAATCGCCTTGCAGACCTGGGCGAGGTGACCATCGAGGTGAACTCGGGCGAGGAGAACCTGGAGCAGCAGCTGTCGGAGGGGTTTGCGATCGAGGGAAGCGGCTGGAAGGAGGAACGGGGCACGGCCATTGCCTCACGACCCGAGACGCTGCAGTTCTACAGGGACCTCGCTCGTTATGCGGCGCGGCAGGGTACGCTGTGCCTGGCCTTCCTGCGTATTGACGGCCGTGCAGCCGCGTTCAACTTCTCGCTCGAGAGCGGCGGCCATCACTACCTGATAAAGCTCGGCCATGATCCGGAGCTGAATCAGGCCGGGCCCGGTACGGTGCTGACCGCTGCGATGCTCGAGCGCGCCTTCGAGTTGGGGATGAGGACCTACGAGTTCCTCGGCGCAGCGGATTCGTACAAGCTTCGCTGGACGAGCTCGTGTCACGACCGCCTGAGAGTACAGGCTTTCGCACCCACGCTGTCGGGTCAGGTGGATCGCCTTGTCCAGGTTCGCGGCCGGTCGCTGGCGCGCAAGCTGCTCCGACGCCGTCCCACGTCGTCCTGACGTCAGGCGCCCGGCTGCTCGGCCCAGGCGCGCAGCTCCCGCACGTGCCGCACGGTCTGCAACGCCCGTCGCGCCGCACGCGGCCCGAGGACTGCTCCGCGCAGCGCCATTACACCTTCCGCGAATCCCTGCCTCTCGCGTTCACGGTCGTTATCCTGGCGAGCGACGGAATCATTGTCGTGCAGCGTTGGCCCTGCGTCTCGAGGAACGAGAATGCTGCGGCAGGCACTCGCCACGCGGCGTGCCAGCGGGCGATCGCGCCTCGTGAGGGCAATGCTGGCAGTCAGGATGGATGGATTCTCTTCCAGGAGTTCCGCGGCCCGGTCCACTGCGGCCAGGTCCCGTGCCGACGGAACCTCGTTAAGCGCCTCACGCGGAACCGGAGCGTGCAGGAGCCGCCTGGCAAGTTCGAGCGCAGCATGGACGAACTGCAGCACTCCGCCGGTTCGTGCTCGCGCCATCAGGCCGTCCCAGTCCACCTCCCGGCCGAAACGTGCGCTCCACTGCGCCACGTCGCATATCCGCACGAGCGACGATCCCAGCAGGTGACTCCGCCCCATGTGCGTCGCAACGTGAAGCAGCAGGTTCTCGGGAGAGAGGCCCAGCGCCTTGTCAAAAGGCGGATCTGCGGGACGGGCGCTCTGCCACACCTCGTCCATGGGCAGCCTGAACGGAGGTTCGCACGTCTCCAGGCCGGAGTGCAGCTCGATCGTCAGGCACCCTTCGCGCATGAGCGGCGGCGGATGGCGATGCAGCCGGTGCGCCTCCCAGTCGGACCACTCCTGCAGGCTGCGGATGGTGTATCCCCGCGAAAGGAGCGCATCTCGCGCGTCCCTCATGCGCCCATCCGGCACCAGCAGGTCCAGGTCCCCCATGGGGCGGAGCGACGGCTCCGGATACGCGTGAAAGGACAGGTACGATCCCTTGAGCAGCACCGTGGGTATGGCTCGCTCGTGCAGCGCGTGGAGTGCCTCCAGGAGCTGACTGCGCCATGTCTGTGCGGCATGCCACGCCTGCAGGTGTGCGGACTGCAGTCGGCGTCTGGCGTCCTCGGCAACCAGCGACACGGCCTGCTTCTCCAGGAGCAGGTGCCAGAGCAGCGGAGCGACCGAGTGGCGCGACGCGGCGGCGGTAATCCTCCGCCAGTCGTGAGGCGACAGTGTGGACGTCGGCCATTCCGGATCCCCGCGAAGTACGGCGATGAGCAGGCCGGTGTCAGTGGACGCAGCGGTCACGGCGATTCACCGCGGATCACTGCCACGCCAGCGCCGTGACGCCCAATCGAGAATGGCTCTCGCTGTTTCGTGCGCTTCGCCGCGCGGGCCGCGCAGCCCCTCGCCCCCGTTCTCCAGCGCCCTGGCAATCCTGGTCATCGCAAGCTTCGAGCGTGTGCGAGCGATCACCGCATTCTCCAGGAGTGCCAGCGCCGTTCGCCCGCTCGTCATTGGCTGCGGCTGCCACCGGCTGGCGCGCTCGTACCAGGTGAACGCCACGACTCCCAACGGCACCGCATACCGCTCGGAAAGCGTGGCACCCTCAACTCGCACCCGCCTTACTCCATTGCCTTCACGGAGTTGCATGGGCCGAGGGAAGGGAATTACCAGTCCGGCCTGGTCGAGCACGGCGAACTCGTCGGAGAGGTAGTGCGCTCCTGCGCTCACGAGCGCGGCCGTCAGGGTACTCTTCCCGCTGTGACTCGTGCCTGGCACGATGATCGCCCGCCCCTCCCATTCCACGGCGCCGGCATGAATGAACACGTGCTCGGGCGCGTGGAGCGCGACGCGGAACTCGAGGTCCTGCAGCACCGCCTCGATCGCCGATGTCACATCGTCGCAAGTGGCGATCCTGCCTCCCTCGTCCCGTCCGTGGCGAGTGGCAAGAACGGTAAACGCCTCCCCGTCGTCGCCGGTCGTGTCGAGCACGCGGTAGAACACGTGTGCCCGCGTGCGTTCCGTGAGCTTCGCTCCCGGAGGGAGGCCGGCCTTGATTCCATCGAGCAACTCGGGGCAGGACGACCGCACGCGGATTCGCGTTCCATGGCATTCCACGGCAATCTCGTCCGCCCTCGGTGGCAGCAGTCGCGTCACGACGTCACGGGCCGGGAGTCGTGCGTGAGGCACAGTGCGCGCGTGGTATGCCCGGTCAGGCACGCTGCTCGAACGAGAGAACCATGTCCGGCGGCAGCTCGGAGAACTCCACGCGCCGGCGGAACATGGTCCACGAATGGTGACGCATCAAATGCGGCGAGAAGCCTGCCTTGAGGCTTCCCTTGAGCGCCGGAATGTTGCCGTCCTTCACGAAGGTTATCACGTGACGGGCGCCGAACTCCCGCGCGGCCTCGCTGATCCTCGCCATGGCGTGAGGCATGATCCCCTGTCCCCGGAAGGCCTCGGGAGTATAGGCGCCTTCCAGCAGCGCCTCGTGGGGACGCAACTGCGGGAAGAAGTCGTCCCAGTACTCCCGGATCCTCGCATTGTGCGCCGCGCCTATCAGCCACTGCATGTACGCCACACGATTGCCTTCGGCGACTGCCACCCAGCATGCTGGTATGCCGGCGTCAACCAGCCTGCGCTGTTCCTGGCGCAGCCAGTTCGCCTCCCGATCCAGGGAGGGGTCAGCGTCCAGGAAGGACAGGTCGTCGTCAGGCGCGAGAGGCCTCACGTCAACCGGAATTCGCGCGGGCGGCGCCTGCACGGGAATGTCGAGGTCGCGAAGGAGGCCGTAGAAGGCGGTTTGCGACCGAATGCGCGTCCTGAGAATCTCGAAGGCTGTGGCGGCGTGGCCGTCGGCTACGAGACTGGCGAACCTGCGTGCCCGCTGGACTGTTCGTGTCATGTTGTCTCCACCGGAGTTGCGAGCGGAGCGCTGCAGGGAGCGACACGCACTGTCTTGCCGGGAGTGTTGAGGATGGCGCTGCATCCGCGCGTGCGACACCCGGGCGGGGCAGGCGGCAGGGCGTCGTCAGGCGGCGCGCAAGGGGGGCGATGCATGTGTGACTGAAAGGAGCAGGTCACGGGTGGGCAGCCACTAAAACGTACAACGGAGCCGTCGGCATCCTCGCCGGCGGCCCCGGTATGACGTACGTGAGAGCCCTGATGCGCTTCAAGCGACGATTACCCGAGCTTCTTCACCTGCCGAACTTGCCCAGCAGCCTGGACAGCGCGTCCTTGATGCGATTGACGACCTGCGTAGCGCTCACGCGCGGACGGGTCGTGGCGCGCGGCGGCCTCTTGCCGGGACGAATCCCTCCAAAGCTCTTTGCCATTGCGGGAGTGGGCGCCGCAATGGTGGTGATGGCTACCAGCGCAAGTGCAGCGATGCCGAAGCGGCGCATTGCCTCTCGCCTCGAAACATCCTTGCCGGACGCGGGCTCCACGACGAATGCGTCGTCGAGGAGGTGTACTCGCTGCAACTCCCAAAGCGCTGCTGACACGAGCGCTTCGCCTCCCTCCATTCCCAAGTCGCGCTCCAGCTCTACGCTCAGTTCGGCGATCGTCCTGGTTCCGTCAGCCTTGCGGAACACATAGCCGGTGACCTGGCTGAGCGAGTGTGCGGTGTCTCGAAGCTGGTCGTAGACGAGGGTATCGGTGCCGACCTCCTGGACAATGATGTCGGAGCGTCGCGCGTTAGGCTTCATTCGGAGCCTCCGGGGTGATGAGTGCGGGCAAACCGTCCTGAGCGGAAACCGTTCCTTCCGGTAACGTCGGGTTGATCGGCCGCATCGCCGCCCCTCTGATACCTAATTACATCGAAACTCCAAAGAACGCAATATCCCGTTTCTCCCAGCAACAAAAGGCCATCGTGGTGTTGCACGAAGGCCCCACATTGTAGTCAAAAGGCCACATCCGCGATCGAGATTCAGCCTGCCACACGGCAGCCCGCCAGTGTCAGTAATCCACTGGCCGCCGATACCACTCGTCTATCGTTGTGGAGCTGAGAACCGGCACCGTTGGCGGCCTCCGCTTCCAGTGCGTCCCGCTCACCTTCCGGCTGACCAGCTCCACCTCATCCCGCTCCATTCCGCGCTCCACCAACTCCTCCACGCTGTAGCCGTGCAGGAGCCAGTTCAGGATCTCGTCCGCACGGTCGTAGCTGATTCCGAGGTCGCCCTCATCGGTCTGGCCGGTTACGAGGTCCGCCGACGCGGGCTTCTCGACGATGGCCGGCGGCACTCCGAGGTGTCGCGCGAGCTGCCATACCTGCGTCTTGTACAGGTCGCCGAGCGGGTTGACCGGAGGGGAGTCGTCTGCGTGCCAGGTGAAGTAGCCGAAGAGCCGCTCCGTCTTGTTACCGGTGCCGAGCGGAAGGGCGTGATGGCGTGCGGAAAGGTCGAAGAGCGTGATCATTCGCATTCTCGCCATCACGTTGCCTTTCCGGCGGTCGTCCGCGTCAGGCTCCTGCGACAGGTAGCCGTCCACGGCGGCGGTGATGTCCACGGTTCGCTCCCGAACGCCAAGCGCGTCCACCACGAGCTTCGCGTGTTCGAGGCTCTCGGGTGAGGACGTGCGATACGGCATGCGCACCGCCAGCACGTTCTCCGGTCCGATGGCGCGCGCGGCCAGGTACGTAGTGACCGCCGAGTCCACGCCGCCCGACAGGCCGACGATGGCCTTGTCGTAGCCGCGGTGCCGCAACTCGTCTCTAAGGAATGCGCAGAGCCATTCGGCAAGGAGCTCCGGATCGAGTTCCAGGGACGACGGCACTCCCCTCGCTGCCTCAGGAGTATGGACCAGCTCGAAGGGGGCCCCGTTCTCCGCCAGATGCGACCGCACTTGCGATGCCTGTGCTGCGGCGCCCGGATCCCGGTCAGCCGGGTCGAAGCTCGGCGCACGTTCCACGGTTGTCGCCGGGCGAACTCCCGCGGAGGAGTCGAGCGCGCGCGTTACGTGTGGCAGGTGTGCCCGAAGGTCCGCCAGGAGCGGTGCAGTGGCACGAACGCGCGCGATGTCGCGCAGGTCTGCGGACACGAGCAGCACCTGTTCGTCGAACGCGGACGCTCGCGCGCGAACGTTTCCGTCCGGCCCGACGAGGGCGCTGCTTCCGGTGTACATCTTCCCGGCCTCGCTCCCCACGAGATTGGACATGGAAACGAACACGCCGTGTTCCTCCGCCATACCGCGTACGAGGCGTTCCCAGCGTGCCACGTTCCCGGGACGACCGGCGTCGGATGCCTGCGCGTTCATTCCGCGAGCCGGAGCGGCGACGCAGACGAACACGACCTGGGCGCCGTGCAGCGCCAGCGCGGTTCCGGTGATGGAGTGCCACGCGTCCTCGCACACCAGAATGCCGGCGCGACCCCACGGGGTGTCGAAGGCACCGATCTCCAGCCCCGCCTCCACGTAACGGGCTTCGTCGAACATGCCGTACGTCGGGAGGAAGTTCTTTCGATGAACGTGAAGGATGTCACCGCCCTCCACCTCCCCGAGCCTTACATAGAGAGCGCTGTTGTGAAGCGTGTCGCGCCAGATCTCGTAGAATCCCGCCACCACGTCCATGGAGGCGTTTGTGTCGCCCCGTGCACGCCGCCAGGCGGCGTCCAGGTCGCGCGCCAGCGTGCCGGCCGTGACGGCAGCCTCACGAACGCCGCCCTCGAGGAAGTAGCCTGTGAGGGCGGTCTCCGGGAGATGGAGCACGTCCGGCCTCTCTTCCAGCCCGGCCAGCTGTGCCATGAGCTGCTCCAGGCGCCCGAGGGTTGCCGGGTAGTCCGCCTTGGCGGAACGGATCTGGGCGATAGCGAGTAGTGGGGACACGGAGGCGACCGGAACTGCGAATGGAAGGGGGGCCGGGAGGTGGTGACGGCGGCGATCGGCTATCGGCACCCGACCGCCGCAGATGCTCGACTGCCAACCGCCTCTCACAATAACGTTATCACCCCTCGGTATCTTTCCGACATGCTGCCAAAGCCCCGCTCGCTCGCCCTCGTCGCCCTCCTGATGGTCGCCGCGCCTTCGGTCGCTGCCCAGGAGGCCAGTGAGCCGTGGCGGATAGTGCCACAGCCGCAGGCAACCCTGGTACTGGCCCGCGACGGATCGCTGATCGGCGAGCTCGGACCCGCTCGGCGATGGAATGTGCCGCTCGCATCGCTGCCGGAGTTCGTTTCCGCCGCGTTCATCGCGATCGAGGACCAGCGCTTCTATGAGCATGACGGCGTGGACCTCGTGGGAATTGCGGGCGCCCTGAAGGACGCCGCCACACGAGGCGAGGTTCGTGGGGCGAGCACCATCACGCAGCAGCTCGTGGGGAACATGCACCCGGAGCTCGTGGATCGCAGCGACATGACGCTGTCGCGCAAGCTGCGCGAGCAGCAGGCAGCGCGAGAGATGGAGCGCCGATACACGAAGCAGCAGATTCTCGAGGCGTACCTGAACCAGCTGGACTTTGGCCGCAACTGGTACGGTATCGAGATGGCGTCGGTTCACTACTTCGGGAAGCCTGCCTCACGACTGGTGCTGCACGAGGCCGCCACCCTTGCGGCGATCATCAACGGACCGGGCGTTTACGATCCGTACCGCGCACCCGACCGCGTGAAGCAGCGCAGGGACCTGGTCCTCGGCCTCATGGCGCAGCAGGGTTACGTCACCCGGGAGCAGGCCGAGCTGGCGAAGCGGCAACCGCTGCAGGTGGACCCGAATCGGGGCTTTTCCGTGCGCGCGCCTTACGCGGTGGACGTGGTGCGGGTGCAGGCCGAGCGTGCGGGAGTACCGGTGAGGTCGGGCGGGTTCAGGATCTACACGACGATAGACCCCGAGCTGCAGGCGGCCGCCGACTCCGCGCTCGCTGTCACGACCCGTGAACTGGAGGCGTCGCCCGGCTGGCGCTTCCCGAAGTTCGCCGACCGCACGGAAGGGAGCAGCGACTACCTGCAGGGCGCGGTGGTGACCCTCGATGCCACCTCCGGACACGTGCGGGCCATCGTGGGCGGACGCGATTACGGCGCGTCGCAGTTCAATCGTGCGATTGACGCACTGCGCCAGCCGGGCTCTTCGTTCAAGCCGTTCGTGTATGCCACGGCGATCGCCGACAGCATACCGCCCACGAAGCTGGTTGGTGATACCGCGATCGCCATCCCCGTCCCCGGCAGCGGCATCTACCGGCCCACCAACGCCGACAACCGCTTCCTCGGCGTCATGACGATGCGGGAGGCGCTCGTTCGATCACGCAATCCGGTAGCAGTGGAGCTGGCGCAGGAGCTCGGCATCGATCGCGTGAGCGCCACCGCTCACGCTGCGGGGATAGACACCCCGATCGCTCCGTATCCTTCGAGCGCGCTGGGCGCCAGCGTGGTACAGCCGCTGGACATGGCCGCTGCATTCCTGGCATTCGACAACGGTGGCGTTCGCATGGACCCGCGGTTCGTGATGCGCGTGGAGGACGCGGAAGGGCGCGTCGTGTGGCAGCCTGACGTGCGGGGCGCGGAGGCGGTGCTGGACGTGGGCGTCGCCTACATCGTGCGGGACATGATGCGTGAGGCTGTGGATCGCGGAACGGCTGCGTCCGTCAGGCGGTTCCTGCCGGCGCGTGTGCCCGCCGCAGGCAAGACCGGCACCACAAACGACAACACGGACGTGTGGTTCGTCGGCATGACGCCCGAACTGGTAACCGCCGTGTGGCTGGGCTTCGATCGCCCGCGACCCATGGGTTCGAGCGCAGCCGGCGGGACCATCGCGGCTCCGGTATTCGGCCGGATGATGGCGCAGTGGTACGCCGGTCGTGAGGCGGGCAGCTGGGATCCTCCGCCGTCCGTGCTGGCGGTGGAGATGGACCGCGAGACCGGCCGGCCGGCGGACGAATACACCCCGGAGTCCCGCAGGTACACGGAGTACTTCCTGCATGGAACCGAGCCCGGGCGCATGCGCGCGAGCCCGTGGGTGCTGTTCAGGGCCGGGCCGGTCGTGTTCTAGAGACGCGGCGTCCATCTGGGCGGAGGGAGTCGGGGCGAAGGATGGGGCTCGGTTCGCCCTGCGCACCGCGTAGCCCGCTGCGGCGAGACAGACGTTCGCGCATGCGAGCACCGACATCCGACGGCCGACGCCCCCGGACAAGACGAGAGCCCCGGCGCGATACGCCGGGGCTCTTCGAATTCCAGGCCCTACACGGTGGCCAGTTCCGGTTTCTCGGACGGCTCGCTCTCGGGCGTCAGCGCGATCGCGAGCACCTCGGAGAGGTTCTCCACGAAGTGGAACTTCAGCACGTCCCTGACCTCGTCCGGCACGTCCTCGATATCCGCCTCGTTGGCCCTGGGGAGGATTATCTCCTTGATGCCCGCACGGTGGGCGCCGAGCACCTTCTCCTTCACCCCGCCGATGGGCAGGACGCGACCGCGAAGGGTAATCTCACCGGTCATTGCCACGTCCTTGCGAACCGGGCGGTCGCTCATCTCGCTCACCAGCGCAGTGGCGATGGCGATTCCGGCCGACGGGCCGTCCTTGGGGATCGCGCCTGCCGGCACGTGGATGTGCGCCTCGATGGCGCCCAGCCGCTCCTTCGGAATGCCCAGCTGCTCCGCGTTGTTGGTGGCGTAGGTGAACGCGGCCCTCGCGCTCTCCTTCATCACGTCGCCCAGCTGACCGGTCAGGATGAGGCTTACGGGTCCGCCGGGGCCGCTGGCCGTAGCCACGTCGCCGCCTGATGCCGCGCCGTAGAAGCGCCTGACGGACGCCTCGACGAACATGATGTCGCCTCCCATGGGCGTGTAGTACATGCCCGTGGCGATGCCGACCTCGTTCTCCTCCTGGGCGCGCTCCGGGTGAACCCGGGGACGGCCCAGCAACTCGCGCACCTCATCGGCGTCAATCACCGAATCCGCCAGAACGCCGTCGTCCCCGCCGGCGATCCTGCGCGCCACCTTCCGCGCAACAGCACCGATCTGGCGCTCCAGCTGCCTCACGCCGCTCTCGCGCGTGTAGCGGGAGATGATACTCATCACCGCCTCGTCGTCGAAGCTGACGTTCTTGTCGGACAGGCCCGACTCCTCCAGCTGGCGCGGAATGAGGTACTTCTTCGCGATCTCCGCCTTTTCGCGCTCGGTGTATCCCGAGAACTCCACGACCTCCATGCGGTCAATCAGCGGACCGGGGATGTTCTGCGGGAAGTTCGCGGTCGCGATGAACAGCACCTCACTGAGATCGAACGGTACGCCGAGGTAGTGGTCGGTGAACGTGTCGTTCTGGGCGGGGTCGAGAACCTCGAGCAGTGCGCTCGCGGGATCGCCCTGGAACGACTGTCCAAGCTTGTCCACCTCGTCCAGCAGGAACACCGGGTTCTTGGTGCCCGCCTGCTTCATTCCCTGGATGATGCGGCCGGGCATCGCACCCACGTAGGTGCGCCGGTGGCCGCGGATGTCCGCTTCGTCGCGCGCGCCGCCGAGGGCCACGCGAACGTACTCACGTCCGAGCGCGCGAGCGATGGACTTGGCGATGGACGTCTTTCCGACGCCCGGCGGTCCGGTGAACAGGAGGATCGGGCCCTTCGCCATCGCTCGGGCCTTGGCCTCCTTCGCGTCAGTTATCTGCCGGTCGTCGTCGCCGTCGTTGCGGAGCGTGGGGTTCGCGTCCTCACTCTTCTCGCGCAACTTCGCGGCAGGAACTTCGCCGGTCTTCTCCATCTCGTCGGCCAGCTGCTGTGCGCGAAGCTGCCTGACGGCGAGGAACTCGAGGACGCGGTCCTTCACGTCCTGCAGGCCGTAGTGGTCCTCGTCCAGGATCCCGGCGGCGCGCTTGAGGTCCAGCTGGTCGTCCGACCGCTCGTTCCACGGCAGCTCGGCGATCCACTCCAGGTAGGTGCGGATCACCTGCGCTTCCATGGACTCGCGGCCGGCGCGCTCCAGGCGACCGAGCTCGCGTTCAACCTCTTCGCGTGCCTCGCGCGGCAGCACGAGCTTGGAGAGCTTCTCGCGCAGCTCCTCGATCTCCTTGGTGGAGTCCTCGTCGCCCAGCTCCTTCTGAATGGCCTTCAGCTGCTCGCGGAGGTACATCTCGCGCTGGCGTTCGCCGAGCTCCTCCTGCACCTGCGTCTTGATGTCCTCCTGGGCTTCGAGCATGCCGATCTGCCGCTGCACATGCACGAGCACGCGGCGCAGTCGCTCTTCCACGCTCAGCGTCTCGAGCAGGCCCTGCTTTTCGGGCACTGTGAGCTCGATGTAGCCGGCCACGAGGTCCGCGAACTTTCCGGGGTCGTCCACCGAATCGAGCACCTGGTGGACGACTTCCTCGGGCAGACCGCGGCGTTCGCCGAGCTCGGCGGCCCGCTCGCGGGTTTCCTTGTGGAGCGCGTCGAAGGCGGGGTCGCCACCGCTCAGCGGAGCCATCTCCTCGGCGGTCACGACGACGGCGTTCAGGTAGCCGTCCGTGGATGTGTACTGGAGCGCAGTCGCGCGCTGTTCACCCTGCAGCAGCAGCTGCACGCCGCCAAGCCCACGCTGGATCTGCCCGATGCGAGCGATAACGCCCATCGAGTAGAGGATGTCGGGGGTGGGCTCGTCGCTGTTGTCGCGCTGTGCAACGGCGAAAACGAGGCGATCGCCCTTGAGGGCGGCTTCGATGGCGCGCAGGGTACCCGGTCGCCCGGCGGCGATCGGGTGGCTGATTCCAGGGAAGATCACCGTTCCCCGCAGGGGGAGAACGGGTAGTGTCTGCCGTTGGGCCATGGTCGAATCCTGGCTTGTCGTCATCCTGAGTGGGGGCCGCGGTGCTCCCGCGTCCCGGGCTGCCCCTGACTACTGCGTCTTCCGTTCCGCCTGATTCGCGCCGTTGCGGCCGACCATTGCAACTTTTTGGCGCCGAGGTGACGTAGTGTGCTGACAAAACGGCGCGACGTCCATTCCTTTTCCTCGGCGGCGGTGCCACAGCGCGGCGTCCTTTCAATCGGTGACGGCGCGTGCTACACTATTCCATCTACCCCCACGCCGGATCCCGCGAGTGCCCGATCCTATTGTCTCATCGTCGGATAGCGAACTGCAGTCGCGCATCGAGCAGGTGCTCGCCTCGCAGTACGAGCTGGTCCGTGAGATCGGGCGGGGGGGCATGGGCATCGTGTATCTGGGCCGCGACCTGCGTCTGAAGCGGCCCGTCGCCATCAAGCTCCTGCCTCCCGAGCTGGCGTATCGCAGCGAGATCCGCACGCGCTTCCTGAAGGAGGCCGAAACCGCCGCCCAGCTCAGCCACCCGAACATCGTCCCCATCTACAGCGTGGACGAGCGCGAGGGGCTGGTGTACTTCGTCATGGGGTTCGTGGACGGCGAGAACCTGGGCCAGCGCCTGCACCGCGTTGGACGGGTGCCAGCCGACGAAGCCCGCCGGATCCTGCGCGAGGTGGCTGACGCGCTTTCATACGCTCATGCGCGCGGCGTGATCCACCGCGACATCAAGCCGGACAACATCCTGCTTTTCGAGGACGACGGCCGGGTGATGGTGACCGACTTCGGAATTGCGCGTGCCATCACCGAGGGCGACTCGCGCCTTACGGCCACCGGAATGGCGATCGGCACGCCTGCGTACATGTCTCCCGAGCAGTCGGCGGGCGAGCGGGCGATAGACGGCCGCAGCGACCTGTACTCGTTAGGTGTGGTGGGTTACCAGATGCTCACTGGCGAGCCGCCGTTCGTGGCGAACAGCACGCCGGCGCTCCTGGTGAAGCACATCACGGAGACGCCCGTGCCCGTGCGAGACCGCGCACCGGACGTGCCTGAGGACCTGGCCAGCCTGGTGATGCGGCTCCTGGAGAAGGACCCGGAGCGCCGGTTCGACGACGCGGGCGAGCTGCTCCATGCGCTGGAGTCGCGGGAGATCCAGACGTTCTCCCTTTCCCCGTCGTCAGGCGCGCCCGGCGGCAACCACGCTTCGCGAACCATGCCGGCAACCGTGGATCGTGAGGCGCGGGGGCTGATGACGCCGGAGTTCGATTCGCAGGTCTACATCCCGACCGCGATCGAGCGCGAACGCTGGAACGCGCCCGAAGTCGTGAAGTTCCGTCGCAGGCTCGTGTACTACGTTGTCGTGAACGCGGTGCTGCTGGTGCTCTCCATCTTCGGCAGCAACAGCCTGCTCGGCATCACGCCGATCTGGACCGTGCTCATGGCGTACTGGTACGCGCAGCTGTGGACGAACAACTACGACTGGCGCGACGTGCTGAAGCAGCCGCGCGACAGGCTCTTCCTGGATGTGGCTGCCGAGACCGTGGACGACGCGCGTGCGCTTTTCGACAAGGAGAAGCGCCGCGAGGTCCGCGAGCGGGAGCGTGCGCGCCGGCTGGCGGAGATGGCGGGGGCCGCGTCCACGGCGACGGCATCGAGTACGCTGGCGCTCCCGCCCGGGCCGCTGGGCGAGAGGGTGCGTACTGCCCTGCACGATCGCGACGAGATATCGCGCCGGTGGGCGCAGCTTCCGGCTGCAGACAGGCAGCAGCTTCCGGATTTCTCCGAGACCGCGTCGCAGCTGGCGGAGCGTGCTGCAGCACTCGCTCGGCAGCTGGCCGAGCTCGAGCGAATGGTGGAGCCTGGCGCGCTGGAGCGGGTGAATTCCGAGGTGCAGGCGCTGGAGGCGCAGGCCAATCCCAACGAGGGTGAGGTGAGCGAGGCTCGCATCCGCAGGCTGGCGCTACTCAAGCGCGAGAGGAGGGCCATCATCGATCGCGAGCGGCGCCGTGACGCGACCAGTGAGAGGCTGGACAGTTGCCTCCTGGCACTGCGAAACCTCAATCTGGACCTCATCAGGATGGAGCCGGGTGCGAGGAACTACCAGCATGTCACCACGCTCGTGGAGCATGCGCAGCAGCTGGCACGCGATCTGGATGGTATAGTGGCGGCCGAGAATGAAGTCGGTCGCCGGACGTTGGGCACGGCCGCGCATACGGCGCCACGGGCGTGATCGGAAAGCCTGCCGGAGGGCCCGGGAGTTCCGGGCCCGGCCTGGCTCCCGATCATGCGGGAGGTACTTCCTTGCCGGTGAGTGATGGCGAGCGGCTCCGCACGCGTGTGGAGTCCGCCGTTGGCAAGCGTTACGAACTGCTGGAGGAGATCGGGCGCGGCGGCATGGCGGTGGTGTACCGTGCCCGCGACGTTCGCCTGCGCCGGCACGTGGCGCTCAAGGTGCTTCCGCCCGAGCTCGCGTTTCGTTCGGAGGTTCGGCAGCGCTTTCTTCGTGAGGCGCAGACCGCGGCCCAGCTGAGCCACCCGAACATCGTCCCGATCTTCAGCGTGGACGAGGGCGACGGCCTGGTTTGGTTCGCCATGGGGCTGGTGGAAGGCGAGAGCCTGGCCGCGCGCCTTCACCGCGAGTCACGTCCGCCGACTGCGTTCGTGAGGCAGGTGCTGCGGGACGTGGCCGACGCGCTGGAGTACGCGCACGCCCGGGGAGTCATTCACCGCGACGTGAAGCCGGACAACATCCTCATAGACCGCGAGACCGGTCGGGCGATGGTCACGGACTTCGGAATCGCGCGTGCGGCCGAGGCGGGCACGCGCCTGACGATGACCGGTATCGCCGTGGGGACGCCCACGTACATGTCTCCCGAGCAGGCGATGGGCGAGCGTGACGTGGATGCGCGCAGCGACCTTTACTCGCTGGCAGTGGTCGGCTACCAGATGCTGGCGGGCGAGGTGCCGTTCCAGGCTTCAACGACCGCTGCGATGCTCATGAAGCACGTGAGCGATCGGCCGCGTCCGTTGCACGAGATTCGTCCCGAGCTGCCGGAGAACCTGGTTACCGCGATCGAGCGCGCGCTGGAGAAATCCCCCGAGCGGCGGTGGTCGTCCGCCAGGGAGATGCGCGACGTGCTGGACGGCGTGATGCCTGCTGCGCCGGCCCAGTCTTCCGGAGCTGCCGCAGGAACGAACGCAGACTCCGGAAGGGAGTCGCCGAGTCCGGAGGGGGCGCCTTCGCTGCGTCTCCCGGCACGGCCCCAGCCGTCGGACCCTGGCCCAACGTCCGCACCCCGGCCGCGTGACGCGCGCACCGACTCATCCGACGAGCACGAGGCTGCAGCCGGCGACGGACTGCTGCCGCCGTATCCCGCATTTCCCAAGTCCACGAATCGTGAGGCACGGGAGGAGTGGCGACGCCAGCAGGCAGAGTGGCAGCGCGAGGTGCGGAACCGGCTGGCCGTTCAGCATCGCCAGTCCTGGGACATGTCGGATCCCGACGACTACGGTTCTGGAAAGAAGAAGGAATCGCTGGAGCGCTTCGCCGCACGCCCGCTGGAGGAACGCTTCAGCATCTTCAGGCGGCGCGCCATGCGCTCGGCCGGCACCATCGGACTGCTCAGCTTCATAAACATGATCACGGTGCCGTTCTTCCCGTGGGTGATCTTCCCCGCCTGGGGAATCCTGGGTGGACTGTCGCCGCAGTGGAAGAACCTCAAGGCGGAGGGCGTTACGTTAGGCAACCTTCTGGACGGAACCCTGCCTCACGGGCTGGCGGGCAGGGACAGGCACAAGCAGCGCAAGGCACTGTCGAAGGCGGAACGTGCCCTGCGTGACGGCACGCTCTCCAAGTCCGAGCGCCGCGCGCTCGAGCGCGCAAGCCGGAACGCAGTGTGGTGGGAGCAGTTCCCGCGTCTGGAGAAGCGAGTACGATCCCTGCAGAGATGGGCCGGTGCTGCCGTGGGACTGCCCGTGGTGGTCGGACTCATTGGCGGAATGGCGAACTCGGGCGAGATCATCGGCATGGGATTCATGGCGGGCGCCTTCAGTGCGCTCATTGCCATCGTGAAAGCCGTGAGACTTCGTCGAATTGGAGTTCGACTGCGCAAGGTTCTGCGTCCCGGCTGGCGCGAGCGCCTGAAGGCGCTCGATCCTCGTACGGAAGACGCCAGGCTGGAGGCGGAGGCGCGTGCGCTCGTTGCTCCCGAGGTGCTGGACAGCGATCAGGGAGCGATCGTCATGCAGGCCCTTCGGGAGCGCCAGCAGGTACGTCGCGCGGTGCAGATCATGTCCGACGAGGAGCGGGCGATGATCCCGGACGTGCTTCCCACCGCGGATGCGCTCGTCGAGCGCGTGGGGGCGCTTTCGCAGGCGCTGCACCGCCTGGAGCTGGAGATGCCTCACGACATGGTGAGGTCGCTGGACGCCCGCTTCGCGGAGCTGGAGCGTGCTCCGGCTGCCGCCGACACGGAACGTCGCAGGGCGCTTCTGGAACGCCAGCGGCAGACCCTGAAGGAGCTGGAGGACCGGCGGCATCAGGTAGGCGGACAGCTGGACAGCGCGCTGCTCGTTCTGCAGCAGATGAAGCTGGATCTCCTGAGGCTGCGTTCTGCGGGGTTCCAGTCCGCGCTCACTTCGGTCACCAGCGCAACGCAGGAGGCCCGGGCGCTGTCACTCGACATCGGCAGGGTGCTCGACGCGGGAGAGGAGCTGGACGACGATCTCCAGCGGCGGCGGCGCGAGGGAGCGCCCGTTGCCGAGTGGGAGGAGGAACTCGAGGCCCGCCGGCGCGAGGGGCGAGCGGGCCAGGATAACGATTGAGGGGGCAGGGCGTTATCCTACACGCCCACCCGTTTCCCCTCCCGATGAGCAGCAGCAGCACCCCTCCACGCCATCGCCGGCAGGCGCTGGCATCCCTGATCGTCGCCGTCGCCCTCCTGCTTTCCGCATGCGGCGGCTCCGACAACTCGCCTGCTTCAGGCCGCGCCATGGATTCGGCCCAGGCCGCCCCCAGGGACGGCGGGTCGGAGAACGGGCAGTCGAATTCGAACGGCGAGCCCGAATCGCCTGACGCCAGTTCGGCATCCACGCAGCCTGACGCGGTGAGGGGCGGGGCAGTATCGCCTCCGGACACCGTTCCGCGCACTGCCGCGGACTCGATGCGCCGCGGGTTGTTTCCGCGGGTGGCGACACCGGACACTATTCGCGGCCTGTACGTGAACCGCTGGGCGGCTATCGGGAATCGCATGTGGCAGCTCGCGGACCTCGCCAGGCGCACCGAGGTGAACGCCCTGGTGATTGACGTGAAGGACGATCGGGGGCTGATGCTCTATCGGTCGGAGGTGCCGCTGGCGCGCGAGATAGGTGCGGATACGGTGCAGCCGATGAGCGACCGCCGCCTTGCGGCGCTGATGGACACGCTGCGGCGGCACAACATCTATCCGATTGCACGAATAGTGGTGGTAAAGGACCCGCTGCTGGCGGAGCATCGCGAGGAGTGGGCGATTCGACGCCGTGACGACACGACGCGCGCCTGGCTGGATCGCAGCGGCAAGCCGTGGCTGGACCCGCACCAGTCTGGCGTGTGGAACTACGCCATTGACATCGCTCGTGAGGCCGTGAGGCTCGGTTTCGCGGAGGTGCAGCTCGACTACGTGCGCTTCCCCGATGAGCGTCGCATGGCGGCGGAGACCACGTATCCCCTCTCGGCCGGCCGGCGTCGCGCACAGGTGATTCGAGAGATGCTCGGCGGAACACGCGATTCGCTTCGCAGCCTTGGAGTGCCCATAACCGCGGACGTGTTCGGCCTCACGGGAACGGACACCACCGACATGGGAATCGGGCAGCACTGGGAGTCGTTCATTGACCAGGTGGACGTGGTGCTGCCGATGATGTATCCGTCGCACTATGCGCCCGGTACGTACGGATTGTCGAATCCCAATGCGAATCCGTATGCCACGATAGATCGCGGATTGAAGGACATAATTGCGCGAACGCGGGGAATTCAGGGAGCCGCCCGCGTCATTCCCTGGTACCAGGACTTTACGCTCGGTTCGCCTCGATACGGCGCCGAGCAGGTGCGTGCGCAGATCCAGGCGGGCTACGACAATGGCTTCCCGGACTGGATACTCTGGAATCCTGGCAGTCGCTACACGGCGAGCGCGCTGCGAGCGGTGGGAGGGACGTCAGCGGCGCAACGGAGCGCCGAGGGGGACACGAGTGGCGTGGGTACTGCTCCCGACGCGGCGGACAGCCTGACGACCCCGCCGGATTCGACTGCCGCGGGGCAGGATCCTGGCGCTCAGCCTCCGCCGAACGACACCTCCGACCATCGTTCGCGGCCGAGCAGGTAACCGACCGGCGCGCCTATCGTGAATCCGATCGCTGCGCCTCGCAGCGCGGCCGACACGAAGTCCTTGCCGCCCGGATTGCGGGTGGGTGTGCCTCCGAGCACCTCGAGGGTGCCCACGGCGGCTGCCCCGATCAGGCCGGCGAACAGTACGCCGCGCATCCTGCTGGTACCTCGGCTCACCTGCACCGACCGGATGTCAGCCATGTCTATAGTGATCCGGCGATAGCGCTCCAGCACCGGCGGCGCTCCGCCGAAGATTCCCTGCGGGCGCTCCGAAACGGTGTCAACCACCACGGATGCGACCTTCACGGAATCCAGAAGTCCCCGGTAGTCGCGCTCCAGCGGTGGTGCGGTGACTATTCTCACGCGCTCGCCCAACAGGTCCTGCAGGCCGGTTCGGAGGGCATGAATTCGCGCGCTGTCGGCCGGCTCCACTCGCTCCGCGGGCTGCTGTGCGGGGAGCGCGAGCGGCACGGCGGCGACGACGGCCAGGGAGATCAGGAGCGCGCCTGCAAGCCGGGCGGGCGCGCTGCGTCGGCTGTCATTCGTCATCGATCTCTTCGAGGCGCATCTCGAAATCTGCAGCCATTCCGGGGTGCCCGAACCGGTTGGCGGCCTGGATTCCGGTGGCCAGTGCCTCACGAGCGCCGGACACGTCGCCGAGCCTGACGAGGACCTCTGCGAGGCGTCCCCAGCCGTTGCCCTCGTCCTCATGCGAAGCGAGGTATTCGCGCAGGTGCGTGGCTGCTTCCTCCCACAGCTCCGCCTTCATCAGTTCGTTGGCCAGCCCGAAGCGGGCGGCGGCATTCTGCGGGCTGCGGCGGACCATGGCCCGCAGCGCGTCGAGTCGGCTGGTGTTCATCGCGTCAGGAGTTCCAGCAGTATCTCGCTCACGCTCTCCGGAGCCTCCTCCGGCGCAAAGTGAGCGATGGCGGGCAGTGAGTGCGAAGTGGCGCCCGGAATGTCCCCTGCCAGGCGCTCGCCGGTGGAGGGCCTGATGAACGGGTCCTCCTCACCCCAAACTACTGCCGTGGGCACGGCGATGTCGCCGAGGTGCTGCGCGAGCGACATGGTGTCTGCCGGGTCGAGCTGGACGAGGTGTTCCAGAAGGGCGTCGCGCCCTTCCTGGCCGGAGAACGGGCGCAGGTAGATGTCCATGGAGCGCGCCGCGCGTTCGGGCTCGGCGAAGCCCCGCTGCATGTCCCGCCGCAGGAGAGCCACCAGCCAGTCGGCCGGCAGCGACCGTGTCACGGGAAGCATCGCGCGTGCGATTCTGAGCTCGCTCGGTGGCCAATCCCGATATCCGACGGAACTCACGAGACCGAGCGCGGAGACCCGCTGCGGCGTCCGAACCGCCATGAGCTGGGCCACGCCGCCGCCTACGTCATGCCCTACCACGCACGCCCTTTCCACCTGCAGCAGATCGAGCAGCTGAATTACGCGGTCCGCGTGTCCCCGCAGGTTGACGGGATGGTTGCCGGGTCGGTCGCTCCTGCCGTGGCCCAGCAGGTCCAGGGCGATGACGCGCCGCCGGGCCGCCAGAACGGGCACCACGCCGGACCACAGGTGGGAAGACGTGGCGAAGCCGTGCAGGAGTACCACCGGCGGCTCCGGGCCGCGTCGTCCCGACGCGTAGTAGTAGAGGCGGACACCCCCGGTGTCCAGAAACTCGCCTCGCAACGGATTCTCAGCTCCGCCCGGCCAGCGGACGGCGCGGCCGAGCGTGCTTCCGTCCTGAGTTCGATGATTTCATGGGTAGTGATGATGACGGGTTCGGGCGTCTCGGGGCAAGTAAGCGGAGGGTCTGCAGGCGGTCGCCGACGTGGCGGATCGGTCGGACCGGGCTCGGCTCACTGGCGTCTCCCGTCAAACATGCTATCGTTTGGGCCGATCCCCCCGACCCGGACCGGGCTTAGGGCAGGCGACCGATCACCAGTTCCCGCATCACAGTGAGCGTCCCACTTACACCTACAGACTTCCCGGCGACGCCAGTCCTCGATGCCATGCCCGAGGTCAAGGTGCCGCTGTCGTGGCTTGTGGAGCACGCCGCGCCCCCGTTGAAGTACCGCGCGATTACGGAGCTGGCTTCACTTCCTGCCAACTCGGCAGAGGATCTCGAGGCGCTGCATCTCGCCTATCCGCCTGCGCTGCGACTCGCGGTGGGTCATGCGTGGGATGGCAGCGGGCCGGGAGGAATGCTGGCTGTCCCGACCGAAAAGCAGGGAATCGAGGCCGCTGGGACCATTCTGGCGGCGCGCAGGCTTCTGGAGTACGGCTGGTCGCGCGATACTCCGCCGCTGCACCGGGCGCGCCGGTTCCTGTTCCGGCTGCTCGCCGAGGACGAGGATCCTGCATTCCTGTACGACCTGGCAAAGGACTTCGGTGGCACGGAGACGCTGATCGCGCATGGTCGGTCGCTGCTTCGAGAGGCAGCCGGAGCCGCGCTGGCGCAGGCGGGCTATGAGTCCGATCCGCGCCTTCGCGGGGCGGCCTCGAGGGCCATGGACCGCCTGCGCGAGTTCCTCTTCTCGCCGCTGGCGGCCAACCCGTGGGTTGGCACGGGTGTCTCCCGCGCGCTCAGCGAGGACGCCAGCCCGCCGTCCATGCACCTGCTCGTGATGCTCGCGCACATGCCGGTCTTCCGACTGGAGCATCATGACACCATGGAGGAGCTGTTCGCCTACCTCAGCCGCCCCATGCCCAAGTGGGAGTCCCGGCAGCACGTGGGCAGCGAGTTCGTGCCCACGCCGCACCTCATGCTCGGCGACCCGATTCCGCACAAGCCCGCCATGGGCGCGGACCTTCCGGGTGCGCTCCTGTGGCTGGAGACCATGGCCAGGCTCGGGTTCCTGCAGCGTCACGAGGCGTGGACACGGCTGCTGGAGAGACTGCTCGACGAGCGGGATCGCCAGGGCGTGTGGCGTGGTGGGCGGGCAGGCGCAGTACCGCCGGTGCCGGACCAGGCGTCCGTATGGCCGATCTACCCGCTCGAGGAGAAGCAGGAAGAGGAGACCCGCTGGACTGACGTCACCTTCCGTCTCTCGCTTATTGCCCGGCTAGCGGGGCGAACGCTGGACATAGTCTGAGCACCGGCGTCGGCACATGGCCACAGATCCACCTGCGACGCCGGATGGTCGGTGGCCATCCGGCGAGCACGGCCTGCGCACTCGTGAGGTCAGGGTGGAACCCGGAGTACGGGTGCGCCTGGTGGAAGCAGGGCCGGAACACGGAGTGCCCGCAGTGCTGCTGCACGGTTGGGCCTGCTCGGCATTCAGCTTTCGGTTCCTGATTCACGACCTGGCTGGGGCGGGATACAGGGTCGTGGTCCCTGACCTCATGGGGCACGGCTACAGCGACAAGCCGCAGGGAAGCGACCGGTATTCCACGGACTCCCTGGAGCGTCACGCGGCTGCACTCGTTCGGCTCGCCGCCGGAGAGAGGACGCCGCTGGTGGTGGCTCACTCGATGGGTGGTGGACTGGCGCTGCGCCTCGCGCTGAGGAACGCCGCCTGGTTCGGAGCGATGGCGCTCATTTCGCCGGTTGGGCTGGGTCGTGTGCCGGTGGCGATGCTCGCACGCTTGTTCACGCCTCAGGCAGTGGAGCCGCTGCTCCCGCTGTTCGTCAGGCGGTCGGTGCTTTCTCTGCTGCTCTCCTTCGTGCGCGGCAGCGGACCGGGATACACGGCGCAGGAGATCGACGAGTACTGGGCGCCGACTGCAGATCCGGACTTCCTCCCGGCCCTGCGTGCGATCCTTCACTCGTTCGACTGGGAGCCGCTGCCGTCCGAGCAGCTTTCGTCGCTCGCCACGCCGTCCCTCATGATGCTCGGCGATCGGGACCGCCTGGTGCCTCCAATGCACGCAGCATGGCCGGGCTGGAACGTGCTGCGCGAGCGCCACGCGGAGATAGTGACCGTTCCCGGTGCGGGCCACGTGGTTCACGAGGAGCGCCCCGGGCTCGTTAGAGATCGCGTCCTGGCGTTCGCCAGACGTGTGCTGCCTCCCGGTTGAGCGGAGCGACACACGGCAGGCGGTTACGTGACGAACTTCACGGCGCTCGCGTGAAGGTTCCGTAATGGTTGCCGTCGGTGCTGGCTCGTGAAAGCCGTGTGTCGTAGGTTCGAGCGAGAAGGCCCACTCGTGCGTATGAACTGGAACGACGCTCCAATGCTGCACTCGGGAGCGTCGCGTCGTTCCGCATGTACCTGACAGTGTGCTGCACCCGTTTCGTTCCGGCGGGTGATCGAGACATCATGGTTACGCAATCGAAGATGATGATTCCTATACGGGCCCTCTGGGAGAAGCATCTGTCCACAACCTTTCCTCCCGAACTGGCAG
The DNA here is from genome assembly GCA_964415485.1 of uncultured Gemmatimonadaceae bacterium. Classification (GTDB taxonomy): domain Bacteria; phylum Gemmatimonadota; class Gemmatimonadetes; order Gemmatimonadales; family Gemmatimonadaceae; genus JBBQHX01. The sequence continues at coordinate 28,407 of CAYQAO010000015.1, forward strand.
GCGAGGAAGTGGAGCACATGGACCTCACGTTGCTCGATGCGGCAACGGCTGGTTGCATCTCGGAGTTCCTGCAGAACGATGGAGTTCTGGACCTTCGTCGCACGGCAATGCTCGGCATGTGTCACCGCCACGTTGCGGTGGTTGCACGTGCACTCGATGGCGACGGCCACGAGTATTTCCACCGCCTCGAGGTGCTTGCATACGAGGTTCTCCAGGCAATTCGGGACTTTAACTAATTCTCGAAAGTTCACCTTCGCACCCGTCCAAGGCGGGACACCACGAGCGTCTCGGCTGCGGATTGACGGGTGAGTATCAGCGTGAGGTTGGCGGCTCCGATTCCCAGTCCGTGCGCGTCGTACGCCATGGAGTCTCGTGTGGTGGAAAGCGAGACTCCGTGCGCCGCCATCGGAATGAGGCGCCTGATGGTGTCGGTGCCTGAGTGGATGATCAGCTGGTGGCGGTCTGCATCCAGCCTCAGCGCCGTAGGGCCGCCGGTCGCTACGGCGTGGCGCCGGGCGGCGGCAAAGGCCGCGACCGCATCGTTGGCGGCTGAGTTCACTGCCCGTGTGTCCGCCGCGTGGCGACTGGTGGCGACACCCATTCCGCCCACGATGGAGATGACCAGCATCGCCAGCAGCAGCTCCACAAGCGTAGCGCCCTGTCGCAGTTCGAGCATTTGTGTCTCCCGAGGTTCATTCGGCTGCTGTCAGGCGCCACTATAGTCTTGAGGCTGGCTGGTCCGTCATCGCTTTCCCGCATACCGTACCCGGAGTCCACTCGAATGCCACCTACCGACGTTCTCCGACATCGTGCGAGGCTTTCTCGCCTCGCGGTCATCCTGAGCGCTGTGCTCGTGGCCGGCTGCATTGGAGGGCTGTCTCCGCAGGCCGAGCTCGACGCGGCGCAGAGCATGCTGGAGCTGAGCGACGCCCTTGCCGCGATCAGGGAGGAGCAGGCGATACTGCAGGATGAAGTGGACTCCCTGATGCGGACGGTGGCGCGGCAGGACTCGCTCATCCGCCGCCTGGCGGATTTCACCGGAGCTCCGCTGCCGCGGTGACGACTGCGGCGTCCACAATTGGCAGACAGGGTTGAATGCGAATAGCGATTTCCACCGGCGGCGGCGACGCTCCCGGGCTCAATGCCGTGATTCGTGCGGCAGTTCTCTCGGCCGTGGGAATGGGGTGGGACGTGCTCGGTATCGTGCGCGGCTACTCGGGCCTGCTGGGAGACGACGAAGTGGTGCGCCTCACGAGGGACTCCGTGCGCGGTATCGCCCACATGGGTGGCACAATCCTGCGCACCACCAATCGCGGGAGCCCCTTCGAGTATCCCGTCAGGCAGCCTGACGGCAGCCATACCTACATTGACCGGTCTGACGACCTGCTGCAGAGCGCACGCGACCTGGGCATAGATGCCATCATCGCGATCGGCGGCGACGGCTCGCTCAAGATCGCGCAACGTCTGCAGGAAAAGGGGTTGAACATGGTCGGCGTGCCCAAGACGATAGACAACGACGTCAGTGGCACGGTGACCACGTTCGGCTTTGACACGGCCGTGCAGACGGCGCTCGAGGCCATAGACAAGCTGCATACCACTGCCGAGAGCCACGACAGGGTGATGGTTCTGGAGGTGATGGGTCGGGACGCCGGCTTCATCGCCCTGCACGCCGGACTCGCGGGCACCGCGGACGTGATACTGATTCCCGAGATCCCGTTCGACATGGAGAAGGTGTGCGAGAAGGTGCTGGCGCGGGATCGGGCGGGCCGCAGGTTCTCGATCGTCGTGGTGGCGGAGGGAGCGGCGCCGAAGGGCGAGTCTGCGTCCATCATCGGCGCATCGCTGCCGGGCCAGGCAAAGCGTGTTGGCGGTATCGCGGATCGGGTGGCGCAGGAGATTCAGCAGCGCACGGGCAAGGAGACGCGCTCCATGATACTCGGCCACCTTCAGCGCGGCGGCCAGCCAACCGGTTACGATCGCCTGCTGTCAACGCGTTTCGGTGGTGCTGCCGTGCGCGCCGTGGCCGAGGGGCGTTTCGGTCACATGGTGGCATTGCGCTCGCCGCATATCGTGACGATCCCCATCGAGGAGGCACTTCGCGAGCCTCGCAGGGTGGATCCCGATCACGACGTTGTGCGCACCGCACGGGCGACGGGAATCTCGTTCGGCGACTGAGTGCTCGCGGCGTGCGGGCTATCCAGCCGCCTGACGAACCCCGCCGGCCCTGCCCGGGCCAGCGTCACGGGGGTTCGTCAGGCGCCGGTGAGTTCCTTCAGCAGCGCCCTGAACTCGATCGCATTGGCAACCCCATAATTGCCATGGCAGTTGTTCAGCGTCACGTGCACACGCTCGGCTCGTGATGCGACGTCTATGACCCGGCTTGCCCACTCGCCGAGCTGCTTCCTGTCGTACAGGTACCGGTAGCGCTCCACCGTGTCCACTCCTCGCGCCTCCCACGCCTGATCGCGGCGACCGTGCAGCCGGATCACCACCAGCGAGGGATCCGTCACCCGCAGCACGGGCGGCACGCTGCTCTCCAGCCCCTGCGGGCCGTCAACTGCCACGAACGACAGCCGCTTCCGTTCCAGGAGCGACAGAAGTCGCTTCTCCAGCGCCGGGTCGGCAAACCAGCGATGGTTGCGCAGCTCCACCGCCGCGCTCACGTCACCGAGGAGCTCGCGTGCCCTTGCCAGCGTTCGCGCAGCACCGCGCGTTGGCAGGAACCAGCGGGGATACTGAAGGATCACCGCTCCCAGCTTGTCCTGCTCCCGTAGCGGCTCGATCGCGTCCAGGAACAGCTCCCAAACCTGATCGAGAACCTCAGCCGGAACATCCCTGGGATACACCCGGGACTTCGCCGCCACGTCGGACGGCAGTGCGTCCCGCAACGGTCTCGGCAGGCGTGATGGGTCGGTGGGCTGCCCGGTCATGAGAGCATGCGCCTTCAGGTTGAACACGAATCCCGGCGGCGTGCGCTCGGCCCACAGCTCGGCCATTCGTCGTGCGGGAATGGCGTAGTACGAGCTGTCCACCTCCACGAAGGAGAATCGGGACGCATAGTACCGCAGTCGGGACTCGGCGTCGTTCGCCTCCGGCGGGTAGAAGAGTCCCGATTCGAGCAGCGTGGGATCGGTCCAGGACGCCGTGCCCACGCGCACCTCGCAGCCCGAAACGCGGGAAGGAGCGGATGGTGCGATCTCCGCAACCACCTCGAACCTTTGCGCTGCGACAGAATGTCCGGGGTCGTGCTCGCTATCGAGGTCCGCAGCGGGGAATCGAAACGTCGAGTCGGGGCTTCGGGAACGCTTTGAGGGCACGAGTCGTCAGCAAGGGAGCGAAGGGTGTTCCGCGGGGTATTCGGGGTCGGGAACGGGCATGAGGCTGTCCACTGTCTCGCAGTATTGTCCTCACAAGCGGACGGCCGTGCTGCGCACGATTCGGGAGGCTGACCCCAAGTTCTGCGGAGACAACGACTTGGGTTGGAAGTATGAACGGGATGCGGATGGCACCGCGCCTGCCATGTCCCGTATTGCGTGAAGTGCCGCTATCAATGGCAGTCAGCAGAGTGCGGTCGGGTCACGCTTCGAAGGAGCGAGCAAGGGTCTGACCCGAGCAAGCTCAGGGTAGAAGGCCAGGTTGGTCTCGATCGTTACGTAACGTATGGCTGTTCGACTTCCAGGGGTGCATCGTCATGAGGATGAGCGGGCACGCACGCAGCGGTTGCGCGCATGCAGGCTTCAGGTGCTTCGTCGGGGGGCGCCCTGAGCCAGGTTCCGGGAGACCGGGACTTCGGGCGGTACCGGCCGCATATTGCGTGCTGTGAACGTCCCATCATTCGAGCCATGATCTCCAGAAAGTTCCTTCAGGCACTCTTTGCATTCGCACTGCTCTCCGGCGCCGTTTCGGTGGCCGAGGCGCAGCGTCCGCGTGTGCCGCAGCCGCAGAGGGAACAGACGCAGCGCGACGAGCGCTCGCAGGAGCGCAGCCGCGACGACAACAGCCAGATTCCTCGTCAGTACATGCCGCCACCGGGCATGTGCAGAATCTGGCTGAAGGACGTACCGCCCAATCAGCAGCCTGCGCCCACTGATTGCCCCACCGCCATCCGCAAGCGGCCGGCGAACGGGCGCGTGATCTTCGGCGAGCGCAAGTCCACGGGCGACAGCAGCACCCTGGAGCTGCGACGCAACCTGCGAGGCAACAATCCGCCGGTGAGGGTGCGGATACCGCCGTTCCAGGGGGGCTGAGGTGTGCGCCGCCGCTCTGCGGCGGCGCGTTCGGTTAGCCGGCCACCAGTTCCCCTGGCGGCACCGGGAGTGCACCCTTCGCGATCATGCGCAAAGTCCAGGATCGCTACCTCCCGCCGGATCACGATGCTTTCGTGGCCGCCGAGCCGCCCACCGGCCGCCTCATCGTCATCGCTCCCACTCGTGCGGCATGCGAGACGATCGAGCTCGCGCTCGGCCTCCAAATAGACACCTACCTGGAGAAGGTTGCCGGCGAACGGGTGCGTGAGCTCGCGCGATCCGGACAGGGATTCGGCATCGTGGCAGGCACCGGAACCGGGAAGACGCTCGCGATTCGGCCCATCGCCGAGGAGATCGTAGGGCGTCCCCTGCGCGTAGGCGTGGTGAATCGTGAGCGTGAGGCAACGCCCGAAACGCCCACCTGGAACGTCATAATCGTCACCACGGGCATTGCGCGCAGGTGGTTCCAGGACGGTGACGTCCTCAAGACGGACACGCTGGTGGTGGACGAAATCCACCAGACGTCTGCGGAGCTGGAGCTATGCCTCGCGTTAGGCAAGCGCACCGGCTGCAGGTTCATCTGGCTCTCCGCCACCGTGGACCCCACGTTCTACCGCGACTACCTGAACTCCGCAGACGTGGTGGAGGTGCACTCGTTCGACCCCGCGAAGGCCGCCAGGGTCGAGGTGCGTGACGTTCGGCCGGACAGGTTCCTGGGCGATCGCTTCCTGCGCACCGTAATGCGCGAGAAGCGGGGAGTGGGAGTGTTCCTGCCCACGCGAGCATCGGTGGAGGAAGCCGCGAGGCTGGTGGAAGAGCGCTTCCCGAGAATCAATTCCGCCTACTATCACGGCGGCGAGCCCGTTCGCGTGATTCGTGCGTTCCTGGAGGGCTCGGAACCGAAGCCCTACGTGCTCGCCATGACCGCTGCAGGCCAGAGTGCGCTGAACGTGCAGGGGCTGGACACTGTGGTTATTGACGATACCCGCTTCGCGAACGTTATCGAGCGCGGTCGGAACGTTCTCACCAAGCTGCATCTCGGCGCAAACGAGATACTTCAGATGGCGGGACGTGTGCACGGCAGGGTTGAGGGCGGCCGCGTCTTCATCCTGAGCGATCGCGAGATTGACTTCTACTCGCTGCGTCCCACGGCACCTGAATTCCAGCTGGCTGGCGATTCGGAGCGGGTGGCCCTGACGTGCGCGGCGATCGGCGTGCGCGCGGATGAGCTGGAACTGCCCGTTCCGCTGGACCGCAGGGCGTATCGTGAGGCAGTGGCGCGCCTCGAAGCACGCGGAGTGATCGAGAACGGCCACCTGTCGCGTTATGGCAGGGACGTGGAAGCGCTTCCATGCGACCGTCCGTGGGCCGAGCTGATAGTGCACGCCGAGGACGACCTGTTGCCGTTCCTCACGGTGATGAGCTCCATAGAGAGCCTGCACCGCATGACGCGCGACGACCGCGACCTGGACGGCGTGATCGTTCCGGGAAGCGACCACCTCACCGCCTACAACCTGTACGCCGAAGCCTTTCGCAAGGCCGGCTACATGGGCGAGGTGTACGGGCTGCCGCGTCACCTTTTCGATCAGGAACGCATCGAACCGTGGGCAGAGCGGCGCGGCGTACTCGTGAAGGCCATCGAGGATGCCGCTCTCGCGATGGCGAGCGTGTACAGGGCGGTGGGAGCTCCTCTCCCTACGAGCATGCCCTGGGCAGGTACCAGTGTGTACCGCCGGTTTGCCGACCTGCTCGCGCGCTTCATGCCCTTCGACCTCATCATTGACGAGGAGACGGCGCGAGGCGAGCACGTGCGGGTGTCGCGCACGAGCGTTGCCGGCAGCTGGGGCGCAGTGGCAGGTACGCTTCGCTACTTCGCTGACAAGTTCGGGATTCCGCGCGCGTCCATGGAAGGGACGCAGATCCCGATTGACATCATCAGGAAGTATGCGGTGCGCGGAGCCGAGGAGATCGCAGTCGAGCCCCGTCGCAAGGCATCGCCGCTGGTCCTGCGTCGCCGCGTTGAGTACTTCGGCTTCGAGCTGGAGCGCGAGCAGGAGCCGCTGGAGGAGTGGCCTGACGATGCGCTTGCCGAGCGCGTGTGGCCGGTGCTCGGTGAGGCGATGGCCACCGGTCAGCTTCGTACAGTTGCGGTCAGGCGCAACCAGCCGATTGTCGAGGAGATCAGGGAAGTCTGGCGACGCCTTGGCGGCAGAACCCGGCGGATGGGACAGGCGGAACTGACCGAGCTGTACACGAACATGCTTCGTGAGGCGGACGTGCGCTCCGTGCGCGACGTTCACGCCGCAAGGCTTCCTCTCCAGCGCGACGACTGGGTAACGGAAGCCGAAGTGGAGGAAGCGCTTGCTCTGCCCGATACCGTGAGCGTGCGGGGACAGGACATGTCGCTGCACTACGAGGTGGAGGAATTGCCCGAGGGGGAGTTGCGTGGAGTGGTGCGGCTGCGCCTGCCGGAGAAGGTCGCGCGGACACTGGTGGAGGAGGAGCTGCCGGAGGTGGACCGCCCGATGCGGTTCGCAGTGCACCGGGGCAAGAGAGGAACCGTTCGGGCGGACACCCTGGAGGAGCTTCAGGAGCTTCTGGATCTCCCCTGGTCGCCCGAGGAGATGACGCGGGATCGCGGGCCGTACCGGCAGTCGTCGTCCGGGCGCGACGGTCGCGAGCGTGGTGGATCTCGTACCCACCGTTCTCGGGCCGAGCAGCGCAGGGGACAGGGACGAAGTGGTTCGCGGCGTGACGACAGTCGAAAGGGTGGGGCGCGAGGTGCGGCTCGTGAAGACGGGCGTGCCGGCTCCGGCCGAAAGCGCGGCGCTCGACCGCCCGCTCCGCGAAAGCGGCGCCGGGGGTGACGACGACCCTCTCCCGGTGAAGGTGTGTCACGGCGGACCTGCCCGCTGCGCACCTGGCACTGACACATCGTTTCGGGGGTATCCGTAGGGCGGAGTACGGTGCATTTTCTCTCGCTACCGCTGGAGTTGCGGCGCGTCCGCGAACGGAACGGCCCCATTTGATGCCCGAATGACCCCATCGTCCCGCGAGGAGCCCGACGCTCGTCTGCGCACTGCGCTGGCGGCCCAATACGAGATCGTCCGACTTCTCGGAGTCGGTGGCATGGGCCGCGTGTGGCTGGCCCGGGACCTCACGCTCGAGCGTGAGGTCGCCATCAAGGTGGTCGCCGACGAACTCGGTGCGAATCCGCTCTATCGCGAGCGCTTCCTGCGCGAGGCCCGCACGGTAGCCCGCCTGCGTCACGATGGAATCGTGAACGTCTATTCCGCCGGCGAGGCAGGCGGGCAGCTGTACTTCGTCATGGAGTTCGTGCGCGGCGAGAGCCTGCGCGAGCTCATGGTCAGGCATCGGCGTCTTCCGGTGGACGACGCGGTTCCGATCGTTGCGGACGTGGCACGCGCTCTCTCGGCAGCGCACGCCCAGGGTGTGGTGCACCGCGACGTGAAGCCGGAGAACATCCTGCTGCACGAGGAGACCGGCCGCGCTATGGTGACCGACTTCGGTGTCGCGCAGGCGGTGGCTTCGAGCGATGACGGTCGCATGACCGCCACGGGAATGGTGGTGGGGTCGCCGCGCTACATGAGTCCCGAGCAGGCAGTTGGAGATCGCGACCTGGACGGCCGGAGCGACCAGTACGCGCTGGGACTGGTGGCGTACGAGATGCTCAGCGGCAGCGAGCCGTTCGAGGCGACGTCGGCAGGTGCACTGCTTGCGAAGCGCCTCACGAGCGACCCCGCACCGCTCTCGACAGTCGCGCCTGACATGCCGACACCGGTGTCCGACGTGGTGATGAAGGCGCTGGCGCGCGAGCGCGACCAGCGCTGGCCGGACTGCGCCGCCTTCGCCGCCGCTCTCGAAGCGGCGCTCGCCGGCGAGGATCCCCATGCTGCTGCCGCGGCCGCGACATCAGCCTCGCCAGGCAGCAGGGGCGCAACTGGAGTACGCTCCGCCCGGCATGCGGCGGCATCACCGCGTTCGCGATTCCCGAAGGGAATCGCCGCCCTCGTTGCCGTCGTCCTACTGTCCGTGCTCGGATTCGGTGCGTGGAAGCTGACACGCACGGATGCGCCGCGTCGTCCCATGATGCTCGTTCTGCCCTTCGAGCTGGTGGGAGCGGGTGACGACCTCGAGTGGCTGAGCGAGGGGGCCGTGAGCATGCTCACGCTCGACCTGGCTCACTGGCAGGATCTCGACGTGGTGGATTACGCGCGAACGCTGGACCTGCTGCGCGCCGAGAAGCTGGAGAATTCGCGAATCGGGCCCAGTGAGGCGCAGCGGATCGCTCGCGCGACTCACGCCTCTTCATACGTACTTGGGCGCATAGTCCGCACGGGCGATTCGCTCACCGTGGTTGCCGGCGTTTACGGAGCGACGGACGACACGCCCTACCAGACCTTCTCCGAGAGTGCACCGGCGTCTGACGATCCCCGAAACCTTTTCGATCGCGTCGCACGGGACATCCTGCAGTTGAGCGGCGCACCGGAGATCACGCCGTCGCTCGCCCACAGCACCACGTCGTCGCTGGCTGCCTATCGCGACTACCTCGCCGGCCTCAGAGCGCTCAATGCCTGGCAGCTGGACAGCGCCGATCGTGCGCTCGCGAGTGCCACTGCACGCGACAGCGGTTTCGCGCTCGCCTACTACAAGCGCGCGCTGGTGAGCGGATGGAGGAACGTGGACGGCGACGTCGGTGTGGACTACGCGCGTCTCGCCGTCCGCAATGCCGATCGCCTAACGCCGCGCGATCGCGCACTCGTGGAGGCATACCTGGCGCTCTCCGAGGGGCTCGCCGCGGCGATGCGCGGCGAGGGATCCGTGGCTGCCGAGCAGCTGGGAACCGCACGCCAGCGTTACGAGGACATTCTCTCGCGTGACTCTCTGGACGCGGAAGCGTGGTATGGACTGGGCGACGCCTACTTCCACTTGCCGCAGAGCGGAAGCGAGTTCCTGGAATCGTATCGCATGGCGCTTCGGGCGTTCGATCGTACGCTTGCCCTGGATTCCACCTTCCACCTCGCCTATCAGCACAAGCTGAACATCTACCAGCTTGCGTCGCTGCCCGGGCAGCCAATCATGCTCGAGGGCGACTCGCTCGTGGCTGTACCTCCGGGTTCGTCCGACACGACACGCATAAGGGCCGCGCGGCAGCGTGCGTCCGAATGGACGGTTCGTGAGGCGCGGCACTGGGTGAACGCGGACCCCGATGCGGCGTCCGCACACAGGACGCTCGCCGAGGCGTACGCAACTGCACGGGACTATGCGTCTGCGGCCGGTACGCTCCGGCGCGCACTCGCTCGGCCGAGCGCTCGCGATCCGGAGACGCATTACGCACTCGCGCTGTACGAGCTAAGCGCGGGAAGGCCTGCGGAAGCCATGGAGACGCTCGACGAGGCCCGGACAGTCATGCCGAGGGATTCGCTCGTCGCGCGCGGGTCGTCGCGGAGCGTTCAGGTGGTGGCTGCTGCCGCTGGCGTGATGCTGCACGCGGGCCGGATCGAGGAAGCCCATCGCATCGCCGCTCTGGCCGGCGACATATCACCCACGCCGCAGGTGTTTGCGCAGGCCGGTCTTTCCATGGATCAGCTTTGGCGGCTGTTGGTTGGGGTGGGGGGCGTCGCCGCGGGACTTCCCTGGAGTTCCGCAAAGCCGGTAGCGGATTCCGCGCTCACGGCAATTTCCAGGCTGCCTGACTCCCCGTCCTTCTCCGAACTCAAGAAGGGCATACCCATCCTCGTGTCCATCGTGAGTGGCGACTCCGCGTACCTGTCGCGCTCCACGGCGACTCCCGAGGAGCGTCAGGCCTCCAGCGTGCTGCGCGCCTGGCTGGCAATGGAGGCCGGCGACACCGCCGCCGCGATTCAGGCCGCGCGATCGTTTCCGCGAAACAACACATCGCTCAACCGCAACATGCTCGAGGTGGCGGTCGAGGCTGAAATCCTGTACGCGCTCGGCGACCTGCGTGGGGCGCTGGAGAGCTTCGAAGCCATGCAGCCGAGCCGTTACGGCGCCATGAACCTCGATCCTGGCTGGGCTGTACGGGCGCGCAGCCTGGCGCGTCGAGCGCAGATCCACGAGGCACTCGGCGAACGTCAGCGCGCCATCCAGCTGTACGAGGAGTTCGTGCGCAACTGGGAGAATGCGGACGAAGGCCTGCAGCCGCAGGTGCGAGCCGCCAGGGAGCGGCTGTCAAAGCTGCGTGACGCGGGGGCCACGCGGGCGGTGGGAGCCAACGGGAGCTGAGGACATCGCTGCGCCCGCACCCCGCCTCTCGGGCGCGCGTAGCTGCGCCACACGAGAAACGCCGGCCAGGGGCCGGCGTTTCTCGTGTGGCTCATGTGTTGTCGGCCATTGCCGGAATTCCCGGTTCCGCCTTCTCGGCCCGCAGGAGCATCACTGGCTGCTGTGCACCGCGGAACACCCGGTCTGCAACGCTGCCGAAGAGGAGCCGCGTCAATCCGCCCCGGCCATGAGATGCTATCGTTATGCAGTCCACGTCGCGCTCCTCGGCGACCTGCAGGATGCACTCGGCCGGGTCCGGGGCCACGCGAACGATAGTCTCCACCTCCATGCCCTCTGCCCTCAGGGGGGCAGCGGCCTCCTCGAGAAGCGCAAGGCCTGCTGCCGCCAGAGGGTCGGAGTCGGGGTCGCCGGTTTTCTCCGCAGCCGGCCTGTCCTGTGCCCTTGCCTGTGCGGAAGGCGTGACCACGTGCAGCAGGAGGACGGATGCACCCGTGACCTTCGCGAGCCGTGTGGCCGGCCCTATTGCATGGGCCGCAGTGTCCGAGCCGTCGAGGGCCACGAGAACGCGCCTGATCGTCCTGGGCGGAGACGGCTGGTCGTCACCGTTAGGCGGACGCAGGGTCAGCACCGGAACGTTCACGAGGCGCACGAGCTCGTCCACTACGCTCCCCTGAACCACACGGCTCAGTCCCCCGCGCCCGTGCGTGGTGGCTACGACAAGGGAGATGCCCTCCGATCGCACATGCTCCTCCAGGGCGCGAGCGGCACGCCCGTCGAGCAGCACCGCACGGGCAGGTACTCCGGACTCCCGGATGCGAGTCGCTCGCTCTTCCAGGTAGGCGCGGCTGGCTTCTCTGGATTCCTCGTCCCAGGCTGGTTCGTAAGCGGGCAGCGAGAAGTCGCCTGGAGTGGGCATCACGGCAATTGGAAGATGCGAGCGCGCCAGGTGAATCTCCGCTCCCTGCAGCCTGGCGAGCTCTACTGCGAGTGGCAGTGCGTTCTCGCTGAAGGGCGACCCGTCGAGCGGAACGAGGATGCGCGGTGTCGAACGGTTCCCTGGCTTTCCGGTGGTCATATCGGCTCCGGTGGATGGATGAAGCCAAGATGCAGCATGTGCATGGCGCGGGGAATGGGGGTTTCCCCTACCCGAGCGCACGGCGGACCACCAAATGGCGGTGTGCAGTGAGTGCTCAGCCGTGTCGAAATGGGAGCCGGCGGCGCACCGCAGGGCTCAGCGGTACCAGCCACCCTCGCCGACGGCCATATTTGAAGCCATGAGCACTTCACCTGATACCACCTATTTCCGCAAGGGCTTCGGTCTCAAGCGCGAAGTCCAGGAAATACTCGACGCGGATTACTCCGCCCACGTTGTGGACCTGCTGCGCGCCAGCGGCTACAAACTGGAGGCAGGTGGGCTCACGGTACAGCTCGCTCACGAGTTCGGATTCTGCTACGGGGTGGAGCGGGCCGTTGACTACGCGTACCAGACTCGAACGAAGTTCCCGGATCGCAGGATCTTCCTGGTCGGCGAGATCATCCACAATCCGCACGTCAACACGAAGCTCCGGGAGATGGGAATCACCATCCTCATACCCGGTGACAATGGCTTCGACTACTCCATGGTCACTCCGGACGACGTGGTGATCCTCCCCGCGTTCGGCGTCACCATCCAGGATTTCGAGACACTCCGGGGCATCGGTTGCGTTCTCGTGGACACCACCTGCGGTTCCGTGCTCAACGTGTGGAAGCGGGTGGAGCGCTACGCGCGTGACGGCTACACGGCCCTCATACACGGCAAGCACTACCACGAGGAGACGCGAGCCACCGCCTCCCAGGCGTCGCGCTTTCCGGGCGGCACGTACCTGGTGATCCGCGACATGGCCGAGGCGCGCGAGGTGTGCGATTACATCGAAGGCCGGGGAGATCGTGAGGCATTCCTGAGGAAGTATGCCTCACGTGCCACGCCCGGCTTCGATCCGGACGTGCACCTGCGCCGCATCGGCGTCGCGAACCAGACCACCATGCTGGCAAACGAGTCGCTGGCCATAGCGGCCGAGGTGGGAGACGCGATCGAGCGTGCGCATGGCAGGGAGTATCGTGACGCAAACTTCCTGTCCTTCGATACCATCTGCAGCGCCACGCAGGACAGGCAGGACGCCGTAAACGACATGCTGCTCGATCCCCCCGACGTGATGGTGGTGATCGGAGGCTTCAACTCCAGCAACACCATGTCGCTCGCCTCCATATGCTCGCGGGTGGTTCCCACGTATCACGTGGAGGACGCGCACGGCATTGATCCCGAGAGCGGCTCCATCCGTTTCCTGCCGATAGGTGGCGGAGAGCCCGGGGTGGCGACGGACTGGCTTCCCGAGGGTGCAATTCGCGTGGGAGTCACCGCGGGAGCGAGCACGCCCAACAACAAGATCGGGGAGACGATCGGGCGCATCTTCATGACCCGGGGTGTGGATCCGTCGCTTCTCGCCTGACGGGCCTCCTGCGCTGCCTCGCATGGCCAGGCTGCGTTCGAGGCGGTGGGGTCTTCAGAAACTCGCGGCATGCCGTGGTTCGGCAGTTCGCGACTCCTTTCACGTGCCGGAATTGAGCCAATCCATCTCGTTCAAGGCGGTCGCTACCGGGCGTGTCCGCCCGCTTCTGGGCGCGCTGCTCCTCGTGGCATGCGCCACTCCCGGCGCAGCGACGGCTGAGGACGCAGCCGTTGCCAACAGGGTCGAGCCACCGTCCGCAACGCGTGACGGCGCGGCCGGAGCGCGCCCCGGAGAACCCGCAGGGAGTCGCCGCGCAATCATCGTGAGCTTCGACGCGCTGTCGGAGCGACGCGCGCTCGAGACGATTGCAGCGGAGGCCATTCCGGCATTTCGCGATATGTTCGCAAACGCCGCGTGCACGAACGGCGCACGTCCGGCATTCCCGAGCGTAACCGCGCCGGGGCACGCGTCCATCTGGACCGGCGCGTACGGGAACGTGAACGGCGTCGCGGCGAACAGCCAGCCCATTCTTCCGCGTCCCGAGCACACGCTGCTCGAACTGGAGTCCGGCTATTCATCGCAGACGCTTCGCGCCGAGCCGATCTGGCTTGCCGCGAGATCGGAAGGCGTTCGGGTAGCCGGTCACCACGTGACGCAGGCGCCGCACGCTCCGGGCTATCGCGGAGTGATGGGACCCGACTGGTCCCTCGATTCGGCTCGTGCGGCAGCGGAATCGTTGCTTGCCGGCGAGGGAATCCTGGTGATGAATGGCTACAACGTGATGCTCGCGCCAGCGCGCGTGATCACCGAGCAGGAGGTCCGGCCGCGTGAGGCATCCGGCTGGCGCAACCTGCAGCTTCTGGGCGGGAGCGTGAAGCCGCTGGAGCTGGCCTGGGCTGTCGGGAGCGATTCGCTCTATGCGCTCCTTCACGGAGGGGCCAGCTACGACCGGATGCTCATTTCAGCGCAGCGCGACGTGCAGGCGGGAGTCACAGCCCATGCGGCGCCCGTGGAGCGCGCACCTGTTGCGGGCAGGCCGCTGGCCAGGCATTTCGCGTCGGGCGTCGAACTGAACACCGAACACGGTCCGGCGTTCGCTGCCGCCCGCCTGTTCGCGATATCGCCGGATGGGTCCAGCTACACGATCCTCATTCCGGAGATTCGCGCGGTGGAGGCGAACCATCCTTCCGCGGTAGCGACCTACCTGCGCGACATCGGCGGCTGGTACGGAAACGGTGCGCACGCCGCGCTGCGATCGGGGCAACTCGGTCCCACGCTGCACAACGGTGGTGACGGCACCGCTGAACTCCGTTACATGGAAAGCCAGGAGTTGCTTACGCGACAGTTCATGCGCGGCAGCGAATGGCTCTGGCAGCGCGGCGTGACACTGCTGCTCGACTACTTCCCGCTGATTGACGAGACCGACCACGAGTGGCTCGGCTTCGTCAATCCCGCGGCAGCGGGATACGATCCCGGGGTGGCGCGCGCAGTGCAGCAGCTGAGAGAGCGCGCATGGGCGCTTGCCGACGTGCGCCTGGCAGGACTGCGATCGCTGGTGGCGCGGGAGTCGAACGCCGTTCTCGCCGTGAGTGGAGATCATGGCATGCGCAGCTACTGGAGACTCCTGCACATCAACGCCGTGCTGCGAGACGCCGGGCTTCTCTCGCTCGATTCAACAGGAGCCGTGGATCTGTCGCGAACCAGGGCATTGTCGCCGAACGGGTACTACGTGACGGTCAATCGCGATCAGTGGAAGGGTGGAACGGTGCCTGAAGCCGAGGCACCTGCGGTGGTGGACGCGGCCATGCGCGCGTTGCTAGCGGTCCGCGATGAAAGCGGGCGTCAGGTGGTGCTGCGCACGTGGCGCGCGGATTCGTCGGGCTCTGCGGAACTGGGTATCGGCGGGCCGACGGGCGGTGACCTGTACTACGATCTTGCGGAGGGCTACACGTGGAGCACCGACCCGAAGGGAAGCGTGATCGCACCGGCACCTCGTGTGGCCGCTGGACACGGCTTCCCGTCGGTGGCGGACGACATGCACACGGTATTCTGTCTCTGGGGCGATGCGGTTCGCGCGCGAAGGGTGCCTCACGCGAGAACCACGGACGTGGCGCCCACCGTCTCCGAGTGGCTCGGGATTCGCCCGCCTGCCCACGCCACCGGCCGGTCGCTGCTGCGCGAATTGCTGGGTGGCCCTCAATGATGGCCGCTGCATCGTACCAGTTTCCTCTCGGCCGGAGCTCGCTCGCGGGGACTTCCAGGCGAATCGCCATCGCTGTCCTCGTCCTGGGACTCTCATTCGGAGGTCAGGCCGCGGCTCAGGAGCGCCCGCTGCCTGACAGCACGTCCGCTGACTCGCTCGCCCGACTTCCGGAAGTCCGCGTCACGGTTACCACGCGCGACGAGGCGCTCCAGACGGTGCCATGGTCCGTGGGCGTCGCCGGCGAGCGTGAGCTTCGTCAGGCGAGGGCCACCACTGCGTTCGGTGAGGCGCTTGGCAGCGTTCCAGGCGTGTATGTGGCCGAGAGATACAACTACGCGGTGGACTCACGCATCTCCATAAGGGGCTTCGGCAATCGCGCCAACTTCGGAGTGCGCGGAGTGCGAGTGCTCCTGGATGGCATTCCGCAGACTCTGCCTGACGGACAGAGCCAGATCAGCAACATCGAACTTGGAGCTTTGAGCCGGGTGGAGGTGCTCCGCGGCTCGGCGTCATCGCTGTACGGAAACGGTTCGGGCGGCGTGGTGTCGTTCGAAACCGATATGGGCGGTGACGAGCCGGCCGGTCGCCTGCGCATCGTGTCGGGTTCGTTTGGAATGCTGAAGGTGCAGGGAAGTGCATCGGGCATGCGCGGCCCTCTGCGCGGAATGCTGTCGCTGTCGCGCCTCACGACGGACGGCTTCCGCCAGTACAGCGCTGCGGAAGTGCAGCAGCTGAACAGCGGGCTGGACTGGGCGGTCGGCACCTCCACCACGCTGGGTCTCAGGATGCACCTGACGCGGATGCCGGAAGCCGCGAATCCGGGCGCGCTTACGAGAGCCGAGTACGACGAGTCGCCCGACTCGGCGTCGGCGACGAACGTTCTTCGCGGCGCCGACAAGCGGATATCCCAATACCAGCTGGGCGCAGTGCTGCGTCACGTCACGGCGAGCGGTGGCGAGCTGTCTGCAACGCTGTACGGCGTAACGCGCGACGTGAAGAACGCACTCGGCGTACAGCCTCCGCCTCCGGTCCAGCCGGTCAATGGCACGTACAGCGTGCTGGACCGGAATGCGGGCGGCGCGAGGGTGGCGTTCAGCCAGCGGCTGGGCTCACTGGGCAGTGCTCCGGTCGTAACGGCTGGAGTCGAATGGGCCCGAATGCAGGACGTGCGCGAGAACTGGCGCGCCACCGGCGGCAGGCCCGTGGCGCCTGACGATACGCTGCTTCTCGACCAGGTGGAGGACGTCACCTCACTCGGCCCGTTCGCGCAGCTGTCGTGGTCACCGCATTCGCGCCTGCATACCACGTGGGGCATCAGGTGGGATCGAACGAGCTTCGGCGTGGCAGACAGGTTCCTGCAGGACGGCGACGAGAGTGGTGAGCGGTCCATGCCTGCGTGGAGCGGCCATGCGGGGGCGAGCTTCGTAGTGCGCGACGCGTTCGTTCCCTGGGTGAACGTCTCCAGCGCCTTCGAGACGCCGACCACTACCGAGCTGCAGGTATCCACAGATGGGGGTGGCGGATTCAACCGTTCGCTCGGGCCGCAGCGGACGGTCTCGTTCGAGATCGGTGCGCGTGGCACCATGGGGAACGACAGGCTCGAATACTCGGCCTCCCTCTTCCGAAACCGCGTCTCCAACATGATCGTGCAATACCTGGAGACCGGCGGCCGTGCGTACTTCGTGAACGCCGGCGGTGCGAACAACACCGGCGCGGAACTGCAGGTGGACTACGGGCTGCATGAGCGCGTAAGGCTGCAGGGTTCGTGGACGTGGTCCCGCTACCGCTACTCCGAGTATCGCCTCACGCGCGGAGCACAGGTGGATACCCTGGACGGCAACACCCTGCCCGGTGTGCCGGAGCATCAGGCGCAGCTGGGCATAAGGGCCGGCCTTCCGGGCGGCCTGACGGTGGACCTGGATCACCAGTTCTCGTCCTCGCTTGTGGCCGACGACGCCAATGCCATAAAGGTCGAGGGGTGGGGGGCCGGCGTCACGAACGCTCGCGCTTCCTGGAGCGGGAGCGCCGGAAGGATTGGTGTCACCCCGTTTGGCGGCATCCAGAACCTGTGGGGCCGGCGCTATGTGAGTGCGGTGTCGGTGAACGGGTTTGGCGGACGCGTGCTGGAGCCGGCGCCGGGCAGGAACTTCTACTTCGGACTCGAACTCGAGTTCTGATCTGCGCTGGCGGCCAGGATCGGTACTCGTGATCGCGATGGCAGCCCGCCACCGGCCAGCACTCGCAGTGCACCCGCAGAGATCACGACGTTCATGATGCTTCCGTGCCTGGCGTCTGAATCCGCGAGGTTCGGTGATAGCAGGGCCTCGATCGTGACTCCCTGCAGGTTTACCCTGCAGTATGGCGGTGACACGGACTGTATCTCGCAACTCGCACGCAGCGCCTTGCCATCTTCCACGGGCGATTTCGCGCCTGGCGGAACCACCCACGCGGTTTCCGGCCGGAAGGCCACGCACACGTCATCGGAACCCCGGCAATCGCCGGGACGCGGCACGATGCCTAACGCGGTGCGGATCGCTCCAGTGGGCTCGAGCTCTGCGTGCAGGACGTTCGAATAGCCCAGCAATCGGGCCGCATGCACGCTCACCGGCGCGCGCATGACCGCTTCGCGTTCACCATGCTGCACGATGTGGCCGGACTGCAGTATCGCGATGGTGTCCGCTGCGGAGGCCATCAGCGGGCTGTGCGTCGCAACCAGCGCCGGAATCCCGAGCCGGGTTATTGTCTCAGACAGCCAGCCGACGATCTCGCGTGAGGTAGGCGTGTCCACCGCGCTGAGCGGCTCGTCCAGCAGGAGCAGCTCCGGATCTCGTGCAAGTGCTCGCGCCAGTGCCACTCTCTGCTTCTCTCCTCCTGAGAGCGTGGCCGGTTTCCGCAAGGTGCAGTGCGCAACACCGAGAGACACCAGCAATTCCATCGCTCTCCGCTCGCGCCCAGCTCGAGCAACGTGCTTCATCGGGAAGCACACGTTCTCGAAGGCCGAGAGATGCGGAAAGAGCGCGTAGTGCTGCGGCAGGTAGCCAACGGGCCGGTTGTGCGCCGGCATGCCGTCGAAAGGGGTTCCCGATGCCGGTAGCAGGCCTGCGACCGCGCGCAACAGTGACGTCTTGCCGGATCCGCTCGCGCCCAGGAGCACCGCGAGGCCGCTTACCCGCAGCTTCACATCGAGCTCGATCGGACGGCTCAGGCGGTACGAGATCTCCACCTGTTCTCCGTCAGGCGCAGGCCTAGAAGAAGGAAGAAGGCAAGCGCCGCGGATACGAAAGCCACGCGGTGGGCTTCGTCGAAGCGGAGGGCCTGCACCAGCTCATAGATGTGTATGCCCAGCACCCGGGTCTCGCCCGGAATGGAGCCACCGATCATCAGCACCACGCCGAATTCCCCGATGGTGTGGGCGAATATCAGGATGGTGCCGGCCAGAAGGCCCGGCCAGGAGAGGGGCAGCACAATCTCGCGGGCCAGGCGAACGCGTGTGGCGCCGAGCGTTCGGGCGGTGTCCAGCAGGTCTTCCGGTATCGCCCGGAAGGTCTCGCTGAACGCCGTCATGGCAAAGGGCAGATTGAAGATCACGGAGCCGAGCAGTATCCCCTCGAACGTGAATGCCCATCGAACGCCAAGCGTGGAGGAGAGCAGGCCGCCATCGCCGAGCAGCACGAGCAGGTAGAAGCCGAGCACGGTGGGAGGGAGGACCAGCGGCATCAGCAGCACCGTCTCGACGACAGCGCTGAAGGCACTGCGCCGCCTGACGAGACACCACGCCAGTGGTGCGCCGATCACCAGGAGGATCACGCAGGTCCATGCAGCGAGTCTGAGCGAGAGCAGCAGCGGCTCGATCATGGCGCGCGGAATCCGTAGCGGGCCAGGATTGCCTGCGCATGATCCGATGCCAGGAAACGGAGAAGGGCGGTGGCGTTCTCGCCGGCACCTTCGAGCGCGACAGCCGCGTGGAGGACAGGCTGATGCATGCGCTCGGCAAGGGGTACTATGGCGCCTGCCTCACGCATCGCGCTCAGTGTGGCCAGCGACATGGGCAGCAGTGCGGCATCCGCACCGGCAAGCGCGATCTGCGAAGCCTGAGCGGCGTCATCACCGTGCACCGCGCGGATTCCTGAAGCGCCCAGCGCTGCCAGCACCTCGCTCGCAGCGCGGCCATACGGCGCCAGCGCGGGACTCGCAATTACGATGCGGCGAACGCTTGCAGGGATCGGGTTGCCTCCGTGCGCGTTAGGGTGCGCTGGAGCCGCGGCACGGGAGGGCAGGGTGTCGTCCTCCGTCCCGCGCCTGGTCTCCACTTCGCCGGCAAGCCTGTTCGGAAGCCAGAGCGCGAGCGAACCCCTGGCATATACAAGGAGCGAGCCGGGCACGGTGCGTCCTGCTCGTTGCAGGCTCGCGGGGTATGCCGTGTCCGCGGATACGAAAAGCTTAAAGGGCGCCCCAGCCAGGATCTGGTGAACAGCAGCGCCTGACGAGAGATACGAGGCGCGAACGTCTGCGTGCGGATGCGTCGCCATGAACTCCGCAGCAATCTCCTCGAACGGCTCGCGCATGCTTGCCGCCACGGCCACCGGCACCACCACTCGGGGCGCCTCGGGCCGGCTTGCGTCACCGGCGGTACTGCACGAAGCACTCGCCAGGCAGGCAAGCGCTGTCGCCAGCAGGCCCGACGAAGCGCCAGCGGACGCCAGGCGTCCACGCAGCACCTCCCGGGCCCGCGGCTTCATCCGGCACTCCTGCCCGGAAGAGCAGCACGCGCATCGCGCGCAGCCCGGCCAACGGCAGCAACGAATCCGTTGAGGTGATCGGGCGTTGGCGGTCCGGCCTGCAGAAACGGATCCATCACCGTGGACCGAAGTACCACCAGCCCTTCCTGGCCGCTCTCCCGCCACCCGTCCACGCTTCCTACGCCAAGCTTCGCGAGAATCGGCTCGATCGCACCGTCGTACATCGGCGTCTGGAGACGCGTGCGCGTTATCACGTACTCCGGCTGGTCGCCTGGCGTCTGCATGCTCATGCGCGCATAGATCCCCTCGTTGAGCGCGTTCACCTCCTCGAGCGTGGCGTGTTCCGGATGATGCAGCAGGAAGCAGACGATGTTGATGTCGGGCTCCGGCAGCATGATCACTCGGAACGGGTCCAGCTTCGCACGGGAGAGCGCCGCATGCAGCTTGCGTGCTCCGCAGATGGTTCGCTCGATGAGGTAGCCGTAGCCACGCTCGTCCAGCGGCAGCACCTTGTGGCTGAGCCATACGGCGGCTGCGGCGGCACCGGGCTTCGAGCCCTCGAAGATGAACCTGCCGAGGAACAGGTCTTCCTCGGCCTGCATGCCCTGCGTGGGAAGGAGATATGGCGGGTCCACTGCCACGAGATCCCTCGCGCGCCTGTCACGAAGCACGAAGGCCCCTGCGGGGTAGGGGATGTAGCCCAGCTTGTGCGGGTCTATCGTGATCGAATCCACCTCTGCCAGGGCATGGAAGGACTCCATCAGCCCGTCCTCCGGCCACGCGCACTCCGTGGCCATGCGCAACTCTTCCACCGAACGACGCGAGCCGTCCGCCTTCCATGTCACGGCTGCAGCGTAGCCGCCGTAGCAGGCATCGGAGTGAACGTGAAAGGTGACACCCAGCTCGCGTTCGGCGCGAGCGCGGACTTCGAGCACCTGGTCCAGCCTGTCCACGGCGCTTTCCTCGGTGGTGCCACACACACTCACGCAAGCGAGAATCGGGACGCGGCGGGTGGTCAGCTCGAGCACGCGGGACCATAGGGCTTCGGTGTCCATGCGAAAGCGGTCGTCCAGCGGAACGAAGAGCAGCTGGTTGGAGCCGATGCCGAGCGCCCGAACGATCTTCTCCCACGAGTAGTGTGCCGTGGCCGCGACGAGCACCACGGCTTCGGGGAGCGTATCCTCGTAGATCTCCGACAGGTATCGGTTGTAACCCTGGTAGCCTAACGTGGAGAGCGAGTGCGACTCGAGCACCTCCCTCACCTCACGCTCCGGCGCGGCCCTCCACAGCCCGCTCCACAGGTCCATCGCATCCGCATTGCGAATGTTGAGCAGCCTGGACAGCGGCAGGTCGGCCAGTTTCGCCGTGTCGCCCGACGGCAGGCGAACCTCGAGGTCCAGCCCCAGCTCACGCGCCGCGCCCGCAGCCGCCACTGGCAGGTACAGCACGTTACGCGCGATCCAGAGGGCCTCGAAGTTTGCGACAGTGCCGCCACTCGTCAGGTGCCCCCAGGACTTCGCCGGGTCGTAGCCCACCATGGCCGCAAGCTGCGACGCCACCTCCAGCTCCAGCCTCGAGGTCACCGGCGACGCCTCGATGGACACGTTGTTCGGGTTGTAGAGCATCGTGGCGAAGTAGCCCACCTGCGCCGCGATGGTCTGCTCGAACACCATGTGTCCCTTGTAGCGACCGCTGTAAAACGGCACTCCCCGCTTGAGCTCGGAGAGCAGCCCCATGAGCTCCTGAGTCAGCGTGGAAACCGCCTCCTCGTAGCCCTCACGACGCTTGTCCTGCTCCCGGATCGTGAAGCCGTCTTCCGGGTGGTAGTTGCGTCTCCAGAAGACGTGATCTCGAAGCGCCTCCGTAACGAGGCGCTCGAAAAGCTCCGCGTTCTCGGCGCGAGGACCGAGAAACCATGCGCGTAATGCGTCTGCAGCGGGCATGTATCAGGCTCTGTATCAGAAGTCGCACTTTTGACGGCGTCAGTCGTAGGCGACCCGCGGGTCGGCCTTCGCGTACGCCATGTCGGTCAGGAGATTCACGAACACGAACACGGTGCTGAGGAATAGTACCGCGCCCTGAATGGCGGGCAGGTCGCGCCTCGTGATTGCATTCACCACGTAGCGCCCCAGCCCCGGCCACGAGAAGATCGTCTCGGTGAGGATGCTCCCCGTGAGGTAATAGCCGAAGTCCAGTCCCAGCACCGTGATCACGGGGATCAGCGCATTGCGAAGACCATGACTCAGCACCACCGCGCGCTCGGTGCTTCCCTTCGCCCGCGCCGTCCGGACGAAATCCGAACTCAATACCTCGAGCATGCTGGAGCGCGTGACGCGCGCGAGAAAGGCGATCGATCGAGTTCCGAGCGCCAGGGCGGGCAGGACCAGATATTCGAGGCCCCCCGAGCCCGAAGGCGGCAGCCAGCGAAGCTGCACAGCGAAGAGCAGGATGAAGAGCAGCCCCACCCAGTATACCGGAAACGATATGCCCAGGTACGCGCCGCCCAGTGCGATGCGGTCGAGCCAGCTGCCAGGGTAGTACGCGGTGATCACCCCGGTCGAGATGCCGAGTACCGAGGCGAGCAGCATTGCGGCCCCGGCGAGCTGCAGCGTACGCGGGAAGCGTTCGAGCAGGTCGCTGATGATGGGCCGGTTCGTTATGTACGAGCGTCCGAGGTCTCCCTTGAGTACGCCTCCGGCGTAGTGCCCGAACTGCACGTAGACGGGATCGTCCAGCCGCAGCTCCGCGCGCAGCCTGGCGATGGTCTCCGCATCGGCGCGTTCGCCCACCATTTCCGCCACCGGATCGCCTGGTGCCACGTAGAGAAGCAGGAATACCACGACCAGCACCCCGGCCAGGGTGGGAATCGTGAGCAGCAGGCGGCGAAGGAGGAAGGGGCCCATGAAAGACGAAGGGACTAGGGACTAGGGACTAGGGACTAGGTGTAGATGACGGAGA
>CAYQAO010000016.1:0-50453 GCA_964415485.1 uncultured Gemmatimonadaceae bacterium
TCCCGCCTGGGCACACACTTCCCACCTGTCATCCCGCGCTCGCTTCAGGACTGTCGTCCCGCACTCGCTCTCCCCTCTCTGTCATCCCGCACGAGCGAAGCGAGTGTCGGGATCTGCCTGCAACTGGTAGTGGCCCGCTTCGGTGCAAGGTGAGCAGATCCCGACGCTTCGCGCGGGATGACAGTGAAGAATTCCAGGTATGACAGGGGAGAGCTCCCCGGGATGACATCACAGCCGGGCATCACGCCGGCCTTTCGCGCTTCCTCACCCCACAGGCGCCGTTCCCTCCTCTGCCTCACGAGCGGCACGCTGCCCTTCCTGCGGGTCCACACGCCAGAGCAGCGCAGCGCCCACCACGAAGAAGAAGATCACCGAGAGTATGGCGTTCCGGCTGCTGCCCGAAGCCGACAGCATGATGAAGAACAGCAGAGGACCGAAGATCCCCGCGAACTTCTCGAAGACGCTGTAGAAGCCGAAGAACTCGCCCGACTTGTGGCGCGGGATCATGCTCGCGAACAGCGACCTGCTCAGCGCCTGCGTGCCGCCCTGCACCATCCCGACCATCGCGGCGAGGATGAAGAAGTGCGTCGCAGTCGTCATGAAGTAGCCCAGGATGCTGATGAACACGTACACCAGCAGTCCGATGAAGAGCGCATTCTTCGCCCCGATTCGTCCGGCGATGTTCCCGAACAGGAACGCGAACGGCACGCCGACGAACTGCACGATGAGTATGGAGCCGATCAGCGCAGACCGGTCGATCCCCAGGTCGGTGCCGTAGGCTGCGGCCATCTTGATGATGGTCTGGATGCCGTCGTTGTAGATCATGAACGCGACGAGCATCAGGAACGCATGCTTGTATCCGCGCAGCTCCCGCAGGGTCTCGCCGAGCCTGACGAATGCCATGCGTACGGGGTTCTCGCCGGGCGTCTCGTCGGCCTCCAGCTTTCGAACCGGCTCGCTTATGCGGCGGAACAGCGGTATGGAAAAGATCACCCACCACACGGCCACCGACACGAACGCCAGCCGCGTAGGCAGTGTCGCCTGGGTCTCGGTCAGTCCGTCACCGCTCGGCAACCCGAACCACTGCGGGTTGAAGATCCACAGGATGTTGAGCAGCAGCAGGAGCCCGCCACCGAGGTATCCGAGCGCATATCCGCCTGACGACACCCGGTCCATCTCGGCCGTCGTGGTTATGTGCGGGAGCAGCGACTCGTAGAACGCCATGCTTGCCGTCGCGCCGATGAGTGCCACGATGTACAGCACTGCCGCCATCTGAAGGTCGCCGGCATGGATGAACCACATGCCGCCTATCGCGGCGGCTCCCACCGCCGTCCACAGCGCCAGGAAACGCTTCTTGATCCCCGCGTAGTCCGCCAGCGCGCCGAGTATCGGCGCCATCAGCGCAACGATGATCGCACCGACGGTGTTGGCACCGCTCCACCACTGCAGCGGGCTGTCGCTGCCCCGTCCGGCGACGTCTATGAAGTAGATCTGGAACACCGAGGTCATGATGACCGTTTGCATCCCGGAGATCCCCCAGTCGTACATCGCCCAGGCCCGATGCTCGCGAGTGCGGAGTCCGAGTCGCGCGAGCAGTCCCCTCTGATGGTCGGGGACGACGTCTGCTGGAGTTGCGGTGGATGTCATTCGACGGATCACGTGGTGGGAACGACGAACCGGGCAGGTGCCCCGATCCGCGCCTGATGGCCTATTGTTGACGTGGCCCCCGGCCGGTCCAAATTACCCGCGATGGAGCACATGCGCAGTCCCGAACGGTCCGTGAGGCAGTCGTGAGCCAGGAAGACAGCAGTTCCCAGCGCCGCACGCCTGCGTGGAAGGGGTGGCTGGCGGGCGCGTTCGCCGCCTTCGCACTCGTGTCCTGCGACACCGCTCCGGAGACGCCGGACCTTCCCGCACCCGTGGACAGCGTTCGCACCGACACGCTCGACGCTGTCTCCGTCCCGCTTCCGGCGCCCCCGCGCTGGCGCATCGAGGAGGCCGGCCCCTTCCTGGGCGTCGCAGGCGTCACTTCGCGCACCGCCATAGTGGTCCTGCCGGAGTACGCGGACAGCACCATCCACGAACTCGCTGCACGGGACATGAGCCGCATGGCTCCGCTTCCGGTTGAGCTGTTCGCGCGACGCGGAAAGGTGTCGAACGCGACCCTCGTGGACGCACAGCGCATGGGTACGAATGCATGCGTAGAATGGCCGCGGGCGGAAGTCCGGATTCCGGATGGCGCTGTGGCAGAATCGTGGACGGTGGCCTTTGCCGCCGGATACGCGACGGCTATTCCGCTCGACTCGATCGAATCACTCGCATCCGCAGACTCTGCGCGCCTGGCGGCAGAGGTAGCACGACTGGTGTCCATGGCGCCGGGCGACACGTCCAGCGCGCTCGAGGGCCTGCCTTACGTTGTGCGCAGCGCACGTCGGTTCCAGCTGGACGACAACACCATGGCCATCGCCGCTCTTGCCGGCAGGCGTCTCGCGTCGGAGGCCACTCCGATTGCCGAGCATGTCTTCATCGTTGCCGAGCGAGCCACGGACTCTCCCAGGGCCACCTGGCGCCTGGCGCACTCCGAGCGCGCGATCGGAACCGAAGAGACCGTGGAGACGATGGACGTGCTCGCCGCCGTGCGATTGGGCAATGCGCGTCGCCCGTCGCTGATAGTGTCGCGCGACTACGGAACGTCGCGGATCAGCTACTCGTTGTTGGAGAGAGTGTCTCCCGGCCGCTGGACGGTGAGGTGGGGGAGTGCGGCGGTGGGGTGTTGAGGCGAGGGGACCGGGCTGTCATCCCGCGCTAGCTAGCTGATTGTCATCCCGCGTGAGCGGCGTAGCCGCGAGCGTCGGGATCTGCTTCAGGCTCGTAGTGGCCGGCTTCGGCGCACGGTGAGTAGATCCCGACGCTTCGCGCGGGATGACAGGGGAGAGAAGCGCGGGACGACAGGGGCGAGAAGCGCGGTATGACAGAGACCTCAGCAGTCCCTCCTCCCTCCGCCGATCCTACCTGCCCAGCGCCGCAGGCGCTCCGGCTCGGCCTCGTGAGGCAGCGAGCAGCGTGAGCACGAGCACGTAGGGCAGCGCCAGGAAAAGCTGGTAGGGCAGCTGCCAGCCCATGGCCTGGAAGAGATACTGCAGGGCGCTCGCCGCTCCGAAAACCAGCGCGCCCAGCAGCGCTCCCACAGGATGCCAGCGCCCCAGCACGACTATCGCGATCGCAATGAAGCCGCGGCCTGCGGACATGCCTTCCGCGAAGGTGCCCACCTGCGCCAGTACCAGCGTCCCTCCGGCCACGCCCCCCAGCGCGCATCCGGCCAGCACCGCAACCGCACGTACCCTTGCCGGCGATACTCCCGCAGCAATGGCCGCATCAGGATTCTCGCCCACACTGCGCAGCGCCAGGCCTGCGTGCGTTCGCTGCAGCCACCACCAGGTGAACGGCACCAGCAGGTACAGCAGCCACGTGGTCACCGGTTGCGCAAAGAGCGCCGCACCGATCACGGGAATGTCGGCGAGCGGCGCCAGCGTGAGGCGGTCGAGCATGGGGGTGGACAGCGCAGCGCCTGACGCGCCATACATGGTGCGATACAGCGTCCCCGTCAGGCCCAGCGCGAGGATCGTGAGCGCCGTGCCGGTGATGATCTGGTCGGTGCGCAGCCCGATGGCGAAGGCGGCGAAAAGCACGCCGATCGCCATCCCCGCCATCGCCGCTCCGGCAAGTCCGATCGTCGGCCCGGCGGTTCCAGCGATCACCAACCCGCCGAACGCGCCGGCGATCATGGCACCTTCCAGCCCTAGATTGATGACGCCGGCGCGCTCGCTTACGGTCTCGCCAAGCGCCGCGATGGCGAGTGGCGTGGCCGTGCGCACCGTGGCCTCCAGGAATGCGCCGACTTCGCCGGTCATTCGCCGCTCCTGCGGAAGCGCGCGGCCGCAAGCACCGCGAGAATCAGGAGTGCCTCCACCACGCTCACCACTACGAGGGGAACACCTGCGTCCCGCTGCATCGCCCCCGCACCCGACTGCAGCGCGCCGAACAGCAGCGCACTCGGTATCACCAGCCACGGGTCCAGCCTGGCGAGGAGCGCAACTGCAATGGCGGTGTAGCCCCACCCTGGCGAGAAGTTCTCGTAAAGCGCGTACGTCACGCCGGTGAGCTCCACGGCGCCGGCCAGCCCGGCAATCGCGCCGCTGACGAGGAAGACGCGTGTCGTGAGGCGGGTGACGTTCACCATTCCGGCACTTCGCGCCGCGAACGGGTTGGCACCGGCGGCGCGAAGTCGAAAGCCCGCCCAGTGATACCGCAGCGCCCAGCCTGCAACGAGCGAGACGACAAGCGCAATCATCACTCCCCAGTGCAGGCGCGTGCCGCTCGCCATGAGCGGGAGGCGAGCTGCCTCCGCAATGCCCGCACTCTGTGGGTATATGCCTGACGGCTCCTGCAGCGGACCGCGCACTAGCCACCCGGTGGCGTGAAGTGCCACGAAGTTCAGCATCAGGGTGCTGATGACTTCCAGCACGCCGAACCTGCTGCGGAGGAGCGCGGCTATGCTCGCCCAGGCGGCTCCGGCAATGGCGCCGCACGCGAGCGCAACAGGAAGAGCGAACGGTCCTAACGAGCCGCCCGCCGTCACGCCCGCTGCCGTGGCCGCACCTGCTCCGACGAGCAGCTGTCCCTCCGCGCCGATGTTCAACAGTCCGGCGCGGAACGCCAGCGCCACGGCGAGTCCGGTAAGAAGTAGTGGAGTGGCTCGTACGAGGGTGCCCGAGACGAACGCGTCCACGGAGCCCACGCTGCCGGCCACGAGCGCGCCGAGTGCCGGGCCGGGCGCGAAGCCGGCGAGCGCGAGCACGAGAGCGGTGAGAAGGAGCGTCCCACCCAGCAGCACCAGCGGCGCCAGCAGGACGCCGGCAGAGCGGCGTCTGGCGGGCGAGAGTGCGAGTGCCGGGAGTGTCACGGGTTGCGAGCGGCGGTTGACGGGGGACTGAGCTGTCGGCGGGCCGGGTGTTCGGGCCTGGGACGCCGGCCGGAAGCCGCCCTGACGGTGGCCACGCGATCGTCGTTGCGCCAGCCCCCGGCCGGCCGCGACTTACGAAATGGCGCGACGGCGCCGGCCGTCAGCCGCCATCACGCGCCGCTCGTCGCGCTCGTCGTCACCCGTTCCCGGCCTGCCCGCCCCGCCGTCTCCGGCGCCTCCGGCCAGCGGCACCGCTCTTCGCACCTCCGGTCGCCTCGCCGCTGCGCCCCTCGGTAGGTCGCTGTCCCGAGGCCGGGCGGGTGAGCTCGGACGCAGCCCGCCGAGGCGCAGGGCGCCTGGCAGTCTGGCGCTGTTCCTGTGCCTCACGCTGGGCCCTGGCTTCCGCCTTCGCCCGCGCCCGCGCGCGCTCCTCCGCCTTGCGACGGCGGATCTCGGCGATCCGCTCCGCTATGGGAACCTCGAACCGCTCGTCAGGCTGCGCAGCGTAGTCGAAGCCGTCCAGCGTGCGGCGGGGCAGCTTGCGGCCGATCGCCTTCTCGATGTTGCGGAGATCCTGCTCTTCCTCACCCGGTGAGACGAAGGTATAGGCCTCGCCCGTGGCATCCGCGCGGCCGGTGCGCCCCACGCGGTGGATGTAGTCCTCGGGAAGGTGCGGGACGTCGAAGTTCACCACGTGCTCCAGGGCCTCCACGTCAATTCCGCGAGCGGCTATGTCCGTGGCCACCAGCACCTCGTACGTGCCGTCCTTGAACCCGGCCAGCGCCAGCGTGCGCTGGTTCTGCGAGCGATTGCCGTGAATGCGCTCGGCCTTCACGCCGTGCTTCACGAGCCACTCGGCCAGCCGGTTGGCGCGATGCTTGGTGCGCGTGAACACGAGCGCCTGCTGCAGCACGCCGGTGCGCAGCAGCTGCACGAGCAGCGCCGGCTTCAGGTCCTCCTTCACGGGCCACACGGCCTGCTCGATGCCCTTAGCCGGCTTGGACCGACGCTCCACGTCCACGGTAGCCGGGTCGTGCAGCAGCTCCTTCGCCAGGGCGCCGATCGGCGGCGGCATGGTGGCCGAGAAGAGGAGTGCCTGTCGGCGGGTGGGGATGTGCTTCAGGACGCGGCGCACGTCAGGCAGGAAGCCCATGTCGAGCATGCGGTCGGCCTCGTCAAGCACGAGGATCTCCACGTCCTGCAGGCTCGCTGTACCCTGGCCCAGGTGATCCAGCAGGCGGCCGGGAGTCGCGACCAGAACGTGCAGGCCACGGCGCAGGGCATCTATCTGCGGCTGCATGCCCACGCCGCCGAAAACCATCCCGGTACGGATGCTCGCGTGCCTGCCGAACTTCTCGAACTCGCCGTGGACCTGCGCCGCCAGCTCCCGGGTAGGTGTCAGCACGAGAGCTCGCGGATTTCCGGCTCGGCGCGCACGGCCGGTGTGGTCGAGCAGCCGGTGGAGGACGGGGAGTGCGAATGCGGCGGTCTTGCCGCTGCCTGTCATGGCACAGGCCAGAAGATCCCTGCCGCCCGAGGCGGGGGGGATGGCAACGCGCTGGATTGGGGTGGGGGCAGTGTAGCCGGCGTCTTCGACGCCACGAAGCAGGGATGGATGCAGGCCGAGTTCGGCGAACGACATGGTGTACGTCAATGGTGTCCGGGGCGCGACCCGTCCGCGCTCCCGCCGGCCGCTGGCCGAATCTCAGCCGTAATGTAATCTGGCCGTGCGACACGGAATGTGATCCGCATCTCGTGTTTCGATGTGGCCGGCCGGGGGTGGTGCCGGAGCGGCCACCACGCGAGCTTGCTGCCCTCACGATCGAAACCGGAGCTCCGTTGAGTACCGTTCAGGCTTTCACGCTCTGTGCTGCCCTCGTTGCGGTGGACTTCATCGCACGCACATGGCGCATGCAGGCATTCCTGCATGGCATCGGGCACCGTGTGTCGTTCCGGGAGGTTCTGCTCCAGTCCCTGGTGTGTGAGGCGGGCTCCATACTCACTCCCATGCGCATCGGCGGCGACCCGGCTCGCCTCTGGGCGATGCGACAGGGTGGCGTGTCCATGACCGCGTCCGTGGTGTGCATGGGTGTAGAGGCCTTTGTCGTGGCGGCGGTGATCGTGGTGGTGACGGCGGTGCTCATGCTGACCGTGGCCGGAGACTGGTGGGGAGTAGTGGGTCCGGGCCTGCTGAGCGCCCTGACCAACGTGTGGCAGCTCGCGCTGCTCGGCGTTGCGTTCGTTGCCGGCTGGATAGTCACAAGACACTACGCTCCGAAGTTCCGAGCGCTGGTGCAGCGTGAGGCGAGGTCGGTGCGTCGTTATGCGAGGGTGATGCCCCGGTGGACGTTCGTGCTCGCCGTGCCGCTGACCCTGATCCATATGGGAGCGCGGGTAGCCGTGCTCCCGGTGCTTGCGTCCACCCTCGAGGTGCCGCCGCCGCTTCTCGCATCAGCGATCGGCTCGTACGCCCTGCTCTACGGTCAGCTGCTCGCTCCGACGCCGGCGGGAGCCGGTGCGGTGGAGCTGGGTTTCGTTGGGGGCGCGGCCGGCGAACTGGGAGTGGAGGAGGGAAGCCTGCTGGTTGTCTGGCGAGTGATCACTGCCGGTATCCCGCTGCTTCTGGGCGTTGCCGCGGCGGTGCTGCACTATGGCTTCAGGCTGTTCGGACCGCCTGACGAGGTGCAGCGGGGGAGGAGGGCGTAAGGCAGCGATGTCGGGCGCACGCAAGCGTGCGCGCTCGACCCGGGCGCGCCATCCTTATTCGCGCAAACGGTGTCCAAACATGTGACCTTTTTCATGGGAGTGGACACATGCACGAGCGTCGTCTGATCATGTCGCTGGCCGCCGCACTGCTGCTCCTGCCGGCGGTTCCGGCTATTGCAGAGTCGCAGGCGCGGGTTCGCATCACGACCCGGTCGGCCCCGCGTCTCCCGGATCGCGACATCACTCTCGCCGTGGGAGTGATGGATTACGATCGCGGTGATGGGGACCTGGCGCCCATGGCTTCTCTGCGCGCCGAGTGGGGGCTGAGGCGATGGGTGCGCAGTGAGCTCGCGCTCAGCTATGCGCTGGCGGACGTGCCGCGTCCGGACCTGGGCACCGACGAGACTTCGAACGCGCAACTGGCTGGGGCGTCGCTAGGTATAAAGGCAGAGCTTCCGTCGCAGGTCATTCGGCCGTACGTGGGAGTAGCGGCCGGACTGTTCGGGCGCTTTGACTCCGACGATGGCGAGGAGTTCGTGCGACCGTCCCTGAGCGTTCCTGCGGGAGTCCGGGTGCGCCTGGGGAACGCGAGCCTGCGTCTGGAGGCGCGCTGGCGGTTCGACGAGCACAAGGACGGAGTGTCCGTGCCCAGTCGGGAGTTCACGGCGGGACTGGGCTTCCGGTACTGAGGGGTTCGGAGACTGGCGCGGGGTAGCCGTCGTCCCATCAGCTGACGAGTACTCGTCCGAGCGGTTCCCTACAGCCTGCTTCAGGGCCAGATTCGGGGTCGGACCTTCCGCGCGGTGTCCCGATTCGCCCGCGCCCGACCCCTCGCTCACCGCATGGACAATCTCTGCCACACGCTCGTGGGCGCGGCGCTCGCCGAGTCCGGGTTGAAGCGCCGCACTCCGCTTGCGACGGCAACGCTGCTCATCGGTGCGAACCTTCCCGACCTCGACGCCTTCGCCTACGCGTGGGGCAACCTCGCGGCGCTGGAGTTTCGCAGGGGCTGGACGCACGGATTGCTCGCCATGGCCGTGCTACCCGTCGCGCTGGCTGGCGGCATGGTCGCGTGGGACCTGCTCGTGAGGCGGAGGTCGGGCGTCAGCAAGCTCCGTCAGCCGGCGGTGTTCGGACAGCTGTTGCTGCTGTCATTCATTGCCGTGTGGTCGCATCCGCTGCTCGACCTGCTGAACACCTACGGCGTTCGGCTTCTCATGCCGTTCTCGGGTCGCTGGTTCCACGGCGACGCGCTGTTCATCATAGACCTGTGGGTCTGGCTCGCACTGGGCCTCGGTGTGTGGCTGTCGCGTCGTGCGGCAAGGCGGCACGCACCGCCAAGCTCGATAGTCTTCCCCGCTCGGCTGGCGCTGGCGGGAGTCGTCATCTACGCGACGGCGATGTCAATCGTGAGTTGGCGCACTCGCAGCAGCCTGCAGGACCAGCTTGCATCGGCGGGGACTGACGCGCGCGTTCTCATGGCGGCGCCGGTGCCCGTCAATCCGGTGAAGCGTGAGGTGGTGGTGCTGCAGGGACAGGAGTACCGCAGCGGCGTTGCGCGCGCCTGGGATGCGGCCGGCTGGGCGCCAACCGAGACCGTGCCGGTCAGGGGCGCCGGAGCCGCGGGAGAGCTGGCGGCCGAGAGTGAGGTCGGGCGGCGCTTCCTGGGGTGGTCCCGTCTTCCGTTCTTTGCGCCCGTACCGGAGGGGAGCGCTGATCCATCCGCGGTGCGGATTTCCGATTTCCGCTACGCGCGCCCCGGGGCGGACTCGTGGGCGTCCGTCGTCGTGAGGCTGCCCGGCAGGTAGCGGGCGCTCCGCCTGACGCCGCTGACCGATGACTGACGCCTGTCGCGCATGATCTTCGTGGTCGGCGCGGCCTGTGTGCCCGGGATTTGCCGGAGCCGACACCGCCATTCTCTGCGACGGCAGTCGAGTGGCGTAGCCGGGAAACAGCGAAGACGAGCGGAGAGATTTGCGGGCAGGCGGCGGGGACCATCAGGTCCTTCGTCGCCTACTGCATTTTGGGCCGTCGGTGGTCGGCCTGCTATTTGGCTGCAGGTACTCGATCGTGGGTACTCGACCGTACGCATTCGGCCGTAGGAGTTCGGCCGGCCTCAGGCACTCGACATTCGTAGTCCCGTCCGTCCAGGGCGAACCTGCGCCCTCGCGAGTATCCGGGTGGGCTGGTAGCTCTACTACTAAGTACATCGTTGACAGATCGCCCGGGTGGTGCTATCAATTACGAAGTACATAGTACCAACCACCGGAGGGGTCCATGGACTTCGGAATCGGAGATCGGGAGCTGGACGTGATGGCCGTGCTCTGGGAGCGCGGATCGGGGACGGTGGCCGAGGTGCGGGAGCAGCTTCCCGTGGACCTCGCTTACACCACGGTGCTGACGATCCTGCGGAACCTGGAGGCCAAGCAGTTCGTGCGCAGGGAGGAGGAGGGGCGGGCGCACAGGTACTTCCCTGTGGTGCAGTCCGAGGCGGCCGGGCGAAGTGCGCTCAGCAGGGTGATTGACACCATGTTCCGCGGTCGCCCGGA
The DNA here is from genome assembly GCA_964415485.1 of uncultured Gemmatimonadaceae bacterium. Classification (GTDB taxonomy): domain Bacteria; phylum Gemmatimonadota; class Gemmatimonadetes; order Gemmatimonadales; family Gemmatimonadaceae; genus JBBQHX01. The sequence continues at coordinate 10,219 of CAYQAO010000016.1, forward strand.
GCTGCTTCTCACTCAGCTGGTGGACGAACACCCGCTGTCGGCCGAGGAGTTGAAGCGGCTGCGTCAGCTGCTCAAGCGGCGCCTGGAGGAAGGGGGCGGGGAGGACGGACCATGATCGCCTCGATAGCGGTCCATTCGCTCCTGCTGGGTGTCGTCCTTTCGCTCTGCGCGGCAGCGTTCGAGCGCGTGATCGTCGCACTGAGCTCTCGCGCCGGTCGTGCTCCGGCTCGCCGCTTCGTGTGGCTGGCCGCGATGGCTGCTTCGGTGCTGGTGCCGCTGGTGACGGGAGTTCGCCCCGCTCCCGGGCCTGTGGAGGCCGTGGTAGTGGTTGGCGAAGTGATTCCGGTGGGCGGTGTCGCAGTGGCGCCAGAAACTACGGTCTGGCAGGATGCTGGCGCAATGATGTTGGGTGCAGCTGCGTTCCTTGTGCGTGCGGCCTCCGCTGCGCTGGAAACCGCCGGCACTGCGCTCAACGGCTGGTTCCTCGCACTCGGCAGCTCGATTCTCGTCGGATGGGTGCTGGCCAGCATGGTCCTCCTGGCTGTCCTGGCTCGGCTCACGGTGCGCCTGCACGGTGAGCGCCGCGGGTGGAAGGAAAGCAGCGTGGACCGGGTTCCTGTGCTCCTGTCGGAGAACGCCGGACCTGCCGTCATCGGGTTCTGGAAGGGGAGCATCGTGCTTCCGTCATGGCTGCTCGAGCTGGGCGCTCCGCTTCGGGCGCTGGTCCTCCGGCATGAGCTCGAGCACGTGCGCGCCCGCGACCCAGGCGTGCTGTCCGCCGCCGTCGCCTGTCTGCTCTTCCAGCCCTGGAATCCCGCGCTCTGGTGGCAGTTCCGGAGACTGAGGATGGCCGTGGAACTCGACTGCGACGCTCGCGTGCTCAGCGGTGGGGCCGACGTGGAGCGCTACGGCCTGCTGCTTCTCGCCGTGGGGCAGCGAACCCGACGCAACCTGACTCCCGTGGCCGCCCTGGCCGAAGACCGTACCCTGCTAGCGAGGAGGATTGCCACCATGAGCGAGCCGAGGACGAAGACTTCCCTTACCCGTGTCGCACTGTGGGGTGCGCTGGCCACTGCGGGAGTGCTGGTCGCGTGCGAGTTGCCGAGTGGAGAGCGGCTGGCGTCGCCGAATGAAGAAGCGTCGCCTTCCGCGGCAGTCGCGGGCCCCGATGGAGCGTATTTCGAGTTCCAGGTGGACAAGCCGGTGTCGGCGGCCGCGAACAGCGCTCAGCCGCGGTATCCGGAGCTTGCCCGTACGTCAGGCATGGCAGGAACGGTGCTCGCGCAGTTCGTCGTTGATACGAGTGGGACGGTAATAACCGATTCCTTCCAGGTGATTGACAGCGACGACGCGCTCTTCACCGAGGCCGTTCGGCAGGCTCTCCCGAGAATGCGCTTCCATGCGGCCGAAGTCGGCGGGCACAAGGTGAAGCAGCTGGTGCAGCTGCCGTTCGTGTTCGCGATTGACGGAGAATCCCCGTCGCAGTCCTCCCGTCGTGCGCCAGCTGCGGAACCGCCGCCTGCTCCGGTCCCGAGCGCGTCTCTGGCAGCGCGGTCCGGTTCGACAGCTACGGACGCGCCCCCTCCTCCACCGTCGCGGTCCGGAGGTCAGGTGTACTTCGAGTTCCAGGTTGATAAGCAGGTGGTCCACGCTGCTGACACGCAGCATCCCCGGTACCCGGCAGACCTTCGTGAAGCGGGCATCTCGGGGCAGGTGCTCGCGGAGTTCGTGGTGGGCACGGATGGGCGTGTGGACACGAGGACGTTCCGGGTTATGGAGTCCGACAACGAGGGCTTCACGGAGGCGGTGCGATCGGCATTGCCGCGCATGCGCTTTGTGCCTGCCGAGGTTGGTGGGGTGGCGGTGAGGCAGCTCGTGCAGCAGCCGTTCGTGTTCGCAATTCAGTGATTTCGTAAGGAGACGGAAGGCGTGGCCGATGGCGACGCCTCCGTCGATTCGGTCGGTGTCAGGTACCAGGTGTCAGGGTGAGGGCTCGGGTCGCCTCGCGGTCGTCCCGCTGATAGTCGCCGTTTCTGACAACTGATTACTTACAACTGACGACTGTCTCCGCCCCGACACCTAAGTTTCGGGATGCGCTTTCTCGTCGTCGTTGCGCGCATCCTTCCCCTCGCGATCTCCTTCCTGCGGGACCACAGGCGCTGGCTCGTCGCCGGCGGCGGGGTGGTTCGGAGTGCGGAGTTCCACGAGCGCAGGGCCGACCGCGTGGTGGCGACTCTCGCGCGACTAGGCCCGGCGTTCGTGAAGCTCGCGCAGCTCTTCGCGGGACGTGCGGATCTCATCCCCGAGCCCTACGTGGGCCGGCTGTCGCATCTGGTGGATCGGGTTCCGCCGGCCTCGCTGCAGCACGTGCGGGAGACCATCGAGCGCGAGTACGGCGCGTCGGTGGAGAGCGTCTTCGAATCGTTCGACCCCGAGCCCGTCGCCGCCGCCTCGTTAGGGCAAGTGCATCGCGCCGTGGTGGATGGCGAGATCGTGGCCGTGAAGGTGCTGCGTCCGGGCGTGGAGGAGCTCATCCCGAAGGACGTACAGGCGGCGCTGCGCATTCTGGCGATCGTCGAGCGCCGCTGGCCCACGTCGCACGTACGCGGATTGCGCGGGATTGTGGAGGAGTTCGGTCGGCGCGTGGGCGACGAGATGGACTTTCGCCTGGAGGCCGCGAACGCGCGCGAGATCCGGCGCAACTTCGAAGGGACGCCGGGAGTAGCGGTGCCTCGCGTGCACGAGGGGCTCGTGAGGCAGCGGGTGCTCGTGCTGGAGTTCATGGAGGGCGAGCGCATCGATCGCTGGATGGAGGCTGCCAGGCAGCGCCACAGGGCAGCCATGCGCGCGAATGACGGGCGCGACCACGTGCATGACGAGGCGGCCGCGGTGCTCGCTCACGTGATCGAGCTCTACATGCGGATGATGATGGTGGACGGGCTCTTCCATGCGGATCCGCACCCGGGCAACCTGTTCGTGGCGCCTGACGGGCAGCTGGTGGTTCTGGATTTCGGCATGGTGGTGCGCGTGCCGCGCGAGCAGCGCTGGAACCTCGTGCAGACGGTGTTTGCCGCCATACGCAGGGACCCCGATGGCGTTGTCGCCGGTTTTCAGTCGCTGGGCATGGTGGAGAAGGGCGCGTCGCCCTCGGAGATCCGCGAGCTGGTGGTGGCGCTGCTGGACCTCGCGGAGCTGCACACCACGGTTCCCGAGCGAGTGGAGCTGCTGGCCAACGAGGTGATGAGCACCATGTACGACTGGCCGGTTGTGCTGCCGCCGGACCTGGTGTACTTCGCGCGCACCGCCGCGCTCATCGAAGGACTTGGCGTTCGATACGACGCGCACTTCAATCCGATCAACTTCGCGAGTCCCATTGCGCTGCAAATGCGGGACGAGATCCTTGCGTCGCTGCGCGAGGATGCGGAGGCGATGGGCGCGCCGGATCCGGTGACTGCAGCGGTTCGTGAGGCGCTGGTGCGGTGGCTGGGTAGCGATGTTGGCAGCGCGCTGGGTGATGTGGCTGTGCGGATTCTCGAGGTGCCGGGGTTGGTGGAAGGGGTGGGTGCGTTTCGGGATGCGTGGAAGCGGGTTGGCGGGTGGGGGGCCCCCCCCAACAACAACATCGCCCTGCCCGCACCGACTCGAACAACCGATCGGTCGCTCTCCGCATCGCGAGAACGCAATCTCTCCTCCGACCCGATCACCGCCGTCGCATCCATCGCCGGTGGCCTGCTCGGCACCGCCTTCAACGTGGCCCGCCGCGCCAGCGAGGCCTTCCTCAACGAGCTGCAGGCCAACTCGCTCCCCGATCCAGGCGCGCCGTCGAACGGAGAACCGGGCAACAGCGCGCAGCGCGTGCGCTCGGCACGTGCCACCGTGGCCGGGGAGCCCGACGAACCCGATTTCGACATCTACGTCGAGGCTGAGCAGGAGCCGGTGGACGACTGAGAGCGGTCGCTCCTCGAGCCACTTCTGCCGGGCTCCGCAGTCGTCAGGCGCCGACTGGGAAATCAGCGTGCGTCGCTCCCGTCGCCTCTGGAAGTCGTCGCGTGTCGTCTACCGTTCAGGAGTCGTCAGGCGAATGGGGCATCGCGGTCAGGGACGTGGCCGTTCCGACCGGATCAGCCCGTGCGTTGAGGAATGCCCTGCAGACGCCGGATACTCCATATCCCGAGCATGGGCCCGATCGCCAGCATCGGGAAGGCCCATGCCCATCCCACCGCAGCCACTACCGGCGGAACCACCTGGATCGTCAGGGTCGTCAGCAGGAACCCGAGCGACACCTGCAGCGTCAGCGCCGTTCCCACCGCGTGCGGCGGCACGCTCTCGGTGACCAGCACGGAGAACTGCGCACTGTCGGCCACCACGAAGAAGCCCCACGCCAGCGCGATCGGTGCAAGGAGCCACCAGCTGCGTCCGAAGGTGAGGCCGATGACCAGCGAGCAGGCTCCACTGATGGCCATGGCTATCGTCACCAGGCGCTCCCTGCCGATCCTGTCAGCCACCAGGCCGCCCCACACACAGCCCACTCCACCTACGGCGATGACCCCGAAGGAGAGGATGCCTATGAGTGACGACGCCTCCTCCGCCTCGCGTACGCCGGCATGCTGGATCGCGCTCGCAGCCAGGAACAGCGGAATCCACGTCCAGTACGAGTACAACTCGGCCATGTGGCCGAGGTAGCCACCCGTCGCCAGCCGCCAGCGGCGCTCGCGGACCACGCTGGTCACGAGCGACCAGGTGAACGGCCGAGGCGCGAACGGATACGGTCCGTCGCGGTAGCCCGCGCGGATCAGCAGTGCGGCCATCAGTGCGCTGCCGGACGCGGCCAGCACCACCGGTACCACGTTCGCGCCGGGTATGGCGTGCACGAGGTAAGGTCCTGCCTTCCCGACCGTTAGCGCTCCCACCACGGTTCCAACCGCCAGGCCGCGCCGCGCACGGAACCAGGTCGCGGCCATCTTCATCGCCGGCGGATATACCCCAGCCAGGAAGAATCCCACCGCGAAACGCGATACGAGCGCGGCACCGAGTCCCGGTGCCCAGATCAGCATCAGGTTCGCCAGCGCTCCCAGGAGCGCAGAAGCGGCGAACAGGCGTCTGGCCGGGACGATGTCCGCAAGGTTGAGAAGGGCGCTCGTCGCCGTTCCCGCCACGAAGCCGAACTGTACAAGGGTGGTGAGCAGGCCCACCTGGGTGGTCGAGAGGTCCCAGCGCGCCTGAAGCTGCGGTGCGACGGCACTTCCCGAGAACCAGAGCGACATTCCCAGCAACTCCGCGATGGAGAGCAGCGCGAGCATTTGCCAGCGCAACGGGTGGGTGTCACCCGCCGACATGTTTCCGCTCGCAGGGGACGCCGACTCCGATGGCGTCGGCATAGCCGCTTCTTGCCGAGTTGTGTGTTCGGCGGACTTCATCAGTCCATCGCGACCATGGCGCGACCCACAGCCTCGCGATCCACCGGCACCTCCCGAACGCGACCCGCATGCACCACGATCATCCGGTCGGCTATCGGCAGCACCTCGTCCAGGTCGGTGGCATGGAGGACTATCGCAACTCCGGCGTCACGCGCGACGCGAAGGCGCTCGAGAACTGCTCCGGCCGCGCGTACGTCCAGCCCGCGCGTGGGGTTCTCCAGCACCAGCGCATCCGCGCCGGTGTCCAGCTCACGCGCGAGCACCAGCTTCTGCTGGTTCCCGCCGGACAGCGCCCTTGCGGGTTGCCGCACTCCCGCCGCTCGCACGTCGTGCATCGAGATCAGCTTCCCGGTTCGCTCGCGAATCCTTCGCCAGGGCGTTCGACCGGAAGCCCTTCCCGCCCCCGAGAGCGCCACGTTCTCGTCCAGGCCGAAGTCCAGGATCAGCGCGTCGCGGTGTCGGTCCTCGGGCACGAAACCCACCCGCTCCGGAATCTGCAGTTCCCCGCTCGCTGGTTGAATGCGTCCTGCGAGCGCGCGAAGCAACTCTCGCTGCCCTGCCCCCTCCACTCCCGCGACACCGAGTATCTCTCCCGCTCGGGCAGAGAGGTCTGCTCGCTCGATGGCGACCGATCCGTCCTCGCGCACGAGACGCAGCCCGGCGGCGCGCACGACCACCGTCTTCCGGCTATCCGCCTGGCCGCGGTCCGGCCGTCCGTCCGACCGCCTGACGAGCTGGGCGTCCGCGGTGTCCCTCGCGTTCGCATCTGCGCCGCTGCCGACGATGGGCCTTATCAGGTCGTCCGCAGTGAGCGATGCTGCCGGCTCCGAGAGGACCGTGCGGCCGCGGCGCAGCACCGTTATGTCGTCCGCAACCGCCAGCGCCTCTCGCAGCTTGTGGGTCACCAGCACCACCGTGTTTCCCCGCTGCACGTAGCTGCGCAGCCAGTCCTGCAGCTCCGTCACGTCGTCAGGCGCCAGCACCGCTGTCGGTTCGTCGAGTATGAGGAGCGATGCGCCGCGGGACAGCGCCTTCAGTATCTCCACACGCTGCTGCGCTGCGACGGGCAGGTCCTGAACCTTTGCTTTCGGGTCCACGACGAGTCCGGTCCGTTCACAGAGCGAACTGACGTGTGCGGCGGCCCTGCGCCTGTCGAAGCTTCCCCTGCCGCCCAGCGCCACGTTCTCGGCCACCGACATGGCGGGTACGAGCGTGAAATGCTGGTGTACCATTCCAACGCCGCTCCGGAGTGCGTCCGCGGGCGACCTCGGGGCGTAAGTGCTTCCATTCAGCGTCATGCTGCCGGCATCCGGCTGCAGCATGCCGAAGGCCACGCGCATGAGCGTGGACTTGCCGGCGCCGTTCTCTCCAAGCACGGCGTGGAGCGTGCCCCGCCTCACGACCAGCCGTGCCTCGTAGAGCGCCCTGGTCGAGCCGAAGCTGTGGCTGACGCCTTCGAGCGTGAGCGCCGCATCCGCCGGGGTACGCGGAGTGAGTGGCGCGGGCGAGCCGGGTGGCGTGCTGCTAGACGGGCCGGACGCCGGGATTTGCCCGGCAGGAGCGTCGTCAGGCGGCGGGCCAGTCACCGGATCAGAGTCCTGTAGGCGCCGGAATCCAGCTCCACGGAATGCCGAACTCCTTCTTCACATGCTCGGCCACCGCACGGACGCCTAGGGTCTCGGTGGCATAGTGTCCGGCGTAGACGATCACCAGGTCCTGCTCCGGCGCGTCAACGGCGGTCCAGTGCGGGCCCTCGCCGACTATGAGCGTGTCCACACCGGACTCGCGGGCTTCGCGCAGCGTGTCGGCACTGGCGCCGCCCCCCGTGACCAGGGCCCAGCGTCTCGTCAGGCGGTCCGGATCGAAGGCCGTTGCTAGTGCGCGCCCGCCGTGCCTGCCCGCGAACTCGTTCGCGCAGGCGACGAGTTCGGAGGTGGTGACGTTCGCCTGCCCCTGCACTCCAATGTGAATCCCCTGCCATTCGCCGAACGGCCCGGAGGGCCTGAGTGCCAGCTCCTGCGCCAGAAGTACGTTGTTGCCCAGCGTGGGGTGCGCGTCCAGCGGAAGGTGCGCGGAGTAGACGGCGATGTCGTTGTCGAACAGCAGGCGCAGGCGGTCGTAGCGGGCGCCGGTGACGGGCTGCGATCCGCTCCAGAAAAGGCCGTGGTGCACCAGCAGGAAGTTGGCGCCCTCGGCAATCGCACCTTCTATCGTGCGTCGTGAGGCATCCACCGCAGCAGCCACGCGACGTATCGGGGACCGGTTGGCTACCTGGAGCCCGTTCATTGCCGGCGGGTAGTCCGGGGTGCTCGCCACGGCAAGGAGCTCGTCGAGGTGCCTCACGAGTGCCGCCGGGTCCACGGTCTTCACGGTCACTGCGTCTCTCCGGAGGAGTCGGTCGAGGGGAATGCGAGCTCGGCGCCTGGCGGCGTGAAGCTGCGCGCACGGAACGCGGCATTCACCGAGTCCACCGCGGCGAGCGTCTCTGCGGGTATCCTGTCCCGAAGAGCCGGATTGATGGTGAGTCGTACCACGTCGTCAGCCGTATCCAGCCTTATCACGCCGGGGGTGAAGGCGCCGTTCTGCACGTCGCGTGCAACCACCAGGAACGCGTGAGGCAGGTCTATGACGACGCTGGCCAGGGTGACTTCCGGCGCCACGGCGTTCTGGTCGCTGTTCGAGCCGAACACCCACAGGTTGCGCTCGCGAGCTGCCTGGAACACTCCAAGCCCGGCGGCGTCGGCGTTCTGGAAGAGGACGTCCGCACCTCTGCCGATCTGGGCCAGCGCCTGTTCGCGTCCGGCGCTCACGTCATCCCAGTTGCCGACCCACGAAGTGAGCACTCGCACGTCGGGGTTGACCGAGCGCGCGCCGGCCTCGAATGCCACGAAGCTCGCTCGCACCGGTGGAATCTCCACGCCTCCGATCACGCCGATCACGTTGGAGCGCGTCATCGCCCCCGCGACCATCCCGGCAAGGTACGATGGCTCCTCGAATGCGAAGACCATCCCGGCCAGGTTGCTCCCCGTGCTGTTCCCCGAGGTAGTCACGTAGATGGTGCGCGGATACGAAGGGGCGACCCTTAGGGCAGCATCCTGATACTCGAAGCCGTGACCGAACACGAGGTCGTAGCCCTGCGCGCCGAACTGGCGGAAGTTCTCGTCGAACTCGGGTGGCGACGTGGTCTGCACGTGGCTGATATGTGCGCCCAATGAGTCGCGGATGCGCTCGAGACCGGCGTACGCGCCGCCGTTCCAGGCCTGGTCGGAGATGGCGCCCGGCGTGAGGAGCGCGACGCGGAAGCGGTCGTCCGCGGCGTTGCGGTCGTTGGCCGGCGAGCATGCCAGGGCGGCGGCTGTGAGCAGCGGGAGGATCGCCGCTCTTCGCATCACTGTGGAGAACCTCGTGCGAAGCTTTCGCTCGAGTGGTGCAAGAGCTTGTATGACAGGCATTTACGCGGAGTGTAGAGAACCGTGCTCAGCGGGTGGAAAGCTCTGCGGCGGGATTCTGGAGTCTGTGGAAGGTCTGTTGATGAGTGTGAGTAACCGGATGCCAGAGTGTCGGCTGATTGCGCGAGTGGCGCGATATGACGCCATGGTGGCGCTATGAAGCGCCCAATATTTGCTCGATGATGCGCTGGAAGTCGTCGCCCGAGTAGAAGTTGAGGCTGATGCGGCCCTTTTCGGCGCCTGAGAGGGCGATCTGGACGTCCGTCTGGAACAGCTGTCGGAGTTCATCCTCGATGCGCCGCACCTCAGGGGGTCGCCTATCGGCCCCTTTCTGCTTCTCCGGCGCCGGCTTTTTCGGGTTGGCCAGAGCGCGGACCCTGCGTTCCGTTTCGCGTACGGAGAGCTGTTCGGTGGCGGCGACGCGGGCCAGTTCCTGGATGGCGCGTTCGTCCGGGAGTCCGAGCAGGGCGCGGCCGTGGCCGGCGGATAGCTGTCCCTGCTGGATGAGTCGTCTGACCGATGCGGGCAGGGAGAGGAGCCGGAGGAGGTTGGCTATGGTGGATCGGTCCTTCCCGACTGCTTCAGCGATCTCCTGCTGGGTCAGTTCGAACTCGTCGGCCAGCTGCTGATAGCCCTCGGCTTCCTCGAGCGGGTTGAGGTCGGCGCGCTGGAGGTTTTCTACGAGGGCGAGGGTGAGGAGTGTGCGGTCGTCAATTTCTCGCACGATGGCGGGGATTTCCTTCCATCCCAGCCTGGTGGCGGCTCGGAAGCGTCGTTCTCCGGCGATCAGTTCGTAGCCTGATCCGGAGGGAGCGGGCCGTACGGTGATTGGTTGCAGGAGGCCGCTCGAGCGCAGGGAGGCTTCCAGGTCCGCGAGGTCTTCCGGGCGGAATTCCTTGCGGGGCTGGTAGGGGTTGGCGCGTATGCGGCTGATGGGGATGGCCTGCGGGGCGGACGTTTCGTTGGCGCGTTCGTCCAGGCTGGCGGTGGAGTTGGCGCCCAGGAGGGCGCCGAGTCCCTTGCCGAGTCGTCGGGTGCGGTCGGGAGGGGGGTTCATGAGACGCTCCGGGTGGTGCTGGGGGTGCGTCTGTGGGAGGGCGCGGGTGTGTTGTCCTGGAGGACGGCGAGAGCGGGCTGGTCGTCGTAGCGGGTCATGAGTTCGGAGGCTACGCCGAGGTAGGCTTGGGCGCCGACGGAGGTGACGTCGTAGAGGACTATGGGCTTGCCGAAGGACGGGGCTTCGGCGAGTCGGACGTTTCTGGGGATGACGTTTTCGAAGACCCTGGAGCCGAAGTAGTCGCGGGCTTCCGAGGCGACCTGTCTGGAGAGGTTGAGGCGGGCGTCGTACATGGTCAGGAGGACGCCGTCGATGGTGAGGTTCGGGTTTACGCCTCGTTGGACCAGGTGGACCGTGTTGAGGAGCTGAGAGAGGCCTTCGAGGGCGTAGTACTCGCACTGTACCGGGATGAGCAGGCTGTCCGCGGCGGCGAGCATGTTGACGGTGATGAGGCCCAGGGATGGTGGGCAGTCTATGAGTATGTAGTCGTACTGGTCCCGGAGCGGGTTGAGCGCGTTGGCCATGATGCGTTCCCGCTGTTCTCGGGAGACCATTTCGACTTCGGCGCCTGCGAGGTCCGGGGTGGCTGGCAGGACGTCCAGGTGTCGGAACTGTACCGATCGCTGGATGGCGTCCTCGACCGGGGCGTCTCCGGCGAGGACGTCGTAGATGGTGGTCTGCAGGCTGTCCTTTTCGAGGCCGACGCCGGAGGAGGCGTTGCCTTGAGGGTCGCCGTCGACCAGGAGAGTGCGACGTTCGGCGACGGCGAGCGACGCTGCGAGATTGACGGCGGTGGTAGTCTTACCGACGCCGCCCTTCTGGTTGGCTATGGCGATGATGCGGGCCACGGTTACCTGGTGTGAGGAGGCGGGGAATATAATCGGCAGCCTGCGAGTGAGGTGCCCATTCCGTGCAGTCCGGAGCGAATTGCGGAGGTAGGGGGAGAGTCTCCGGGATAGGCGGATTGTTTCACGTGGAACGTTCGAGAAGCGGACTCGTGGTGCGCCGCCGCTGACTCCACTGAATGCTCAACTGCATGTTCCACGTGAAACATCGCTCGGAATAGCAGAAGGGGGCGGATTTCTCCGCCCCCTCCGCACGCGCCATACAGGAACCCTTCCCCTCCCCTACTCCGACATCACTCGCCACAACGGCTGGCCGACGATACAGCAGGCAGGAACTCCCAACGTGCCGTCACCTGAACCGAAACGGTCAGCTCGCCCGCCTCGATCGGAGTTGCCGCATCCTGCGCCACACCCGCAGCCATCGAACGGAACATCTCGGGACGGGGAGCGACATACCCGCCGCTGTTCATGTCCAGGAGGCGACCCAGCGATCCCCCAGCCGCCCGCGCCATTACCTCCGCATCCCGACATGCAGACTCCACCGCACGGGTCAACGCCTCCCGACGCAGGTCAGGCGCACCGGAACTCTCGAACGAGAGGTTCCCGACACCGTTCGCACCCGCGCCGATCGCCGCATCGATAAGCGGACCGACCTGCGCAATCTGACGCACCCGAACGTTCACACCGTTGCGAGCCACGTAACCCACGAGGCGAGAGCGACGCTCGCGCTCGTCATACTGAAGGTCGGGCTGGAGCGAGTAGCCGCTCGTGCTGATATCCCGGGACTCGATTCCCGCCTCCCGCAGGGCCCGGATCACCGCCTCCTGCAAACGCGCATTCTCACGCGCAGCCCCGGTCGCCGTCTCCGCACGGGTCTCCACCCAGAACAGAATCCGAGCCTCATCAGGAACGGCCGAAGCCTCCCCGCTACCCGACACCGTTATCGAAGATGGATCTCGCATCGGCACAGACTCCGGAACCTGGGCACCCGCCAGCAGCGGAACAGCCAGCAGAATCGACGTAACGAATACCGCCAGCGACGGCCGACGGAAACTCATCGGGCCGAACTCGCCCGCATTCCCAACCAGTGACCTCGACACTCCTGTACGCATCTCATGGCTCCATTACAAAGGGTTCGGCCGCAAATCGTCGGGGAGCAAGTGCGGGGCCGCCGCGCGACCGGCCACCCCGGCTCGCAATAAAGCCTCACAACCGCACCGCCCTGTGTATGGAGACGCCGGGACAGACCGAACTTGCACACGCATGCGCCGAGGAAATGCCAGGCCGCGGCCGGGTCACCGAAGCGCACCGGAAACCGTATGCCGGAAGCCACCCGTCAGCGCCCCGCCGCCCGTCAGCCCGCGCGCGCCACCCTCAACCGCCGACGCTCCAGCTCCACCAGCAGGTTCTGCAGGTCCGAAGGACTCACGCCAGGTATGCTCGCCGCCTGCGCGAGCGACGACGGACGCCGGTCAGCCAGCTTCTGCCTCGCCTCCATCGTCAGCGTCCGGAACTCCGCGTAAGGCAGGTCGGGCGGCAGCTCCACCTCGCCCATCCGCCGCAGCCTCTCCGCCGCCTCACGCTCGCGCTCAAAGTACCCGCCGTACTTGAGCTCGAGCTCCGCAGTCACCACTGCCTCACGAGGCAGCTCCTCCCCCACGCCGGCTGCGCGAAGGAGGTCGAGTAGCGTAAGTCCTTGCCGCTTCACGACTTCCGACACGCGCATCGCGTGAGGCAGGGGCGCCGATGATGCTCGCTCCAGGAACGGGGCAGCTGCCGCGGGCGAGATGCTCGTTCGCTCAGCCAGCTCTCGCGCCTCCACCTCGCCCTCCAGCCTCTGCCTGACGAACCCCTCCTCGGCTTCCGTGTAGATGCCCAGCTCGCGCGCCACAGGCGCCAGCCGCGAAAGCGCATTGTCCTGACGCACCGTCAGGCGAAACTCGCTGCGCGAAGTGAACAGGCGGTACGGCTCGTCCACCCCGCGCCTCACGAGATCGTCCACCAGCACACCGATGTACGAACTCTCCCGCCCCAGTACCACCGGCGCACGACCCAGCACGGCACACGCCGCATTCAAGCCCGCAATCACACCCTGCCCCGCCGCCTCCTCATAGCCGGTCGTCCCATTCACCTGACCCGCCAGCCACAAGCCGGGCATCGCTCGCACCTGCAACGTCGCGTCAAGCTGCGTCGGCGGGTAATAGTCGTACTCCACCGCATAACCGGGACGCGTCATCCGCGCGCCCTCGAGACCCGGCACACTGCGAAGCACCTTCAGCTGCACGTGCGCAGGCAGCGACGTGGACAGCCCGTTCACGTACAGCTCCGCCGTCTCCAGACCCTCGGGCTCCAGAAAGATCTGATGTCGCTCGGCATCCGGAAAACGCACGATCTTGTCTTCCACGGACGGGCAGTACCGGGGACCACGAGCGCCGATCGCCCCGCCATACATGGCGGATTCGTTGATGTGCGCGGCGATGAGCTCCTTGCCTACGGCGCCGAGGTGCGTGATCCAGCAGGCACCCTGGGGCGGATTCCTGCTCGTGCCATCATCCCCGCGCCTGGGCGACCCCCAGAAGTGGGACCAGGAGTAGTCGAACTCCTCCAGCTCGCTCTCCTGGCGCTGAAGAACGTCGAAGCGCACCGAACGCCCGTCTATTCGCGGCGGCGTCCCGGTCTTGAAGCGCGCCACCTCCATCCCCACGCTCTCGAGCTGCTCGGCCAGGTGGACCGCCGCCCCTTCGCCGGCACGACCTCCGGAGATGCGCGTAGTGGTACCGATGTGCATCCTGCCACGCAGGAAGGTGCCGGTCGTGATCACCACGGCGCGCGCGCCGAAGCGCCGACCTTCAAGCGTCTCGATTCCGGCGACTCGACCGCCATCCATCACCAGGCGGGCTACGGTACCCTGCACGGGGAACAGCGTAGGGTGCCGCTCCAGGAGAGACCGCACCGCCCGCCGGTACAGTCCACGGTCGCACTGCGCACGAGGCGCCCAGACCGCAGGTCCCTTTCCGCGGTTCAGCATTCGGAACTGCAGGGTGGCCAGGTCGGTCGCTCGGCCCATGATTCCGCCCAGCGCATCCACCTCGCGCACCACGGTACCCTTCGCAACCCCGCCAATCGCAGGGTTGCACGACATCTGCCCGATAGTCTCGAGCGACGCAGTGACCAGCCCCACCGTACAGCCCAGTCGCGCCGCCGCGACGGCGGCCTCGGTGCCCGCGTGGCCCGCGCCAACCACTATGATGTCGTAGCTGTCCTCGAACACTGATTGCGACATCCCTGAAAGATACAGTCCCCTACCAAGCCACCGCCTCACTTCCATGCCACTATTGATCGCCAGCGGCCGGCCGGCCCTTCTCATCCGCAAGTCCGCTTTCGAGCGCGTGGGACTCACCCGAACCGCCTTCGACGACGCGCTCGGACTCACACCTGACGAGTTCCGGGTGGAGCGCGGGCTGGTGGTGATCGGGCCCATCCACGAGGAAGACGCGTTCCAGGCGCTGCTCGATCAGATCGAAGCCGCCGGACTCACCTACTTCGAGGACTACTTCGACCTAGGCGGAAACTGGCCGGAGTGGCTGTCGCTGTGGGCGGGGGCGGAATAGTCGCTCCCTTCACGTGAACCGGAGGCGATGGGCGTCAGTTCGCCGTGGCGCAGCAGTCCGCTCCAGCCGCATTCGTAGCACCAGCTGGTGCGCAGCCACGGCGTCAGGCGGTTCCAGAAACCATGCGACACGCGGAGCGTGGGCGAGTCGCAGAGCGGGCAGCGGTCTCCCTCGGGAAGTATCCAGAAGAATACGATGGTGGCCACGACAATCCGAAGGACGAAAAGTCCCCCGAAAAAGCCTGCGAACACCAGCCATTCGGTCAACATCGCCGCTGCGGTTCAGAGCCGCTGCTCCACCAGCGACCACGACTCCACGTAGGCGACTCCATCCTCGATACGGTCAATGACCACCTCGTCACCCACTGCGTGGTCGCCGCCTTCGAAGTCGAGCGCCGGGGACACCATCTCGCGACCATCCACCTCGTACACGATCTCTCCGGCGCTGCCTGACGACATCGCGCGCGTCACCCGCGCCGGTATCCCCTGCAGCACGTAGCGCGGGTCCTCCGTTGCCTCCGCCAGTGCCGGCTTCGCCCACGTGGTCAGCAGCAGCAGTACCAGTGCGACCGCGACCACTCCTGCCACCGACGCCGCCAGGAGGCGAAGCATTGACGATCCCGTCGCGTCCACCCGCTCGAGCAGGTATCCCACCACGCCGAACGCGACGCCGAACGCACCCAGCGTTGGAGTACGGATTCGAACCATCGGCGGGAGCTGCTCGTTCGGCGGCATGAGCAGGTGGCCGTAGCGCGGCTTCTCCACACCCGTGAGCATCGAGCGTACCGCGAGAACGAGCCCGGCCATAAGGGCAACAACGTACAGCGCAGTCACTGCATCCCTCCGGGCATCGGGTCGCAGGCCCTCACGCTAGCCCTCCAGGTGCTGCCGGAACCAGGAGACCGTCCTGGGCCATGCCTGACGAGCGGCCTCCAGGTTGGCACCGTCCTGTCCGCCCTGCTGACGCAGGAAGCCGTGCGCGGCGCCCTCGTAGATCTCCGTCTCATAGACCTTGCCGAGTGAGCGCATGGCGGAGTCTGCTGCAGGTATCGTTGCGTTCACGCGCTGGTCGCTGCCTCCATAAAGGCCCAGCACAGGTGCCTGGATACTGGAAAGGGTGCTCGTTTCCGGAGAGCTGCCGTAGTACACCACGCTCGCGCCCAGCTCGGGACTGGTCGTGGCATGCACGAACGACACCGTACCGCCCCAGCAGAACCCGACGATCCCATAACGATCGGTGGCCGCCGGCAGCGCCATGCCCCACCGCGCGACTTCAAGGAGCTTCGACTGAACGTCTGCGGACTCCAGGTTTCGTATCGCGGCACGGGCGGCGTCGGGATCCGGATTCTCCGGTGCGCCGGGAATGTCCATGCCGGTCAGGAGATCGGGCGCAATGGCAATGAAGCCGTCGGCAGCGAGCTGGTCGGCCACGGCCCGAATCCATGGCGACAATCCGAAGATCTCGTGCACCACGAGCACCACCGGAGCGTTGTCGGGACGCTCGGGATACACCACCCACGCCTGCACGCTGTCGCTCCCCGTCGGGATCATGGACCACTCGGCGTGACGCGGGGAGCTCGTCAGGCGCGACATGGCGTCGTCACCGCTCGCGGGCAGGGTGTCGCTGCTCGCGGACGTCCGGCTCGCGTCGAGCGTCGTGTCCCGCTCTCCCGCAGATCCACTGGTGCATGCGGCGAGCAATACGAGAAATGCGAACGCGCTCTTCACTGGCTGGGTCATGTGACCTCTCCGGTGGTGTGACGTGAAATCGGGCTACTGCAATCGGCGGGGATCGAAGCTCCTGCGACTCGTCATCTGATGGGCATGTCGAATCGAATCGGATCCGGCACGATGAAGCTGAAGTGCCACCACTCGTTCCTGTAGCTGCTGAAGCCGTGCGCTTCGAGTGCGCGTACCAGGCGCTGCCTGTTCTCCTGCACGACTCCGCTGGCGTTGGCGGTGTGTGCCGCCTCGGTGAAAGTGTCGAACTCGGTTCCCATGTCGAGCTGCTCCCCCGACTCCAGCCTGATGAGCGTGAGGTCAATCGCGAGGCCGAGGTTGTGCCTGCTCCTATCGGCTATGTAGCCGTCGGTGACCAGGTCCGGCCTGCCGACACGCTCGGTCCATGCCACCATCGCATCGGTCGCGCGAGCCGGGCGGTATCCATCCCAGAGCAGAAGACCCAGCCCGTCAACCGCAAGGTCGGCCTGCGCTCGCGCCAGCGCCTCGGCCGCCTCACGCCGGAGCAGCACGCGGTTCGCCTCGTACCCGGGGAGCGGTTCGCCCGTGAAATTGTTCGATCCGAAATAGCGTGCGTCAACGAGGATCGTGGAGTCGAGCGATCTCACGTCCACCAGGTGAATGGCGGCTACCGAGTCCGGCGCAACGGGCAGGTCGGCGGTATTGACCGCAGCCGGCGCGCGAAGCTCCGCACTCGGCTCCGGCTCCTTGCACGAGGCGAGTGCACTCGCAGAGACCAGTGCTGCGCAGGCGAATGCGGTGCGGCGGGAACGGGCACCATATGGAAGGAAACGGGCGACGGAGATTTTCACTGGAAACGGAATCCGGGACTGGGGATCAGTGGGGCGGACGCCAAGCAGGCGCTCCGCATCCGCACGTTGGAAGAGGACAGTATCAGCGGGTGCCTGAGCTGGCGGGAGCCGCCGAGTGAACCTGACCATTACTCGTCGTGGGGAGCCGTTGCGCAAGGAAGTCCATCATGCGGCGTTCGGCGTAGTACTCGGCGCGCCACGGAACCACGCCGCCCACGAACCCTGCGTGTCCGCCGCGCGAGACGAATTCCGGTTCGAGGGCCGGGTTCCCCGCTGCGATCGCTCGGACGTCGTCCAGGACCGCTGGCGGAAGGAAGGGGTCGTCAAACGCACTCAGCAGGAGCGTCGGGCGCCTGATGCCCGGAAGGAAGCGCAGGGAGCTGGAGCGATGGTAGTAGTCGGCGGCATCGGTGAAGCCGTGCACGGGAGCGGTGACCACGTCGTCGAACTCCCAGAGCGATTGCACGCGCGCCAGTCTCGACGCATCGAAAAGCCCGGGATGTTCCTGCAGCTTTGCCAGTGCCTTGCGCTTCAGGCTTCGCAGGAAGTGCCGTTCGTACACGCGCGAGAACCCGCGGCTGATGTAGCGCGATCCGCGCGCCAGGTCGTACGGAACGCTCACGGTTGCAGCGGCCGCCACGGATGGTGGGACGGCGTCGCCGCTTTCGCCCAGGTACTTCAGTATCACGTTGCCCCCCAGCGACACCCCTGTGAGAAGGCGAGGGGCATCCGGCGCTTCGCGAGCCAGCCTGTCCAGCACGAAGGCGAGGTCTCCGGTGTCACCACTGTGGTAGAATCGTGGCGCCCTGTTCAGCTCCGGACCGCAGCCACGGAAGATGAGCATCTCCATTCCCCACCCCCGGCGTGCCGCGTCGGCGAACATACCGTGCACGTAATGGGAGTGTGCGCCGCCTTCCAGGCCGTGGAGCAGCAGAACTCGCGGCGCCGCTGGCGACGGCGCCGGCAGTCGCAGCAGGTCCACGAAGTCGTCGTCCGGCGTGGTCCACCGTTCGGTGTGAAGCGGTACCGGTACGACGCGCTTGAGAAACTTTCCCCATATGGTGGGAAGGTGCGGGCCCGGCAGCCACCAGGCCGGAGTGAACGGCGGTGTCACGCGTGGCTGTTCTGGTGAAGTGATGTCAGGGAACGGGCAGGTGACAGGCTAGATTCAGGGAGCATGGAAGTACAGATCTTCGGCACGAACAAGAACGCGGAGACGCGTAAGGCACGGCGCTTCTTTCAGGAGCGCCGGATCCGCGTGCATTTCGTGGACCTGACCCAGCGAGCTGCATCCCCCGGGGAGCTGCGGCGGTTCGCGGAGCGCTTCGGCGTGGAGCGGCTGCTGGACAGGCAGAGCAGGCGTTTCGAGGAGTTGGGGTTGCAGGCGGCGCTATACTCGGGTGCCCGCTGGATGGAGAAGCTGGCTGACGAGCCGCTCATGCTGCGGCAACCGCTCGTGCGCTACGGGCAGAAACTGACGATCGGTCACGAGCCGGACGAATGGAAGCGCTGGATCGAAGCCGCAAAGTGATGCTGACGGATCCCGGGAGAGCTTCGTGACTCAGATCGGGTTCTCCGGGGTGGCCGTGGAGTTCGGCGCCACCCCTGTGCTCCGCGACGTAAGCTTCTCCGTGGGTGCGGGAGAGCGCTGGGGCATACTGGGCCGCAACGGGGGCGGGAAGACCACTCTGTTCCGCCTTATCACCGGTGAGCTCCGTCCCACGCGCGGCAGCGTGGTACGGTCGCCCGGGCTGCGAGTGACGCTTCTGGAGCAGCACCGGGAGCTGGGCGGCGCTTCCACGGTGTGGGATGCGGTGGCGGACGCATTCGGCGAGCTCCGCGCTCTCGAGGGGCGCATAGCTGAACTTGCGATAGCCCTGGGCGAGGCCGGCGAGTCGGCGAGCCAGTCTCTCATGGACGAGTACGGGCGCGCGCTGGAGCGATTCGAGCGCGAGGGCGGATACTCGGTCGAATCGCGCGTGGACGCGGCCATCGCGGGAATGGGCTTCGATCCGGTGGAGGCGCGCACGCGCCCGCTGTCCGCGCTGTCCGGCGGCGAGCGTGGTCGCGTGGCACTCGCCAGGCAGCTGGTTACGCCCTCGGACGTTCTGCTCCTCGACGAGCCCACGAACCACCTGGACCTGGAGACTACGCGCTGGCTGGAGCGGTGGCTGCGCCAGGCCGACCGTACGGTGATGCTGATCAGCCACGACCGTGCATTCCTGGCGGCTGTGGCCGACCACATGCTGCACGTGGAGGCAGGCACGGCGGTGCCTTACGAGGGCGGCTACGAGTCGTTCGTGAGGCAGCGAAACGAGCGCCGGCTCTCGCAGCAGCGCGCGTACGACAGGCAGGCGCGTGACGTTGCGAAGGAGGAGGAGTACATCCGGCGCAACATCGCGGGGGTCAACAGTCGCCAGGCGAAGGGGCGCCGCACGAGGCTCGCCCGCCTTCCGCGCCTGAGCCCGCCGCCAAGCGAGCAGGACGTGATGGCGCTTCGCCTCGAGGCACGCGACCGCGGCGGCGACCAGGTACTGGTGACGCAGCGACTGGAGGTCGCGATAGGCGGTCGCACGCTGCTGCAGGACTTCACCGCCACGATCCACCGCGGCGAGCACGTGGTGCTCGTGGGGCCTAACGGGAGCGGCAAGTCCACGCTGCTCAGGACGCTGCTGGGCGACCGCCCGCCCGAGAGCGGCATCGCACGCCTCGGAAGCGGCATAGTACCGGCCTACTACCGGCAGGACCTCGCGCAGGTGCCCATGGGCCGCGCCATCTACGACGTGATCCAGGACCTCCGCCCTCTCTGGAACCGCGGACAGATTCAGTCGCACCTCGCTAGGTTCGGGTTTTCCGGCGACGAAGTGCAGCGCGTTGCCGATGGACTCTCAGGTGGCGAGCGGGCTCGTGTAGCCCTGGCCATGATGGTCCTGGCCCGCGCGAACTTCCTGGTCTTCGACGAACCCACCAACCACCTGGACGTCGAGTCCATCGAGGCCCTGGAGGACGCGCTGCTCGCCTACGACGGAACCGTCCTGCTGGTGAGCCACGATCGTGAGCTGCTTCGGGGGATCGGCGACCGCGTGTGGGCCCTGCAGGACGGTCGAATCCAGGACTTCCCCGGGACGTTCGATGAATGGGAAGCGCAGCGCGCTGAGCAGGAGCGCGAGGAGAAGACGCGTCTGGACGCCGCGGCAGCGGAGAAGCGTGAGGTCCGTCGAAGACAGCAGGATGCACGAACTTCCTCCGACGACGCGCGGCGAAAATCCATGCGCGAGGCTCGACGCGCCGTGGAGCAGGCGGAGAAGCTGGTTGCCAGGCGTGAGAAGGAGGTGGAGGATCTCACGCGGGAACTGGAGAATCCGGAGCTTTACTCGACTCCCGACGGCCCGCGACGCGCGGCGGAACTTGCAAGTGCTCTCGCCGCGGCAAAGGCTGCCCTGGAGGCTGCAGTGCACGAATGGGCAGAGGCAGAGGAACGCGCCTCTGCACTGGCGGGCTGACAGGGGCGGAGTCTTTCTTATCGGGTGCCCCGGAAGTCGGGATGCCCACTCACGGATAGAACGTCAATTTCCATATAGATGATCTGGCTCTGGATCGGCTTCGTAAGCTTCATCCTGCTGCTGCTCGCGCTCGACCTCGGCGTGTTCCACCGGGAAGCGAAGGCCGTGAGCGTACGCGAGGCCTTCGCCTGGACGGCCGTATGGGTCACCGTCGCGATCAGCTTCAGCATCTTCGTCCACTACGCCTACGAGAATCACCTGCTGGGCATCGGTGGCACGCCCGACCCGGTGGACGGGGTGATAAACGACGGCCGGCTTGCACTCGTGAAGTACCTCACGGGCTACGTGATCGAGTGGTCGCTGAGCGTGGACAACGTGTTCGTGATAGCGATGATCTTCTCGTCGCTGCGAATACCGGCCGAGTACCAGCATCGCGTGCTGTTCTGGGGAATCCTGGGTGCGCTGGTGATGCGCGGCGTCATGATCCTGATCGGAGCGCAGCTCGTCGCACGCTACCACTGGATCCTGCTGGTCTTCGGAGTCTTCCTGATCATCACCGCCATTCGCATGGCGTTGCAGAAGGACGACGAGGAGGACGCCGATCCGAGCAAGGGTTTCGTTCTCAGGACCGTGAGGCGCTTCTTCCCGGTGAGTGCGCGATACCACGGCTCACACTTCTCCGCGATCGAGAATGGACGTCGCGTTCTGACGCCGCTGGCCGTTGCGCTGGTGCTGGTGGAGACGACGGACCTCATCTTCGCGGTGGACTCGATTCCCGCGATCTTCGCCATAACCGGCGATCCGTTCCTGGTAGCCACCAGCAACGCGTTCGCGATCCTCGGACTGCGTTCGCTCTACTTCGCGCTGGCCGGCGCCATCACGGCGTTCGAGTACCTGAAGTACTCGCTCGCCGCGATCCTCGCTCTCGTGGGAACGAAGATGCTGGTGGCCGACTGGCTGCGCGAGACCGTCGGTCCGAACTTCAACTACTACCTGCTCGCCATGGTCGCGCTGATACTGATGGCGGGCGTGGCCGCGTCCATGGTCAAGAACCGTCGCGCCGCGAGCAAGGTGTGAGATGAAACGAGATCGGGGCCGGCTGCGGCCCCGATCTCGTTTCATCTGAGTGAACGGCTGTCCCTGCCTCGTCAGCGCATGAGACCTCGCGAGATGAGGTCGGCGTAGCCGATGTAGTCCTCTCTCGTGAGGGCGTTCACCACGCTGTCCATGGGCGCTGCCACCTGCGCGGAGAGATACCCGGGAAGCGCCCTGGTGCCGGCCACTCCATAGGTCCCCCTGAACAGGCTGCGCACCACCAGGCTGGTGGAGTCTCGTGGCATGGAAGCCAGGTTCCTGCCGAAGTCCTGCAGCCTGCCGTCACGCGCCAGGTAGTACTCCACGTTGGAGGCATAGAACACGGAGACGGTAGCGTTCCGCGCCTTCAGCCACCGTCCGATGTTCGTCATGGCGCTCGAGCCGGCGAGATCTCCCACGACCGGTACCACGAGATTGCGACGCTGCAGTGCCTGCACCGTCTCGAAGCCTTCCTCCGAAACCAGGTAACTGCTCGGTAAGCCGTCGCTGTCGCGTTCCAGCAGCATCTGGCGATACGTGGGATAATACGGGCGCGGCGGGCGACCCATGCTCTGGAAACGGATGTCCAGCCCCGCATTCACGTACGCCTCGTGGAACCGCTCGAGGGTTGCGAGGTCCATCTCGTCCAGCGGAACGGGCAGGCTCGTTATGCGCTGGAACAGGCGTCGCCTCGACTCGGCTCGTGACTCGGATGTGGGAGGGTTGTCGTCCAGCCAGGCGATCATGTCCTGCAGGGGCCGACCATCCCATGCCGCGAGGTTCTCCGGAACAGGGCGCCCGAAGAACAGGGCCAGGAACTCCATCCTGTTGCGCGACTCCTCGAAGGCAGCCTTGTAGATGAGGTGCAGCAGCATGTTGTCGCGGCGGATGTCAACTATGAATGCCATCCGCGGGCGCGTTGCCGCCATGTAGGAGAAACTCTGGTCCGGCCCGACCCCGATGTACACTCCGCCCGGTGGCGTCTGCCTCACGATTCCCAGTATGTGCAGGTACGACGCCTCGTTCGAAACCAGGTTGTCGCTGTCGAAGAACCCGCCGGGCTCGGAGAGCTCTCCGATGAGGCGAACGAACTCCCGGTCGCTCAACCTTTCCGGCAGGTCCGCCGTGCGCGCCGCGAAGGGGATGCCCGGCAGCGTTCCGCTGGCCGTGAACGCGGCATGCGAGCCGGCTACGACCAGGGCGAGTGCAGCTACGAGCAGCGCGGAAAGGCGTTTGGACATCGTTCGAACAGGTAGGTGCCAGGCCAGTGCCCTCAACGCAATATGCACCCGCGGCGCCGATTCGGCGCTGATTACCGGATACTCAGCGCCCGTCGCCCCGGAGGGTGAGCGCCGCAAGCCCATCCGGCGACTTGCCCTCCTCCCGCCGCCAGAGCGCCACGGCGAGCACTACCGCACCCACGGTGATCGCCACGTCGGCAAGGTTGAACGTCCAGAAGCGCCAGTCGCCGAGCCCGAGATCTATGAAATCGACCACCCCCCGGGGCGATCGAAGACGGTCGAGAAGGTTGCCTATGGCCCCGCCGCACACCAGGGCCAGCGCAGCAACGAGAGTGGTGTCGCGCGACTCCGCCTCCCGATAGAGCCAGGAGAGGACGCCCAGTATCAGGAGAGTGAGCGCGACGAAGATCCACCGGGAGTTCGGACCCAGCGACAGGCTGAACGCCGCCCCGGGGTTGTACGCCAGCGTGAATCGCAGTACGTCCCCAACCACCTCGTGCGGGATGTACGGCTGCACGAGCCGCTCCTCTGCCAGACGCTTGGTGGTGCAGTCGGACAGCACGAGGACGAACAGAACCGGCCAGAAAAGCCGCGCCTTGCCAGCAATGCTCGAGGGTGAACTCATCTGCAAAGGTGCCAGATTTGAAGGAGGGTAGCACGAACTCCGCGATCGCGGCGATGCCCTTCGCATGAGACGTCCTGGCCAGGCGAAGAGCGTGAACTGACGCGCTTCACGGTGCGTGCCGCTCCCGTTCGGCGAAAGGGCTGTCGGACGGGTCTTCTCGAGAGCACCACCCTCGCTCCACTCCCATCGCTACTCATGCTCGGCGCATCGCTTCTACTGGCACTTCAGGTGGTCGTTGCGGCGCCCGACTCGGGCGCGATGGACACCACACGGACTTTCGCGTCCGCGGCTCTCGCTCGAACCGTCCGCCAGGCTGCGCTGCGCAATGCGAACGCACCGCTGTCGCTTCGCGGATACCGGGCCAGGATCACTACCGAGGTTGCGATAGTCGCACGTCGGGAGGATGGCACAGAGGCCGTGGCGGGGCTCGAGCAGATGGCGAGCGACGTGACCTGGCAGCGACCGGGCACCCTGGAGCAGATCGTTACGGGGTATCGCGCGCAGGAACTCGGGCCGAACCTCTCGTCGCTCACGTACCTGGATCGCCCATGGCTGGTGCCCGTGCTCTACGGCAACCGAATGGCGTTGTTCTTCGGGCGAGACACCACCGAGCGGGCCGCGCGGCGCCGCAGGCGCGCCGAGGAACGGCGGGAACGTCGCAACCTGCCAGAGGTGCAGGCGGTGCACCCCTTCTCGCCGGAGGGTGAGAGGGTGTACCGATACTCGGGCGGCGATACAGTGGCCACGGTGCGCGTGAGCGGACGCGCGATCCCGATCGTGCGAATTCGCGTCGAACCGCGCGATGGCCTCGACAGTCCGGTGTCGCTCTTTCGGGGCGAGATAGATCTGGACGGTGCCCGGCATGAGGTAGTCCGCATGCGCGGCCAGTTCCTGCGACTCGGCGAGCGCGTGTCGCTGCGCGAGCGACTCGTGAGGGTGGTGGCGGAGCCGATGGCATTCGTGGAGCTGGAAAACCAGGAGCTGGACGGTCGCTACTGGCTTCCTGCGCGGCAGCGGATCGAGCTGCAGGTGGCGGCGCCGCTCGCGGGAGGTTCGCGGGCCGTGGTGCGCATCGTGTCCACCATTCGCGATGTGAGGATGCAGCTGGACACTGCCCTCCTGCGTGCGGAGTCGATCGTCGCCGATACGGTTACGGGAGACAGGGATTCGGTGAGGACTCGCCGCATGTCTGACACACTCCAGCAGGCGCCGTTCACGCTGCTGATCGCTCCGACGGAGAGCCTGACGAGATTCCGCGAGTGGGACGTCCCGCTCGGCGAGGCCACCGGTTCCCTGGCCGCGGGAGACTTCGATGACGTGGCACCCGATCGCTATCGAAGCACGGGCGATCCGCGCCTGGAGCCTGGCGTGGAGCGCGCATCCGACCTGGCGCACTTCAATCGCGTGGAAGGCGTGTACACCGGCGTCGGGGCGCGATGGCGATTGCGCGATGCGGTGCCGGGGCTCACGCTGCACGCGAATGCGGGATGGGCGTGGAGCGAGCAGACAGTGCGAGGCCGCGCGGGTGCAGCGTACGACACGGGCGACTGGCGACTGACGGCCACTGCCGGCAGGAGGCTGGATATAACGAACGACTTTCGCGTCGCTTTCGATTCCGGCAGCTCTTTACTGGCGGCGATCTTCTCGCAGGACGACTACGACTACGTGGACCGCCCCGTCGCCGACCTGCGCCTGACGCGGCGAATCCCCGGTCCGGTGGCGGCCGAACTGGACATGGAGTTCGGGGTCTTCCGCGATCGCGCGGTGAGTGCTTCCCTGTCGCGCGGACTCTGGAAGCCGGATTCAGGCTTCCGGCCGAACCGCGGCGTGGACGAAGGCAGCTACCGTCGTGCGGCGGTCGCCCTCCGCATCAACCCGACCGGTGCGGCCGAGTTCCTGGGTCCGGGCACGGCCATGCACGTCAGGCTGCAGGTCGGGCGGGGCGGATTGAACTACGAACGCCTCGAGGCATGGCTTGCCGCGAGGCGGCATTCGGGGCCGTGGGCCGCTGCCGCACGAGGAGACGTGGGAGCTCTGTTCGGCGACGAGCCGCCCGCGCAGGAACTATTCGAGCTCGGCGGCAGTGCGCGTCTGCGCGGTTACGACTACAAGGAGTTCGTTGGCAGCGAGGCGGCGATGGTCTCGGGCTTCGTGTCGTGGACGTCGCCGCTGCTTCGCGCGCCGATCCTCATGCAACTGCCGTTCGGGCCGCGCCTCGTGCTCCCCTCCCCGTCTCCGACGCTGGCCGTGAGTGTGCAGAGCGGCTGGACGCGCCTGTCGGGTGACGGTGCTCGTGAGGCGGCGTTCCGGCTGGGCACACGGTTCGACGAGGATAGCGGCATGGAGGTGCCGATATCGCGGCCTACCGGTGGCGTGCGGACTTCGGTGGAGCTTCAGCTTCGGTTCTTCGGTGGCGCGGTGGGCGTCGGAGTGGCGCGGGCGGTGGATCGGGGTGACAGCTGGTCGTTCGGGCTGGTGGCGGGTGGGTACTGGTAAGTCGCACCGCGTGAAGCTCCACACGCTCCAATCTCCAGCGACGATGGCGAACTCCTCGTGAGGATTCCCACGCGGCGCGTCTAGAACTCCCCGATGAACCCGATCTCCGGCTCCAGGCGGACTCCGAACTTCTCCTCCACGCTGTCCTGCGCATGTGCGATGAGCGCGCGCACGTCAGCCGCTGTCGCGTTGCCCAGGTTCACCATGATGTTCGCGTGGATGTGCGATATCTGCGCATCGCCAATGCGATAGCCCTTGAGTCCGCACTGGTCTATCAGACGGCCGGCACCCATCCCTTCGATCTTCTTGAAGATGGACCCGGCACTGGGATGTATGTCCAGCCAGGGATGCCTGGCGCCGCGCCAGCTCAGGTTCTCCTGAAGGATGCGGTGCATGACAGCCGGGTCACCGCGCTCGAGGCGAAACGTCGCGTCCAGCACGTAGTCGTCCCGATGGTGGAAGACCGAGTCGTCATAGCCGAACTTCACGTACTCGGAGTCCACGGTACGGACCTCGCCATCCTCATCCAGAATACGACAGCTCTCGAACACCTCGGCAATGAACATCGTGCGTTCCCGCTCCGGAGCCGGTGACAGGAAATGCAGGTTCTGCCAGATGGCGCCGCCGACCGTGCTGGGAATGCCGATGTAGTGCTCCAATCCGGACCAGCCCAGGTTCACGGCCTCCACGATCAGGTCGCGCATCACCGCGCCGCTCTCGCTCCACAGCCGACCGTCGTCATGGAAACGGTGGGCACGCGCTACATTCCGGATCACGAGACCGCGGAATCCGCGGTCCCCCATCAGGATGTTGGCTCCGAGTCCCAGCACGAAATAGGGGACGCCGAGTTCGCGCGCGGCGGTGATGGCGGTTGCCAGGTCGTCGGCAGAAGTGGCGTCGAAAAGCCAGTCTGCCGGACCCCCTATCCGGAACGTGGTGTACGGAGCAAGCGGCACGGCGCGACGCAGGTGCGCCGTGCCGAGGCGCGCAGCAAGCGCCTCGTCCAGGCGTGCGGCGTTCGGTGTGGAAGCTGCGGTCATGGTGTGCGAAAGAAACACCAGGCACGGCAGCCCCGCCACCGGCGCCGCTGCCGAACGGCCTGCCAGCATGCACCGCGGCGCGCCGCGGTTTCTCGTGTCAGGAATCGCTATCGTGAGGTTCTCCGAAACCCGGCAATCCACCCTCCGCGCGCGTGCAGCCGGATGGGCCAGGTCAGCCATCTCGTGCGTCACACCGGTACTCGCGGCACTGCTGGTGCTGGCGTCGGACGCTGCAGCCCAGCGCGCAGAGCTCGAGCCCATCATCAGGCGCGAGGTGCTCGAGAACGGCCTGGAAGTGATAGTGGTCGAGAGCCATGCGATTCCGCTGGCAACGGTGGAGCTGGACGTGAAGAACGGCGCCTTCACGCAGCCGCCGGAATACGCCGGGCTGGCGCACCTGTACGAGCACATGTTCTTCCGCGCCAACCGCAGCTATCCGAATCCGGGCCAGTTCATGGGCCGCGCCGGCGAGCTTGGTGCCGCGATCAACGGCACCACGCGGGAGGAGGTGGTCAACTACTACATGACCATTCCCGCGGACAGCCTGGCGCCGGCCATGGCGCTCATGAGCACCGCCGCGCAGACGCCGCTCTTCCTGGAGGAGGAACTCCGGGTGGAGCGGCAGGTGGTACTCGGCGAGTACGACCGCGCGGAGTCCAGCCCGTTCTTCGAGTTCGAGAACGCCATGACGCGCGCCCTGTATCCGGGGAACTTCAGCCGCAAGAACACCATCGGGGATCGCGACGTGGTCGCCACGGCCACCCCGGAGAAGATGCGCACCATCCAGCAGATCTACTACGTACCCAACAACTCGGCGCTGATAGTCACGGGCGACGTGGAGCCTGACGAGGTGATCGCTCTCGCCAGGCGGCACTTCGGCAGCTGGAAGCGCGGCCCGGACCCGTTCGAGACCCACCCCATTCCACCCATTCCGCCCCTGGCCGGCGACACCGCGATAATCGTCGAGGCGCCAGTGAGTTCGGTGTCGGTGATGCTGCAGTGGCAGGGTCCCAGCGTAGGCAAGGACCCGGCGGCAACGTACGCTGCGGATGTCTTCTCGGACGTGCTCAACAACTCCGGCTCCGGCTTCCAGCAGCGCCTGGTGGACAGCGGACTGTGGCAGAGCGTGGGCGTGAACTACTACACGCTCAACAACGTGGGGCCGATAACGATCCTCGGTCAGGTGGCTCCTGAAAAGCTGAAGGACGCGTTGGCAGCGCTCGAGCGCGAGATCGCCCGTTTCGACGATCCGGACTACGTGAGCGAGGAGGAGCTTCGCTACGCGAAGGCATCGCGTGCGGTGTCGTCCGCCTACGGCAACGAGCGTGTGACCGGGCTGACGCACACGATCGGGTTCTGGTGGAGCGTGGCGGACCTGGAGTACTTCCTCGGATACGTGGACAGCATGGCAGCACAGACCAGGGCGGACCTTCGTCGTTATGCAGGTACCTACATAGTGGGCAAGCCGCGCGTGACGGGTGTGCTTCTCTCCCCTCAGACGCGCCAGCGCCTTGCACTGCAGGCGGCCGACCTGATCGCCCCGGCCATGGAAGGTGCACAGTGAGACGGCCGGTATTGAACCTCACGCGCCTCCTGCTCACCGGCGCACTTCTGCTGCCGGTCCTGCCCGAAGCGGCCGAGGCACAGCGCATCTCGGACCAGGCAGCGGCTACGCGAAGCGCTGCGTCCTCCACTCCCCGCGTGAGGCAGAGCTCCGAGACCGAGAGCTACGAGGTCAGCGGCATACGCGTGGTTCACAGGCACGGCATGGCCAACGACGTGGTCGCCGCCAACCTGTACCTGCTGGGAGGAACCCGCCTCACGAACTGGGAGAAAGCGGGTATCGAGCCCATGCTGCTCCTGGCCAGCGAGCGCGGCACCAGGACGTACCCGCGTGAGGCAGTGCGGCTCGCGATGGCAGCGCAGGGAACGTCCATCGTGACCGGCGCCGAGAGCGACTGGACCATGTTCGGAGCACGCGCCACCACGGGTACGTTCGACTCCACCTTCGTGGTGCTGGCCGACAGGCTCATGAACCCCACGCTCGAGGAGCGCGAGGTGGAGCAGGTTCGCAGCCAGCTCCTCAATGCAGTGCGCCAGCGACGCGACAGCCCGGACGCGCTGCTCGAGTTCCTGGCGGACAGCGTGGCGTTCGGCGATCACCACTACGCCATACCGCCGAGCGGAACCGAACGGTCCCTCTCTTCAATCACGCTGGATGACCTGAAGGCCTTCCATCGCGACAACATGGTGAAGTCGCGCATGCTCCTGGTGGTGGTGGGCAATGTGGAGCGCGAGCGCGTCGAACGACTCGTGTCCGAGACACTGGGCACCCTGCCGGAGGGCAGCTACCAGTGGACGATGCCGCCGCCGCCGCCGGACATGGCCAGCAGCATGTACGTGGAAGGGCGGCAGCTGCCCACCAATTACGTGCTCGGCTACTACAACGGGCCGCCCGCCACCAGCGCGGACTATGCAGCCCTGCGCATCGCCACGGCGGTGCTGGGCGGAAGGCTCTTTCACGAGGTGCGCGTGAGGCGCAACCTCACCTACGCGATTGACGCTCCGTTCGTGGAGCGTTCGTTCGCCAGCGGCGGCCTGTACGTGACTACGGTTTCGCCGGACACGGTACTCGCGCTGATGCGCATCGGTATCGAGGAGCTGCAGACCGGCACCATAGATCCCCGCGGACTCGCACAGCTGGTCCAGGGCTTCATCGTCCAGTACTTCATGGACAACGAGACCAACGCCGACCAGGCCGACTTCCTCGCGCGCGCCCAGGTCTACAGGGGCGACTGGCAGACGGCCGACCGATTCGTGGACGAACTGCACGCCGTTCGCCCCGCTGACATCCAGCGTGTGGCACGCGCCTACATGCACAACGTGCGCTTCGCGTACATCGGCGACCCGCGCCGCATGCCGGAGGAGATGGCGGGAATCTTTGACGGCAGGGATTAGGGAAGAGGGACTAGGGAAGAGGAACTGCCCCGGTTTCTGTCGTCCCGCGCTTGCCCCCCCTGTCATCCCGCGCGAAGCGTCGGGATCTGCTCACCCTGCGCCGAGGCCGGCCGCTACGAGTTGCAGGCAGATCCCGACACTCGCTGTGCTCGTGCGGGATGACAGGGAACGAGCGTCTGTCATCCCGCGCGACGCGTCGGGATCTACTCACCCTGCACCGAAGCCGGCCAGTACGCGCTGAAGGCTGTAAACGGCAGGCTCACGCGGAGAACGCGGAGGGACGCGGAGAAAGGCCTGGCGCATCGAGTTCCAATCGTCGTGCAATTCTCCGGGCGAGGCATCTCTTTTTTGGCTCCATTTGCAGCCGACCCTCCGCACCGCCACACCCGAGCCTCCACAACGGTCGAGCGCCGAGGCCCGTCCCTCGACCAAACATGCGACGCGCGGAGCGCGTCGCACTCCTCAGCAGGAAACGGCGGCCCGCAGCTCCCTCACCAGCCGCTCCGTCACTGCAGACCACCTGTATCGCTCGGCCACAGAGCGCGCAGCCGCCGGGTCTATGGACATGCGGCCCTCGTACACCGCACGGATACCGTCGGCTATCGCCTCGGGAGAGCCATCGTTCACCAGCAGGCCATTCACGCCCTCCACGATCGCATCCGTGGAGCCGCCCGCGCGGCTCGCCAGCACCGGAACACCCGCGGCGCTGGCCTCCACGTACACCATCCCGAATCCCTCCACATCGTGTGGCGTGGCATTCACCGCAAGCATGAACAGGTCCGCGTCCAGGTACTCGAGGATCAGCGCATCACGATCGAGCGAGCCGGTGAAGTGAACTCTTTCCGCAATTCCCAGGTCGCTTGCCAGAACCTCGAAACGCACGCGGTCATCACCGTCGCCAACCAGCGTGTAGCTCGACACGACTTCCTCCGGCAACGACGCAACCGCGCGCAGCATTCCGTCCACGTTCTTGCGTCGTGAGGCGCTCGACATTCGCGTGACGGTCAGCAGGCGCAGGGGCGTTCGCGGCATGCGCGATCGCCGCTCGGCGTCCCGGTCGTCGCGAAAACCCGCTTCCGAGATGCCCGGTTCCACCACGCTGATGGGTGGCGCTCCACTGCCCAGGGCCTGCTCCACCAGGCGACGGGTGTTCGCACTGTTGGCGACTACCCGGCTGCACGCACGCATTCCTTCCATCACCTGCGCACGATAAGCGCGAGTGCGAAGCGCGCGGGTCAAGCCATCCGTGCGCGGGATGCGGCTGGCGGCCCTGACGAGCAGGCTCTCGAATCCGAACCACGGCGCCAGGAAGTCGTTCCCGTTCACGTAGGCCACGAGCGGCGCGCCCAGCCAGGGCGCAAGCGCCGCGGTGCCGGCGTTAAGCGCCAGCCACACGTCAGGCTCTGCACGGGAGGCCAGTGCTCTGCGCGCACCCCGCAGGTCGTTCACAAGCAATCCGTGAACCGGTACTCCAGCTGCCGGCAGATCGCGATCCGAACGTGCGACGACCTCACAGTCCAGGAACTCCGGCAGCCTCCGAACCAGCTCGCGCGCCATCTCCTGCATCCCGCCGTGCTGCCTGGTGAACTCCGGTGCGAGGATACCAAGCCTCAAACGAGGCGCTGCAGCCTGCCGCAACGCCGACTCGGCAGGCTCCGATACGTCGGTACTCCTCGTTGAAGTCATCCAGGTTCGAGATCGTGTGATGCCGCCCGTACGCCCACCATTCCGGGGACGGAAACCGCGCTTCAGGTGGTGAACTCCAGGGTCGGCACACCCGAACCGCCCCCGTACTCGGCCGCGACAACCCGAGGTTCCAGGTTCCCCGTGTGCAGGGCCATGCCCACGATGGCCGCCGACACGCCCAGCTCGTCGAGCGCCTCCAGGTGCATCAGGGACGAGATCCCCCCCGCCGCCATCACCGGCATACCGTTCGCGGCGTCCAGAACCCGCTCCACGAGAGGCAGGTCCGGCCCCGCCAGCGTGCCATCCCGGTGTACCGCCGTGACCAGAACCGCGCTGAGCGGAAGCTCGGCGAGTTCCTCCACGACGCGCTCAACGTGCCTGTGTAACGAGCGGGACCATCCGTGAGCGACCACCGTGCGCTTGCGCACGTCCGCAGCGACGACGAGCTGGCCCGGAAACTCTTCCGCCACCTCCTGCAGCCAGTGGCGATCCTCCAGGGCACGAGTTCCGACGACCACCCGCGCTGCGCTGGCATCGAGCAGTCTCTCCACCTGCGCCGCGGTCCGAACGCCGCCGGCCACCATTACCGGAACCTCGGACGCGTGCAGGATCTCGCGGATGACGGCTGAGTTCTCGCCACGGCCGGTGGCGGCGTCCAGGTCCACCAGGTGCAGCGCCGAAAATCCGTGCCTTGCGAAGGAACGGGCGGCCTCAAGCGGGTCATCGAGCCTCACCTTCTCCTCGGTGTACGACCCGCCCACGAGTCGCACGGATGCGCCCTCCCGAAGGGAGAGCGCAGGGATGACGATCATCTGTCGGATCGCGGGAAAGAGGTGTCAGTGGTCCTGAGAACGCCCGAACGGTATTGAGATGACGGCGTTTGCAGGGCCGCGGGCGCGTGGTACGAGCCTGGAAGGCTAAACGTAGGTGCTCAGCGAGGTACGGCGACAGTACGGGCGCCCCTTTTCGGGTGCGATCCGGGGGTACGAGGGGGCGGACGCCCCTGCCGCGGCCGGCGCGCCGGAACTGCGGCGCGTGTGTTGCATGCTCACAGACCCTTGCGCGAGCCGGTTGCCATGAGACGCAGCAGCTTCATGGGAGGCGACCGCGCGGGGGCCTGTCGAAGCCCGAAAAGCGCGACGGGCCATCCGGTCTATCACGACGGGCAGGTGGCATTAGCCGGACTTCGTGAATAAATTCACGAGACCGGGGCACCATGTTCCGGTCAGTGATCATCTGGCACCCTTGCTTAGATTTCGGAGGCCTTCCATCATGCGGCTTAAGGCTGCAGCGCTCGCGCTGAGCGCTTTGTTCTTTGCGGCGTGCGGCGGTGGCGACACTGCCGATACGTCAACTCCTGCTGCTGATCAGTCAGCGGCCACTCAGGGCACTGGTGCCGAGGGCAGCGTTGCCGCCGCCCCCATCACCGGCACCACACACGAAGTGCGCATGCTCGGCGACGACCAGGGCTATCGCTACGATCCGGCCGAGCTGACGGTTGCGCCGGGCGACGGCGTTCGCTTCGTCATGGTCAGCGGACCGCCGCACAACGTTTCGTTCGAGGAGAACGGTATCCCGGCCGGCGCAGCTGCGCAGCTCGATGCCAACATCTCGGACAAGCTGTCCTTCCTCTCCTCCGGCATGTACATGAACGTGGGCGACGAGGTGACCGTCTCGTTCGCGAACGTTCCGTCGGGTGAGTACAACTTCATCTGCACGCCGCATCTCGCGATGGGCATGCGCGGCAAGGTCATCGTTCAGTAAGCATTCGCTTTCTGCGGTGAAGGTGGCGGGGGCGTTGCGAGGCGACGTCCCCGCCATTGCATGTGGCACCAACCGCGACCCCGAAACCATGGGGATCGCCTGCGTGACGAGCACCGGCACATGACCACGAGCGCCCCTGGCACGCTCGAAACGCCTGCCATAGCGCGGCCGCACCGCACGGACATCGTCTGGGTCAGCGCGCGCGCCCGGAACGTGCTGCGCCAGCCGGCCGGCACTCTCCTGCGGGCCCTTCTCATTGCACTCGCCACCATGGCGGTGCTGGTGTTCCTGCCACGGCAGTCGCAGCGTCAGGCAGCGCTCATGCTTCCTGACGAGAGCGAGTGGGTGGACACGCTGCCGCTGTCCCGGTCGCTGGCTGTGCGACGTGACGCCCTGCAGCGCGCAGAGGCAGAACTGGCAGCCACTCGCGACAGCGCGTTTCGCCAGCGAACGCTGACGCCTCCCCCGCCTCCGATCCTCACTGCGGAGCAGCAGGCCCGCAATGACTCGCTGAGACGAGTCGGCAACGAGCTTGCCGGAGGGCTGGACCGCGTGCAGGCAGCTCCGCTGCTCGCCTCATACCGCGCACTCGGCGAGTCCGAGGCGCTGCGGAATGCAGCGGCCGTCAGGGCAATTCTCGACTCCCTCGCGGACGTGGAGCGCAGGCGTGAGTCGTTCGGCACCACGGGCGGAACGGACCCCGCATACGTGGCACTTACCGCCCGCGCCAACGAACTCGGTCGCACGCTCGAGTCCATGGCGAGCGATTCGCTGGCGTCCGTGCGAGCGGCGCTGGCGGAGCTGAACCGTCCGCGCCAGGCGCCGCATCCGCTTCTGCGCCTCCCTCCGATTGACACCGCGGCATCGGCGGCGCGCGTGGCGCTGGCGCGAGAGCAGTTGCGCGTATCACTCGACTCGCTGGAAGTGGCGCGGCTGATGAACCGCGAGTATGTGAGACGGCTGGCGGCGGCGCGCAGGAGCGAAGTGGCTGCAGCCCCGCCGCTGGTGGTTCTCGCCGGCGGGCTGGTGGTGGGTTTCGCCGTCGCATACCTCCTCGCGTTCGCTCGCGAAGTGAGGCACCCGCGGGTTGGCAGCGTGGCGGAAGTGGAGCGGCTCACTGGCGCCAGGGTGCTCGCGCTCGCCGGCCCGCGCCACGAGGTGGCCGAGTGGAACAGGCGCCGGACGGACCTGGACAGCCGCTTCCGGCATGTGAAGCCGCACGCGCCCGCGTACCGGACCATCTACATGCACCTCACGGCAACGGGCGCCGTGGTTCCCCTGGTCACAGTTACGGGATCGGATCCGAACGTGAACGGCGTCGTGGCCGCCAACGTCGCTGCTGCTGCGGCCAGCGATGGCCGGGCAACGCTCCTGGTTGACCTGGACGAACAGAGCTCGGTGGCCAGCCGCGTGGTGCGTCAGGCGGGGCAGCCGGGGGTGGCCAACGTGCGACGCGGCGAGATCGAGTGGGCCGAGGGCGTGAACTCGGTGCACGTGGGGCGCGGGCGTCTACTGGACGTGATATCCAGTGGAACCGATAACGGAACACGAGCGAACGAGGCCGCATCCCAGTCAGCCGAGCACCTGAGGAGGGGCCTGACGCGAATGGCGCAGCGCTATGACCTAACGGTGTTGTCGGCGCCGCTCGAGGAAGCGCGCAAGGGTGACGCGGGACTCGTTTCCACGCCGGATGCGCTGGTGTGCATAACGCTGGGCGTGACGACTCACCGCATGCTGCGCGAGGCGGTGGAGGACGCGAGGGGCGGAGGGCTTCGCGTGATGGGTGTCGTGGTGTGGGAAGGCGGGAGGGCGCTGGAGCAGAAATCGTGAGGCGCATTCCTCAGGTGCCGAATGCGAGGGCGCCCATGCGTGGACGATCGCCCGCCGGGTTTCGAGTGCGAGGGTTCCCATGCGCGAACGATCGCGCCGTTGCCTCGTGCCCCGTGGCATGACGGGCCAGGAGCCCGACCTGACGAAGCCCGGACTCGAGTTCCCGACAACGACCGAGGCGCGGCCTGACGACCGCGCCTCTCGTTTCACTACGACCTGTGCTTCCGCTTGTCGGCCAGGATCGTTCCCCTGCACTTGCGCGAGCCGCAATAACACGGGTACAGCTTCCTGTTGGCGGCATTGTGGGGTTCCTCGAGGATGAACTGGTAGTCGTACACCAGCTCCTCGCCCGCCCGAATGGGCTTGATGGTGTCTATGAAGACACGGTCTTCCTCGATCACCGCCTCACAGTTTGGTGAGCACGAGTGATTGATGAAGCGCGATGGGTCGCCGCCCACGCTTCCGTCAATCACGGTGTGCTCGTCCACGTTGAAGAGGAAGGTGTGGTGCGGCCTGCCATCCTCGGGGAACGGGTACTTCTCGTCCGCCTCGTCAGGCGTTATGCGGGCGCCCGTGTACTCGGCAATCCGCACGCCCTTCGGAAGGTCGCGCTTCGCGAAAGCGCCGCGGCCCGCAATCGCCGACTTCTTCACCACGAACGCCCGGGGCTTCAGCACCTGCTGCGTCAGCAGTGAATCGTCGGTGCCGGGAGGCGTTGGGCCACGACGACGCCTGCGCGCTGCCGGCGGACTGGACTTGCGAGCGCCGCGCTTCGACCTGGAACCGTTGAGCGGCTTCTCCAGGTCCTTCTTCGCACGCGAACGCT
The DNA here is from genome assembly GCA_964415485.1 of uncultured Gemmatimonadaceae bacterium. Classification (GTDB taxonomy): domain Bacteria; phylum Gemmatimonadota; class Gemmatimonadetes; order Gemmatimonadales; family Gemmatimonadaceae; genus JBBQHX01. The sequence goes on from CAYQAO010000016.1 coordinate 46,192, forward strand.
TGCGAGCACCAGGCGACTCCACCTTCGCTTCAGTGGCCGACGCCGAACGACGACGCCGGGTGGCCGGGGAAGACTTCGACATGCTCGGTCAATGCTGTAAGAGTGATGAACGGGTCCGGATCTCCAGCGCCGCATGCGACACTCCCAATCCGGAGGCAGCGTGAAGGTAGCCCGTTACATCACCCTTATGTAGGCCCGCAGCGTTGCGCGCATCCCCGCGAACGATCAACGACCGGGTGGCTGCTGGTTGCGACGCTCCCCATCCATGTCCTCTCCGAGCACGTAACGCTCGTATGTACTGCGCACCTCCGGATCGTTCAGCGGAAGCGAACTGGCATCCAGGTCGCGGTCGCGCGCATCGAGGTCATGGTCGCGAACCGGGCCGCTCAGATCCCGATGCCCCGAATCGCCAAGCTCCACCTCGTCGCGCTCATGCTCCCTGCCGGACAGCTCCGCAAGCCGCTCGAATCTCTCCGCTGTGGCAGCCGTTCCGACTTCATTCGCGTTCGGATCGTGGCTGCGCTCGCGTGCACGTGCACGCGCCTCCTCCCAATCGGGCATCTCCGGCGGCCGTGCCTCATCGTCGTACGGCTCGTCCACGCCGCCGGAATGCGCCATCCCCATGTCATCTCTCATAGTGACCTCCATGTAGGGACGGAAAACAACCGCGCAAGAACGAGACCCGAACGCACCCTTGTCCGCGTACATCACGGACGCCGAGATTCCGCGCAATCATGTGGTCCGACATGCTGTATCTCGCGGAGCGCGCGCACCTTGCCCGTGTACTTGCCTGGGGAACGACCAGCGTGCTCGCGGGAACTCTCCTCGTTCTCCTCGTGGTCGCGCGACGGAAGAACATCTCGCAGCTGGTGCTGAGCTTTGCCGTCGTCACCGGCTTCTGGGGCCTGGTGCACCTGGCGATCGGCTTCTTCGGCCTGCAGTCGCTCCAGATGCGAGACCTCGCAGGCTTCACCAGTTATGACCGGTCGCTCTGGCTGGGACTTGGCCTGGACATGGGAGTCGTGGGCGTTGGAGTTGCACTGGCCGCAGCCGGCTGGGCGGCCGCCCGGTCACAGAAGCTGATGGGAGCCGGCACGGCCACGGTCGTGCAGGGCCTCGCCCTGCTCGCACTGCACGGAGCGGCCATCTCCGCGCTCTTCAGGATCATGGCCCGTGACTGAAGCCCGGCAGGCATTCGAATGCGCCGGCAGCCATCTTTAGGACGCAACACGCCTGTGCCGCAGCCGAGCGCAGGCAGCACTTCACTGCAACAGAAAATTCCGATGGCGGAAGAGACTCTGGACCTTCGGGACCTCCCCCGGCGAGCCGCTTACGAACGGCTCGAAACGCACGTAGCTGCGGTCCTCGAAGGCGTGGACGACACCGTTGCCGAGATGGCGACGATAAGCTGCCTCGTTCACCATGCCTTCGGACACCTGTGGACGGGCTTCTACCGCGTTGTGGAGCCCGGAAAGCTGCTACGCGTCGGTCCCTACCAGGGAACCCTGGGCTGTCTGGAGATCTCGTTCGGAAGGGGCGTGTGCGGTACGGCGGCGGCAGAGCGAAGGACGCTGGTCGTGGAGGACGTAACCGAGTTCCCCGGTCACATCACCTGCGACTCCCGCTCGCGCTCCGAGATAGTGGTCCCGGTGCTGGACGCGAATGGGCACCTGATCGCAGTGTTCGACGTGGACTCGGAGCAGGCCGGCGCCTTCGACGACGATGACGCTGCGGGGCTGGAGAGAGTGCTCTCACGCTTTGCGCGAAAGGCAGGTGCCGCATGAGCACCGCCATCGTCTCTGCTGCCCGTACTCACCCTTCGCCCCGCCGCCCGTAAGATGCAGAACGGCTACTCCGACAGAATCAACCACGCCTTCGCGTTCGCGGCCAAGCATCACGACAGCGAGCTGAGAAAGGGGCTGCGCGCATCGCCGTACTTCACGCAGCCGGCAAACGTCGCCGTGATACTCACCAGGTACGGCCGCGACGACGTCACCGTACTCGCGGGGATCCTGCACGACCTGATTGCCAGCGCAGCCCGTGAAGGTCGGATGGACGACCCCATCATGGACCGGATATCGGCGAAGTTCGGCGCAGCGGTGCTGGAGACCGCACTGGCCGTGGTTCCCCGCAAGGCCGCGGATGACGGCGTGGAGTTCAGCATGGAGGAACGCCGTGCGGATCTCCTGCAGCGCCTGCAGTCGGCTTCCGACCGCTCTCGCTGGGTGCTGGCAGCGGTCGAGCTGCACGAGGCCGGATCACTGCTCGCGGACCTTGCCAGAACGCAGTTCCCCGAGGTGGTATGGGAACGATTCCCGGCCGGGAGGGACGCGACGGTATCGAGGTTCCGTTCGCTCGTGGAGCGCCTGCGGGAAGTGGGCTTCGACGCTGCCATCACCGGCGAGCTCTCCGAAACCGTGGCACGGCTGGGCGACTGACGCGCCGGCCTGACGAGGCTCGTCAGGCCGGCGCGTGGGTGTCCGCAGTGGAGTACCTGCGCTCCACGTAGTCGTCCAGTATCTCCAGGAACTGCGGGACTATGTCGTCGCCCTTGAGGGTCTTCAGCAGCTGGCCGTCCACGTACACGGGCGCCTTCGGCTCCTCGAACGTGCCGGGGAGCGATATGCCGATGTCGGCATGCTTGCTCTCGCCCGGGCCGTTGACCACGCAGCCCATCACCGCCACGCGCAGCTCTTCTACGCCGGGGTAGCGCTCCCGCCACACCGGCATCTGCTCGCGAAGGTACACCTGGATGTCCTCCGCCATGTGCTGGAAGAAGGTGCTTGTCGTGCGGCCGCAGCCGGGACATGCGGTGACCTGCGGCATGAAGCTGCGAAGGCCCAGCGACTGCAGAATCTGCTGCGCAACCTGAACTTCCTCGGTGCGGTCTCCGCCCGGCCGCGGCGTGAGCGACACGCGAATGGTGTCACCGATGCCTTCGGCAAGCAGTATGGACAGGCCCGCCGTGCTCGCCACGACTCCCTTGGTGCCGAGTCCGGCTTCGGTAAGGCCCAAGTGCAGCGGGTAGTCGCACCGGGACGCGAGGCGCCGGTAGACGTCAACGAGGTCCTGCACCTGCGACACCTTCGCGGAGATCAGGATGCGGTCGTGAGGCAGCCCGGTCTCCTCGGCGAGCTCGGCGGAACGCAGTGCGCTCGCAAGCATGGCCTCGATGTACACATGGCGTGCGTCGTCAGGCTCCGCGCGCCCTGCGTTCTCGTCCATCATCGCGGTGAGGAGCTGCTGGTCCAGCGAGCCCCAGTTCACGCCGATGCGAACCGGCTTGCCGTTGTCCACCGCGACCTGGATGATCGTGCGGAAGTTGTCGTCACGATGGCGCGTGCCAACGTTGCCCGGGTTGATGCGGTACTTGGCGAGCAGGCGAGCCGCGTCCGGGTGACGCGCCAGCAGCAGGTGGCCGTTGTAGTGGAAGTCCCCGATGATCGGGACGCTCACGCCGTCGTCGGCGAGGCGCCTGACGATCTCCGGGATGGCCGCCGCCGCCTCGTCGTTGTTCACGGTGACGCGAACCAGCTGCGACCCCGCCCGGGCAAGGGCGGCGACCTGGGCGGCGGTGGCGGCCGCGTCAGCCGTATCCGTGTTCGTCATGGACTGGACGACGACCGGATGGCCGGAGCCTATGGATACGTCGCCGACTCGGGCGGTGACGGTTGTGCGACGGGGTGCGAAAACCACTAACTCACTCGGCGGTAAAGGGATGCGTGAAAGCTAAGGGGCCGTCCGGAGCATCGGCCAGCCTGAGTGCGCCCAGCCAGCCGGGTCACCCATCGGACCCCTCTGTAAACTTGCCTATGTTGCGCCGGCCCCGGGGTCACTATATTGTCGGCGCCCGGATTCGGGAGGTCCGGGGGCCATGGCCGGTGCTGGCAATGGCTGAGTACAACTGTTTTTGTCAGGGTCGGCGCGATCGCGGTTCCGCATTCCGCCTCCTGGACAAGCAACATCACAACGGAGCGGTAGCGATGCGTACGACCGGCAAGGTGAAGTGGTTCAACGATGCCAAGGGCTTTGGTTTCATCACGCCTGATGATGGCTCAAAGGACTGCTTCGTCCACTACAGCGCCATCCAGGGGAACGGCTTCAAGACGCTGGCCGAAGGCGAGAACGTCGAGTTCGACATCGTCCAGGGTCAGAAGGGGCCGGCAGCCGAGAACGTGCAGCGGCTGAACGCCTGATTGGCAGGCCGACCGTGGCATGAGGGAAGCGTCCGAAAGGGCGCTTTTCTTTTGGTTCTTCACGGA
>CAYQAO010000017.1:0-48391 GCA_964415485.1 uncultured Gemmatimonadaceae bacterium
GCGACACCGCGGCGCGGGACACCGCGAGCACCGGCGCGGGCTGGGGCGACTGGATAAGCCTGGAGCGGGTGGAAGTGGTGGACGGGCGCGTGATGGTCCGCATGCTCTGGGAGCCCGACTCCCTCCTGCAGGGACCCGCGCGTGACAGCGCCGTTCGCGTGGCGCTGTCGGACAGCTCACGCGCGCTCGTGGAGAGCGTTCCGGACGGCTACCAGACCGTCTATGACTTCCGGGACCTCAACGCGAGCATGCCTGTACTGCGCGTTGCGGACCCTGAGTTCGAGTTTCAGCAGTACGAGATAGAGCGCCTCTCGAGCACCGCCTTCCCCTTCCGGCCGCCGCCCGTGCGCGTGGAGAACTTTGCGGGAACGCTGTTCGTAAGCGGCGACTCGCTGTGGTTCAACGACGCCGCCATACGCCTGCCGGGAACCGAGGCAGTAGCCAGCCTGCGCGTCGGACTCGGCGATATCACCGACATCGCACTTGGCATGCGTGCGAACCGGATGTCCACGGGAGACGTGAGGTTCCTGTACCCGCCCCTCCCGGAATCCGGCGAGGCCTCCCTCGCGCTCAACCTGACGATGCGGGGCGACACGCTGAGGCTGGGTGCGCGCGACCTGGCCGCTGTCATCGAGGGTTCGCGCGTCTCGGGGGAGCTGGGCATCATGCTGGTGAACGACACGCTCTCGTTCACCGATACGGATGTGACTACGGAGAACCTCTCGCTCGCCCTGGTGGAGTCTCTCGCGCCGGGCCTGGAGTTTCCCGTCGAAGGCAGCCTGGATGGCCGCGCGAGACTGAGCGGACCGCTCACTGCCCTTCAGCTGGACGCCGACCTTGCACTCACGGAGCCGGGCAGCGGAACGAGCCGTGTCGTGGCGCAGGGCGAGGTAGGCATGCTTGAGGACGCGTTCCGCATGCGAGGCCTGAACGTTGAGCTGCGCTCACTGCAGGTGGGGCTGGCTCGTGCGTTCATGCCGGACCTGCCGATTGGCGGACGGCTCTCGGGAACGGCCACGGCCGATGGAGTCACGAACGGGGTGATCGCCTCACGATTCGACCTCGCTCACGCAGGAACCGGAGGGGTGTCCCGGTTCGCGGGTTCGGCATCGGTGCGCATGCAGCCCGAGCTTGCGCTGGACGTGGACGCGCGGGTGACTCCGCTGAGCCTTGCGTCACTCGGACCCTTCGCGCCTGACGCGGGACTTCGCGGGAGCGTTTCCGGTCCGATTCGCCTGCGCGGGCCGATGAGCAACCTCGAGATGGACCTGGCGCTCACCGCGCACGACGGGGCCCGGCTGGCGCTCACGGGCAGCGCCGACCTGGCGGAGCCCGGGCGGAGCTATACGATCTCCCTGCGCACTGACTCGCTCGATGCATCGGCGCTGGTCTCGTCTTCGCCGCAGACCTCGCTCACGCTTTCCGGATGGGCAACCGGCCGGGGGATGGATCCGGCAACGCTCACCGCCAGCGTGGAGCTGGACGTGTGGTCGTCAGGCGTCGGGAGGGTGCAGGCCGATTCCGGCCGCGTGCGCGCGAGCGCCGCCGGCGGCCTTGCAACCGTGGACTCGCTGCTGCTGTGGGGGCCCACGGCGCAGGTGAGCGCTGCGGGAACGTTCGGACTCACGGAAGGGCGCACCGGCACGCTGGCCTTCCATGCTGCGGTTGATTCACTGCATCACTTTGCCGGCTACATGCCGCAGGACACTGCCAGCACCGCCACCCGGCCCTCTGCGCTCCGCCGGATTCGTGAGGCAGCGGTCGCGGATTCGCTGGAGCGCGCGCGGCTGGACGCGGTGCAGGAAGTGGCACTCGGACGGCGAATGGCCGTCGCGGAGGCCATGGAAGTGCAGGAGGGCATACGCCGGGACTCTCTTTCCGGATCTCTCTACGCCGCGGGACAGTTGACCGGCAACGTGCGCGGGCTCGACCTGGGCGGCCGCGCCGGAGCGCTGGACCTGGTTGCGATGGGCAGCAGCGCTCGTGAGGCGCGCGTGGAGTTTCGCTGGCAGCAGGGCCTCACGGAAACCGCCCGCATCCAGGCAGCAGCTTCGATGGACGAGCTGCTGGCGTTCGGCTTCGCGCTGGACAGCGTCTCGGCAGACCTGGTGTATTCGGGCAACGGTGGGAGCGTGGCGGCGAGGATCTGGCAGGACCCGCAGCGTGACTACGTGACGGCCGCCAGCTTCGAGCTCGCCGATGGGGCGAGTACCGTGCGGCTGGAGCAGCTGGCGCTTCGATTCGACTCCACAACGTGGGCGGCCGCACGAGAGTCGGAGGTGCGGGTGGACTCGACCGGAGTCGCGGTGGACAGCCTGGAGCTTCGCGACGGTGCAACCGGTCGCATCTTTGCCCATGGGCTGTTCCCTCGCTCCGGTGCGGGCGAGTTGGACGTGTCCATCCGGGAGCTTCCCATAGGCCAGCTGCTCGCGCTCCTGCAGGAGGATGCGGGTGCGGCCGGGCTGCTCTCCGTGGATGCGCGACTCTCGGGCGATGCGGAAGATCCGACGATCGTCGGCGCCGTGGGAATCGTGGACGGCGCCTATCGCGACGTTCCGCTGCCCACGCTGCGAAGCATCTTCCGCTACTCGAGCCGCTCCCTCGGCCTGGAGTTCGAGGGTCTGGGACACTTCGCGTCCGCGAACCCGGGCCAGAGAGTCCTGAGTGCGCGGGCAACCGTGCCGGTGGACCTGTCGCTGGCCGGCGAGGTGCCGGAGCGCCTGCCAGACGAGCCCATCTCGGCGACGATCACGGCGAACAGCCTGCCGTTCAGCCTGGTCGGAGCCGCCCTTCCCGAGACCTTCAGCAACGCGCGCGGAGCGGCTAGCGGAGAGTTCACCATCGGCGGTACCACCCGTTCGCCGGACCTGGCCGGTTCCATCCAGTTGCGGGACGGAGTAGCCACCGTGATTCCGCTGGGCGTGACTATCACGGGCCTCACCGGGCACGTGCGCCTGGAGGGCGACACTGTGATGGTGGATTCGCTGGTGGGCTACAGCAGGGGTCGCATCTTCGTGCGGGGCGGGCTGGGCATAGACTCCATTACGGCTCCTTCGTTCGACCTGTACCTGGTTGCGGAGGACGCCCACCTGCTGGACAACGAGATCGGCGACGTGTACGTGGACGCCGGCATCGCAATGCGCGGCCCGTTCAACAGCGTGTACGTGTCCGGCGCCGCGCGCGTGCGCGAAGGCGTGTTCTACATCCCCGAGACCGATTCGCGCAACGTTATCGCGGCCGACGATCCCGCGCTGTTCGCCGTTGCCGACCGCGCGCTGGTGGACGAGGACATCGTCACGGCCGGCAATCCGCTGCTGGAGAACCTTCGCGCAGACGTTCGACTCCTCGTGAACCGTGGCACCTGGGTTCGGTCGCGTGAGGCGAACGTGGAGATCTTCACGCCCGAGGAGAGCGGCCCCCTGGAGGTGCGCCTGGACCAGGCACAGGGCGCGATCGTACTCGATGGCGTGGTGGGAACGGAGCGCGGCACCTACGAGTTTCTCGGGCGCCGGTTCGAGATCCGACAGGGATCGGTGATCTTCGTGGGCACGCCGGAGATCAATCCCACGCTGCAGATCACCGGCGAGAACGTGGTGCGAGTGCCCGCTCGTGAGGCGCTCACGATCCGCATCCTCATCGGCGGGACCATGGCGGAACCGGTCATCTCACTGGAAAGCGATGCACAGCCGCCACTGTCCCAATCGGACCTCATCTCTTACCTCGCGCTCGGGCAGAGCTCGTCAACGCTGCTGCAGCAGCAGGGCAGCAGCGTAACCGGCGGCGGCGGCACCCAGGGGCTCGTCGGAACCGCGAGCGAGGTGGTAACGCAGCGCATACCTGCCTTCGCGCTCAACGTGCTCTTCAACGAGCTTCTGCTGAATCAGTTCGAGACGAGTGCCGGCCGGCGCCTGGGCGCGGACGTGTTCAACATCACTCCTGCCGACGTGCCGATCGAGGCAGCGGCGAGCGACAGCCGCCAGCTCAACAGCTTCCTGGTTGGAACGGAAGTGGAGCTCGGCCGCTACTTCAGCCAGAGCACTTTCGTGTCCGTGAACGTGAGGCCGAGCTTCTTCCTGCAGACGGAGGGAGTGCCCGCCACGCAGCCCGGACTTCGCGTGCAGTACAGGCCACGCGCGCGCCTCCGGTTCGAGGGTACGTTCGAACCGCGGTTCCTCCTCAGGGAGCCCACACTCGAAACGCGCGACGTGAACACGTTCGAGTCCGTTGGGGTGCTGGGCTTCTTTGTGACGCGGGAATGGCGGTGGTGAAGCGCACCTGATCCCGCGAGAAAGGGGCGGTGCACAAGCCACTTAGCGCGCACCGCCCCGGCAGGCCGCCTCCTCGCCGGATCAGCCTGTCGGCGCGAGCCGCTGGTACAGCACTGCCGCCGCGCGCATCCCGCGCCGGAAGTTGTCAACGCTGATCCATTCGTCAGGCGCGTGCGCGTTCTCGCCAGGCAGCCCGAAGCCCATCAGCAGAACCGGGGCGCCGAGTATGCGGGCGAAGTCGTTGACCACCGGAATCGAGCCGCCTTCGCCCACGATCACCGGCTCGCGCCCGAAGGCTGCCGCCAGCGCCTCACGAGCCGCGTCGTAGAGCGGGCCGTCGAGCTCGGCGCGCCACGGACGCCCGCCGTGCAGCGCGGTCACGGTGGCAGTCACGCCGGCTGGCGCCACCTTCTCCACGTGCGCCTTCAGCAGGCGCTCAACGGTCTGCGGGTCCTGATCCGGCACCAGCCTGCAGCTGACCTTGGCCATTGCCGTGGAAGGCAGCACCGTCTTGGCACCTTCTCCCGTGTAGCCGCTCAGCAGTCCGTTCACCTCGCACGTTGGCCGCGTCCACAGGCGCTCGAGAGTCGTGTAGCCCTTCTCGCCGCCAAGCGCCGGCGCCCCCGTCTCTGCCCGGAAGTTCTCATCCGAGAAGGGAAGCTGCCGCATCTGCTCGCGCACGTGCGCCGGCCACTCGCTGACCGCATCGTAGAAGCCGGGAATGGCCACGCGGCCGTTCTCGTCATGCAGGGTCGCGAGGATGCGCGCCAGCGCCATGGCCGGGTTCACCACCGCTCCGCCGTAGCTGCCGGAGTGCAGGTCGCTCGCCGGACCGCGCACGTTGATCTCGAAATACGCAAGCCCGCGAAGCGACGACAGGATGGACGGAATACCCTCCGCGAACATGGCGGAATCCGAGATCACAACCGCGTCGCATTGAAGGCGATCCTCGTTCTGCCGAACGAACTCCTCCAGGTGCTCGCTCCCCACCTCCTCTTCACCTTCTGCCAGCACCACCACGTTCACCGGCAGCGAACCGTACACCGCGAGCAGTGCCTCGAGAGCCTTCACGTGGAGGAACAGCTGACCCTTGTCGTCAACGCTCCCGCGCGCGTAGAGCCTGCCGTCGCGCACGGAAGGTTCGAAGGGGGGCGTGGTCCAGAGGTCCAGCGGCTCCACGGGCTGCACATCGTAGTGCCCGTAAATGAGGACCGTGGGCGCACCATCGCCTGCTTTGCGCCACTCGCCGAGCACCACTGGATGTCCTGGCGTGGGCATCACCGTGGCAGTGAGCCCGGCCGACGCCATGGACTCGGCCAGCCAGTTGGCCGCTCTCGCCATGTCCTCGCGGTGTTCCGACCGCGCGCTCACGCTCGGGATTCGCAGGAACTCCACGAGCTCGTCGTTCATGCGAGCGTCGTTGGCGGTGAACCAGCTTTCCAGGTCTCCGGGTATGGTCATTGTCGGTGTCTCGTTATTGGCAATCCGCGCGCAGGAACACGCGTGCTCAGGAGGACGGAAACAGGAGGCGCGCAGTCGCCACTCCCGCGAAGATGGCAGCGAGTGACGCGACCACGCTCACGAGCGCGTACGTGACTGCCCTGGCCGGCTGTCCCTGCTCCAGCATTCGGAATCCTTCATAGCTGAACGTGGAGAAGGTAGTGAACGCCCCGCAGAAACCTATCCCGAGGCCGAATCGAATCAGGTCGGCGAACTCGGCCTCGCGAGGGGTCATCGCGAGGATGCCGAACAGGAACGATCCGCCGGCGTTCACGAGCAACGTGTGCCAGGGGAGTTCGCTGCCTTCGCGTGCGACGGCATGCCCCACGCCGAACCGCGCGGCGGCCCCGAGCGCGCCGAACAGCATCACGTAAAGAGTATTCATCTCCCGGGGAATCCTGCGAAGGACGGAGTGTCGCCGGTCTCGCTCCTGACTTCTCGCGACTGCATCGCTGCCGCCGATGCGCATTCGGATCGAGACGTGCAGGACAGCCATGAGCTACTGTTGAGTGTAGGTGCGTTCACCATCGCTTACCAGTGCCCGCGAACTTCCCCAGCTCACACTGCCAGGAGAACGATGAACCGACTCGCCAGGGAATCGAGCCCGTACCTGCGACAGCACGCGGAGAACCCGGTGGACTGGTATCCGTGGGGTGACGAGGCTTTCACCAGGGCGAGAGAGGAAGACCTGCCCATCCTGCTGAGCATCGGCTACTCGGCCTGCCACTGGTGTCACGTGATGGCGCACGAGTCGTTCGAGGATCCCGAGACCGCCGCGATCATGAACCGGCTGTTCGTGAACGTGAAGGTGGATCGGGAGGAGCGGCCCGACGTGGACGGCATCTACATGCAGGCGGTGCAGGCCATGTCCGGACATGGCGGATGGCCGATGACGGTTTTCCTCACGCCCGGCGGCGAGCCCTTCTTCGGCGGAACGTACTTTCCGCCGGAAGATCGCCATGGCATGCCGTCGTTCCGGCGGATCATGGAAGCGGTGTCGAATGCCTGGAAGGAGCGCCGGGCGGATGTGGAGCGCACGGCGGAGTCCGTGCGCGAGCTGTATCGGAATGCCTCCGCTCCCCTCGCCCCTACGGGCAAGCTGAGCTCGGAGCTTCTGGAGCGTGCGGTCGCGGGGATCGCCGCGCAGTTCGACGAGAGGCACGGGGGCTTTGGCGGAGCGCCGAAGTTTCCTCCCACCATGACGCTGGACTTCCTGCTGCAGCACTGGCGTCGTGCGGGCAATGCGGAGGCGCTGCGCATGGTGCAGCGAACCTGGCGTGCCATGGCGCGCGGAGGGCTGCACGACCATGTGGGCGGCGGCTTCCATCGCTACTGCGTGGATGCGCACTGGGGCGTACCGCATTTCGAGAAGATGCTTTACGACAACGCGCTTCTCGTCAGGCTCGGCGCCCACCTCTGGCAGGCAACGGGCGAGGCCGGCGCACGCGCGGTCACGGAGCGCGCGCTGGACTGGCTGGCGCGCGAGATGACGTCGCCGGAGGGAGGCTTCTACTCCTCGCTCGACGCCGACAGCGAGGGAGAGGAAGGCGTGTTCTACGTATGGTCGCCGGAGTCCATGCGCGAGGCGCTGGGGGACGACGCGACAGTGGTGGCCGCCTGGTACGGCGTCACGCCAACGGGGAACTTCGAGGGGAGCACGGTGCTGCACGAGCCCGCGGACCCGCAGGCGCTGGCGAACCTGACGGGCAGCAGCGTGTCCGAACTGGAGGCCCTGGTTGCGACCGCGAGGCCGCGCCTGCTGGCAGCTCGTGATGCACGCGTGAGGCCCGCGCTGGACGACAAGGTGATCGCGGAGTGGAACGGGCTCATGCTGCGAGGAGTCGTGGCCGCGGCGCGCGCCTTTGGTCGTGAGGCAGACCGCTCACTGGCGCTTCGCAACGCACGGTTCCTGCGCGAGCAGCTGGTGCGCGACGGGCGCGTGATGCGCGTGTGGATCGGCGGCGGTCAGGCGTCCATTCCCGGTATGCTCTCGGACCATGCGGCGGTAGCGCTCGCGTTCCTGGACATGCACGCCCTCACGCTCGACCTGGATTGGCTGGATTCCGCTGCGGCGATCGCGGACTCCATCGCAGGCAGCTTCTGGGACGACGCCTCCTCCAGCTTCTTCGACACCGCACGAGACGCGGAAACGCTCATCACTCGCCCTCGCGACGTCACCGACAATGCAATTCCGTCCGGCACGTCGCTGGCGGTGGAGCTGTTCCTCGCGCTCGACGCGCTGCTGGACAGGCCCGATCTGCGTCGCCGGGCGGATGCCGTGCTCGAGGCACTTGCCGAACCCATGGCCCTACACGGCACCGCATTCGGTCACCTGCTCGGCTGCGCTTCCAACGCGGCTGGCGGGTTCGTGGAGGTGGCGCTGATTGCCGGCGAATCCCACAGCGAGCTGCAGCCGCTGGCGGATGTGGTGAACTCCGTCTACGTGCCAGGCCTACTCGTGGCCGGGGCGGCGCCGCGTGAAGACGTGGCGCTTCTGGCGCGACGCGATTCCATTGGAGGCCACGCTACTGCGTATGTGTGTCGGCACCGTACCTGCGATCTGCCAGCCACGGACCCGGCCACCCTGCATCAGCAACTCGAACGAGCGCTGTCGGCGTAAGGCTCGGCCGGCGTCGCTGTCCGGAACGGCAGGCCGCGATGCCGACGGTCGTGGGACACCCTGTATCGCTCCCCATGGCTGCGGAGGTTCGGTAAGATTTCGCAAGCAAGTGCACGTGAGATTCCGCTGCATTCCCCAGCGCCACCCACATCATGCCCCAGAGCGAAGCAGCAGACGCGCCCATCTCATTTGCCCGCGGGCTCTTCGCGGGCGTCGTACACGACGAGCTTCTCTTTCCGTACCCCAGGTCGCTGGACGAGCGGGACCCCGACCAGGCGCGCGAGGTACGGCGTCTCATCAGGGAGCTGCGCCGCCTCCAGGGCGACGTGATAGACCCCGAACAGATAGACGAAGAGGAGCGCGTACCCGAGGAGGTGATCACCGCCTTCGCCGAGATCGGCATGCTCGGCCTGACGATTCCGAGGGAGTACGGCGGACTCGGACTGAGCTCCACGGCGTACGCGCGCGTCTTCTCCGCGCTCTCCTCGGTGGATGCATCGCTGGCAGTGCTCGTTGGCGTTCACTGCGGACTGGGTTCCCGGGCCATCGTCCTGTTCGGCACTCCGGAGCAGAAGGAGCGCTACCTGCCGGTGCTGGCCCGCGGGCGCGAGCTGGCGGCATATGCGCTCACCGAGCCGGAAACCGGATCCGACGCACAGAACATCGTTTCCACGGCGCGTCAGGCGGAGGACGGGTCGTGGGTGCTGAACGGTCGCAAGCTGTGGATCGGGAACGGGCACCGAGCGGGCGTGATCGCCACCTTCGCGCAGACGGAGGTGGAACGGAAGGGCGAACGCGTGAGGCGGCCCACGGCCTTCATCATCCGGCCGGACATGCCCGGCTTCCGCGTGCTTGGCACCGTTCGCAAGATGGGCATTCGCGGCTCCACGCAGGCCGAGCTGTCCTACGAAAACCTGCGTGTGCCTGAGGATCACGTGCTCGGCCAGGTGGGGAAGGGATTCTCGGTGGCCGTTCACGTGCTGAACGGCGGGCGGCTGTCGCTCGCCGCGGGGTGCACCGGCGCCGCGCGCGAGGTGGTGAAGGAGATGGTGCGCTTCGCTGAGTGGCGCGTGCAGTTCGGCCGGCCGATCGCGTCGTTCGAGATCACGCAGCGCAAGCTCGCGCAGCTCTCGAGCGAGGTGTACGCAGCGGACGCAATGCTGGGTGAGCTCGCAGCGGCTGCCGACAGGGGCGACGCCGACATTGCGCTGGAAGCGGCCATAGCCAAGGTGTTTGCCAGTGAGCTGGCATGGCGCGCCACGGACGAAATGGTGCAGGTGGCCGGCGGACGCGGCTTCGTGAAGCCGTACCCTTACGAGCGCATGCTGCGAGACGCGCGCATCAACAGGATCTTCGAGGGCACCAACGAGATCCTGCGTCTCTTCATCGGCCTGAACGGCGTACAGGGCCCGGCGGAGAAGCTCAAGGAGATCGGCACCGCCATGCGAAGGCCACTGAGGAACCTTGGACTCGTGAGCGGGTACGCCGCCTCACGAGTCCGCAGCGCCATCCGCCCGCCGGCCGCCATAGACGCACCCACGCACGACCGGCTGGAGGAACACCGCAAGTACTTCCTGAAGCACGTGTCGGAACTCGCTTCCGCAACCAACCGCGCAATCATGAAGTACCGCAAGGAAATCATCGAGCGCCAGCTGGTCGTGGAGAGACTGGCCAACATGGCCATCGAACTCTACGCCACCGCCTGCGTGCTGGCCCGCACTCAATCACTGATCGAGGAGCGGGGACTGGAGAATTGCGAGCGCGAGCTGGCGCTCTGCGACCTGTTCTGCGTGGAGGCTGGCCGGCGCTTCCGCACGCAGCGCATGGCCCTGGATTCGCGCGAGGAAGAGGTGGACGACCGCCGCAGACAGGTGGCTGCTGCGGTGCGCGAGGAGCGCCGCTTCTGGGTGCCCGACCCCATTCTCGAGGAAGACGACGAGCCTCAGGCACCGTGAAGATCCCGCCGGTGACGGCGCGGCGGCCACAGGTGTCTTGAGACTGGCTCGGTCCCTGCCAGTCCCAAAGCCGTCGCCCGGCGGATACACTTCGCGCCGGGCGACTTCGAGCTGTGGGCAGTACACCCCAAACGGATAATCGAGAAACCGGATGAATACTGGCAACACGGTGCTGGTCACGGGCGCGGCGGGCTTTCTGGGCGGGCACCTCATTCGCCAGCTGCTGGAAGACGGACAGCGAGTTCGCGCACTGGTACGGTCGCCCGCCAAGGCGCGGGAGGTATTGCCCGGCACGGTGGAAATCGTTCAGGGTGACGTCACCGATCCCGCGAGCCTCGGCCCGGCATTGCGCGACGTGGGCGTAGTGTATCACCTGGCCTCCACCTTCAGGACGGCCAAGGTGCCAGGCTCCGTGCACTACGAAGTGCACGTGGACGGCACGCGCAACATGCTGGAGGCGTCGCGCAAGGCGGGCGTCCAGATGTTCGTGCAATGCAGCACTTGCGGTGTTCACGGGGACGTCCGCGAAATTCCGGCTCGGGAGACCACGCCCTTCGCCCCTGGCGACTCCTACCAGCGAACCAAGCTGCTCGGCGAGCAGCTGGCATTGGAGTACCATCGCGCTCACGGCCTTCCAGTCACGGTGGTGCGCCCCACGACCCTCTACGGGCCTGGAGACCTGCGCCTGCTCAAGATGTTCCGTGGAATCGCCAGGCGCAGGTTCCCGATGATCGGTTCGGGTGAAACACTGGCGCATTTCGGCTTCGTGACGGATGTTGCGAGAGGCATGAGGCTGGCAGCGAGCAATCCGGCCGCAGTGGGTGAAGCGTTCCTGCTCGGCGGTTCGGAATCACGGTCGCTCTCGGACATCTACGAGATGATCGCCGAGGCGGTGGGCACCCGCCCGCTTCCCGTGAAGCTCCCCGCCTGGCCGTTCTTCGCCGCCGGCGCGGTGTGCGAGCTGATATGCACTCCCCTGCGTATCGAGCCGCCCATCTTCCGTCGCCGCGTGGCGTTCTATACGAAGAACAGGGCGTTCACCGTGGAGAAGGCCACACAGCTCCTGGGATACGAGCCCAGGGTGAGCCTGGAGGAAGGAATCAAGGCGACGGCCGACTGGTACGCGGCCCAGGGGCTTCTGGGCGCCTGACCGGGAACGGACTCATCGGCGTACTGGACCTTCGTGGAAGCCGGCAGGCGGCGCTCGGCACATCCGACTCGTGCCGCCTGGATACCCATGCGCGTCATCAGACTGGAGAGCCTCGGAGATCGTGGATATGCACCTCGACTCCAGCCACAGGGATCCCTGGCCCGCGACGCAGCGGCCTCGAGTTCCTGAATCCAGTCCACATTCAGGGCAGCGCGCCAGCGCCGAGCAGCGCGGCTCCGACGAGAAGGTCACGTGATGCAACAGCCCGCATCGAGTCGCACACCGGTCACTCCCATTGTCGCTCAACTGGCGCCGGGAGTACGCGTTCTCGATGATCAGACCGATGCGTCAGGCAGGGCGGCAGACTCCCCAACCGTCGGGGCCAGGATGAGACTGGCGATTGCCGCGCTCCTCGCTTCGGGCTCGTTGCGAGCCGCCCTCATTTACGGGAGTGCGGGAGTCGGCTTCGCGCTCGCGAACCTCCTGATGGCGCGTGTCATGGAGCCGAGGGAGTACGCGATCGTCGCGCTGGTGGTGTCGCTCTTCAACGTATCGGTGCCCACCGCACCGCTTGGCGCTGACGGAATCCTCCTGCGACGCAGGATGCCGCTCACCAGGCGCCTTCTGGGTCGCGTGAGTCTCACCTCGCTGTGCGTAGGCTCGATCATCCTCGTTGCCGGCGTAGCCTACTACGACCTGTCGCCCCGAATGGGCTTCCTGGCGTTTCTGGGAGTCGTGGGCGGGGGCGTAGGGTCGGCGGCGGCCGCCTACTTCCAGAGCACCCAGAGAATCGGCCTGGCCCTGCTGCTGTCGCAGGGGCAGAACATAGTGATGCTGGCGCTGGTGCTCGTGGTGGTGATCACCGGTGTCCGCAGCGCGAGCATTCCGATCTCGGGCATGACGTTCTTCTACCTGCTGTGCGCGGGCATGCTGTGGTTCATGGGCCTGCGCGAGCGGCGCGACGACGTGGACATGGAGGCCGCGAAGGAGCCCTTCCCGACTCGTGAGGCGTTCTCCTACGCCGGGGTCATTGGCGTATCGCTCGGCCTCGTTCAGGCGGAGCGCCTGGTCCTGCCCGGACTGCTCGGCCTCGAGGCGCTGGCGCTCTACGGCGTGCTTGCCGCGATTGTGGGGTCCGTCTTCCGCATCCTCCTTCTGGCAGTCGGCTTCACGCTGGTACCGGACCTGCGGCGGGCAGGGACAGTGCGTGAGAGGCGGTCCGTGATGGGCAGGGAGCTTCGTGCAGTCGGTGCGGTTGTTCTGGCAACGACTATCGGGCTCTGGATCTTCACGCCCACCGTGGTGCACTTCTTCGTGGGCGACAAGTATGTTCTTGCGCCTGCCCTGATTGCCGCGTCCATCTGTGCCGGCTGGTTCAAGGTATCCAGCGCATTCGGTCGTTCGGCGGTATCCGCGCTCGCGAGCGCCAGGGATCTCTCCCGCTTCAACATCGCGGGCTGGTTGTCGGTCGGCATCTCGCTGCTCGGTGCAATGGCAGGAGCGCCGTGGGGCCTTACGGGAGTCGTGTGGGGGCTGGCCGCCGGCTGGCTGTCGCTGACGCTGGCCGCTGCCTACCTTGCCGCCCCGCACTTCCGCGAGTCATCGGCCCTGCCGGATGGCGACGATGCTTCTGCGGACGCACAGGTTCAGTCCGAGGTGGTGAACCAGCCGTAGCGGGAGAACAGCGCCTCGACCTCGCGCTCGCGCCGAGCGTCGTTCCAGCCCAGCTCCGACGCTGCCACACGAGCCACTTCGTTTGCGAGGCCAGCCTCAGGCCTTCCCGCAGTACCCAGTTCCATGCGGCGCAGCATGAGGTCCGACAGGGTGCGCGCGTGCTCCCGGCGGATCGCATGCGCCACCTCCGCGGCCAGCACGTCGCCGCCCTCGAGCACCCTGGCAAGTTGCGGCTCGCCTGACGCGAGCGCCAGGACGTCGCCGGAGGTGCCGCCACGGATCCGGGAGAGTCGTGCGGCGATCCGCCCCGCCTGCCCACCTTCCCGCTCGGCGCGGCCCGGCAGGAATGCGACACGGGCGGCAATGTCCGTCGCGCTTCCCTCCGGCACCAGCACGTCGTGAAGCTCCGACTCCGCATCCCGGGCGGAGGGCCTGACGAGCGCCGCCACCCTGGCGCAGAGCATGAGGGCCTCTCGCGCAGCCATGCGGGCCGTGGTCCACTTGACCCCCTGGAGCGACACCACGCCCGCGACACCGCCTGCATCTCCGTGGTGCATCAGCACGGGGCGATCGAGCGGCGCCGCGCCGTGCCGGCCGGCGGTACCGGGCAGCAGGCCCACGTGAGCGAGGGACATGGCATGGCGGGAGGCGCCTGACGCGGGAGCCGCGCGTACAGTGTCGGCCAGCAGGGTGTCGAGGTCCCTGCCCGCCCCGGCCAGCGCACGGTCCGGTGACTCGGACTCCGGAACGACCGAGTAGCTGGTGCCCACCATCAGGCGGCCGCTCCAGGGAACGGCGAACAGCATGCGCCGCTCGCGCTCCAGCGGCAGTGCAGCGGCCACTCGCGGAAGGCGGTCTTCGCCGATGTCCAGTACCACGTTGCAGGCACGCACCATGGCGCCGCGATCGCCCGACGTCACCCGCTGCGCCCACGGACCGGCCGTAACGAGTACCGCCGGCGTCTGCACGGTAAAGACGCGCGGATCTCCCGCGTGCGGATCGCCCGCGTGGTGCCTGACGCGCACGCCGGCTGCACGCCCATGCGCTTCGGTGATGGACACCGCTTCCGCGTGGTTGAGCACCGTCGCACCATCGCGCTCCGCGGCGAGCACCACCGCCACGACGAGTCGCTCTGGGCTCTCGATCAGGCCGTCGTACCAGAGTGCTGCGCCACTTGAGCCCTCCACCGCCAGCGGGCCGGCCAGGTCGCGGTACTCCGATGGGCCGATGGTCCTTCCGCGCGGCAGCCAGCCACTCGCGCTCCCCGAGGCTCCTGCCGAGAGCACGTCGTTCGCCCGGAGCGCCACGGTCAGCGCCGCACGAGAGCGCGCACCCATGCCGCGGGTGGGCAGCACGCACGGGAGCGGTCGCACCAGCGCCGGAGCGATCGCGTGCAGGGCCGATCGCTCGCGAACTGATGCCCGCAGGCGCGCGACGTCCATGTTCTGCAGGTAGCGCAGCCCGCCGTGCGCGATCTTGAGGGAGTTGGCGCTGGTTCCGGCGCCGAAATCGTCCCGCTCCAGCAGCGCCACCTTCCACCCCCAGCGCGCCGCCTGCCAGGCCGCGAACGCTCCATGCACGCCGCCGCCGACGATCACCAGGTCGTAGCGCTCGCTCGCCAAGCGCTGCACGATCCTCTCGTCCCGCTCCGCGGCGGTGGTGCGCACGAGTCCGCTCATGCTGATAATTTGCCCCCATGCCCGAATCCGCAGCAGAGACCGACGGCCGGTTCAGGGAGCGTCAGCTGGCGCTCTTCGAGACGTCCGTGCTGAAGCAGGCCAAGTGGCGCGAGCTTCGTGCGGCGACTGCGGGTTTCGAGGCACAGGACGCGCTGGACCTTGGCTCGGACAATGGCGTAATCAGCCACCTCTTTCGCCGCACCGGCGGATCGTGGCACAGCGCGGACCTCACCGAGGAAACGGTGGACGCCATCCGCCGCATGGTGGGCGGACGAGTGGAGCTGCTTTCCGGCCCGAACCTCCCGTGGCCTGACGAGTCGTTCGACCTCATCGTGGTGGTGGACCTGCTGGAACACCTGCACGACGACGCCACGCTGGCGATCGAGCTCGCCCGCTGCCTGCGCCCCGGTGGCCGCCTGGTGCTCAACGTACCTCACGCCAAGCGCTGGGCGACGCTGCCGCCCGTCAGGCACGCCCTGGGGCTCACCGACGAATGGCACGGCCACGTGAGGCCGGGCTACACCGCCGATTCCCTCCGGGCCATACTGCCGGCATCCCTGCAGGTCCGGGAGGTTCGCAGCTACTCGCGGTTCTTCTCGCATCTGCTCGATACTGCCCTCAACTGGATGTACCTGCGCGGTTCGCGCGGACGCGTGCGTTCCACGGCCAAGGGAATGGTAGTCACCGGAGACAGTCATGGCATGAGCGGAGGAGGCAGCCGGGTACTCAGGCTCGCCTACCCTGTGATGCGAGCCTTCGCCGCGCTGGACGCTGTCCTCTTCTGGACCCGCGGCTACATGCTGCTGGTGGTGGCCGACAAGGTTCGCGAAGACCTGGGCAGCTCGTCGCCCAGCACTCGACGGTAGGCCGCGAGAAGCTTCCGCTCGAAGGCTTCCCTCGAGTACTCGGACCGCACGCGCTCCTTCGCGGCGAGGCCGCGCGCCCGGTAGTCGTCAGGGTCCGACAGCACCGCTCCCAGGGCCCCGCCGAACGACTCGGGATCCGGTGCGGCCAGCACCGCGGTGTCGTCGTCCAGCACCTGCGTGTGCGTCGGGAGGTTCGTCGCGACAATGGGCTTCCCGGACGCCATGTAGTCGTAGAGCTTGAGCGGCGTGTTCGTCCCCTCCGAACGCGGCGAAACCACCGCATCCCCCACAGCCAGGTACTCGGCCATGTCCTCCGGAGGCTGACGACCGGCGAATGCAACCATGTCGGAAACGCCTCGCATGGCCAGGTGCGTGCGCGTGCGGGTGATCTCCTCCGCGCTGCCTCCCACTATCAGGAGCCGCATTCTTGGGCAGCCCTCCCTGGCGTACTGCAGCGAATTGAAAAGCAGTGACAGCCCCTGGTAGGGTGCGAAGTTGCCCGTGTACACGGCGAGGGGTCTCCCCTCCGGGTTCCAGCGCTCCCGGAGTTCCCTCACGCGCTCCGGCACGGGCTCGCGTGAGGCACCTTCCTGCGGACTGTCCTCGATCTGCGCTATCGGCGTGCCAGGCGACAGCTCACGCACCGCGTCGCTCAATGCAGTGCACACAGTGATGGCCAGGGAAGACTTGCGGAGCGCGGCGGACTCCAGGCGGCGCACCCAGCGCACCATGGTTCGGTTCCGCAGCACGCCACTGTAGGCCAGCTGGTCCGAGATGGACGAGTCAAGGTCGAAGATCACGGGAATGCCGCGAGCTCGCGCCAGCGGCAGCGTGAAGAACACAGACTCCTCGACCGCGTGGGCCACGTCGAAGCGCCGCGTCAGGAGCAGGCGCGTGACGAGCAGCGCGAGTGCGGCGTCATGAAGGACCTTGGTTCGAGAGAACCCGATGGGCACTTCGTGCAGTCCCGGGATGTGCAACGCACGATGGTGTCGCACACCCGGAATACTCACGGGCTCTCCCGGCGCGAAGGTGGCGAGATGGACTTCGTATCCGGCGCGACCCAGAACACCGGCCATCTGGCGTACGTTCATGGGAGTGCCGCGCAGCGAGAAGAAAGGCTGCGGGGCAACCAGCAGGATGCGTCGGCGGGACCCGGCCGATGGCCGCGAGGGCCTGAGGTCGGGTGCGCGCGAGGAGCCGGGCGAGTAGCCGTCAGCGCTCGACGACACTCCCGTCTCGGGCCCTGACGCTGAAACCGATGACTTGGATCCGGCGGCGTGGCGGGGTAAGGTGGTATCCGGCACTCGGGCTGACATGGCGTGAGTCATGCAACCGACTTAGGGTGTTGGACTGCGGGACCGCCAGGCAGACCCGGGTCGGACAGGGATGGGACGTGCAAGTCACACGCCGTCCCATCGTGAGGTAGTTGCAGCACTTATAGATCGAGGAATCCAGGAGCTTCATGCCTGAGACACCGTCCAGCGCAGCGGACATTTCAGCCAACGACGTGGAGTTGTCAGTGGTGGTTCCCCTCTACAATGAAGAGGAGAACGTGCCACACCTTGTCGCCGCGGTCACCGAGGCGCTGGACTACCACAAATCCTGGGAGCTGGTTCTCGTAGACGACGGCAGCCGGGACGGTACCGTAACGAAGGTCCTGGAGGCGATGGCCGCCGACCCGCGTATCCGGCTGGTGGAACTGGCGCGCAATTACGGTCAGACCCAGGCCATGCAGGCGGGCTTCGACCACTCACGTGGAAGTGTGGTGGTCACCATGGACGGCGACCTGCAGAACGATCCGCGAGACATCCCCCTATTGCTGGAGACCCTGGACCAGGGCTACGACCTGGTGACGGGGTATCGCAAGGGTCGTCAGGACGCCTTCATCACGCGGAAGATACCGTCGTTCGTGGCCAACCGCCTCATCTCGGCGCTCACCGGCGTGAAGGTGCGGGACAACGGCTGCTCCCTGAAGGCGTACCGGCGATCGATCCTGCGCCAGCTGGACCTGTATTCCGACATGCACCGTTTCCTCCCGGCTCTCGCCGCTGCCACCGCGGCCGCCAGGATCACGGAGGTTCCGGTACGGCACCACGCTCGCCGTTTCGGCGAGAGCAAGTACGGCCTTTCCCGGATCGCGAAGATTGCCGCGGACCTGATGACCATCAAGATGATCAGTTCGTTCCGGGAGTCGCCGCTGGCGCTGTTCGTGCTCGCGGCCGTGGTGCCCCTCCTCACGGCCGCACTGGTGGGCGCCAGCTGGCTCCAGCGCTGGATGCTCAACCTGGGTGAGCATCGGGAGGTGGTCACGATGCCGGCTGTCACGCTGATCCTCTTCGCCCTCGCCGCCTACCTGGTGATGCTCGGACTTCTGGCCGAGGTGGCTCTCGCGGAGTCACGAATGCAGGTGGCTCGTCGTCTTCCCAGGTAGGTGAGCGTTCCCATTGTCCAGATCATCAATGCGTCCTGACTCCAGCTCTGGCCGTGCCGTGCATCAGGGTGAACCGGGGTGGCCCGAGGGACACGAAGGTCGCTCGGCCCGCATAGCCCGCATTCCCGGCATCACGCCGCCGGACGTCACCGTTCTCGTGACCGTGACCGAGCGTCCAAGCTCGCTCATCGAGCTTCACGAGGAGGTTCGCGACGTGCTCACGAAGGCCGGCTACAGCGTGGAGTTCATCATACTCGCGCACCCGGACACGGCTGCGCTGACCACTCCGCTGGAGCCGCTGGAGGAGAGGGATGACTTCCGCATCCTGATCACCGGTCGTCGTGTAGGTGAGACCGGCCTGCTGCGCATAGGAAGGGACGCTGCCCGCGGACGCATCGTGCTCACCCTTCCGGCCTATCGTCAGGTGGAGCTGAAGGGTCTTGCGGAGCTCGTGCAGCACGTGGACAGCGGAGCGCACCTGGCGGCCGCGTACCGTTCACCGCGTGAGGACGCGGTCCTCAACCGGATGCAGAGTCGGGTATTCCATCGTGCGGTGAGTGTGCTCACCGGCCGCAGGCTGCGTGACCTGGGCTGCGGCGTGAGGGCCATGCGTCGTGAGGTGATGGACGACCTTCCTCTGTATGGCGACTTCGCGCGCTTCCTTCCAGTGCTGGCGCAGGACCGTGGATACCGCGTGGTGGAGGTGCCGCTGGCGCAGCACTCGCGCGATCGCGGTGCGCGCGTCTATGGGCCGGGCATCTACCTGCGCAGGGTGCTGGACCTGCTCGGCCTGTACTTCCTGATGCGCTTCACGGACAAGCCGCTGAGGTTCTTCGGGCTTGTAGGCAGTGCGCTGGGCGGGGTGGGCGCGGTGATAATGCTGGTGCTGTTCGTTCAGCGAATGAACGACCAGGGCATCAGCGAGCGACCGCTGCTCCTGCTCGCCGTGCTTTTCGTGGTGCTGGGTGCCCAGTCCATCGCGCTGGGACTGATAGGCGAGATCATCGTGCACCTTGGCGCCACGGGAAGGCGCGTCTACAGGGTACGGGACAGCAGCGACGCCTGATGCCCGGATGAGCACAGGGATCTTCACGGACGCGCAAACCGAGAATCGTACCAGCGCCCTGGACTGGGCGCGCATTCTTGCCTGGCTCGTCCCTGCCGCGGTGGTGCTGTTCTCCGTGGTGGTGCGCCTTCCGCTCCTGGACCGTCCGCCGCACGTGGACGAGTTCTTCCATGCGCTGGCTGCGCAGTCGCTGCTGGACGATGGCGACCTGGCCACCCTCGACGGATCGGAGTACACGCGCGGAAAGCTGTTCACCTATCTGGTGGCCGGCAGCTTCGCGCTGTTCGGCGAATCGTTCGTGGTGGGGCGACTGGTGCCGCTTGCCTGCGGGGTGCTGCTGGTACTCGCCGTATTCCTGGTCGTCAGGCGGTGCGCCGGAAGCGTGGCGGCGGTGGCGGCGGCAATACCGCTGGCGCTGGACCCGGTGTCCGTGCAGATGTCGCAGTTCACCCGGTTCTACACGCTGCATGCGCTGCTGTTCTGGATTGGCGCGTGGAGCGGCTACCGGATGCTGGACACCAGCGCAACCGCGCGCCAGCGCGTGATGTACGGCGCGCTGCTGGTGGTGACTCTGCTGCTCGCCAGGCACCTGCAGGCCACGACGCTCATCGGCATCATGGGTGTGGGTGCATGGATGGCCGCCGTCCTAGTCCATCGCGGCATCACGACGCTGCGCGGGGTGCCTGACGTGATGCGACGCGCGCCCGCGACCGCCACCGCCATGACGATGATCGTTGGTGCGGCGGCCGGCCTTGCAGTCGCGCTGGTTACCCCGCCGCTCCGCGACCTGCTCGGAGGCTTCACCTACGTGCCCCGGTGGGCGATGGACACTGCGGGGGACGCGCGCTATTACATGCGGCAGATCGCGGCCGACTGGCCCATGCTGTGGCTCGGGTCCCCCGTACTCGCGGTGGGAGCCCTCAGAAGGGCGCCTCGGGCTGCGTCGTTTGCCCTCACCGTTTTTGCGGCGGTGCTCGTGCTGCATTCGCTGGCGGCGTGGAAGACCGATCGGTACATCTTCTACGGCATGCCGTTCTTCTTTGCGGTGTGCGGAATGGGAACGGCGTGGCTGGCCGCGTACTTCATGGAGGCGGTCGTGCGGCTGCTGCAGTCCCTGCCTGGCACGGGCTGGATGCGCTGGCAGGCGTCTGTCGCCTGGGCTGCACTGGCCCTGGCGGGGGTGTTCGCGCTGGTGCAGATGCCCGGTGTGAGGGAGGCTGGTCGCTGGCTGCGCGAGCGCCAGCCGATGAATGCCGACGGTACGCCAGGCCTGGGAAGGCCGGACTGGGCCGCGGCGCGCGATTCGCTCGTGCCTTACGTGGAACGCGGGGCGGACGTGCTCGTGTCCACCGACGTGAAGGCGGTTTTCTACCTGGATCGTGTGGACGGATACCTGCACCGGCCGGAGCCGCTGGATCCCGCACCCGGAGACACCATCTCCCCGTACACGGGGCGGCCGCGGATCTTCTCGCCCGAGCGCCTGCGCGAGCAGCTCGCTGCGAATGAGCTGACGCTCATAGTGGTGGAGGCGAGCCACTGGCGCAGCGACTTCGCGGTGCCGGACGAGCTGGCCGACGAGATCGAACGAGTGGCGCGACCGCTGAAGCTGCCTGCGGACTGGCGATTGAGGGCGTACGTGCACGAGCGCGCGGACGACGAGCCGTAGGCAGGGACCGGCGTCAGGCTCGCCCGGCCACCTTGCGACACCCGCCTACAGGTCCGCGCAGCTCATCACGATGCTCCTGCAGTTTCCGCACACGAGCTTGCAGCGCACCCACTCGAGCCGGTCAGAGCCGCAGACGTCACAGAGTTCGGGGCGATCGTGAGGCAGTTCCCTGCCGCCGGGATCACGGCCGGCCGGTCCGGGCACGGACTCGTCGTCAGGCCGCGGCGCACCCGGCGCCGGATCGTCAGGCGGCCGTACGCGCGGCTCCATGCCCCCTGGCGGCGTCACCATGACGACTGCGCGGACCCGCTCAGTCCACCGTCTCCTGCAACAGCCCCAGCTTGAGCGCCACCTGCACGTAGTCAGCCCGGTGCGCGAGACCCAGCTTCTCGTTCACCCGCTGCTTGTAGGTGTCCACCGTCTTCGGACTAATGAACAGCCGCTCCCCGATCTCCGGCGCCGAATAGCCGGCAGCCACCAGGCGAAGCACGGCCTGCTCCCGCTCGGTGAGCCGCTCGAACCGCATTCGCAATTCCGAATTCTCGTCCTTCTGGCGAACGCCGCGCGCGAGCACTCTCGCCGCATTGGGTGACACGTACATGTCGCCGCGAGCAACCGTACGAACAGCGTCCAGAAGCTGTCTGTCAGCAGCGCTCTTCATCAGGTAGCCCGACGCACCCGCCTCCAGAACCGGGATCAGGTACTCCTCCTCTGCGTGCATCGTCAGCACCAGCACCTTGGGTGGGCTCTCGCGCTCCAGAAGCGCTCGGGTGGTGGCTATGCCGTCCATCTCCTCCATGGTCAGGTCCATCACCACCACGTCCGGCGTCAGGCGCGTCACCAGGTCCAGCGCAATCGCACCGTCGCTGGCCTCACCCACCACGTCCACGTCAGGCGCGGCGCCGAGAACGGCCTTGAGACCTGCCCGCACGACAGCATGATCGTCCACCAGGAGCACGCGAATCGCCCGATCTTCCATCAGGAAATCTCCGTCCGTTGCAGTGGGACACGCGCCCGCACGGTTGTACCCATGCCCGGCGCCGTATCTATCGTCGCATCGCCGCCCACCAGCTCCAGACGCTCCCGCATGGCGAACAATCCCATGCCCGGGCGGCGCGTCTCGGCGTCTGCCAGGTCGAACCCGGTTCCATCGTCCGCCACCTCGAGCACTGCGGAATCGCCCTCCACGTGCAGCGACAGGATGGCGCGGGTAGCGTTCGCGTGACGCTGCACGTTTCTCAGCGCCTCCTGCGCAACACGATACAGCGCGGATGCCGTCGAACGCGAGAAGCGCACGCCGTCCACGTCAATGGACGCTATCACCTCGAGATGGCCCTCCTCGTGCGTCTGCCGGCTCAGCCAGTCCAGCGCGGCCGGGAGGCCGAGGTCGTCCAGCACGCGAGGATAGACGGATACCGCCAGCATCCGCACTTCCTCCAGCGCACTCTGCGCCAGCGAGCGCACCATCTCCATCCGTTCAGCGGCAACAACTCCTTCGCATTCGCGCGCGACCGCGCTCAGCTGCAGCGTGACGGCGGTGAGCGTCTGAGCGGTGCTGTCGTGCAGCTCGCGCGCGATGCGCGAACGCTCGGCGTCCTGCGCGTCAATCACCTGGGCGGCGAGGTCGCGCATCCTGCGCCGTTCGTGCACCAGCGAGTCCAGCAGAAGGTTGAGGATGCTGCCGAGTCTCGCCATGTCCCGATCGGCCAGGGGGGACGGCGGTACGCGCGCGTCGAAGTCGCCGCGCCACACACGCTCCGCCGTCTGCTCCAGGGCGTTCAGGGGGCGCAGTGCAAGCGCCACGAGAAACACGTTCACTACCAGCGATACGCCCAGCGACGCGAAGAGCACCATCAGGAGCCGGTCCTGAATGGCGCCCGCTGTCTGGTGGATCACCACGCCAGCCAGGACGACGCCCACGAGCAGGCTCGCGCCGATGAGCTTCACCAGCAGCGGTACGCGCAGCACCGAGCGGAGCCACGCAGGCAGGTTGGGCATGAGGCCGCCCGAGTACTGCCGCCGATACAGCGACACACCCGGAAACGGAAAAGCCGGCCGCGGCGCCGGAGTGTCTGTCATCTCGTCTCCGGGGTCCCGGTCGCCACGAAGGGCGCCACCTGACGGCTGCGGCGCCCTTCCAGAGCCTGAACCGTCAGGGCTGGACAATGAGTGCAGTCACCATCCCGAACATACCGTGCTCGGATTCGGCGTGAGGCAGGATGTGGCAATGGAACGCCCAGGTACCCGGGTTGTTGCACTTCACGAGCACGTCCCAGCGCTCACCTGGCGCGATGTTCACCGTGTCACACTTGTACGGCTGCGGAAGCATCCACCCGTCTCGCGCGATCACGGTCATGTGCATGCCGTGAAGGTGCATGGGGTGGATCATCATTCCCTCGTTCATGAAGCGGATCCGCAGCGTCTGTCCCATCTTCATGACGATAGGCTCGGTAGCCGGAAATCCCTTGCCGTTCAGCGTGTACCCGTGCATCCCGTCGTTCAGGATCATCACGTAGTCCTTGTCGCACGACGGCTCGGCACGCGGATTCCTCGGCTCCACGATGAACGCTCCGAGCATGCCCAGCATGGTCTGCTTGGCGGCGTTCATGTGGGAATGGTACATGTGGGAGCCGGCGTTCGGAACCGTGAACTCGTAGGTGTACGAAGTGCCCGGCTTGATGGGCGGCTGCGTGATGAACGGCACGCCGTCCTGGTCGTTCGGAACCTCCAGGCCGTGGAAGTGAATGGCGGTGGATTCGTCCAGCTTGTTGTGCACGATCACCCGAACCCGGTCGCCTTCCCGAACGCGGATCTCCGGACCGGGCACCTGTTCGTTGAACGCCCACGCCTCCACGAACTTCCCGGGCTCGGTCTCCCACTGCAGCTTGGTCACGGTGAGCTCGTAGACCTTCACGCCGTTCTCCATGCGCGGCTGCATGAGCTGGCCGCCCTTCCCCCTGGTGGGAGCGGGGAACGCCTTCACGCCCTCCTCGTGCATGCGATCCATTTCCTCGGCCTTTGCGGCCGCGGACACGGAAG
Organism: uncultured Gemmatimonadaceae bacterium; assembly: GCA_964415485.1. GTDB lineage: Bacteria > Gemmatimonadota > Gemmatimonadetes > Gemmatimonadales > Gemmatimonadaceae > JBBQHX01. The sequence goes on from CAYQAO010000017.1 coordinate 23,918, forward strand.
CAGGCACCGCCGGATGCGGCGCGGTGGAGCCTCCGCTGTGATCGCTGTCGGACGCGGCGGGATTGCGCGGACGGCCATTGGCGGCCTGTGCGCCGTCGGCCGGTGAGCAGCCGAGCGCGGCGACGGCAGGCACTGTGAGCGCAGCAACCGCCGAGCGGCGGAGGAACAGCCTTCGGGTAGCCGGCTCGTTGAGCATCTCGACTGCCCCGACGTGGACCTGATCGTTTTCTGATGACACTTTGGATTCCCCGTAAGGTTGGGTTTGTACGGAGAATCTGCCGGACTGGGCCATGGCCGTCCGTCGGGGAATCAGCGATTAGTGACGGCCGAACAGCGGACAGCGCAGTCAGGGAATCCCCGACTGCGCCGTGAACACTACCGGTACCCGCGGCGCAGGCCGCACGGACGCCAGGCGCGGATCGCTAGGCGAACTCCAGCGCCAGGTCCATTGCGCGCGCCGAGTGCGTGAGGGCACCCACGGAGATGCGATCCACGCCCGTCTCCGCGATGGCCCGCACCGTTTCGAGCCTCACGCCGCCCGAGGCTTCCAGCGGCACCCGGCCGTTCACCATGCGCACGCACTCCTGCAGGTCCGCGAGGCTCATGTTGTCGAGCAGGATTATGTCTGCGCCAGCCTCGAGCGCCCTGGACACCTGCTCCACGTGGTCGCACTCCACCTCCACCTGAACGCCGTTGGGGGCGAGCGCCCGCGCTCTCTCCACCGCCACGCGCACGTCGCCGTCCAGCGCCTGAAGGTGGTTGTCCTTGATGAGGATCGCGGTGGCCAGGTCGAAGCGGTGGTTCACGCCGCCACCGCACCGCACCGCGTACTTCTCCAGCCGGCGCCAGCCGGGGGTGGTCTTGCGCGTGTCCAGGATCCGGGTACGCGTGCCACGCACGGCCTGCACGAACAGGTTGGTGAGGGACGCTATGCCGGAGAGTCGCTGCAGGAAGTTCAGTGCGACGCGTTCGGCCGAGAGCATGGGCCTGGCGTGTCCGGAGAGGAACAGCACGGACTGGCCTGCCGAGACGCGGGAGCCGTCCTCCGCATCCACGCGAATGGAGACCTTGGGATCCATCTGGCGGAAGGCTTCCACTGCAAGGGGGACTCCGGCAATGACGCCATCCTCGCGCGCCACCAGCGATGCGCGCGCCTTCCTGTCCGAATGCACGGTGGCGAGCGTCGTGAGGTCGTTGAGCGCCCCGTCCTCCTGCAGGGCATCCCGAACGACGGCCTCCAGCTCCGCGCGGCCGAGTGGGAACCAGACGCTGCTCGCGTTGATGGCCGGGGTTTCGCCCGGGGTGATGGTGCGCGGCGCGCGCACCCTCTCGTCAGGCCTCACGACGGGCCGGTGCCGGCCCTGTGCCTCGCCGCCCGATCCTGGCTGCTCCGGCGTGGTCATTCGCCCGGGTCCGAAGTCTCTTCCGGAACGGGAGAGAGCGGGGTGTTGCCGCCGATGGAGACCATTCGCTCGATCGCGAGGCGCGCCTTCGCCGCAATCCCGGGCTCCACCGTGATGTGGTGCTCCATTCTCTCCAGTGAACGCAGCACCTTCGGCAACGTGGTGACCTTCATGTACGTGCACACGGCGCGCTCGTTCGCCGGAATGAACTTCTTGCCCGGATTCTCGCGCTGCAGCCTGTGCAGGATCCCCACCTCGGTGGCAACGATGAAGGTGTCGTTCTCGGAAGTTGCCGGCCGGCGGATCATCCCTTCCGTGGAGAGGATCTGCACGCCACGCGGGTCCACGGCACCGGACGACACCGCATCCACTGCACTCGTGGCGCAGCCGCACTCCGGGTGGATAAGGAACTCCGCACCCGGATTCTGCTCCCTCGTGAGGGTGATGTGCTCGGGATCTATGCCCGCGTGCACGTGGCACTCGCCCATCCACACGTGGATGTTCTCCCGCCCGGTAACGCGCCTCACGTGCGCACCGAGGAACATGTCGGGCAGGAAGAGGATCTCCCTGTCTGCGGGGATGGCGTTGATGATCTCCACGGCATTGCCGGACGTGCAGCAGTAGTCGGTCTCCGCCTTCACCTCGGCAGTGGTGTTCACGTACGACACGACCACGGCGCCGGGATGCTCCGCCTTCCACCTGCGGAGCTCGTTCGCGTCAATGCTGGACGCGAGCGAACAGCCCGCTGCCATGTCCGGAAGCAGAACCGTCTTCCGGGGGGAGAGGATGGCGGCCGTCTCCGCCATGAAGTGCACGCCGCAGAAGACGATCACGTCCGCCTCGGTGCGCGCCGCCTCACGAGAGAGGCCCAGCGAGTCGCCCACGAAGTCGGCTACGTCCTGCACCTCCGGGCGCTGGTAGTTGTGGGCAAGCACCACCGCGTTGCGCTCGCGCGCAAGCTCGCGAATGCGCTCCTGCATCTCCGCAACGTCGGCGCTTTCAGAATATGTCGAGTACAAGAGAATGGGGATTGGAGATCAAAGACTCGGCGGAACAGTAAAGATGCATCACCGTCACCATTCTATGTGACGCCCGCGCCACTTGCGCTTCGATCGCGGAAAATCGGCTCGATAATGGCCGCCTCGCGATTCCCTGCGAAGCAGCGCGGCCTCGGTGATAAGCCTCGCCGTCTGTACCAGGTTCAACTCCTCCGTGGCTCCCGCCGGCAACCGCGATTCGATGTCCGTCAGCAGCCGCAGGTTCGTCCGCAGGCCGCTTGCCGTTCTGGCGATGGCCGCATGCTCCCACATCAGCCGGCGCACCTCGTCGGCCGCCACCTGCGCGGCGCCGCGGTCCACCAGCTGCGGCACCTCCCAGCCGGACTTGCGCGGCGCACCCGTAAGCTTCGGCGTACCCACCATGTCCCGAGCCGCACGCTCCGCGAAAACCAGTCCTTCCAGCAGCGAGTTGGACGCGAGACGGTTCGCACCATGCACCCCGGTGCGTGCCACCTCGCCCACCGCGTACAGTCGCGCCAGACTGGAACGACCCGCCAGGTCCGCCACTATGCCACCCATCATATAGTGCGCCGCGGGGGTCACCGGGATCAACTCCTTCCCCGGATCAATGCCACGCGCCATGCACAGCGCGTGTATGCCCGGGAAGCGTCCGGCGAATCCGTCGCCCAGGTGGCGGGCGTCCAGGAAGACGCGCCTCCCCGACCGCTGCTCGCGATACACCTCGCGCGCCACCACATCCCGCGGAGCGAGCTCGGCAAGACGATGCTTCTTCTGCATGAAGCGCTCGCCGCGGTCGTTCACCAGCACCGCACCCTCGCCGCGAACGGCCTCCGAGATCAGGGCCAGCGGATTCTCGGGCGTGTCCAGCGCCGTGGGATGGAACTGCACGAACTCCATGTCGCTCAGCTTCACGCGCGCCCGGTGCGCCATGGCGAAGCCGTCCCCCGTGGCCACCTGAGGATTGGTGGTATAGCGATAGACCTGGCCGCCCCCGCCCGTGGCCAGCACGGTTGCGTCGGCGATTATCTCGGTGGCCACCCCGGCCACGCTCGCCCGCACGCCGCAGCAGCGGTCGCCGTCCACTATCAGGTCGAGCACGCGCGCCTTCTCCATCACCTCGACCTGATCCGACTCACGCACGCGGGAGATGAGCGTCGCCGCCACCTCGGCGCCCGTCTGGTCGCCGTGCGAATGCACTATGCGCCTGCGCGAGTGTGCGGCCTCGTGGCCCAGCTGCAGCCGTCCGGAGGGACCGAGGTCGAAGTGAGCGCCCGCTGCGTGCAGCTCTCGAACGCGGGCCGGGCCCTCCTCCACCAGCACCTGCACCGCGGCAGCGTCACACAGGGCTGCTCCGGCCGCCAGAGTGTCCCTCCAGTGCAGCTCCGGCGAGTCGCCCGCTCCCAGCGCCGCCGCAATCCCGCCCTGCGCGTACGCGGTGGCGCTGTCGAAGAGGGAGCGCTTGGTCAGCAGCATCACCTTGCCGCGTTCGCTCGCTCGCCAAGCCGTGTGTAAGCCCGCAATGCCGCTCCCCACCACCAGGAAGCGAGTCCGCACGCGTTCGGTCATTCCCGAAATGAACGGTTCGCGCGAGCGCGGGACAAGTCGCCGGCCCTGCGAGCGCCTCCACCACTAGCAACCCGGGCGCATCTCCGCGAAACTTCGCCGCAATGCGACGAATCCTGGCTGTACTCGGCCTGCTGCTCACGGCGCATGTCGTGCTGCAGTTCATTCACCCTCCCGGTGCCACCACCCTTCCGGAAGGCGACGGCCTGGACGTGGGCATCATCTTCGACGTGGGTGGAAGGGGCGACAAGTCGTTCAACGACGGCGCCTACATGGGTGCGGAGCGCGCCATGCGCGAGCTCGGCGCGCGGGTGAAGTTCATCGAGCCCGGTGACGGCTCCGACCGTGAGGCGGGCCTGAGGCTGCTCGCAGCAGAGGGCGCGGACCTGGTGATCGGCGTCGGTTTCATCTTCACCGACGACCTGATGCTGCTCGCGCGCGAGTACCCCAACGTGTCGTTCGCAGGGGTGGATCTCTCCGTCCAGCTGGACGCGGCCGGAAATCCCATCGGGCTGCCTCCGAACCTTGCGGCGTTGCGGTTTCGCGAGGAGGAGGGGTCGTTCCTTGTCGGTGCGCTCGCGGCGCTCGTAGGCAACTCGCGCCGGGTGGGCTTCGTGGGCGGGATGGACATCCCGCTCATCCACAAGTTCGAGGCGGGTTACAGGGCCGGAGTGAGGCGCGTGTGCGCCGAATGTACAGTCGTGTCCCAGTATGCCGGCGTCACGCCGGAAGCATTCAGCAACCCGGGACGCGGAAAGGAACTCGCGCTGAGCCAGTACCAGTCCGGCGTCAACGTGATTTTCCACGCGGCAGGCTCCACGGGGCTCGGCGTGTTCGAGGCCGCGCGACAGATGAACCGGCTGGCGATCGGCGTGGACTCGGACCAGCAGGCCGAAGCTCCCGGCTATGTTCTCACGTCAATGGTGAAAGGGGTGGACGCGGCAGTGTACGACGCGATCGAGCGCGTGAGCAACGGCACTTTCACGGGTGGCAGCTTCGAATTCGGACTGGCAGAGGGTGGAGTGGACTACGTGTATGACGACAACAACCGCGCGCTCATTCCGGCGGCCGCGCGGGCGCGCGTGGAGGCACTTCGCGATTCGATCATTCGCGGAGCCATCCCGGTTCCCTCTTCGCGTTGACGACTGAACGTTCGGGCGGCGCAGACGAAGTGCCGGCGGCCGAGTCGCCGGACACGGCGCTCACTCCTGCACTCCGCCTCACGGGAATCCGGAAGCGCTTTGGCGCGGTGGTGGCCAATGCGGATGCGAACCTCGAGGTCACGCCGGGCGAGATCCACGCGCTTGTGGGAGAGAACGGCGCCGGGAAGAGCACGCTGATGCGCATTGTCGCAGGTGTGCTGACGCCTGACGCGGGCACCGTGCAGGTGAACGGCGTGGACGTTACCGGCTGGTCGGCGTCCGAGGCGATTTCTGCGGGTGTCGGGATGGTCTACCAGCATTTCATGCTGGTGCCGCCGCTTACGGTTGCGGAGAACGTGGTGCTGGGGCTGGAGCCCAGGCGCGGCGGACTGTTCGACCGGGAGAGCGCGGTGCGTGAGGTGAGCGAGCTTGCGCGGCGCACGGGTTTGCGGGTGGCTGCGGACGCGCCGCTGTCCTCGCTGTCGGTGGGAGAGGCACAGCGGGTGGAGATCCTCAAGGTTCTCTACCGCGGTGCGCGCATCCTGGTGCTTGACGAGCCCACTGCGGTGCTGTCCCCGCCCGAGGTGGAAGAGCTGTGGACCGTGCTGCGCGGCCTGCGTGAGGAGGGCGGTACGGCAGTGGTGATCACGCACCGCCTGGACGAGGTGATGGCGATCTCCGACCGGGTGACGGTGATGCGTGCCGGTCGCACGGTCCTGCGCACGCGTACGGCGGATACGTCGCCGGCGGAGCTGGCGCGGGCAATGGTGGGTCGTGAGGTGTCGCTGGCCGGGGCGGTGGCGCTGGGTGGTGACGTGGATGTGGTGGGAGGGGAGCGGGGGGCCCCCCCCAACAGCATCATACCCCCTGCCCTGCCCCTCGCCACAACCACTCCCGCCCGCACCGGCGCAAGTGCCCGCTCCACGCCGGCGCTCGAACTCCGCAGCATCACGGTCTCGTCCTCTCGCCGCGCCCGGGCCGTGGACTCGCTCTCCCTCTCGATCGCACCCGGCGAGATAGTCGGCATCGCCGGCGTGGAAGGAAACGGCCAGACCGAGCTCATTCATGCCATCGCCGGCCTGGCTTCGCTGAGCGAAGGCAGCATCCACCTCGAGGGACGCGACATCTCCGGACTGTCCGTACGCGAGCGCGGAGACGTCGGTCTCTCGCACATCCCGGAAGACCGCCAGCAACGGGGACTCATCCTGGACTTCTCAGTCGCCGACAACCTGGTACTCGGCCAGCAGCACCACTACGCCCGCTCGTCAGGCGCCCTGGACCGCACGCGGGTGAAGGCCAACGCCGCCGAGAACATTCGGAACTTCGACATCCGGCCGGCGGACCCGGAACTGGCGGTGAGGGCGCTTTCGGGCGGCAACCAGCAGAAGGTCGTCATCGCACGAGAGATGGGTCGCGACTTCCGCGTGCTCCTGGCGGCACAACCCACCCGCGGCGTGGACGTGGGCGCGATCGAGTTCATCCACGCGCAGCTGCGCAGGGCTCGTGAGGCAGGACGGGCCATCCTGCTGGTGTCCGCAGACCTCAACGAGGTGCTCGCCCTGTCCGACCGCATCGGAGTCCTTTATGGCGGGCGGCTCGTATGCCTGCTCGACAGGTCGGAAGCCAGTGCCGAGATACTCGGCCAGTACATGACCGGCGCGTCAGGCTCGGATGTGCCCGTCTCGGGAGCGAGGCAGGCTGCGCCATGAGTGAAGGCGAAATGAACACCGGCACGAGTGCCGATGCGCGCACCGTCGCGCGACGCGAGCGCCTGGAGGAGGCCATACTGCCTCCGGTGGTCGCGCTGCTGGTCTCCCTGGTTGTGGGCGACCTGCTGATACTCGCGTTCGGGCAGTCGCCGTCCTACGTGTACCGGCTGCTGCTCGAGGGCTCGTGGGGGAATCCCTACGGAATCGGGCAGGTGCTGTACAAGGCCACGACGTTCACGTGCACCGGGCTCGCGTTTGCCGTGGCGGCGCGCGCGGGTCTGTTCAATATCGGTGCGGAGGGACAGTTGGCAGCTGGTGGCTTTGCGGCTGGCGTGATCGGCATGCTGCTGCCTGCGGGCCTTCCCGTGATCGTTGCGATCCCGCTGCTGATAGCGGTTGCGATGACCGGTGGAGGAGTGGTGGGTGCCGTGCCCGGGCTGTTGCGCGCGCGTTTCGGCGCCAACGAAGTGATTGTGACGATCATGCTGAACTTCGTGGTGCTGGCGTTCCTGAACTGGGCCACGGCAACTCACCTGGCCGTTCCCGAAACGCTCCACACGCCGGAGATCACCGCAGGCCAGCTGCCGCGGCTTTCGTCGGCGTTTCCATCGTTCCACGGTTCCGCCGCCAACTTCAGCGTGCTGGTGGTGGTCGCCGCATCTGTCGTGGTGGGCTGGTGGCTGTTCCGTACGCGCAGCGGATACGAGCTTCGTGCGACAGGGCTTCAGCCGGAGGCTGCGGAGTACGGTGGAGTGAACGTGGGCAGGTCGTGGACGCGGGCCATGCTCGTTGCGGGCGCACTGGCGGGACTCGGGGGGATCAACTTCGTGCTCGGGTACAAGCTGTACTACGAGGACGGCTTTGCTGCCGGCTCGGGATTTCTCGGCATTGCGGTGGCGCTGGTGGGGCGCAATCACCCGTTAGGCATAGTCCTGTCGGCCCTGTTCTTCGCCACCCTGTCGCAGGGCGGGCTGGCGGTGAACGCCCTGGTGCCCAAGGAGATCGTGGACGTGCTGCAGGCGGTGGTGATTCTCGCGGTCGCCGCCTCGGTTCCCGCGGTGCGCGCAGAGCTGCGTGCCGCACGCGGACGTGAGTCACTCAGGCGCGCGGAGCGGGCGGCATGATTCTCCTCACCTTCCTCCTTCAGACCCTTCGCCTGGCGCTGCCGCTCCTTTTCGCTGCCGCCGGCGGCGTGATGAGTGAACGCGTGGGGATCATCGCGCTCACCCTGGAAGGCTTCATGCTCACGGGAGCCTTCTGCGGCGCACTGGGTGCGTACTACAGTGGGAGCGCGGTCATCGGGCTGATGGCAGGTGTGGCAGGTGCAACACTCGCATCTGCACTGCTGGGCGTGGTGACCGTGCGATATCGCGCGAATCAGGTGGTGAGCGGAATTGCGGTGAACCTGCTCGCAGTCGGTGCCACCACGTTCTTCCTGCGCCTCGCGTTCGACAGCAGCTCCAACTCGCCACGCATCCCCGGTTTCGGAAGGGAGGGCGCGGGCGTCGCTGCCGCCACCCTGACGAACCCGCTGGTGTGGATGGGCGTGCTCGCGCTGCCTGCAGTGTGGTTCCTGCTCTTTCGTACCACCTTCGGCCTGCGCGTCCGGGCAGTGGGGGAGCACCCTGAAGCCGCCACCACCGCCGGCGTGAACGTGGACTCCGTTCGTTATGCGGGCGTCCTTCTCTCCGGCGCCCTCGCGGGGCTCGCGGGAGTGTACCTGGCGATGGAACAGCACCAGTTCACGAACAACATGACTGCCGGACGCGGCTTCATAGCGCTGGCGGCCGTGATCTTCGGCAGGTGGATGCCGATGCGCGTGGCCGCTGCATGCATCCTGTTCGCCGCAGCCGACTCGTTGAGCATCCTGCTGGGCCAGGTGGGTGCCGTGCCGCAGCAGTTCGTGAGCATGATTCCGTTCGTACTCACGATCATCGCGGTGGCGGGAATCGTGGGCAGGTCGGTGGCACCAGCCGCGCTGGGCAGGGCGGACGCGTGACGCAAGAACCCGGCGCTCCACGCCCGGGAGCGCCCGGCGGCAGCGGAGCCGGTTCAGAAAGCACGCATCGCGGAAGTGCACGAAAGCTGGCCATCCTGATGGTCACGGCCTTCGTGGACATGGTGGGCGTGCTGATGGTGATTCCGCTCCTGCCATTCTTTGCCACGGACCTGGGCGCCAGCGGTTTCGTCGTCACCGTCCTCATAGCTGCGTTCTCCGTAGCGCAGCTCGTGAGCGCACCGCTCTGGGGGCGGTTCTCCGACAGGTATGGACGTCGCCCCGCGCTGCTTATAGGGCTCAGCGCATCCGCAATCGCCTACGTGGTATTCGCCTTTGCCGACAGCGTGTGGCTGCTGCTGCTGTCGCGGGTGATCCAGGGCGCGGGCGGCGGAACGGTGGGCGTGATCCAGGCATACGTGGCGGACGCCACGCGACCGCAGGATCGCGCGCGTTCGCTCGGATGGCTGTCGGCCGCCACGAACCTGGGTGTCACCATAGGTCCCGTGCTCGGCTCGACCACCATGCAGCTGGGACGTCCTGCGCCCGGACTCTTCGCTGCCGTGCTCTGCACCGTGAACATCGTGTTCGCCTGGAAGTTCCTGCACGAGTCGCATTCGGTGGAGGCGAGGGGCAGCGGCAAGGGCGCGGTCAGGCGATCGAGCGACACGATCCTGCGTGTGGTGTCGCATCCGGGAGAGCCGCCATCGCGCCTGATCTGGATCTACAGCGTGGCGATGGGCGCATTCCAGGGCAGCACTGCCGTGCTTGCGCTCTTCCTCGCCTACAAGTTCGCCGTTACGGAGAAGACTATCGGCTTCTTCTTCACCTACGTGGGCGCGATCTCGGTGCTGACCCGCGCGCTGGTGCTCGGCCCCATGGTGGACCGTTTCGGCGAGGCGAAGCTTGCGCGAATGGGACTCGTGACGCTGGCACTCGGCCTCATGAGCCTTCCGCTGGCGTCAGGCTATCCGACGCTCGCTCTCGCGGTGGCAATGTGGCCGATTGGAACCGCGTTCACGTTCCCGTGCGTCACTGCCCTGCTGTCGCGCGTCATAGACCCTCGCGACCGCGGAGTATACATGGGCACGCAGCAGACGTTCGGCGGGATTACCCGCTCCACGTTCCCGCTGCTGGCCGGCCTCGCCTTCGATCACCTGGGCGCAGGAGTTCCCTTCTTCGCGGCTGGCCTTCTGGTGGTGCTCATCCTGCCGCTCACCGCACAGCTGAGCGACTACGCGGAGCGAAGGGCGCCGTAGCGGCCTGCCCGATGCGCAGGTAGTCCCGCATGCCCTCCAGCTCGCGCCTGACGACAGGCGCCGGCTTCCGCACGAAGCTCACCAGCAGGTTCCTCACCGCATAACGACGATAGCCGGGCCTCAGGAGCAGGCTGCCCCAGTAGGCGCCGCGCCCATGATCGTACGAGGCGAGCAGGGCATCGAGTTCCGGTCCGGGACGACGGCCGTGGTGGTGTCGCACGGTCGGCCCGGGGAAATATCCGCCCCTGTGTCCGGCCGCTGATGCCCTCGCCGCCATGTCCACGTCCTCGAAGTTGAAGCGCGTGCCCGGCCCCAGCCGCTCGTCGAACCCCCCGATGTCGTTCAGCACGGTGCGCCTGACGGCGATGTTCGCGCCGTTCACAACGCCGGGCCGCACGTAATCGCCGGGGTCGAACAGCAGCTCCTGCCGCTCCAGCCGGATCGTGACAGGCGCGTCAAGAGGGTCGTGCAGGAGTATGCGGCCACTCCCCCATCCGATGTTCGCGTCCTCGAACACTTCCAGCCAGCGATCCGCGAGATCCGGCTCGGGGTAGCAGTCGTCGTCCGTGAAGGCAACGACAGGTGCTCGTGAGGCGGCCAGCCCCGCGTTGCGCGCGCGCGCGAGCCCGGGCTCTGCCTCACGAACAGTCGCGATTTCCACCAGCGGGCCGAAGGTCTGCCCGCTCGCCAGCGCTGCCAGCACCTCCGGAGTCGCATCGGAAGACGCGCTGTCCACCAGCACGAGCTCCCACGGGCGTTCGGTCCGGATGCCCCGCAACGAATCGAGCAGCGCCGGAAGCCTCTCGGCCCGATCGCGCGTGCACACCACGAGCGAGAGCGCCGGCTTGCCCCCTGCCAGTCGCCCAGTCACCCCTCGCTCGCCGGAGTCGGAACGAACTCGTTCGCCACACCGTACTCCGCGGCGTGCGTTACCCTGGCAGTCATGCTGCCTGACGGCGCGCCCTTGATCCGGCCGCCGCCCTCGATGGAGGTGTAGACGCCGCCTGCCCGGGAGAGTTCGTCCCCCGAACGCGCATCCACCACGACGAACTCCACATGATAGGGCCCGGGCGGCGCAACCAGCGTGATCGCCACCTCCGCCCAGTACCACGAGGACCGCGTGGGAGAGCGCATGCCGGCCTCGTCCAGCGACCCCTCGAACACGACACTGCCGGTGAGCGCCGAGCTAACTCGGACTACGAGACGCTGCACGCCGGCGAGGCGAACGTCCCGGACTATCACCTCGATCGAGAGCACCAGCGTACCGCCCGGCTCCATGGACCGCGGGGTCTGGCGCCGCATGGACCCGATCGAGAGCACGGAGAACTCGTCAGGCAGCTCCTCATCCATGCTGCGTGACAGGTAACTGGCGATCGCCTCGGACGGCGTACCGTCCGCAACCACCTGGCCGCGCTCCAGCACCAGCGCCTTCGTGCACAACGAGGTGACCTGGTCCAGCTGGTGAGTGACCAGCACCGCCGGCACACCGCCCCGAACGAGCTCGTTCACCCGCGTGAGCGCCTTCCGCTGGAACGAGGCATCACCCACTGACAGAACCTCATCAATTATCAGCACATCCGGGTCCAGGTGAGCCGCTATGGCGAAGCCGAGCCTGGCGTTCATGCCTGACGAATAGCGCTTGACCGGAGTGTCCAGGAACGCCTCCACGCCCGAGAAGTCAACGATCCGGTCGAACTTCGATGCAACTTCGGACCTCGACATCCCCATGACGGCTCCGTGCAGGTACACGTTCTCCCGTCCCGTGAGATCCGGATGGAATCCTGCAGACACCTCGATGAGCGCGCCCACCCTGCCGCGAACGGAGCAGTGACCGTACGTGGGGCCGAGTACCCGCGTGAGCAGCTTCAGGGCGGTGGACTTCCCCGCTCCGTTGTGCCCGATGATCCCGAGCGCCTCGCCGGTGGATACATGAAAGCTCACGTCCTTCAGCGCCCAGAAGCTCTTCTCCGCACCGGCGGGCTTCGGGTCGCGACGGATGAGTTTCCGGGCGAGCGAAGGAATGAGGTCCCGGAGGCTATCGTGCACGTCTCCGCGCCGGAATCGCTTCCATACACGCTCGAATCGCACCGCGGGCTCAGACACGCGTCACCTCAGAGATACTCCGCAAAGGTCAGCTCGAGCCTGTCGTACAGCAGCGCGGCAAGCGTCAGGCAAGCGACAGCGAAGACCGCGGGATAGAACAGCATCCACGGCGACCAGGCGGTGATGCCGTCCACCACCAGCGGCTGCAGCAGCGAGTGTCCGTCCGCCACGCTCAATCGAAGCCCCTCGAGGACGGGCGCGAGTGGATTCAGCATCACGAGCGACGCCCCCCTGGCACCGAGCCGGGTGGAGTCGTAGAAGACGGGCGTGAAGAAGATCCCGAACGTGAGCGTCACCTGCACCAGGTAGCGCACGTCACGGAAGAACAGGTTGGCACACGCCGCCAGCAGGGACACACCAGCGGTGAGCAGGACGAGCACCACGAGCAGCGGCACCGCCCAGAGCATCTGCATGCCGGGATCCACGCCCAGGAACAGCAGTACCACGGACGCCATCAGGACACCCACCGCAAGGTCCACGCACTGCGCGACGACCGTCGCCACCGGCAGCGCCTCACGCGGAAAGTAGATCTTGCCCACCAGCACCGCACTCGCCGTGAGGCTCGATGTGGCGAAGCCCAGCGCGCCGGCAAAGAACGACCACCCCACCGCCCTCACCACTATGCCGCCGAGCGACGCGATGCCGTCGCCCACGCCGCTGGACTGCGCCACCACGAGACGCAGCACCAGTCCGGTGAGTACCACGAGCACCGGCATGAGCAGCGCCCAGAGCGCGCCGAGCACCGCCTGGTGGTAGCGAACCCTCAGGTCGCGGAGCGCGAATTCCCGGACGAGGCCGCGCACTCCCCACAGCGCGCTCCAGCGCGACACGATCCGCTGCAGCAGCGACCTGTGGTCATCGTCGCCCGTATCGGCTGGCGGTTGGGGCAGTGTGTGAACCTCCGTCACGCTGGCGTTCGCATTTACAGGTATTGGAATCGGGTGCTCCCGCAAGGGAATGGGGTCTCGTCTGCCCGCACTGAATGCTCGACGGCGGGCGCTGGTCGCCGCGGCCCCGGGGCGCCGAGCGGATGCGTCACCCGGCCTCATGGCAAGTCCCGGGCACGATCCACCTGCCGCGGAATTCCGGGCGGCACGGTGTATGTGATATCTGCCGTAGAATCTGGCACGGCGCGCGAATTTCGGCAGAGGCAGGCGGGCAGGACCATAACCATCGAGGGCTGAGCGCCGCAGCCGGATAAGCCACGTAGCGCCGGGCAGGATGGCGGACCGGACAATCGAGCGGCCGAATGCTTATCATGCTGCCGGTCACTTCAAGAAAAGGGAGAAAACGACAGGGTGACGTCCGAAGTCATTGAGGTTGCGCAGCTCGACCTGGCGAAGGGTATTCGTCCGCTGCGGACCGTACCCGGCGCTGCCGCCCTTCGCCTCCTGGTCCGGATCGGCCGCCGCATGCTCGGCGAGGTGGTGCTGCGCCCCGATGGCAACGGCGTCGTGGCCGCCGACGCGATTGCGGCCGCGGTTGCCACGCGCCTGGCCCAGGAGCTCATGCACGCCGGTATCTCTGGCTGGCTCGCGGACGCGGGCCGATCGAGCCCCGCCGCGGGCTGGGATGCGCCCGCGCAGGCCGTGAGGGCCGGGCTGGATCGGCTTGTGAGCGACCCCGACGTCGCGGAGGAGCCGCTGCCCAGCATAACCGTGGCGGTGTGCACCCGAGACCGACCGGAGGACCTGGCCCGCTGCCTGGATGCGATAGACAAGCTCGACTACCCCGACTACGAGGTGGTGGTCGTGGACAACGCCCCCGCCACGGATGCCACCCGTCGAATCGTGGCAGAACGGTTTCCGCACATGCGCTATGTGCTGGAGCAGCGCCCGGGGCTGGACTGGGCGCGGAACCGGGCCATCGCGGAAGCGCGCGGTGAGGTGATCGCCTACACGGACGACGACACCGAGGTGGACACCGGCTGGCTCCTGGCCATCGGGCGCCTGTTTGCGGCGTCGCCGGGGCTGGCTGCCGTTACGGGGAGCGTGGTGCCGCTGGAGCTGGAGACGCCGGCGCAGAGACTCTTCGAGGCCTACGGCGGCTTCCTGCGAGGCTGGCGACGCGAGTGGTATCGGGCCACGCAGCTGCAATCGTCGGATACGGCGTGGCACCATGGAGCCGGCAGGTTCGGCACCGGCGCCAATATGGCATTCAGGCGGAGCGTCCTTACCGAGCTCGGAGGTTTCGACCCGGCCCTTGACGTAGGCACTGCGAGCGACGGCGGCGGCGACCTGGAGATGTACTTCAGGGTGTTGCAGGAGGGGTACACGCTGGCGTATTCGCCCGATGCACTCGTGAGGCACAGGCACAGGCGCGAGATGCGGGAGCTGGAGCGCCAGCTGAAGCAGTGGGGAACAGGCTTCGCGGCATATGTGAAGCGCAGCCTCGCGGCGTATCCCGGTGAGCGCCGTGCCTTCAGGGCAATGATGCGCTGGTGGTGGCGCACCTACTTCGCCCGGCGAGTGGCGCGTGCACTCACGGGTCGCAGCGGAGTGCCGCTCCGCTTCACGCTGGGCGAAGCCGCAGGACTGCGGGGCGGAGCCGCAGCCTACGACAAGGCGGTGAAGCAGGCGGACAGGATTGCCGCCGACCACCCGCCCGCTCCGCTGCCGGATGCGCCGCCGATCGAATGCGATCCACCAGGTGACAGGCAGGCGTCGTCCGTATCCGTGTGCACTCTGGATATCCGCAGCGAGCTTGTGCCGCTCACGAACCTCAATCGCGTCGCGGCCGTGGAAGCGGTCGTCATGAACGGCACAGTGCCGGTCGCGAAGTGCCGCCTGACGCCGGAAGGCGGAACCGTCGGCTTTCCCCAGATGCTGGAGCGCATCTCCGAGGGGCTTGCCGCTGCGCTCTCGCACGGGGACCGGGAGTCGGTTCTGGCGGAGGTGCGCGAGTGGGTGGGCAGGCGCCTGCCTGCATCCGGCGCCCTGCCGTCCGTGACGATCATGCTGTCAACCGCCGACCGGCCCGACGACCTGCGTCGAGCGCTGCGGTCCATCACGGCGCAGCGGTATGCCGGTGCGATGGAGGTGGTGGTGGTGGACAACCGCCCCGACTCGGGCCTCACGAGCGGTGTGGTGGCGGAGTTCCCGCAGGTGCGGCTCGTTAGCGAGCGCAGGGGCGGCGCGTCCTACGGCCGGAACGCCGGCATTGCGGCGTCCACCGGGGAGATCATCGTGATGACGGACGACGACGTCGTCGCGCCTGACGAATGGGTTGCGAGGCTTGTGGAGTCGTTCAGCAGGCCGGACGTTGCGGCGGTGAGTGGAAACGTGCTTCCGCTGGAGCTCGACACGGAGGCACAGCGCCTGTTCGAGCTGTATGGCGGCCTGGGCAAGGGATTCGTGAGGCTCGAGTACGAGGCTGCGCACTACCGGCGGCGCTTCAAGCCAGTTCCGGCCTGGTACATGGGCGCCACGGCCAACTGTGCCATTCGTGCCAGTGTCCTCGCAGATCCCACGGTTGGCCTCTTCGACGAGTCGCTCGGCGCCGGAACGCCTGCCGGCGGAAGCGAGGATGCGTACATGTACTACCGCATTCTCAATGCGGGGTTCACGGTGGTGTACGACCCGCGTGCGTGGCTCTGGCACAGCCACCGGAAGACCATGCCTGAACTGGAGCGGCAGGTGCGAGCCTACAGCACCGGGCACGTGGCCTACCACCTGAGGATCCTGTTCGCGCATCGCGACTTCCGGGCGCTGAGGAGGCTGCTGGCAGACCTGCCGCTCCACGACGCGAGGTCGCTCTGGCGCGTGTTCCGGGGGAGGAGCGCGTTCCCGTTCTCGTTCGTGATGGCGGAGTGCCTCGGCCACCTGACGGGTCCCTGGGCGTTGTGGAAGTCCACTCGCCGCGTCAGGCGCCTGGGCCGGAGCAGCCCGATCGTCAGGCAGGAAGTGACGGACACCGGCGCGGATGCTTCCCGTCTCGAGCCTCCGGGTGCCGAGGTGGAATTCGGCCCGGAGGTTCCGGTGGGGGCAGACGAAGCGGAGAACATGCAGAACGAGGCATCCGTCTGATCGAATGCCTCGTTCGCAGGGTGGTGCGGGCAGGGAAGCCGGCGGCCTGCGCGTGGTGCAGGAGTAGCTGGAGTGTCTCCTGGCGCGTCAGGCGGCCGGGGCTGCGCCGACTACTGGGTGGTTCCCGGCGCCCTGTAGCCCGGCTCGCTCTCGAGAACTGCCTTGGCGATCTCCAGCATGGGGACCGACCGGTCCTGGCTCGTACGGCGCAGGATGCTGTAGGCTTCCTGCTCGCTGGATCCCGTGCGGCGCATCAGGATTCCCTTCGCGCGCTCGATGGTCTTGCGCTCCTCGAGCCTCGTCTTTGCGAGGTTCGCCTCCTCCTGCGCGTCGCGTAGCGAGCGCGCGCGCGCCACGGCCATGCGCAAGGTGGCGTCCAGCACGTTGGGTGGCGTGGGCTTGGGCAGGTAGGCGATGGCGCGGGTGGAGTCCACCTCGTCGTCGCTCAGCATGAGCGCGTGGTCGCCGCTGAACAGCACTACCGCCGTTCCGGGCACCTGGCGAGCTATCTCCTCGGCTGCCTCGATCCCCGACCCGTCAGGCATGTGGATGTCCAGAAGCACTACGTCGGGGCGAAGCGACTCCGCGCTGCTCACCGCGTCCCGTCCGTTGCCCACCTCACCCACCACCATGTGCCCGAGGGCACCCAGAAGCTCCGCCAGCGTCTCTCGTGCGGCATCGTCATCATCCGCAAGGAGAACGCGCGTGGCAGAGGTGCTAGAACGCTCCAGCTGTGACATTGACACTGACTGAACTGTTGGTCACTGAACGGATGGCCGGCAGCGTCGCCTGGCTCCGTCCGCAAACGCCACTCTAGCCCTCGTCGGCCACTGCGGCAAGGAGAGATTCGGTACGGATGGGCTTTCTCAGCACGAAGTCGGCGTCCTGCTCAGCGTCGGCCGCCACGTCCCAACCGGTGACTATGCCCACCCGGAGCGACGGCCAGCGCTCCCGAATGGCGCTCACCAGGTCCCAACCGCTTCCATCCAGCAGGCCTACGTCGGACACCACCAGGTCGAATGCCTGGTCGCCACCCTGCCGCTGGCTCAGCAGGGCCAGGGCGTCCGCCACGCCAGCAGCAGCCTCCACCGCATGGCCATCGGACTTCAGCAGCGCCTTCATGAACTCGCGGTTGTCCGGATTGTCCTCCACCACGAGCACTCTCCTGGGAACTCGCGGCGCCATCCTGCGGCCCGTGGGCTGGTCAACTGAGCTCGCACGCGGGAATGAGAGCCGAACGAGAGTACCGCTCCCGGGGCGGCTGCGAAGCTCCGCCTGCCCGTGGTGCCGCCGCATGACGCCGTGAACCTCCGCGAGGCCCAGTCCGGAGCCGCGTGTGCCCTTCGTGGTGAAGAAAGGGTCGAATGCCCGCTCCAGGACCTCGGCCTCCATCCCGATGCCGTCGTCCTCCACCTCGAGCAACGCTCGATCGCCGGAACCGTAGCACCGGACCGCCAGCGTCCCGCCATTCTCCATGGCGTCCAGGGCATTGTGGACCAGGTTCAGCAGCGCCTCACGAACCTCTCCGGCAACTCCCATGGTCCAAACGGAGCTCTCCAGGTCTCGCACCAGCTCCACGCGACCGCCACGCGCTCTCTGCTCCCACAGGGGACGCGTCATCGCGATCACTTCGTCCGCGAGAAGCGAAAGATCGACAGGGCGCTCCTGCGCGTCCTCCACCGGCTCCTGCCGGAGCATGCGACCGACTCGGGCGGCCGTGGCGGCACCCGTCTCCGCAGCAGCACTGATGCGCGCAGCGTAGTGACGCACCATCTCCGGATCGTCCGCATGACGATTGAGCAGGTACGCCGCGGCCACGATCGGGTTCAGCGCATTGTTCACGTCGTGCATAACGCCCGCCGCAAGCAGGCCGACCGCGGCGAGTCGTCGTTCGCGGGAGCGCGCATGCTCCATGGAATCGAGATCCACAGCGTGGCGGCTGCTCGAGCGACGGGGTGCTCCTCCGGAGCGCTGCTCCGTGTCCACCGCTCCGCGAGAAGAAAGCGCCTCGATCGCCTGCCCGGGCGGCGCATCCACTTCGCGAAGCACAACCAGTACGTCGGTGTCGGCCGCTTCGACCGGCGTGGCCAGACAGGACGCCATTACGGCGGAGTCGTCCGACCCCACGCGAATGAGCACCGTGGTTGCAACACCGGGAAGTCCGCGTCGCGCGGAGATGATGGCGGCGAGCAGGTCGGATTCGCCAACGGGGAACACCTCGTGAACAAATCGCGGCTGCTCCATGGGCCCGGACGCGCTGAACATGGCGCGAAACCGCGCATTAGCGCGAACGATGCGAAGACGATCGTCAACCACCGCGAGAGCGAGCGGGATCATCTCGAAGACAGCAGCGTACCGCGCGTGGCCCTGGCGGTCCTCGTCCGGCTGGTGGGCTGTGAGGCGCGCTAGCTCAGAATCGCGGAGCGGCGTCAGGACCGGTGCCGAGTAACTGCTCGACTTTTCCCTCTGCTCGATGGTGCCGAGGCCATCCTTCGATCCATCCCGCGCACCTTGACCCACAGACTGGCGTCCCATCTCGTTGCTCCACTGCCTCTGATGGCGTGCTCGCCCACCGCAAGCGACGGAAACGCCCATCGCCGGCGTCGCAGGCGATCCTGCTACTGCCAGGTTCCCTTCAAATGCACCTCAAACGGAAACTTCGCAAGGGCATGGACTTCTCATGCCCTCGAGCATCAGCCGGTACTCGACCCAACCGGCTCCCTGCTTCTGCGAACGTGCGTTCCTACCGCACCAGTAATCAATCGCACTCCACGCTCATATGTGAAGTAGGCATATGCCCACTGCACCAGCACGCTCAATCGGTTTCGGAACCCCACGAGATACATGAGGTGCACGAACAGCCAGATGACCCAGGCCAGGTAACCGGAGAACTGGAACGCGCCAAGCTTGGCGACGGCCTTGTGCCGCCCGATCGTGGCCAGGTCGCCCTTGTTTCGATACCGGAACGGTTCGGTCGGCCGACCTTCCAGCAACCTCCTGATGTTCCTCGCCACGGCCGCACCGCCCTGCATGGCGGCGGGAGCCACTCCGGGAACGAATGCCCCGTCGGCGGTACGGGCAGCCGACAGGTCGCCAACAACGAAGATCTCCGGGTAACCGGGCACGCTCAGGTCGGGATTCACCACTACGCGCCCGGCGCGGTCGAGTTCCACTCCAAGCGACCGGGCCAGCGGAGAAGCAGCGTTGCCGGCCGCCCAGTACACGTTCCGCGTGGGGATGCGCTCCTCCCCGATGTACACCGCATCGGGCTCGATTCGCGTAACCAGCGCACCAGTCCGCACCTCGGCTCCCAGCTTCCGCAACGCCTCCTCGGCGCGCCTGCTCAGGTTCTCGGGGAACGTGGGCAGCACGCGAGGGCCTCCCTCCAGCAGTATCACCCGCGTGTTCCTGGTGTCTATCCGCCTGAAGTCATCCCGAATGGCGTCCCGCGCCACACTCGGCAGCATTCCGGCGAGCTCCACGCCGGTAGGACCGCCACCCACTACCACGAAGGTCTGCAGCGCATGCATCTCCTCGTCGGTCGCGCAGGTTTCGGCCTGTTCGAACGCCAGCAGGAAGCGGCGGCGGATCTCGAGCGCATCCTCCAGGCTCTTGAGCCCCGGAGCGTTCTGCTCCCAGTGGTCGTTGCCGAAGTACGAATGACGTGCACCGGTAGCCAGTATGAGGTAGTCATAGCCCAGCTCCATGCTCCCGTCGGACAGGATCACCTTTCGCTCTTCGGGAATCACGCGGTCGGCCTGCGCCATCAGCACACGTGTGTTCTTCTGGCGCCGCATCAGGTAGCGAATCGGAATCGTGATGTCGCTTGGCGCCAGCATGGCCGTGGCAACCTGATAGAGCAGCGGCTGGAACAGGTGGTGATTCGTGCGATCGACCAGGGTTATGTCCACCGGTGCACGCCTGAGTCCGCGCGCGGCATGCAGGCCGGCGAATCCTCCACCGATGATGACTACGTGCGGACGTCGTGACATGTGGTCAGGCGCTCAGTGAGCCGGTGCAGCATTCATGAAGCCGCTTGTGTAAGACCATCCATGACTCCTGCCTGCCAGGTTGTGCGACTGCCGGTTATGCGACTGCCGGTTGTGCGACTGCAGCTGCGACGATCTGGTGCAGGCGCTGTGAGTCATCCCGTAACACCGCGTCCGGCGAAAGCCGCTCTTCCTTCGAGCCAGCGAGCAGCCATCGTGATAATCAGCACCAGTCCTATGAGCAGTACGCTGTATGCTGCCGCCGTGCCGAACGAGAAGGCACGCAGCTGTGCCAGTATTTCAATGGATATCGGACGGTTGGCGTGCGTGTAGAGCACCACGCTTGCAACGAACTCGCCAACTGCAGTGACCGCCGCAAGTAACGCACCTGCCATCAGCCCGGGACGCGCAGCTGGAAGTACAATACGCCATAACGTGCGAAACCAGCTCGCTCCGAGTCCGCGGGCGGCGTCTTCCAGAGCAGGGTCCATCTGCCTCAGGCTTCCCTCCACTGCAGAGGTCACCA
Source organism: uncultured Gemmatimonadaceae bacterium (assembly GCA_964415485.1). GTDB lineage: Bacteria > Gemmatimonadota > Gemmatimonadetes > Gemmatimonadales > Gemmatimonadaceae > JBBQHX01. Next base: position 44,652 of record CAYQAO010000017.1, read on the forward strand.
GCGGAATGCCGCGTACGAAGTAGGCCAGTGGAAGAATCCAGAAAGTGCCTACGAGAAGGATTCGTCCTTCGAGCGGCGCATGCCGGTTGAAAGTGGCTGCAAGCCCAATGGCGATAGCTGTGGCGGGAATCGCCCAGGGAAGCGCAACGAGCAGTTCCAGCAGCCGCCTTCCGCGGAATCGCCGCATCACGACCAGGTACGCCGCTAGGAAACAGACGACGACGTTGGCCGCTGTTGCGATGGCCGCCATCAGAAGGCTGTTGCGAATGGGGCGAGCGAGCTGCGGATCGGAGAACAGGCGAGCGAAGTTCTCGGTGGTGTACTCCGGCGGGAGTGCCTGCGTGGTCCAGGTTCCGTCGCGCGCGAAGGAAACCAGCAGCACCATTAGGTGTGGGAGGACCAGAATGAGCACGAACAGGAACGCGAGCACGGGAGCCGCTCGCCCCCAGCCACCGGTAACGATGCGGCGTTCCACACTCCCCTTGCCGGACAGCACGTAGCTGCGGCGTCTCTCCAGCCAGCGAAGCAGCAGCAGCGCTGCCACGGCGCTGAGCGCCAGCACCGTGGTCTCCACGTATGCCATGCCCATGTTGCCGTTCAGCTTGGAGGCAACGATCTGCGTGGACAGCACCCGCAACCCGCCACCGAAGATGTACGGAGCGGAGAAGGAGCCCAGGCTGCTCATGAACACCAGCAGCATGGCGCCGGCGAGGGAAGGCATGAGGAGCGGCAGGGTGACGCGCCGCAGGCGATGCCACCTGCCTGCGCCGAGCCCTGCGGCGGCCTCCTCGAGGGAGTTGTCGAGTCTTTCGAGGCCGGCGGAGACGAACAGGTACACGTACACGTACATGGTGTACGCGTGCACGAAGACGATGGCTCCGACGCCGGTGAGCGACCAGGGCGGTTCGTCGAGGCGCAGGAGCCACTGTACGGACCGGGCTACGATGCCGCTCTCGCCGTAGAGGAAGAGGAAGGCGACGACGCCCACGAGCGGCGGGAGGGCGGCCGGGAGTACTGCGACGGCGCTGAGGAGCTTCCGTCCTGTGAACTCGAACCGGCTCAGGAGGAAGGCGAGCGGCAGTCCGATGAGGGTGGCGAAGACTACGGAGAGGACGGAGATCCAGAGGCTGGTGACGAGCGCTTCGCGGTCTGCGGGGCTGTTGGCGAAGGCGCGCCAGTGGTCGAGGCCGCGTTCGAAGCTGCCGGAGACGATGGCGACGTTGGGGAGCACGACGCTCCAGAGCAGGATCGCGAGGATGGGAATCGCGATCCACAGAACGCCCCTATCACGCCACGATTGGCTCATCTAAGCGCCACCAAGCCTCAGTCGCCGACCAGCGCCACCGGACCGCGCGCCACCCGCACCACCACGCGCTCACCCTCCTGCACTGCACCGTCCCAGCTCGTCACCTCCACCTCCGCTCCCCCTTCCAGCTCCACCCGGTACATCGTCACTCCACCCGCGAACCTCCGCGACCGAACCTCGCCGCGCCAGCCGTCGGCAGCATCGGCATTGTCGAACACGAGTGACTCCGGCCGGAGGACCACCACCGGTGAAGCCAGCCTGCCGCTTCCGTTCGTTCGTTCCACCGGAACGAGCACCTCGCGCTCTCCGGCCCGCACCGCGGCGTACGTCCCCTCATCCCTGGCGGGCAGCAGCGACGCCCGCCCGATGAACTCCGCCACCGCGCGCGAGGCCGGCCGGTGGTACAGCTCCTCCGGCGTTCCCACCTGCAGCAGCTCGCCCTCCCGCAGCAGGGCAACGCGGTCCGCGATGGCGAACGCGTCCTCCTGGTCGTGCGTGACGAACAGTGCCGTCACGTTCAGCCTGTGGAGCATCTGCCGCAGCTCGTCGCGAGTGCTCTCGCGCAGCGTGGGATCCAGGTTGGACAGCGGCTCGTCCAGCAGCAGCACCGGCGGCTCTATGACGAGCGCACGAGCAAGGGCGACGCGCTGCTGCTCCCCTCCGGAGAGGGCCTGCACGGGCCTGTTGGTCTTGTCGCCCAGCCCCACGCTCGTGAGGGTCTCCCTCGCGCGCGCCAGCCTTTCGGCCTTCTTCACGCCGCGCGCTTCCAGCCCGAACGCCACGTTCTCCGCCACGCTCATGTGCGGGAAGAGCGCGTAGTGCTGGAAGACCATCCCGAACCCGCGCTTCTGCGGCGGCAGAGCGGTTATATCGCGGTCGTCCAGGAGCACGCGGCCCTCGTCAGGTGTCTCGTAGCCCGCGGCCATGCGCAGCGTGGTGCTCTTGCCCGAGCCCGACGCGCCCACCAGTGCCACCAGCTCGCCGCGACCTACCTCCAGCGTCAGGCCGCTCACCGCCGGCCGCCCCGTATCGTAGCGGCGCGTCACCCGCTCGAGACGGAGCGCACCTGCACTCACCGCGATGCTCCGCGGTTGCGCACGTTCGAATCCCAGTACGTCATCCACGCATCCAGAGAATCGGCCATGAGCTGCGCGTTCAAGGGCATGGGACGAATGCGCTCGCGCGCCGTGCGAATCCACTCGGGCAGCGAGTCCGCCGGCATGTCCGTGCGAGCCGGAATGCGCAGGAACTCATTCGCGGCGGTGAGCACCGCCTCACGCGAGGTGACGTACTCGTAGAAAGCCTGTGCCAGCTCGGGCTGCCTCGCACCTTCCACGATCGCGATGCCGTCCACCAGCAGCGGCGTGCCGCTCGCCGGGATCACGTAGCCGATGGGAGCGTTGCGGCGCTGCGCCAGCATGGCGATGTCAGGCATGTTGTACAGCGTGAGCACTCCCTCCTGCCGCTCCAGCTTCGTGTAGAGGATGGTGGGATTGAAGGTGTACTCGCGCGTGTTGGCATCGAGGTGGCTCAGCCACGCCCAGCCGGAGTCCGTGCTCCCCGTCTCGCGGATGGATCGTTCCAGGATGGCGCCGAAGATGGCGCGCATGGAGCCGGACGCGATCGGGTCGCGGATGACTATGCGCCCGGCCCACTTCGGATCGAGCACGTCGTCCCAGTCGGTGGGTGCCTCGCTCTCGCTGACGGCGTCCGTGTTGTAGCCGATCACTTCCGGCGTGAGGTAGGTGCCATACCACCTGTCCTGCACGTCGCGCGACTCGGCCGGCACCACGTCGGCCCACGTTGGGCGATAAGCGGCGAGAAGCCCTTCCGAGGCGGCCTTCTGGAAGATGTCCGCCGGTGCGCCGAACCAGACATCCGCCTGCGGATTCACCGACTCGGCGCGAAGGCGGTCGAGGACTTCCTGCGAGCCCATGTCCACCCACTGAACATCCACTTCCGGGTTCGCCGCCTCGAAGCCGCGCTCGTAGTGCTCGAGCATGTCCTTGCCGTGCGGGGAGTACACGGTGAGGACGGTGCGGCCGTCGCCGCCGCAGGCTGCGGCAAGAAGGAGAAGGACGACGAGAGCGAGGCGCCGGTACTTGCCGGTGCTGGTCAGCTCACCGGCTAGCGGTCGAAGAATGACGGGTTGGGTGCTGCGGGAGGCAGGATTGACAGCGGGGAGCGCTCCCTGCTGTGCCTGTCGGTCCTGGTCGGTCACGAGCGAATCGGGGCTGTTCGGCTATGGCTGGCGGCGCCCGCGAGGTGCAACGGCGCCGAGGGAGAAAGCTAATCGTATCGCCACAGGCTATTCCCGCAGGTTTGCGAATGCCGCCCAGGATGAACCGTACCGGGTTTGCAGGAGGCTCCAACCTGTAGGAGGTTTGGAGCATGACGAAAGAGAATCGGGGCCGGAAGGCCTTCTCGCCTGAGG
>CAYQAO010000018.1:0-47919 GCA_964415485.1 uncultured Gemmatimonadaceae bacterium
CGTGCAGCCGGGCAACGTGGGGGGCGAGATGGCACGAGCGTTCCTCGGCCTGCCGCCTGCTCCGCAGGGCGAGGCGACGGAAGCGCCTGTCGCAGGAACCTCCTACCCGCCGCCGGAGCGACCGGAGGAGTTCGCGGGCGAGTACTACAGCCCGGACGCGGCAACGAGCCTGACGGTGCGCGTGGACAACGGCCGCCTCGTCATGCGCCGTCCGCCTGCGGACGACTTCCCGCTCTCGCCCGCTGCAGACCACACGTTCACTTCTCGAATCGGCAGGATCAGGTTCATTCGTGACGCGAACGGAACGGTGGTGCAGCTAAGCGTGCAGGCTTCGCGCGTGTACGACCTTCGCTTCGATCGGGTGAAATGATGCTGGCAGAGCCGCGGCGGCGACGGACGTTCTCGTTCCACTCTGCCTACACACCGGTCGGGTCCACGCCCAGGCCACCGTTCTTTCCCGTGGCTACGCACAAGTTCATCGTCATGTCGATCTGCACGTTCGGCATGTACGAGCTTTACTGGTTCTACCAGAACTGGAAGCGCCTCAGGGAGGCATCGCAGGAAGACCTGAGTCCCTTCTGGAGAACCTTCTTTGCACCCTTGTGGAGCTTCTCCCTGTTCGAGCGAGTCAGGGACATCGCTAGCTCGGCGAGAGTTCCGGTCGGCTGGAGCGCGGGTGCACTGGCCGCGACATACCTGATCCTCAGCATCACCTGGCGACTGCCCGACCCCTGGTGGCTCATATCGCTCGCCACGCTGGTCCCGCTAGTTCCGGTGCAGCGAGCTGCCCAACGCGTGAACGAGCAACACGGAGGAATGACCGAGGAGGATCGGAATCACCGATACAGCACGCTGAACCTCATGACCATCGTTGCAGGGGTGTCCCTCCTGCTCACCGTCATTCTCGAGATGGCGTTTCCGGAGATTTCGGAGTGAACCTGGAGGCGAGGTGCTCGGCGCGCATCACGTGACGGGCGCCTAACGCCGTCGCTGACGCTTCCCGCGCGCCACCTCGGTCTCCAGCGCGTCGAGTTTCGGCTCCCAGAATCCGCGAAAGCGATCCAGCCACTCATCCACCTCGCGCAGCGGCTTCGTCTCCACCGAGTACACGCGCCTGGGGCCGTCAATTCGCACGCTGGTAAAGCCGCCGTCCCGCAGCACGCGAAGGTGCTGCGAGACAGCGGCCTGGGTGATGCCGAACTCCTTCCGGATCACCTCCACGATCTCGCCGGAGCGATGCTCGCCATCGGCGAGCAGCTCCAGGATGCGGCGCCTGACGGGATCGCCGAGTACGTCGAAGGCGTGCATCAGCTGACGGGCTCCTCCTGACCGGTGTAGAAGGCAGCGGTGCGACGCGCCGCTGCGCGCGCCTGCTCCGGACTCTCGCCGGACTCGATCTCCGCGCGTCCCCAGTCCTCACTCACGTCGCCGATGTACTTTCGGCCCTGCTCGGAGGCGATGAAGGTGCCCTCGTCCATCCGCTCGACCGCCGGATCGGCAATGTGCCAGGCGAGTCCAACGAGGCCGAGGTCCCAGCCTACGCCGGCAGCGCCCGGGCCGTACTTCGGCCAGAACTCGTCGTCCACGTGAGCGATGTGGGCCAGGGTGAGGCGTGCGCGGTCGCCGTCGTCCGGTTCCACACTGACCTCGATCCAGCTGACGGCGCCGCCGAACTCCCAGGTTGCGGCGAAGCTGAGGGGCGGGGTGCACTCGGTGATGGTTCCGCTGGCGTTTCCTTCGATCTGGAACCGGCCGCCCGGTTCGAGGTTGCCGCTGACCGGAGCGAACCATCGTGGAAGGCGCTCGATGTTGGTGACGGCGTCCCAGAGGTCGTCCGGGGAGGTGTCGTACGTTCTGGCGAGAATGACGCTTCGGGCAGGCTTTCCGTCCCGTTCGAGGACCTCGACCGATCGGGTCGCGGCCTTGAGGTGTGTGCTGAGGTCGTGGATCATGGCGCCTCCAGGTTTAGTAGCCGCTTGTACAAGAAACAGCTTATATAAGCGGACGCTGGTGCGCAAGTGTTCATTCGAACGCAACGGAGGCTGCCTGACTACCCCCGCCCGTAGCGCGCCAGGAAGGTCTCCACCCCTTCCCGCGCCCCGGCCAGGGTCTCCTCCTCGTCAGGCAGCAGGCCGGAAAGCATCGCCCGGTCCAGGTGCTCGCCAGCCACCAGGTAGGAGAACTGCGCAGCGGCGCGCCGCTCATCCCGCACCGCGATAAGGCCGTCGCGCGCGAGGCAGGAGAAGCCGTATGCCAGCGTGTCAATGACGCGACCCGGGGCGCGCTCGTAGTACTGCCGCGCGAGTGCAGGGAAGGAGCGCGCTTCCCCGATCAGCAGGCGTCGCAGCTCCACCACCTCGGCACGCAGGATGGCCTTCGCCAGGCGCGCCCCCAGCGAATGAAGGGACGCCTCCAGGTTGTCCGAACGGATCTGCGCAAACTCGCCGCGCAGCCCTTCCGCGAACTCTTCCGCGTAGCCGGTGACGTCCAGGACGATCTCGGAGAAAAGGGCGTCCTTGTCCGCGAAGTTGTTGTACACGGTGCGCTTGGTTCGCCCCGCCAGCGCAGCAATGTCTTCCATCGTCGTACCCGAGTAACCCTGCCGCAGGAAGAGCGTGCGAGCCGCGGCAATGACGGCCGCCCTCGTCCGGAGAACGCGCGGGTCCATGGGAGGTTGGGCTTCGGTCGCGAGCAGCACCTCGACACGGGGAGCAGCCGCATCGTCCGAGACAGTTCTTGCACTCATGGGTGTAATAGTATACCGTCCGGACTCCAAACCTCAATCAACGGCGGGCGCATGGAACAGCGCACATGGACGGAGAGTTCACCGAATGATCGCACGGTTGCGTCGCATGGCGAACTCACGCGGAAGCTTCTCCGCTGCGGCGTAGTGGCAGGACCGATCTACCTGATCGTGGGACTCACCCAGGCACTCACGCGCGAGGGCTTCGATCTCTCTCGCCATGCGCTCAGTCATCTGGCCAACGGACCCGGCGGCTGGATCCAGACCCTCAACCTGGCCGTCACCGGCGCACTGGTCATTGCCGCAGCCGCGGGCATCTCGCGCTCGGCAACCTGGAAGTCCCGCCTGCCCTGGTGGCTGCTCGGCACCTACGGCGCGGCCATGCTGCTGGCGGCCGTCTTCCCGGCGGATCCGGTGGACGGTTTTCCGCCCGGTACGCCGGAGGGAATGCCCGCGTCGATCTCCACTGCCGGGCTCCTCCACTTCGTGTTCGGGGGGCTCGGCTTTCTGATGCTTGCGCTGAGCTGCCTGTTCGCCGCTCGCGCATTCTCCCTGACCGGACAGGTGATGCTGTCCCGCCTGTCGCTGGCATCGGGCCTGGTGGTGCTGATCGGGTTCTTCGGCGGCGTGGCGGCGCCGCTGGGCGTGTTCGGGATCTGGGCGGCGGTGGTGATGGGATGGGTGTGGCTGTCGGTCGTTTGCTGGAGGCAGCGCGAGTTCGTCTGAGGCTCCGCCGCCGAACCTCGCTTCCCTCCTGAAATTTCCTCTTGCGCGTAATGCGGCTACGCCATTACATACAACCACATGGTTGTATGTCCCGCACTCTCTGACGCCGAAGTGGACCGCGTCTTCCGTGCTCTCGCCGACGTCACCCGGCGCGACATTGTCGCCCGCGTGATGACCGGCGAGCAGTCGGTGTCCGAACTCGCCGCACGCTACGACATGTCGTTCGCGGCAGTCCAGAAGCACGTGGCCGTTCTGGAAGGAGCCGGACTCGTGACCAAGCGACGGCAGGGCCGCGAACGCCTGGTTCGTGGCAACCCGAAGCGCCTCGCGCACGCGCGCGAATTGCTGATCCGCCTCGAGGAGCTGTGGAAGGCCCGCTTCAGTCAGCTCGATGCAGTCCTGGCAGAACCCGAACCGAAGGAGTGACACGTGCCGATCACGTCCATCTCATCCAATCCGGAAGACCTCACCCTCACCGTCATAGGCGAGTATCCCGTACCCGTGGAGCGACTGTGGAAGGCCTACGCCGACCCGCGCCAGCTCGAAAAGTTCTGGGGCCCGGAAGAGTGGCCGGCCACCTTCACGCGGCACGACATGGAGCCAGGAGGGCGTTCCGAGTATCACATGACGGGTCCCGACGGCAGCAAGTCGGCCGGCTGGTGGCGTTTCATCTCGGTGGACGCTGGTCGCTCCTTTGAAGTGGAGGACGGCTTCGCGGACGAGAACGGAAACCCGAACGACTCGATGCCGAGCATGCGGATGAAATTCACCTTCGAGCCGACTTCAGGGGGCTCGCGCATGACGTCGGTCACCACCTTCCCGAGCGCCGAGGCGATGGAGAAACTGGTGGAGATGGGAATGCTGGAGGGGACGAAGTCTGCGCTCGGGCAGCTGGACGGCGTGCTGCAGGCGGCGTGATTTCCAGCTGAGGTGTGCGCCGCCGCAACGCGGGGGCGCTTTTCCGGGGGGACCGTGCTCGGCGCTACCAGTCTCGCTTCCCCGGTCCCTCTCCATTCAACAGCCCCGCCGGAGGATCCTGCTCGTCCAGCGACTTCCACGGAATGACGGGCTCGACCGGCGCATAGAGACGAGCGGCCTGCTCGGCGCCCATTCGATCTTCGCCGTGAATGGCGAGGGCGGCGCCCAGGAGCAGGTAGAAGACGGGGTCTGCGGGTCTTGCGGCGTCGGCTGAGCCCAGCGCATCCACCGCCCGACGTGAAAGGCGCTCCACGGCTTCAATGAAGCCTTCGTCTCCGTGGCCACCACGCTTCGCAGCCTCCCTGCCGAGCGCGTCCGCGACGGAGCGTGCCAGCGGTGCAGGGCGGGGACGGTCGAACACGATTCGGATTCCGTCCGCGAGGTTTCCGACCGCCCACCCTCCCACCAGGAGCGCGGCGGCTGCTGGAACGGTCAGCAGCTCGCCCACGCCGGTGAGGCCGGAGATGGCACGGCCAATGTAGGTGCTGCGATCGAGGAATCCGGCCGGGTCCCTCGCGAAGAGCCGGGCGCCAGCCGCCTCGAGTACTCCCCATTCCGAAGGGCCGAGCGACTCCACCTTCGACACGAAGCTGGAGAGGCGGCGGTTGGCGCGGCTGTCCCTGTCGCTGTTCATGCCTTTCCTACGGATGCGTCCTGCCGTCGGTTTCGCGGACACGATAGCCCCGATGGATTCCGGTCGTCGCCAGGTCGCGAACGAGTGGCGACGCAGCGGCCTGAGCCAGGAATGTCACCCTAGTATCGGGGAAGCTGCGGCAGCTCCAGGTCGGGGTTGTAGTGCGCCACGACAGCACGCGCTATTCGCGCCACCAGCAGGTGCGGCTCGGCGTCCACTCCGTACGAGCGGTCCTGGTTCTCCCGCGTCATGACACATATGGCGACGGGCGCGGCTGGCGTGAACATGATGCCGCAGTCGTTGCGGGCCTGGTCAACCGAACCCGTCTTGTGGGCAACGCGAATGTTGGACGGCAGCCAGCGCACGAGCATGGTGCCGTCCTGGTTCGCGAGCAGCATCTGCATGGAGAGCGAGTCGAGCGCGGGCGACACGGCACGTCCCTGGTGGAGCAGTGCGAAGAGCTCCGTGGTCTCGTCAGGCGTGGTGACGCCGAGCCCGTAGAGCACGGAGGAGTCCGGCGCGATCGAGGTCGCCCGGCGGAAGGTCTTCGAGTGCACCTTGCTGTGCGGCAGCCCCAGCGCCTCCATCTTCACGCCCACCGTGCGCACGTCGAGCTTGTCGAGCAGCAGGTTGGTGGCGGTGTTGTCGGAGAGCGTGATCATGAGCCACGCCAGGTCCTCCAGCGTGAGCGCCGTGCCTGACGACACATGCTTGAGTATGCCGGAGCCGCCCACGCGGTCGCGCGCGATCATGGTGGAGCGCTCGTCCAGCGCCATGCGGCCGGCATTCACCTCGTCCATGAGCGTCACGAGGATGGCCACCTTGATCAGCGACGCAGATGGGAAGGTCTCGTGTCCGCGAATGGACAGGGACTCGCCCGTGGCGAGGTTGCGCACGCTCACGCCCACGATGCCGCGAAAGCCGCTGGATGCGTTCTCTATGGCGCTGCGAAGCCCGGCGGTGTCGGATGGAGTTGGAGCCTGTGCGGCCGCAGGCGACGGGCTCGCCAGCGCCAGTAGCAGGCACGCGAGGAAGAAACGCAGGGTTCTGGACATTGCAGGCATGATCTCCGGTGGGACGTTCGCCTGATACTCTGGCCACCCGCGAGGCCTGTCAATGCTGTTGACGGACAGCCGTCCTGGCTCAGCGGTGGAGCTGAGTGAGGCGCGCTCGTCGAGCAGGCCGGCTGGCGGAGCGAGCGCCGCACGTGTCGCCTGATGCCCCTGATCCGCGCAGAACGAGGGGGACGACTGCTGATCGGGAACCTTGCCACCAGGTCGCTGCGCCGATGCAGAGCCTGACAGCGGTGTTTGTCCATTCAAAGCCTTTCGACAGGCAACCTCGGACGGAACGATGTCAAGATCACGAATGGCACTGCTGGCGCTCTCGCTAATGGTTGCGCCGGCTGCAGCAGATGCTCAGCACGATCAGCACGCCGCCGCGACCGGCATGGCGAAGGCGAAGGTCATGGACGGCCTTGGCACGCACTCGATGCGCATCAGCACCAGCGTGCCCATGACGCAGCGCTTCTTCGACCAGGGACTGCGCCTCGCGTATGCGTTCAACCACGAGGAGGCGAGGCGTTCCTTCGAGGAGGCCGCGCGACTGGATCCCGGTTGTGCCATGTGCTACTGGGGAGTGGCGTACGTTCTGGGGCCGAACATAAACCTGCCCATGCCGCAGGAGGCGGAGGCGCCGGCTCGTGAGGCCGCGCGGAAGGCGCTGGAGCTTGCTCCGTCGGTCACTCCGCGCGAGCAGGCGTACATACGCGCGATGGCGCTGCGGTACGGCGTGCCCGTGGAGGGCGCTTCCTCCGGCACCACGCGTGAGGCACTGGACAGTGCGTACGCGCGCGCGATGCTGGAGGCGGCATCCGCCTGGCCTGACGATGCCGACGCGGCGACGCTCGCCGCGGAAGCGATGATGAACCTGCGCCCGTGGATGTACTGGAAGGGCGAGAACGATCCGGAGCCGGGAACGCTGGAGATGATCGCGCTGCTCGAGCGCGCGATGAAGCAGCAGCCGCAGAATCCGGGTGCGTGCCACTTCTACATCCACGCCGTGGAGGCGTACCACGCGGACAGGGCCGTGGAGTGTGCCGAGCGACTGGCCGCGCTGATGCCGGGGGCGGGGCACCTGGTTCACATGCCGGGTCACATATACATCCGCGTTGGACGGTGGGAGGATGCAATAGTCGCCAACGAGCATGCGGTGCATGCCGACGAGCAGTACATGGGTGAATTCGGCGCGATGGGCTTCTACCCGCTCGCCTACTACCCGCACAACTACCACTTCATGTCGTTCGCTGCGATGATGCTCGGTCGTGAGGCACAGGCGGTGGAAGCGGCCCGCAGGACGGCGGAGAAGATTCCGGCCGACATAGCGGCCATGGAGCCTGCGCTGCAGTTCCTGACTCCCTTCCCTCACCTCGTGCTGAGCACGTTCGAGCGCTGGGACGAGGTTCTGGCGGAGCCGCTGCCGGCCGGCAGGCAGGTGATCGGGCGGGGGCTGGCGCGCTACGCTCGTGGCCGGGCGCATGTGGCGAAGGGGGAGAAGGCCGCGGCGCAGGTGGAGCTGGACAGCCTGATGTCAGCTCATGCAGAAACCGACGCCGAGCCGATGCGTAGTACACTCGGCATCGCGGTGCACGTGCTGATGGCGGACATCGCGAGGTCGAATGGCGACCTGGACCGTGCGATAGCCGAGTTGGAGCGGGCGGTGGAGATGGAGGATGGTATGAGCTACATGGAGCCACCGTACTGGCACCAGCCCGTGAGGTCCATGCTCGGCGACGTATTGCACGAGGCGGGTCGCAGGGACGATGCGATAGCGGTTTATCGAGCTGACCTTCGCCGCTTTCCCCGTAACGTTCTCAGCACCAGGGGGCTGGAGCGGGTGAGTGCGGTGGGCGCCGGCAAACCGTGACGGTTGAGCTTGCCTTGACTGGAGGTCTGGCGGATTGGCGAGATGTAACTGTCGCACGATCCGCTGATGACGAACGGGATCCGCTGTCGTATTATGAAATGCTGTGCCGTGCGGGCATGGCATTTCCTGGTTGCGGCAGCGGAGGTCTCGTGGACGAGTTCACCAGGCCGTGGACTGCTCGAGCGTCTGCGGACGAGCCTGACGACACCAGCGTCGGCTCCCGGGTAGGATCGCTTGATGCGGAGAGTGGTGCGGGCGATGTGACGCGCCTGTTGCACCGTCTTGGCGGTGGCGACGAGCGTGCTGCATCGGAGTTGTATCCTCTTGTGTACGAGGCGTTGCGCGGTGTGGCGGGACGTGCCCTGGCGCGTGAGCGGGCGGGGCATTCCATGCAGCGTACGGAGCTTGTGCACGAGGCCTACCTGCGCCTGCTGGGTTCGGCAAACGTGAGCTGGCAGGACAGGGCCCACTTCCTGGCGGTTGCAGCACGGGCCATGCGTCAGGTCCTGGTGGATCATGCCAGGAAGCGGGATGCTGCGAAGCGTGGTGGGGGCGTGGTGGCGAGGTCGCTGGAGGATGCTTCGGGCGTGCCGGACCCTGCCGATGTGCTCCCGCCTGACGAGCTTCTGGCACTTGACGATGCGCTCGCCAGGCTGGAGGAGTTTGCGCCGCGGCTCAGGGCCGTGGTGGAATACCGGTTCTTCGCGGGGCTGGGAGAGCGCGACATAGCGCATGTCCTCGGTGTCACGGAGCGAACGGTTCAGAGGGACTGGGTGAAGGCGAGGGCCTGGCTGCACAAGGAGATTTACGGGGCCGCCTGACGATGACGCGGCGCTCCGTGCCTTTGCCCGGCAGCCCGGTCCTGCGGGGAACATGCGGAAGATGAACGGAAGCGACACGCTCCGGTTTACCGGTGCACGAGGCCAGCAGTCGCCTGACGGCGACAGGTGGGCAAGGCTCGACGTGCTCTTTGAAGGCGCGCTGGACCGGGACCCTGCCTCACGATCCGGGTGGCTGGATCATGCCTGCGGGAATGACAGCCAGCTCCGGATGGAGGTGGAGGCCATGCTGTCCGCGCACGAAGCGGGCGCGGGCATTCTGGACCGCCAGGTACCGCTGGACATCATGGATGCGATTCCCACGCTGCGGGGCGACCTCGAGTTCGAGAACCCCGTGTGCGCGGCATTCGCAGCAGCCATCGCCGATCGCTACGTGCTCGAGAGGGAGCTCGGCCGCGGCGGCATGTCAACCGTGTTCCTGGCGCAGGAGAGGAAGCACGACCGGCCGGTGGTCCTCAAGGTGCTGGAGCCGGCGCTCGCAGCCATCTACGGCATGGACCGCTTCGAGCGTGAGGTGCGAATAGCCGCGCGACTCTCGCACCCGCACATCGTGCCGCTGCTCGACTCCGGAGAGGAAGCCGGGCTGCTGTACTACGTGATGCCGCACATCAGGGGGGAGACGCTGCGCGATCGCATGGTCGAGCGCGGAGTGCTCCCGTTCTCCGAAGCCCTCACGCTGCTGTGCGACATTGCCGAAGGGCTGGAGTATGCGCATGACGCCGGCGTGGTGCATCGCGACCTGAAGCCGGAGAACGTGCTGTGCGCGGGCGAGCATGCCTACCTGCTGGACTTCGGCGTGGCCAAGCTGCTCAGCACCGGTCGCGGAAGCGGAGCCCTCACGAGGGACGGCGCGACGGTCGGGACACCGGCGTACATGGCGCCCGAACAGCGGCATGGCGATCCCGAGATAGACCACAGGGCGGACGTGTACGCATGGGGTCTGCTGGCGCACGAGCTGTTTACCGGCAGGCTGCCATCCATGGTGGTGGCAGGTGACCAGCCGTCGCAGCCGGCCCTGCCCGCGCCAGTCGCGGGAATCGTGAGGCGCTGCCTGGCGGACGACCCTGACGACCGCCCGCAGCACATGTCCGAGGTGTTGAGCGCGCTGCGGCAGTTGAACACTCCGGCTGCCGGGAGCATGGGCGTTGCCCGCGCCCGCAGGCCGCGTCTCGTCGCGATGCTCTGCGTCGCACTGCTGGCGACGCTGGCGAGCGTGCCGATAGTGAAGAACGCCATGGGGAATTCCCCGGCCGCGCCCGTTCTCGCGGAAGGGATCGTGGCGCCGCTCGCCGTGGCACCGCTCAGCAACCAGACGGGAGACGCCGGGCTGGAGTCCTGGGGCCGCATGGCGGCCGACTGGATAACCCAGGGGCTGCAGGAGGCTGCGGTCGCGCCCGTGATCCCGTGGAGCAGCGTGCTCAGCGCCGCTACACGCGGGGAGGACGGTGCCGACGTGGTGAGGCTGCTGCAGCACGAGACGGGCGCCGGCACCGTGGTTAGTGGCAGCTACTACCTGCAGGGCGACTCGATGAGCGTCAGGGTGGAAGTGGTGGACGCAGCGACGGGACGTGCACTCAGCGCGCCGCCGCCGGTCGTGGTGCCGCGCGACTCCACGTCCGCCGCAACACGCCTGCTTCGCGACAGGGTTATGTCGGTGGTCGCAATCGTGGCAGACGGTCGCCTGTCGCAGGTGCCCGGCCTGGACCGCAACCCGCCCACGTTCGAGGCGTACCGCGCCTTCGATCAGGGCATGCGACAGTTCCTCGCGCAGGAGTACGCCGGCTCGCTGCCGCACTTCCTGGAGGCACGCCGACTGGATTCGAACTTCGCACTGGCACACCTGTATGCGGCGAGCGCCGCGCTCAACGTGAACGAGCTGGCGCTTGCCGACTCGCTCGCGAACGGCCTCCTGGCCGACACCGCGAGCCTCACGGACTACCATGGTGCGTGGGCGGAGCAGATTTCGGCCCTCATCGCGGGCGACTACGACAGGTCTCGTGAGGCGGCGCGTCGCGCGTCGCTGCTCGCGCCCGGATCGCGCGCGTCCTACACGCTTGCGCAGCTCGCCCTGAGCACCAACCGGCCTCACGAGGCAATCGAGGCCCTCGACCAGCTGGACCCCGACCGCGGCGACATGCGCGGATGGTCTTCCTACTGGACGCAGCGCGCGCACGCACTGCACCTGCTGGGCAGGTATGAGGAAGAGCTCGTTGCAGCACGCTCGCTGCGCAGCCGCTTCCCGCAGCGGTACGTGGCGTGGGTGCTCGAGGCGCGCGCGCTGGGCGCGCTGGGCAGGGTGGCCGAGCTGGACTCGCTCATTCGCGCGGCAGACGTCCTTCCGCGCGACGAGTACTGGTCACAGGCCGGAGTCATGGTGGTGGGTGCCGAAGCCCTGCGCGCGCACTACGACTCGCCCGAGGCGTACCGGCTGTTCGAACAGGCCGCCGAGTGGCTGGAGTACCAGCTGCAGCTCGCGCCGGGTGACCGCTCGCACAGCTACTGGCTGGGCAACGCCTACATGCAGCTCGGCAGGTGGAGCGACGCGCTCGGCGTGCTGCGGGAACTGTCCCGGGCCTACCCGGACAGGCTGCAGTACCGAGGGCTGGCCGCCGTCGCCGCGGCGCATGCCGGCGCGTCGAGCCCGGAGTCGCTGCTCGGAGCACCCGTGCCGAGGGAGCGCGGCGAGTACACCATGTGGCGCGCGCGCCTGGCTTCCGCGAAGGGCGACCGCGAGGCGGCCGCGCGGGACTTCGGCGAGGCCGTGGCAGCCGGCATGTCCGGACTCACGTGGCTGCACGAGTCCGCCTCGCAGGAGCTCAAGCCTCTCTGGGAGGATGGTGTTCCGCTGCCGGCAGCGCTGTCGCGCCCGCAGCCGCCAGCCGGTCCTCCGCAGCCGCCGGGTCCTGATTGAAGTAGGCGGCGAGCGCCCGGTACAGATCCGGGTGCTCGCTCCTGAGTTCCCGCGGCAGTTCTAAGAAGGCTTCGGTGGCCACGGCGAAGAATTCCACGGGATCTTCGGCGCCGTACGGGTCGAGCAGCGTGTCCCCGCCACGACGTACGTCCTCCCTCAGGCGTTCCAGGCCGGAGCGGATCGCCTTCGCGAACTCCCTCGCGGCGCTGGCATCGTCATGCAGCGGCGTTCCATCGTCACCACCATCCTCGAAGTCCAGCTGGTGAGCGAATTCGTGGAAGACAACGTTCACGCCGTCTGCGGGATCGCGGATGCCCTCGAGCACATCCCGCCATGAGAGCACCAGGGCCGACAGGTGGCGCTGCGTGTGCCCGGCGTAGCTCTCGGGACCCTCCACCACGATGCCGCCCTCCAGCTCGTGAGGCTCGTCCACCACGTACTCGTCAGGGTACACGAGTATGGACTTCAGGTCGGGATAGTAGTCCGTCTCCCGTCCGAGCAGCAGCAGCGCCGCGTGCGCTGCGATGGTGACCCTGTGCACGTCCTGCAGCTGCAGGCCGCCGCATCCCTCGAAGGACTTTTCCGCGAGGAGTACCTGAACGTGTCCTTCCAGCTCGGCGCGTTCGTTCGGCGTGAGGCGCCTGACGTATGGCACGTGGCGCGCAATGATCGCGCGCCAGGCGTCCGGGAACGGTGCAGACCGAAGTCGCTCGCGTCTGCGACGGGCCAGGAAGGAGAGCATCAGAGCAGCCAGAAGCACACGATGGGAAGTCCGCCAAGTACGAGGCCGGCTACCGCACCCAGGATTGCGACCCGGCGTTCGCGCTGCTGACGTGCGACAGCGGCCGCTGGCTCCTCCCTCAACTCGGACGCTTTCCTGCGTGCGGTGACGCGTGGAAGGTACACAATTGTGAGGTAGCAGAATCCGCCGAACGTTACGACGAAGGCTGCCGTCACCGGGAGCGGGGAGCGGAAGAAGAGGAACGTGAGCATGAAGGAGGTGACCAGAAGGCTGGCCACGATCCGATAGATGCGGATCCCCCTGAGCTCCTCTTCATCCCGCGCCTGACGTGTCAGCACACGGGCGCCGGAGAACACTGCGGTCAGTCCGCCTGCCATGCCGCCGAATATGCCACCCAGCGCAGGGCCCGTCGCACCCGTGAAGCCTGTCCTGGCGAGCATTCCCGTGCCAGCCGTGGTGCTGCCCAGGCCGAGTGTGGCGGCCGCAGCAACTCCTGGCGTGGCAGCGGACAGTGCCGTGGCCACGGCTGCTGTGAATGCCAGGCCAGGTGCCGTACGCGACAGTGTGTGTCCGGCGTCCTCCAGCATGGCATGCCTCACGCGTTCGCGTGCTCGTGCGAGTCGCTGCTTCACCGCATCCTCGCCGATGCCGAGCAGTTCGGCCACCTGGCGCACGGAGCGTCCTTCGCGATAGTACAGCACCAGCACTTCACGCGAAGCAGCAGGGAGGGAGTCGAGCGCGAGTTGCAGCTGCGCCTTCTCCTCGGCGCTCATGAGGGCGTGCAGCGCGTCTGCGTGCGGGTCTGCTGCCGCCGAGAGGATGTCGTCAGGCACGCCGTCCGTGATGCGCTGACGCCGCCGGATCGCAGCGCGCAGTGCAAGGCGCGAACGGTTGCGTGCGAGCTGTCGCAGCCACGGGAGGAAGCTGGCAGGGTTGCGAAGACGGCCGATGCCCTTCCAGGCCTCGAGGTACACGTCCTGGGCGACGTCCTCGCTCATGGTGACATCGCGCGTGGTGGAAAGCGTGATGGCGCAGACGAGTCCACTGGTTTCGTGTACCAGGCGCTCGAACGCCGACCGGTCGCCGGATACCGCGGCCGAGACCACCGGTGCGAGTGCGATTGCGGCGGGGTCGCTCATCGTGCGTCCTCCCATTCCGGAATGTAAGGCGCGACGGGTGTCGAGCTCGCGATACGAAGCTGGTGCTCGGCCTGGGGGGCTCGCCAGCCAACCCGGGATGGATGTGTGAGCGATAGTTTCGGCAGGTGAATCATTTCGGCAGGGAGAGCGTGTGCGGTGAGTTCTCTCCTACATTGTTGCCGGCCGGCGAAATCGGTGACATACACGGCTGAACTCGGCCCCGGGAGGCGCACCGACGGTTCCCGGTACATCCGGAAGCGAACGGTGACCGGGCGCACGATGCCGTGCCGCGGCAGAGGCCGGAGCCGGACCACCATGAGTACCCAGGTGTAATACCGGCGAAACTCGCGATTAACTTGGCGCGTCGTGATATTCGGGCAGCGCAGGCCGGGCTGGGGGAGACGCCCGGTCATTTTCTCCATACATGCTACAGGAGTACAATCTTGCAGATCGTCTCGAACCTGCGGTTCCTGGCGCTGATGCTGCCAGTGGTCGCAGCCGGCTGCGCCACTTCCAGCCAGGCGGCCGGCAGCCGCTCCCCGCAGGCAGTGGTGGATGCGGATGACGTACGGCGCGCGAGCAGTGCTTCACCGCGTGCCTCGGCGCTGCCGTCCACCACCCAGGAAACTGCTTCACGACTCCCGCTGCAGCTGGCACCGCGTGCGACATCCGCGGAGATCAGCGAGCAGGACCTCATGACCCGACTCTACACGTACGCCGCCGACTCCATGCTCGGCCGCAAGTCGGGTGAACTGGGCAACGTGAAGGCGACGGACTACATAGCGCGGGAGCTGCAACGCATGGGCGTGCAGCCGATGGGAGACAACGGCACCTACTTCCAGCAGGTTCCCCTGGTGCACCGCGGGCTGGCGAAGGACGCGTCGCTCACGGTGGACGGTCAGTCGCTCAACGTGGGTTCGGACGTTCTGGCCCTCACGTATTCAGATCTTCCGGGTGCCTCGTTCGGCACCACGCTTCAGGGTTCCGGAATCCAGGTGATATTCGGCGGCACTCCGGATCGCATCGGAATAACGGCGGAGCAGGCTCGGGGAAAGCTGGTGGTGATTGCGCCCTTCGTGGCGCCGTCGGGCCCCATTGCACTGTTCTGGCAGCAGCAGGGCGCCTTCACGGTTGACTACTCGGCGCTGAAGGAAGCTGCAGGTGTCGCGTTCATGGTCCTGGACGTGATGCCTTCGAATTTACTGCCGATCCTCACCGGCACGACGACTACGCTCGCTGAAGACGGCGACGACGACGCACCCGCTGACGGTCCGATCGCGTTGCTGGTGAGCGACGAGGCAGGCCGCAGGCTGCTGGGCGCGGACATCGGCACGCTCCGGCCCGGTGCCGCGGGGCGTACTGTGAATGCCAACATGCGAATCAGCGACGGCGCGACGCCGCATCCTGCCCGCAACGTGGTGGCAGTGATTCCCGGCAGCGACCCGTCGCTGCGCGGGCAGTACGTCGTGATCGGTGCTCACTCCGATCACGTGGGAACCGACACGGCGCTCGTGGACCACGACTCGCTGCGTGCGTTCAACTCCGTGTTCCGTCCGGGCGGTGCCGATTCCCCGCCGATTGGAGCTCCGAGCCCCGAAGGAATGAGCCGCGTGCGCGCGAAGCTCGATTCCATGCGGGCGCTTCGCGGTCCGCGTGTGGACACCGTCTTCAACGGCGCAGACGACGACGGCTCCGGTTCCATGGCGCTGCTGGAGATTGCGGAGGCGATCGCGGCAGCACCCCAGAAGCCGCGCAGGTCCGTGTTGTTCGTGTGGCACACGGCAGAAGAGGACGGGCTGCTGGGCGCACGGTGGTATACCGCCAATCCGACGGTGCCGCGCGATTCGATCGTGACGATGCTCAACATTGACATGATCGGTCGCGGCGGGGCCGACGATCATCAGTACGGCAAGCCGGGATACCTTCAGCTCATCGGTTCGCGTCGCCTGTCCACCGAGCTCGGCGACCTGGTGGAGGAGGTGAGCGAGACGAAGGGCTACGGCGTGCAGTTCGACTACCAGTTCGACGCGAACGGACATCCGCAGCAGTACTACTGCCGCTCGGACCATTACGAGTATGCGAAGTACGGCATTCCCGTGACGTTCTTCAGCACCGGCGGACACGTGGACTACCACGAGCTGACGGACGAGCCGCAGTACATCAACTACCCGCAGCTCACGTTCGTTACGCGTTTCATTCACGACGTTGCGCTGGCGGTTGCGAACCGCGACCAGCGTCCGGTCGTGGACGGCAACGTGATGGGGCCTGACCAGCCCTGCAGGCAGTAGGCAACGACAGGGGCCGGGGGCATGAGTGCCTCCGGCCTTTCACCTTCAGCCACACGACCACGATGCGATTCCTGCTCGCGCTGCTCCTCCTGATCCATCCGCTTTCCGCCGAAGCGCAGTCACCTGCGCGCACGGTCTACGTCGTGAGGCACGCCGAGAAGGCGGACGACTCGCGCGATCCCCAGTTGAGCGAGAGGGGTCACCGGCGTGCGGAGGCGCTGGCGGAGGCGTTGAGGGACGCCGGGGTCAGCGCGGTGTTCGTGACGCAGTTCGTGCGAACGAACGCGACGGCGGCACCGACGGCGCGTGCGGCTGGCGTGGAGCCTGTGGTCCTGGCGGCGTCGCGGTCGGTTGCGGAGCATGCGGCGGAGATAGCGGCAGCGGTGCGGGCGCGTCCAGCCGGCGAGGCGGTACTGGTGGTGGGGCACTCGAACACGGTGCCGGCGATCGTCGCCGCGTTAGGCGGTCCCACGATGCCCGACATCTGCGAGGACGAGTACGCGAACCTGTTCGTGCTTACCGTGCCGGATGACGGCGCGACCCGGACGGCCAGGGTGCGGTTCGGGGAGGCGGAGCCCGGTTGCGGGTGAGGTGGCCTGGCTGAGGAGTGCGACGCGCCCTGCGCGTCGCATTGTCCGGTCGGGGGACGGGGCTCGGCGCTCGGCCGTCGCCGAGCCCCGTCATCCCGCACGAGCGAAGCGAGTGTCGGGATCTGCTCTCACTTCAGCGTGGCTGGCTTCGGCGCAGGGTGAGCAGATCCCGACGCTTCGCGCGGGATGACAGCAAAGGGAAGGCAGTTCCTCTTCCCCAGTCCCTCTTCCCTCTTCCCTAGTCAGGCTTCGCGTGATCCGCGTTGTCCCGAACGTTCGTAGCGCCTTCCGCATGCGCACAGTGCGCACAGCAGTAGAAGGTTCCGTTCGCTTCGATCCCGTGGCCGATGATCTTGCAGCCACAGTGAGAGCACACCGGAGCCAGGCGATGAATGGCACACTCGAATGAGTCGAACGTGTGTGTGTTGCCTGCGGCAATCACCTGGAAGGACAGATAGTACTCGTTGCCGCACACCTCGCACTTCGCCATGGAACCTCCTTGCTCGGATTAGCAGTTGCGCCGAGCACCTACAAGGTGCGTGCCCCGTGAGCTGAAGCGAACGCGGGCGTTCGCCCGGCGTGGTGCACCGGATGGGCAGGCGTTAGCCTACGAATTGCGGCAACCGGCAACGGCAGCATCAGTCACCGATCACCCACCACTGACGAACATCGTGTCCCGCCCGGCCCTCGTTCCCAGCTCGGCAACCCGAGATTCAGCGCCTCCTCGCGATCCGTGGAAGGTGGGCGAGCGCTTTGCGCGGAATCCCGGCATGCCGCTGGACTTGGGCTGGGTGCGGTCCATTCGCGTCAACCGAAGCGCCGCCGAGCGACGGGCAGCGACGATTCCGACGCGTCGGACAGTAAAGAAGGAGTGGCAGGCCGCGTGGCTGCTACGCGCAATCACGCTGATGGACCTGACGACACTCTCCGGAGACGACACGCCGGGCACCGTCGTCAGGCTTTGCGCGAAGGCACGACGTCCGGTACGTGCGGACGTCCTGCAGGCACTCGGCATGGACGAGTCGCAGGTGCACGTGGCCGCGGTCTGTGTCTACCACGCGTTCGTGGAGACGGCAGTTCGCGCGCTGGAGGGCAGCGGTATTCCGGTGGCCGCGGTGAGCACCGGGTTCCCTGCGGGACTCAGCCCGTTCTCGCTGCGCGTTGCGGAGGTGGAGGCATCGGTGGCCGCGGGCGCGAGCGAGATAGACGTCGTCATCACGCGGGCGCACGCGCTCACCGGCAACTGGGATGCGCTGTACGACGAAGTGCGCGCGTTTCGTGAGGCATGCGGCGACGCGCACCTCAAGGTCATCCTCGGCACCGGCGAGCTCGGTACCCTTACGACGGTGGCCCGCGCTAGCATGGTGAGCATGATGGCCGGCGCGGACTTCATCAAGACCAGCACCGGCAAGGAGAGCGTGAACGCCGTGCTGCCGGTGGGCCTGACGATGGTGCGGCAGATCCGGACCTACCTGGAGCGCACCGGACATCCGATAGGCTTCAAGCCCGCGGGCGGCATTCGCAGCGCGAAGCAGTCGCTCGACTGGCTGGCGCTCATGAAGGAGGAGCTCGGCGACCGCTGGCTGCGTCCCGACCTTTTCCGCTTTGGAGCCAGCGGGCTGCTCACCGACATCGAGCGTCAGCTGGAGCACTTCGCCACGGGGCGCTACAGCGCCGCGCACCGGCATCCGATGCCCTGATTCTCCGTCCGTGAGCCGTTCCGGCCCACGGGCGCGCGTGTGAGTGCAGGTACCAGAGACACTCACCAGCCCGAATCCGACTGCGACTCGCCCGGTCCTCCGGAGGCGAGCGTGCGAGAGCGGTGCGGGCACATGGCACGGAGAATCCCGCATGCTGGCATTACGCCCTCACGCACGTCGCGCTCGCGTCACTTTCGCGCTCCTCGCTGCAACTCTCGCTCTGACTGCCTGCTCAGGCGGCGGCGACAGCGAACCGACCGGCCCTTCCGGTGATATCGCGTCCGTTACCGTAACGCTGCCGTCGAATTCCGTGGTGGCGGGAAACGGCGTGAACGCGACGGCGGTTGCGAAGGACGCGTCCGGAAAGACCGTTTCCGCCAACTTCGCCTGGACGTCCAGCAACACCAACGTGGCCACGGTGAACGCCAGTGGCCGAGTGACTGCCCACTCCGCCGGTAGCGCCACGATCAGCGCAGAGGCCAGCGGCAAGTCGGCCACGGTGAACGTGTCGGTCGAGCCGCAGAACCTGAACTCGATGGTCGAAGGCGTGCGCGCGCAGGCCGGTGTGCCGGCCATGGCCGCGGCGATCGTGACGAGCAAGGGGCTCGTGGCTATCGGCGTTGCGGGTACCCGTCAGACGGGAGGGGCGGGCGGCGCGGTGGGGCCGAACGAAAAGTGGCACATCGGGTCCAACCTGAAGGCGATCACCGCCGCCCTCGCCGCCGTGGCCGTGACCGAAGGGAAGATCTCCTGGAGCACCACGGTGGAGGAGGCGTTCCCGGAGCATGCAGCCGCGATGAAGGAGCAGTACAAGGCGGTGAAGCTGGAGGACCTGCTGGCCAACCGCGCGGGAATCCGCAACGACCCGCCGAGTGCAGCCTACACGGGTGCGACCGCGCGGCAGCAGCGCGAGTCGCTGGTGGCCTGGGCGCTGAACGCGAACCCGATAGGTCCTGTAGGCGGCTACTTCTACAGCAACCCGAGCTTCGTGATCGCGGGTGCCATGGTGGAGCGGGCACTGGGGGGCGACTATGAGGCGCTGGTGGCCAGCAAGCTCGGGCAGCCGCTCGGCGTCACGACGCTCGGCTGGGGTCCGGTTCCCGCGGGGAATCCCGTCGCCCACTACAAGTCCGGGAACGCGTGGATTCCCTGTGCGGCGGCCAACTGCGACAACCCGCCAGGTCTCTCCGCGGCGGGGCGCGCACACATCAGCATCGGTGACTGGGCGAAGATCATCAGCGAGCTGCTGCGAGCCGACGCAGGACGCTCAGAGCTCATCTCGTCGGCGAACGGCCGCAAGCTGTTCACCGGCCTTACGCCGGTCCCGTCTTCCACGGATCAGTACGCGCTGGGGTGGATGATGACGATGCGTCCCTGGGCAAACGGTCGCACGGCGTTCCACGACGGAACCAACACCATGAACCACTCGGTGGCGTGGTTGGGGCTGGGACCCGAGGTGGCGTTCCTGGCGACGACGAACGCTGGCGACTCGGGCGGTGGCTCGAGCTGGGCGGCGCTGGATAACGTTATCGTCGCGATGCTCAACCATCACTTCTGATGATACTGGCGGCTGCTGACGCTATAATGCCGTGATCATGTTCAGAGCGTCGGGTCCCGGAAGGGATCCGGCGCTCATCTGTTGCAGATCCTCGTAGCCCGAGGCGACCGCTTCAGGGCGCGGTCGCGTCCAACGAAAATGGTACAGAGTCGCTCCCGTATTGCGCCGACGGGCCGGGTCCGGCGATAATTGTCACATGGACATGCTGATTGGCGCGAGGACGGTCGGATGATCTCGAGGACTGCCGAGTACGCCTTGAGGGCCGTGCTGTACCTGGCGCGCGTGGAGGATCGTCGGCCCGTGCCGGTGGACGACGTGGCCGCCGCGCTCGGTGCGCCGCGAAACTACCTGTCGAAGACCCTCAACGAGCTCGCGCGAATGGGGGTGGTGAGCAGCATGCGAGGACCCGCTGGCGGCTTCTGGCTGCGCGCCGATCCGGATACGCTGACCGTTGCCGAGCTCACCGAGCGCTTCGACGAGACGCGCACGACTGGAATGTGCCTGCTCGGCGGTCGGCCGTGTGACGAGGCGCATCCGTGCGGGGCGCACCAGCTCTGGTCCGCGGCGCAGGAGGCCGCGCGCGCTTCCATCGCCAACCTCACGATCTCGCAGCTGGTGAGCAAGGCTCCGCCGGTGCAGTTCAGCGAGGTTGACGGACGGCCGATCGTGACCGCACCCCCGGTGCCCACCTGACGATGGACTGGTTTGCCCTCTGGTTCGTTCGCGCCAGTCTCGTGTGGTTGGCCGCTGCCGTAACGCTCGGTGCCTACATGGCGGCGCATCCGGCAGCGGTGATCTACCGGACTGCGCACCTGCACATGGCGCTGCTGGGGTTCGTTACGATGATGATCTACGGCGTGGCGTACCATGTGCTTCCGCGCTTCATGGCGAGGCCGTTCACGAACCGGAGGCTGGCGGGTGTGCACTGGTGGCTGTCCAACGTGGGGCTGGTGCTTCTGGCCGCTGGCTTCATGTGGCGTTCGCACGTGGGCCCGCGCGCGACATCCCTCCTCTCCGCGGGCGGAATCCTCTCCGCGTTAGGTGCGTACCTGTTCGTGGGACTGATGCTGCGGTTGCTCGCCAGGCGCGGGAATACCGCGGTGCCCGTGCAGAGGCGGTAGAGAGGGGGCGGGGGCTGGAGGCCTCGACACCCGAAGGCCAACGCCCGACCACCCGGAGACTCGAGCGATCCGCGCTTCGCACACCTCACCAGCTCATGTACTGGCTCGCCCTCTCACTTCACATCCTCTCCGCCCTGTTCTGGCTCGGCGGCATCCTGTTCCTCGGCATCGTGGGTGCGCCGGTGCTTCGAGAGGTAGAGCCGCCTGCATTGCGGCAGCAACTCTTCCAGGCGCTGGGTCTGCGGTTCCGGACGGCAGGATGGATCGCGATCGGCACGCTGCTGGTGACGGGAACGTTCATCCTGCACGTCAGGGGCTTCCTTCGGGCCGAAGTGCTCGGCAACGCACAGTTCTGGGAAACGGGCACCGGAATCGCTCTTGCGGTCAAGCTCGCATCGGTGAGCATCATGCTGGTGCTCAGCGCGGCGCACGACTTCGTGCTCGGACCGCGTGCCGGACGGCTGGAGGCCGAGTCTGCGGAGGCGCAGCGCCTGCGTCGTCAGGCGGCGATGATGGCGAGGGTGAACGGCCTCATGGCGCTGGTGCTGATCGGGGCAGCAATGAAGCTGGCGAGGTGAAGCAAGGTGGTGACGGGGGAGTGAAGCGCGGGATGACAGAGAGCGACCGCCAGCACCCGACCCGCCGGCCCGAGGACATGCGCCCGAGCACCCCGAGTGCGAGATTGCATGGGCACGACCGATGACCGCCGACCGATAACAGACGACTCGCCCGCCATGTCTACCGTTGCCGAGCTCTTCGAGACGATGTCTTTCGGCCCTGCGCCCGAGAGTGCGGATGCCGCCCTGAAGTGGATCGAGGATCGCGGCGGCGTGTTCGGGCACTGGGTGAATGGCGCCTGGACCTCCACGGACGGCGCGGAGCTCTTCGATGTCTCCAACCCGGCCACGGCAGGGCTCCTTGCCCGGGCGACCCAGGGGACCGAGAAGGACGTTGACGCAGCCGTGGCCGCCGCATGCGCTGCGCTGCCGGCCTGGAGCGCCCTGTCCGGACACGAGCGCGCGCGACACCTCTATGCACTCGCTCGCACCGTGCAGCGCAACGCGCGACTGCTCGCCGTGCTGGAGAGCCTGGACAACGGGAAGTCCATCCGCGAGACGCGCGACCTCGACATCCCGCTCGTCGTCAGGCATTTCTACCACCACGCGGGCTGGGCGCAGCTCGCGGAAACGGAATTCGCGGGTTACGGGCCGGCTGGAGTGGCAGGGCAGATAATCCCCTGGAACTTTCCGCTGCTCATGCTGGCGTGGAAGGTTGCACCCGCGCTCGCGGCCGGTTGCACCGTAGTGCTGAAGCCGGCCGAGTATACACCACTTACCGCGTTGTGCCTTGCGGAGCTCGCGCACGAGGCCGGGTTGCCGCCCGGAGTGCTGAACATCGTCACCGGCGACGGTCGCACCGGCAGCGCGATCGTCAGGCACCCGGACGTGGACAAGGTCGCCTTCACCGGGTCCACGGAAGTGGGACGTGAGATTCGGCGCGCGACCGCGGGCAGCGGCAAGGCGCTGAGCCTGGAGCTGGGTGGCAAGAGCCCGTTCATCGTCTTCGAGGACTCGGACCTGGACGGGGTGGTGGAGGGCGTGGTGGACGCCATCTGGTTCAACCAGGGTCAGGTATGCTGCGCCGGATCGAGGCTGCTGGTTCAGGAGGGCATCGCGGACCGCGTGCATGAGAAGCTGCGGGCTCGCATGGAGCGCCTGCGCGTGGGGTCTCCGCTGGACAAGGCAGTGGACATGGGCGCCATCGTGGCGCCGGTGCAGCTCGACCGCATCCGCCGTCTCGTGAAGCAGGGCGTGGACGAAGGTGCGGAGATGTGGCAGCCGTCATGGGCGTGCCCAACGGAGGGGTGGTTCCATCCGCCCACGCTGTTCACGGCTGTGGCTCCGTCCAGCACGATTGCGCAGGAGGAGATCTTCGGGCCCGTGCTGGTGTCAATGACCTTCCGAACGCCTGACGAGGCCGTGGCGCTCGCGAACAACACGCCCTACGGCCTCGCCGCCAGCGTGTGGTCCGAGAACATCAACCTCGCGCTGGACGTCGCCCCGAGGCTCAAGGCCGGTGTGGTGTGGATCAATTCCACCAACCTGTTCGACGCGGCCGCCGGCTTCGGGGGCTACCGGGAGAGCGGCTTCGGTCGTGAGGGCGGCCGGGAGGGCATGTGGGAGTACCTGAAGCGGAAGCCCTCCGGTACAGCGGGCAGGGCGGCCGGGTCGTCAGGCGGCTCGTCCGCGGACCCTGGAGCTTCGCCCGTCGCACGGGTGCCTCACGCGGCCGAAGCGGGACAGGGCGCGGCCGCAATCACGAAGGTGGACCGCACGCACAAGCTCTTCATCGGCGGCAGGCAGGCACGTCCCGATTCCGGCTACTCGCGCACCATCCTCGGCGCAGACGGCAGCCCCCTCGCACAGGTCCCGGAAGGCAACCGCAAGGATATTCGCAACGCCGTGGCCGCAGCCCGCGCGGCCGCGTCAGGCTGGGCGCGGTCCAGCGGGCACCTTCGC
Source organism: uncultured Gemmatimonadaceae bacterium (assembly GCA_964415485.1). GTDB lineage: Bacteria > Gemmatimonadota > Gemmatimonadetes > Gemmatimonadales > Gemmatimonadaceae > JBBQHX01. Next base: position 23,414 of record CAYQAO010000018.1, read on the forward strand.
GCACAGATCCTCTACTATCTGGCGGAGAACCTCGCGGCGCGCGGCGAAGCCATGCGCGATGCGCTCGCGAGCATGACGGGCGACGCAGCCGCTGCCGCACTCGAGGTGGAAGCGTCGGTTCAGCGCCTGTTCACCTACGCTGCATGGGCCGACAAGTGGGACGGCGCGGTGCACTCCGTGCCGGTGCGCGGTGTCACGCTCGCCATGCACGAACCTGTTGGCCTCCTCGGCCTGGCGGCACCGGAGCGCCACCCGCTGCTCGGCTCCGTATCGCTGGTCGCGCCCGCGCTCGCGCTGGGCAACACGGCCGTGCTGGTTCCGTCGGAGAGACACCCGCTCGCAGCGCTCGAGCTGTACCCGCTGCTGGAGACATCCGACGTGCCTGACGGGGTGCTGAACATCGTGACCGGCAGCAGGGATGCACTCGTGCAGGTGCTCGCCGACCATGACGATGTGGACGGAGTGTGGTACTTCGGCACTCGCGAGGGCGTGGAAGCCGTGGAGCGTGCGAGCGCGTCCAACATGAAGCGCACCTGGTGCGAGGTGGACTCGCCTGGCGAACCATGGGTGCGCGACTGGCTGGACGTCAGCGAGGGCGAGGGAAGGGAGTTCCTGCGCCGCGCAACAGAAGTGAAGAACGTCTGGATACCGTACGGCGCCTAGGCGACGCTGCGGGTGCGTCGAATTGCAGGGTGCCGCGGCCCAGGCCCGTTCCAACCGACACGTCGTGTCCGGCCCCAACGGCGCGCGAAGCTGGCGCGCCGTCGTCGTGCAGGCACCTGCACGCTAGCGCACCAGCTGCGGGTTTCGCCATTCGATCACCGCGGCCCACCCCAGGCTCTCCGGGTCGAAGCGCAGGTAGCCGGACACTACGCCAATCACCGTGAAGCCGCGCGCCAGCTGAAAGGAGAGCGTAGGGTCCCGCAACTCGCCGCGCTCCACCGCAAACACGTACTCGCGCGCGCTCATGCGCTCCGCGACCTTGTGATATCCCGCGAGGCGCGCACCTGCCCTGATTCGCAGCAGCCCCTTCTCGAGGACGAGTGCCTCACGAGCGGAATACAGCGCCGTCCCCACACCCCTGCGCTGCACCCGCGGATCCACCATCACCTCCGCACCGTACAGCGTTCGACCGTTCGCCGGGTCGTGGTTCGTGAACCAGCCGCCGTCGGTGAAGTCCCGCCACGTGTCCTCCAGGTCGTACTCCTCCCATGCCACGATCAGGCTGGCTGCCATCCCGATCACGGCATCCGTGTCGGGGTGGAGCGCCACGAACTGCCCCTCCGGAAAGATCGCGATGTGCGACTCGAGCTGTGTCACGCTCCACGATGGGCTCGCCGGATACACATGACTGCTCAACTCCACGATCGCCTCGAGGTCGGCAGGCGACGTATTGCGAACGCGCACGCGACGCCGCCTGGTTCGTTTCGCGTCCGTCACAGGCTCACCCTCTCAATGGAGCGCGCGATCTCGCGCGACCTCCTGGCATCCGTGAGCGGCAGCACCGTGCCGCTGCTGCGAGACAGGTGCAGGGTCTCCATGTTCAGCTCCCCGATCACCATCTGCTCCTGGTTCGGATTCCCCTCCGCCAGAATGCCGTCGCGCGCGAACGGAAAGTCACTGGGCGTGAAGATCGAGGCCTGCCCGTAGTTGAGGCTCACCGCGGGCACCATGGGCAGCGAGCCCACGGTGCTGGAGTGCAGCACGTACAACTGGTTCTCGATGGCGCGCGCCTGGGCACAGTACCTCACGCGAAGGTAGCCCTGCCGGTCATCGGTGCAGCTCGGCACGCACAGTATGTCCACTCCCTCCAGCGCCGCCGCCCTCACGATCTCGGGAAACTCCACGTCATAGCAGATGGTGACACCGATCGTGGCGAATGGAGTCTCGAACACCTTCATGTCCGAGCGAGGCCTCACGTCCCATTCCTCCGACTCGAACCTGGTCATGTGCAGCTTGCCCTGAACCTCGTGGGAGCCGTCAGGGCCGAACACGTAGCAGTCGTTGTGCATCGCGCCCGTGTCCTCATCCACCGTGGGGATGGTGCCGGCCACTATGTAGATGCCGGTGTCCCTGGCCAGGCGCTCGAACAGTTCAACGAACCTGGGAACCTTGTTCGACAGGTCGCGAATCTGCTGCTCGATGGGGCGCTTGACGTCGCCGAGCGTGAGGAGTTGCACGGTGAAGTACTCGGGGAACACGAGCAGCCGGCAGCGATAGTCGGCCGCGGTTTCCACGAGCCCCTCCACCTGCGCAGCGAACTCCTCGAAGGTGCGGACCGGACGTATGAAGTACTGGAGAGTCGCCACGCGTACGCGCTCCGTGCGCGGCTCGTCAGGACGGCTGTAGCTCATTCGAGTTCACTTCCTGTTCTGGTTCGAGTCCGGCACGGCAGGGAGACAGACGCCGACCGCGCCCGGGCGCCGCTCCCACGTGCAAGAGGTGGACTCAGCGAACGGCCCACCTCCCTCCCGCCTTACCGGTCGCCGCCCCGAACATGGACTCCGGATGCGCAACCGCGAGTCCTGAGGCATCTTGCGTCAGGATCACAGCCACCACCTCGACTCCGAGCACCGCGTCAACGATGCACCGAGACACACGTCGCCCCCGCCTTGCACCGATCGCAGCAGTGACGCTTGCGGCACTCATGCTGTCCATGGTGCCGCCACGCAGCGCCGTCGCACGGCAATCCTTCGATGTCCAGTCGGACGCGGTCGCGGCGTACCAGGGCCCAGACGTGCGGGAGGCCGTGGCGGATGGAGAATGGCGAGCATCGCTGGCCGCGCCGGCGGATTCGGCCCTGGCGCGGCTGCTCGACTCCACGCTCGCCGTGAGCCGAGCGCCCGGAATCTCACTCGCCGTGGCGTGGCCCGACGGGCGAGTGCTGGCGCTCACGGCGGGCCTTGCGGACAGCGCGCGGGGCGAGCGTCTCTCCACCGCCCACTCGCTGATGCAGGGCAGCGTGGGCAAGTCGTACGTGGCGGCGATCGCGATGCAGCTGGTGCAGGAGGGGCGCCTGGAGCTCGACGCGCCGATCTCCCGCTGGCTCGGCAACGAGGAATGGTTTGCGCGGCTGCCTAACGCGCGGGACGTCACCGTGCGCATGCTGATGAACCACACGAGCGGACTCGTGCGCTACGAGTTCGATCCCGAGTTCACCGCCCACCTCACGAGCGATCCCCTGAGGAAGTGGCGCCCGGAGGAGCAGCTGTCCTACCTGTTCGGCGACGAGCCACCGTTCCCCGCCGGCGAAGGCTGGGAGTACTCGGACACCAACTACATCGTGCTCGGCCTCATCATCGAGCGCATTACCGGTCGCAGTTACCACACCGAGCTTCGCGAGCGGCTGCTGCTCCCTCTGCGACTGACGGGCACGTTCCCCGTGGAGGGGCCGGCAGTTCCGCACCTCGCACAGGGATACGCCGGAGCCGGCAACGCGTTCGGCGGTTCGGACGCCATGCTGAACGCGGACGGCCGGATGTCGATAGACCCGTCATTCGAGTGGACCGGCGGCGGTGTTGCCTCGACGACCGCCGACCTGGCGCGGTGGGCTGCAGCGCTCTGGGGAGGGCGGGTGCTCGAGCCCGGAACGCTCGCGCAGATGACGCAGGGCGTGCCGGCCCGCCTGGGGCCGAACGTGCACTATGGATTCGGGACGATCATCCGTGAGACCCCCGCCGGCGTCGCGCACGGGCACAGCGGATTCTTCCCGGGGTATGTCACGGACGTGATGTGGTTTCCCGAGCACGGCCTGGCAGTAGCCGCCCAGGCGAACTCGAGCGTCAGAGGGTCCCTCGGCGTGCCGGCGCCGGAGTTGCTGGCGCGCGTGGCGGAACTGCTCGGGCAGAAGGGCGCGGCCACCGGGAACTGAGGCAGCGGCGTCCGGTCCCGAGGACGCGTCTTCGTCCCCCCGGAGGGACGCTTCGGCCGTGCTTGCCGGGGAATCCTCACGGCCCGTATACTGCCTGATGAGTGTTACCGGGATCTCCCCGGTTTCTCGCGAGTTGGAGGTCACGCAATGCACGTTCACGCCCTCACATGCGGCGCGAAGGCGAACGCCCGTCGCGCCGGATTCCCGCTGCTCGGAGCGGCCGTCGTTGCGTTGCTCGCAGGCTGTGCAACTGCGGGTGCCTCCGGTACTGCCCACACTGCCGCTTCCGTGGCGCCGGGCATCGTTCCGCAGAACCGGCAGGAGCGGCTGGAGCTGACCCTCAGCGACTGGACGCCGCAGCCGGACATGCGCTGCGTCCTGCAGGAGCGCCCGCTGGAATTGCCCGAGGCCTCTGCACTCCTGGACGTGGACGAGCTCCAGGGCGATCTGGACCAGATGTGGGAAGCTCTGGACAGGCCCCGTGGTTTCGTCCTCATGTCCATCGGCTACAGCGGCACCGGGCGTCCCGACGACTTCCACATCGTGGAAACGACCCTCGCCGACACCACTCTCGCGCAGGACATCGCGCGTCTGGTGGATCGTCGCCTGTATCGCCTGGAAGCCGGCGAGCCTTTCGGCGTCCGGTTGAAGCTTACGCTGGACGAGGAGACGTCTTTCGACGTCGGCCGTCGCGAGGAGTGCTATCCGCGGTGGGCCGAAGCGCCGGCCATAGGCACGATTGACGAGGACCCCGGCGCCGATGAAGCGCGGGCCATCGCGCTCAGCGATGAGTCTGCACTTCGCGTCTTCATGAACGCCAACGGCGTCATCGCCGACGCCTACGCACTCGGCCAGCTGCCAGGCAATGCTACCGTCGCGCAGCTGATCGAGGCGTCGCGCGAGGCTGACATCGCCGGAACGGCCCTCCTGGATCGCCGTCCGGTGGGTTTCTGGTTCACCGCGCACACCGGCGTCGAGAACCGCAGGCACATCGCTGACGGCGGCTACGCCACCTATTCGGACAGGTACTGCTCGGAGTTCTGGCGTCCGGGGGACATGTGCGATCCGTTCTACCGTTCCGCCTTCCGTCCGTATGGTGGCTACTACGGTTATTCCCCGTACGGCTACTACGGATACGGCACGTACGGATGGTGGGGCATGGTCCCGTGGTACTACGTGCCCTCTCCCACGCGACCTCCGGGCAGCGGTGGCCAGACGCCTCCTCCGGCGGACACCGCAGTCCCGCCTGGCAAGGTCATTCCGCCGCCGAGTGTACCGCCGTCGCGCCCGACGAGGCCGGGGCGGCCGGCGATCAATGTTGGCCGTCCGAACTTCCCGAGCGAGGACGCGCAGCGTCGTGTGCTCGAGGAGCGGGCGGACGCCGAGCGAGCCCGGAGGGATGCTGGGGCTCAGCGGCCGGGTGAGCGACAGGCCCGCGGTACGCCGCTTCGCGCAGCGCCCGACGCGGGCGACGTGAGCACGGGCTCCGCCGGAGGTGTGCGTCCGCCCCAGGATTCGCGCTCGATAGTCCGCCCGGGCGGGGAGCGTCCCGATCCGGGCGCACGGCGTGCGTCACCGGCGGCGTCCCCAACGGCTCCGCGGGTGGAGAGGTCGCGTCCGTCCCCCAGTGGAAGTGCTTCAGCTCGGCCGTCGAGCCGCGGTTCCGAGGTACGCTCCGGCGGTTCTGCCGGAAGTACTGCGCGGCCGTCGCCGTCGTCCGCACGGCCGTCGAGCGGTGAGTCGCGACCGGCGCGCCCGTCGTCCGGGAGCGCCCGTCCGGCGCCTTCGACGGCCCGGCCGTCGTCGGGAGCGCGTCCGGCTCCGTCGTCCGCCCGTCCGTCTGCCGGCGGGTCGGCGCGACCGAGCCCGAGCGCCAGGCCATCGCCGTCCACGGCGCGCCCGTCATCCCCGCCGCCTCGGCAGGTCAGGCCGTCCACGCCCTCGTCGGGCAGCGGCGCGTCGGGCGGGGCCGTGAGGCCGTCCACGCGCCCGCCGGACTCGCGGTAGCCAGCGACTCTCGACAAGCGAGCAGGGCCCCGGGTGAGCAAAGCCCGGGGCCCTGTCGCGTTCGAGGTGGTAATTGATGGGGCGCGACCGTAATATGGGACGGCCGCGTGCCGGTAATTCGTCAGGCACGCGCAGGCACTCCCCTCACACCCGAGACCGTACCGATGCCGCGATGCACCACGCGCGCGCGGATGCGGCTGTCGGCAGCGATGCCCGCGCTCCTGGCGCTGGCTGCCATTCCGCTCGCTGCCGCCCCGCTTCACGCGCAGTACACCTCAGTACCCGAGCCAGCAGCCTACGCGCTCCGAAATGTCACCGTGGTAGCGGCGGATGGACGGCGCACCGAAGACGTGAACATCGTCGTCAGGAACGGCCGCATAGCGGCCATGGGCCGCGATGCAGCCATCCCGCCGGGAGTGAGAGTGCTGGACGGCGACTCGCTCATGGTCTATCCCGGCATCGTGGATGCTCACGGGGCGGCGAAGTTCAGCTTCCCCCAATCCGATGTGGATCGTGCGCAGGTGAGATCGTGGGATCCGCCGCGCGAGCTGCAGGGCTTCACTCCGCACCGTCGTGTGGCGGATGCGCTGACGGCAACGGGCAGGGACCTGGCGGACCAGCGAAAGAAGGGAGTGGTCGCTGCGGCGGTTCATCCCGAAGCGGGGCTGATGGCCGGGCAGGGCGCGGTACTGATTTTCCGCTCGAACGCCTCGATGCCCGGGCAGCTCGTGGTCAATCCCAGCCTGGGACAGCTGATGGGCTTTCGCGGCGGCAGGGGTGTTTACCCCGGAACGCTCTTCGGCGTGATGGCGTTCCAGCGTCAGGCATTCGAGGACGCCAGGCGCGCACGGGTGGTGCGCACGGCGTACGAGCGTTCGCGCAACTCGATGGCGGTGCCCCCTAACGACCCCGACCTCGATGCGGTGGGACGCGTGCTCTCCGGTGACAGCCGCGCCTATTTCGTTGCCAACAGCTCCGCGGAGATCATCCGTGCGCTCCAGATCAGCGACGAGTACGGGTTCACCCCGGTGATAGTGGGCGGCCAGGAAGCGTGGAAGGTTGCGGACCAGCTGACGCGGCGGAACGTGCCGGTGCTCGTGTCGCTGGACGTGCCGCGTCCCCGCCGCTGGAAGCCGCCCACGGCGGGCGCGCCCATGCAGGGTACGATGGCCGACTCTGCCAACGCGAACAGTGCTGCCGACGACGCCTTCGTGCAGCGTGAGAAGGCCGACTATGAGGCCATCTACTCCAATCCCGGCAAGCTCGCGCAGGCGGGTGTTCGTTTCGCCCTGACGAGCGGCGGTGGTGCAGCCGACATCCGCGAGGGCGCGCGGACGGCGATGCGCTACGGCCTGAGTGAAGCCGCTGCGCTCAGCGCCGTGACCTCCACGCCGGCCACCCTGCTCGGCATCCCCGAGGTGGTTCGTGTGGCCGAGGGCGCGCCTGCCACGTTCGTGGTCACGAACGGACCGCTGTTCGGCAACGACACGCGCGTGGTCTACACCTTCGTGGAAGGCGTGCTGGAGCGCGGTGCGAGCGCGGCCTCACGAGCTCCTGCCGGCGGTGTCCGCGCTGCCGGAGCCGGTGAGGCCAGCGCTGCAGGAAGCTGGGACGTGGAGATCGTGAGCGACCAGGGCACGCTCACCGGCACCATGCGCCTCACGAGCGGCGGGGAGGGCTTCTCCGGCAGCATCTCGAGCGAGTTCGGCGACCTGCCGGTGACGGACGGGAAGCTGAGCGGGCAGGACGTGAGCTTCACGGTTTCCTTCCCTTTCATGGGCAACGCGTCCGCATCGTTCACGGGCACCCTGTCCGGTGACCGCATGACAGGCAGCGCCGCGACGCCGGTGGGACAGATCAGGTGGACGGCGAACAGGAGCGGACCGCCGGGTCCCGGGCTGGAGGTTCACGAAGAGGAGGACATGTGGGAAGGACATGCACATGGCCCCATTCGCAGCGCGCCGGGCGCGCAGTCCCAGTCCGTTCCTCCCACTCGTCGCTGACCGGAGCAAGAAATGAACATGCACCAGCTCATGAGCGGCCGGCGAGCCGCTGCGGCGATCGCGCTTGCGGCGGCGCTCGTGCTGCCTGACGCGGCCATCGCGCAGCGCAGCGGGCCCATAACGCAGCCGATAGCACCCAACACGGCCACCACGCAGATTGCGCGCGGTACGGTTCAGGTTCCGCGAGGCTCGATCGCGATCCGCAACCTGGATGCACTCTGGACCGCAACGGGCGAGATCCACCGCAACGTGAACCTCGTCATCCGTGACGGGATCATTCGCGCGGTCGGGCCGAATGTTGCGATTCCGAGCGGCATTCCCGTGATGGACGGCCAGGGGATGACCGCAATCCCGGGGCTGATAGACACGCACTCGCACATCGCGATGTCCGGCACGAACGAGGGCAGCTCGCCCATCGTTCCGGAGGTGCGCGTGATAGACGCACTTCGCACGGATGACATCGGCATGTACCAGGCGCTGTCCGGCGGCGTGACGACGGCGACCATCCTGCATGGTTCGTCGAACCCGATCGGCGGGCAGAGCGCCACGATCAAGACGCGCTGGGGAATGGACCACCCCTGGCAGCTGCTCATCGAGGACGCGCCCCGCACGGTGAAGTTCGCGCTGGGCGAGAACGTCACGCGCAAGAGCTTCACCGGGCAGGGCATCCGTCGCTTCCCGGGCTCTCGTCAGGGTGTGGAGGCGCTCTACGTGCAGGCCTTCACGGCTGCCCAGGAGTACAAGCGCGCGTGGGAGGAGTATCGCAGGAACCCGTCCGCCAGTGCGGTTCCGCCGCGCCGCGACCTGCGCCTGGAGGCGCTGGTGGACATCATGGACGGACGCATCAAGGTCATCGCTCACTCCTACCGCAGCGATGAGATCGTGATGCTCATGAACGTGGCCGAGCGGTTCGGGTTCAGGATAGACCTCTTCACGCACATTCTCGAGGGGTACAAGATCGCGAACGAGCTGAAGGCGCACGGAGCTGCGGCAAGCACCTTCAGCGACTGGTGGCAGTACAAGCTGGAGGCGTTCGACGCCATACCGCATAACGCGGCCATCATGCACGACAAGGGCGTGCTCACCACGCTGAACTCGGACATACCGTGGCTGCAGGGCACCATGGTGATGGAGCTGAGCAAGCCGGTGAAGTACGGTGGCGTTCCGAAGGAGGAGGCGCTACGCATGCTCACCGCGTATGCGGCGCAGCAGCTGCACCTGGAGGATCGCATCGGTACGATCGAGGTGGGCAAGGAGGGCGACGTGGTGCTGCTGAACGGCGATCCGTTCGACAGCTACACGCGGGTGGAGAAGACGATCGTGGACGGCATCGTGTACTACGACCGCACTCGTGAGGCGGAGCTGCGCGGGCAGCCGGTGCGCCCGTGGGTGGCGAGCGCGCTGTCGGGGCAGTCGTCAGGCACGCAGCCCGCGGCGCCGGGCGGCGCCCGCGGCCGTCCCCAGGGCGACGGCATGGGCGAGGGCGAGTCGGCGCCGCGTCAGGCAGCGGCGACGTCCCGCGCTCCCATTGCACCCGACCCGAACCGCGCGGTCACCGCGTTCGTGGGAGCGACCGTTCACCCGGTGAGCGGACCCGCCATTCCCAACGGCGTGGTGGTGGTGCAGGACGGCCGCATCCTGGCCGTGGGCGCAGCCGGCAACGTGCAGGTGCCGGCCGGTGCGCAGCAGGTGAACCTCGCGGGCAAGCACATCTATCCCGGCATGATCGAGCCCATGACGCAGCTGGGCATGATCGAGATCGAGTCGTACAACGCGGCGCGCGACGATCGCGAGGTCGGAAGCTTCAACCCGCACGTGAACTCGCTGTGGGGCGTGCACCCGCACAGCGAGGCCATTCCGGTGGCGCGCGCGAACGGGATCACCGCCGTCATGGCTGCGCCGACGTCGGGGCCCGTGGCGGGTGCGGGCGTGGTGGTGCAGCTGGCGGGCGACACGCCGCCGCAGATGGCGGTGAAGGAACGCGCCACCCTCGTGATCGAGCTTCCGCGTGCAGCTGGACAGGCCTGGGACCCGGCCTCACTGGATGGCCCGCAGCTCCAGGAAGTGGTGAACCTGTTCGAGCGCGCGAAGCTGTTCGCCGAGGGCGATGTGGTGAACGGGGACCCGACCACGTCGTTCGAGGCGAACGTGAACGGCGGCGAGCGCATCCTGCTTGAGGCGATGGTGCCGTTCATCCAGGGCGAGAGCCCCGTGTTCTTCAAGGCGCGCACGGAGCGCGACATCCGTACGGTGCTGCTGCTGCTGGACAGGTACCCCACGGTGCGTGGCGTGATAGTGGGCGGCGACCAGGCGTTCCGCGTGGCGGAGGAGCTGGCGCGTCGTCAGGTACCCGTGCTGGTGGGCTCGATGCTCACGCCTACCGAGGATCGCGACGACCCCATCACCGCCGGCTGGGAGAATGCCGCAAGGCTGCACCAGGCGGGCGTGAAGGTGTCATTCACCACGCAGTACGTGCCGAACACGACTGATGTGCGCAATCTCCCGTATCATGCCGCACGAGCCGCGGCATACGGCCTGCCGAAGGACGTTGCGCTGCGTTCAGTGACGCTGACCGCAGCGGAGATCCTGGGCGTGTCCGACGTGATGGGCAGCCTGGAGCCCGGCAAGCGTGCGGACTTCATCGTGACGGACGGCGACCCGCTGCAGATCGTGACGCAGGTTGAGCGTGTGTGGATCGGCGGCGAGGAGCAGTCAATGGAGACGCGGCACACGCGGTTGTACGAGAAGTTCAGGGATCGGTGACGCGGCGCAGCTTCGCCGCGCCCGTAGACTTGTGGGTGTCGGGGCTCCCGTGCGCGACCCTCTGACTCGCCGCGTCAGCCACGCGGTGAGTAGGGCAGGCCGGGCCTCTCGCTAAGCCCCGACATCCGACACCCACCCGATACCCCCAAACAGACGGAAGCGCCGGCCGCAGGCCGGCGCTTCCCGCTTCCATGACCAAAGCATGCTCATCCATTCCACACGCATCTACACCGGCCGCGTCATCTCCCTCGACATTGACCGCGTCCGCTTTCCCGACGGCAGCGAAGGCGAGCTCGAGATGGTGCGGCACCCGGGCGCCAGCGCCATCGTCCCGTTCCTGAGCGATCCTGCCGGGGACGATCCGCAGGTTCTCCTGCTGCGCCAGTACCGCCACGCGGCGGAGGGCTACCTGTTCGAAGTGCCGGCCGGCCGCCTGGACGCCGGCGAAACGCCAGAGCAGTGCGCTCGGCGCGAGCTTCGCGAGGAAACGGGGTGTGTCGCCGAGTACATGGAGCACATGATGACCACCTACACCACGCCCGGCTTCACTGACGAGAAGATTCACCTCTTCATGGCCGTGGGCCTGTCGCAGGAAGGAGATGCGGAGCTGGAAGCGGACGAATTCGTGGAGCCGCATACAGTGTCGCTCTCGCGGGCGCTGGCAATGATCCAGTCCGGAGAGATCGAGGACGCGAAGTCGGCGCTTGCGCTGTTGTACGCAGCCGGGTTCAAGGCGGGACTGTAGGCAGCCGGCTTCGAGGCGGGGCTGCCGCCCACGAGTTGAAGGCAGGCTTGCAGGCAGCGGCTTCGAGGCGGGGTTGCACGCCGGCCGTGAGTGCCGTGACACCTATGCGACCGCCTGCCGGTGTCGTGTCGCCGGGCTCGGTTGCGCAACAATGTTCTTGACCGGACTGCCGACGGATGCCGATCGTGTAGAACGTCGCGCCATTCGGTTTCCGGAGCCGGTCAGGTTCACCCGCGCCGAAGCGCGCGCTTCCAATCAGTCAGGCCCGAGTCCGGCCACGCATCATGACTCCAGAGCCGTCCGGCAGCAGCGATCCGTCTCACCTGCGGACGATAGATCGCCTGCTGCACCAGTTGGCGGACGGCGACCGGGACGCGTTCAACACGCTGCTCCCGCTCGTGTACGACGAGCTGCATCACATTGCCGGCAGGCACCGTCGTCGCTGGAGCGGTGACGAGACGCTGAACACCACGGCGATCGTGCACGAGGCGTATCTGCGCCTCGCTGGTGCGCCCGATCCTGGCTGGAGAAGCCAGCCGCACTTCATGGCTGTCGCGTCGCGCGCCATGCGTCAGGTGCTGCTGGACCATGCGCGGCAGAGGCAGCGCCAGAAGCGCGGCGGCGGACGGGGACATGTGCCGTGGCATGAAGTGGAGGCGGCGCTGAGGGACGGAAGCGACGCGGCGAGCGCACGCGCGGACGCGCTGGTAGCCCTCGATGAGGCGCTGAATCGCCTGGAGCGCCACGACGCCCGTCAGAGCCGGATAGTGGAATGCCGCTTCTTCGGCGGCATGAGCATAGACGAGACGGGCGAGGCGTTAGGCGTCTCGCCGGCCACGGTGAAGCGCGGCTGGGCAATGGCGCAGGCCTGGCTGCATCGCGAACTCGCAGCTACTCTCGAAACCGGCTGATGGAAGGCACCGGCTGATGGACGGCTCCCGCGCCGAACAGCTATTCAGCGATGCGCTGGCCCTCCCGCTCGAGGAGCGTATTGAGTTCGTGACGGGGGCATGTCGCGGCGACCCTGCGCTCAGGGCAGAGTTGATCTCCCTGCTGGAGCACGCCGAGCCTGCCGAAGCGTTCTTCGAATCGCTGGCGCAGGCGGTGATTCCGGACCTGCCGCCACCCGCCCTGCAGGCCGGCCGCTACGAGATCCTGGAATGCATAGGCGTGGGCGGCATGGGCGCGGTGTACCGTGCGCGCGACGCCCGCCTGGAGCGCGACGTCGCGCTGAAGTTCATGCCTGCACGGCGTGAGGTGCCGGACGACGACAACCGCCTGCTGCACGAGGCGCGAGCCGCGGCGGCGCTGGAGCACCCGAACATCTGCACGATCTACGAGATCGCCGAGACTGCCGACGGCCGCCCCTTCATCGCCATGACGCTCTACGATGGCGAGACGCTGCGCGAACGGCTTGTACGCGGGCCGCTCGGCGAGCGCGAGGCGCTGGACATCGCGATCCAGGCGGCACGCGGGCTGGTGACGGCTCACGCGCACGACGTGGTGCACCGGGACGTAAAGCCCGGCAACATCATGATCACGTCGGCCGGAATCGTGAAGCTTCTCGACTTCGGCCTTGCAACGAGAGCACACTCGCCGGTGCACGAAGGCGCGCTCCCCGGCACGGTTCCCTACATGTCGCCGGAGCAGCTCCGAGGCGAGACGCCGGGACCGCAGAGCGATCTCTGGAGCCTCGGCGTCGTGATGTACGAGATGCTGGCTGGCAGGCGCCCGTTCGCGGGCGGCGACGCGGCTGCCTGCAGGTCGTCGGTGTTGAACGATGCACCTGATCCCCTGCGCGGCGGCAACATGCAGGTGTCCTCCGTGCTCGAGCGGATCGTCACGCGCCTGCTCGAGCGGGATACATCCGCGCGCTATCAGACGGCCGATGAACTGCTGCGCGACCTGCTACGCGAACAGGCCTCACGAAATGGCGCGCCGGGGTGGTTGCCGGCTTCGCGCAGGGCTCGAGCCGTCGCGTTCGTTGCCGCTGCTGCTCTCCTGCTGGGAGGCGTGTCCGCCTGGCAACAGTTCGCGGGCGGACGCCATGTTGCGAGGTCCATCGCCGTATTGCCGTTCCGGCAGGCGGACGACGACAGCTCGCAGCGATTCCTGGCGGACGGCCTGCGCGACGAGCTGACCGCGACGCTCTCCCGCTTGCAGGGCCTCCACGTGATCGGCCAGCGATCCGTTGCCAGATACGAGAGCGAGCCGCGCGACCTGCAGGAGATCGGCAAGGCCCTTCAGGTGCGCAGCGTGCTCACGGGCACCGTGCGAGCGATGGGCGACAGCATCCAGCTGCGCGCGGAGCTCTACGACACCGGCGATGGCCGCCTGGTGTGGGAGGATTCCTACCAGATGCCCGTCAGCCGGATCGCGCGGCTGCATAACGACATCGCGTCGGGAGTATCCGATGCACTCGGCGTGCGGATCTCCGCGCCAGAACGTGCGAACCTCGCAGAGCGCGCAGCGATGAGCTCGAACGCGTACACATCCTGGTTGCGGGGGCGCTACTTCTGGCACCAGCGCACGGCAATCTCGTACGCGCGCGCCATCGAGCAGTTCCAGCTCGCGATCCGGGAAGACTCGCTCTTCGCGCCTGCCTATGCAGGACTCGCGTCGGTGTACACACAGCAGGGAATGGCAGGACAGCTGCCGATTCCCGAAGCGGCGGAGAAGGCACGTGCGGCAGCACTTCGCGCGGTTGCACTCGACGGAAACTCCGCAGAGGCGCATTCGGCTCTCGCCCTGTACCTGCACGCGTATGCGTGGGACTCGGAGATGGCCGAGCGCGAGTTCATCCGTGCGCTGGAACTGGACCCCGACCAGCCGCTGACGCATCACTACTACAGTACGTTCCTGCGCTCGCTGCGCCGGCTCGACGAGGCGGTGGCCCATGGTTCACGAGCCGTGGCACTGGACCCCCTGGTTCCGGGATACAGCGAGACTCTCGCGCTGACGCTGCTGCGGGCCGGCCAGCCGGAGGCCGCGCAGGAGAGGATTCGTCAGGCACTCGAGCTGGATTCCACGTACTGGCGGGCGCATGCCGTACTCGGTGCGATTGCCGAGAGCACCAACCGGCCGGAAGATGCCATCCGGGCTTACAGGCGCGCGAACGAGCTCGCCGGCGCTGTGGCGCATCGCACTACCGCGGACCTTGCGCGCGTGCTCGCACGCACGGGCGCAAGGAGCGAGGCGCGGCAGCTGTCCGACTCGCTGTGGGCCGTAGCGGCACGCAGCGGCGCCTATGAGGCAGCCGCTGCGACCGTGTTCCACGCGCTGGGCGACGACAGCATTGCATTCTACTGGCTGGAAACCGCATTCCGGCAGAAGCAGCCGCACCTGCGCTATCTCGATGGTGATCCCAGGTATGAATCGCTCGCCCGGGATTCGCGCTTCGCCGCGCTGATGCAGCGCGTGGGCGTGCGTCGCTGAGCGTCCGTCAGCGCAGCACCGAGAGCAGTCCCTGCTGCTTGTCAATAGAGAGAGCATGCCCGGCCGTGGCCCTGCCCAGGGTCTCGCCCGCCGTGATGTCGAAACGGAAGTGGATCGCACCATACATGCGCGACATTCCCGCCTCCGTAACCTGCGCGGTCAGCTCGGCTGCATGAGCCGGGAATAAGTCCGCCAGCACGCTCGCCATGGCGGCAGACACGCAGGAGTGTCCGCTCGGGTACGAGGGATGGTTGGGTCTCCCTATAGGCAGCGAGAGCTCCACTCCGCCCTCCCACGGACGCAGGTACCAGTAGTGGTACTTCGACTCCCAGCAGCCGATAAGCGCGTCGAAACCGGTGGCATTCACGAGCGCAAACACGTGCGTGGCTTCGCGCTCGTTCAGGCGGTTCTCCTGCACATACTGCGATGCCAGCTCGTTCCAGTAGCCCACCGGCGTGTAGGTGCCGTTCGGATAGTTCCACTGGATCGCCAGGGCCAGCTGCTGCGCGGTGCGCGAGTCCGACATCATCTTGATCTCTGCCAGGTCGTCCGCGAAGGCCTGGCTGCCGTATGCGGGCGGCAGTGCCGAGCGGAACTGGTCGCCTGACGTCAGGAAGTACGGGGTGACCGAGCCAAGCCCGGGGCCTGCCGGCGGCCCGTTAGGCACGAAGATGCCGGGTCCCGCTGGTATGGTGCCGGTCCACGGAGCGGCGAAGTTGTCACTCGCCAGGCGGGCAACCATCCACTCGCCCGCTGCGCGCCCGATGGCCAGGCCTCGCGTGAAGGCGGGGTGCACGTTCCCCGGACCGGCATTCGCCTCGTTCCGCACGCGTTGCTCGAGCGCAGCAGCCGCTGACGGATACAGCGCACCAAGCACCGTTGCGGACGCACCCGCGATCGCACCTCGCTCGGCTTCGAAACGGTTGCGTCCGCCCTTGCCGTAGCCGTCATCCGGAACCTTGCCGTTCTCCGGACTCTGGAGGCCCACGTCGTTCAGCGCTGCGTACTGGGCCACTCCCAGCGCTGCGTACACGCGTCCGGCGTGCAGCGGGCTCTGGCTGTTGGCCGCAACCAGCGCGCGCGCCTGCGCATGCCAGCCCGGGCTCGCAAGTTCGCTGGACACCGCACCCTGCTTCGCCGACAGCTGCGGGTCGGTGCCGGTCGTGTCCAGCACGCCGCACGCGGCAGCAGCGAAGATCGTGGCGAGCGTCGCCGCGGAGAATGCATTCCTGAACATCTGTTGCTCCTGATCGTTGTGCGCAGGCCTGACGATCATGCCATTGATCCGGGCCGGCCGGTTTCGTTGCGAATGGTGCGATCGGCGGCACCGTCGTCGTGCGCGCCTTTTCACCAGGCGTGCTGATAACGCCAAAACACGCGAAACCGGCTCACTGCGGTGCTGTCAGGAGTCTTCCGCCCTCAACGCGGGCAGGCCCGGCGCATCCCGGCTGCCGCCGTCGCGCCCGGCAGCGTCAGCTCGGCGACCACGGCCCGGTGGTCCGACGTGAGGGTGTCCGCAACGACCCGCACGTCGCCCACCTGCCACGCTGCAGCGGGCCCGGCGAATACGTAGTCGATCTCGCGCTCGGGAACGTTCGACGGAAACGTGAGGCGCGCATCGTTCGGCTTGGCCGCTTCCAGCGCCCTGGAGCGGAAGAGCTCGATGGTGCGTGAGCCGGGCTGGTCGTTGAAGTCGCCGAGCAGGATCCAGCGACCGTTCAGCCGCTCCAGATGGCCCGCCACTTCGCCTGCCTGCGTGAAGCGGAAGCCGTCGTCTTCCACCCAGTCGAAGTGCACGCCGACCACAGTCACGGCGCTGTCGTTCGCATCGGCGAGTTCCGCTACCAGCGCGACGCGCGGTTCGTTGCCGTCCGTGAGCCGCAGCGGCTCCGCGCGGCGAATCTCGCAGTGCGTGAGGATCGCCATGCCGTACCGGCCGCCCTGGTAGTCCATGAACGCGCCGAACGCGTGGTTCATGCCGAGCAGGGCGCCCAGCCGCGCCGCCTGATCCTCGCCACCGGAGCGTGTGACGCGCTCGTCCACCTCCTGGAGTGCGATCACGTCCGCGTCGAGCCTTCGAAGCGCTTCCGCCGTGCGCTCCAGGACTACCACGCCGTCCATGCCGCGCCCGTGGCGGATGTTGTAGCTGACCACGCGCCAGGAAGCCGGTGTGGAGGCTTCGGGGCTCGAAGCGGGCTGTGAGGGAGCGCAGGCGAGCAGCAGGAGCGCTACGAGCGCCGTTCTGGTCATGGGTTGCCTCCGGAGGGTGAGCGAGGACGATGGCCATCGCATCGGGGGCCGGCAACCGCACGGCGAGGCTTCGTTGCCGCCGGATCGAGGCGGCGCGGAGCCCCGGGCGGCGGAAAAAGCCTCGCAGAAGCTTCGCTCGTGCAGCGCCCGCGGTCCCGGGTGCGTTGTGATATTGTTACCAGTTTTACAGATCTGACGTTGGGGCGCCACCAGTCGCCCCGGACGTTCGACGGTGCGCTGCGGTCGGGAGTCGCTTCCGGTCGCTGCGTGCGCGTCGCCGTTCCCACTTCAGGCTCCCTCAATTCCCGTGGAGTTGAACCGATGAGAACCTGGCGTTTCCTCCGGCTCATCCTGCCGCTCGCCCTTCTGCCGGGCGCAGCGTTCGCCCAGCAGGCGAGCCGGACAGAGCCGGTCACCGCCCTGCGCGACAATACGCCCGGCGTGCATGCGTTCACCAATGCGCGCATAGTGGTCGCGCCGGGCCGCGTGCTCGACCGCGCGACCCTCGTGGTGCGCAACGGCGTTATCGAGGCGGTTGGTGCCAACGTCACCGCACCCGCGGATGCGCGCGTGTGGGACATGAGCGGCCATACGCTCTACCCCGGCTTCATTGACGCCCATGCGGACCTGCAGGTGAGTCAGGCACCGGCCGCCAACCAGCGCGATCCGGGCCCGGTGCACTGGAATCCCCAGGTGCGCGCCAACTTCAGCGCGGCTGGCGACTTCCGTGATTCGGAAGACCGCCGCAGCGCCCTCCGCGCGCAGGGCTTCACCACCGCGCACGCGGTCCCGAAGCTCGGCATCTTCCGCGGCCGCACCGCCGTGGTGAACCTCGGCGACGGAAACGCCACCGACCGCGTCGTCCGCCCGGACGTGGCGCAGTCCATGGCATTCAGCGGCAGCCGCGAGCTCGGCATGACCTATCCGAACTCGCCGATGGGTTCCATCGCGCTCATTCGCCAGACGCTGCTGGACGCCGGCTGGTATACGCGTGCGTGGGACACGCACCGCCGTTCGCCGCAGAACGTGCCGCAGCCGGAGACCAACCTGGCGCTGGCCGCGCTGAACAACGTAGTCACCGGCAACGAGCCGCTGCTCGTGGAGGCGAGGTCGGAGCTGGAGATTCTTCGCGCTCGCAAGATTGCCGAGGAGTTCCCGGTGAACATGTGGCTGCGCGGGAGCGGCGAGGAGTACAAGATCCTGGACGTGCTGGCGGGATCGCGTACGCCGCTGGTGCTGCCGCTGAGCTTCCCGACGGCGCCTGACGTGTCCAGCCCCGAGAAGGCGCTGAATGCCGAGCTGGATGCGCTGCGTCACTGGTACCTCGCTCCCGAGAATCCGGCCCGTGTGGCGAAGGCCGGGCTGCAGTTCGCCTTCACCACGGACGGCCTCTCGAGGATGAACGACTTCCTGCCCAACCTGCGCAGCACGGTGGCGCGCGGGCTGAGCCAGGACGCGGCACTCGCGGCGCTCACCGTGAACCCGGCCCGCATGCTCGGCATAGAGGCGCGGCAGGGTACGCTGGAGCGTGGCAAGCTTGCCAACATCGTGGTGGTGGACGGCGACCTGTTCGCCAGCGGCTCCACGATTCGGGACGTGTGGGTGCATGGCGAGCGTTACGAGATCAATCCGGCCGCCGCAGTGGATCCGCGCGGCACGTGGACCATCACGTCTGCGGACGAGCCGCGCCTGAACGGTCAGCTCGAGGTGACGGGCACCATCTCGCGCCTGCGCGGGAAGGTGACGTTGAACGGCCAGTCCGTAGACCTCTCCGACGTGCAGGCCGTCACCGACGCCGGCCGGCTCCAGATGTCGTTCCCGGGAACGGCGGTCGGCATGAACGGAGTGGTTCAGCTGTCCGCGGCGATCACCGGCGACCAGGCGATGGGCTTCGGTTCGCTGCCTGACGGCGCCCGCCCCACATGGCGCGCGGAGCGCAGCAGCCGGTACACGGCTCCTGCCTCACGAGAGGCTGCCAGCCGCGCCACGGTCACGCTCGCGGACATCCGGCCTGCCACGGCATTCGGTCGTGACCGCCTGCCGGAGCAGCCGCAGCACGTGCTCGTTCGCAACGCCACCATCTGGACGCAGGGTCCCCAGGGTCGCCTGGAGAACGCGGACATGCTCGTCACGCGCGGCAAGGTGGCGCGTGTGGGACGCGGACTCGAAGCGCCGCGCGGCGCCGTGATCGTGGACGCTGCAGGCAAGCATGTTACGCCCGGCCTGATTGACGCGCACGTGCACACGAGCACGAGCGGCACGAACGAAACAGGCTTTGCGATCGTGCCTGAAGTGCGCATGGGCGACGTGGTGGATCACACTTCCATCAACATGTATCGCCAGCTCGCCGGCGGCCTGACGCTCGGCCACGTCATGCACGGTTCTGCGAACCCGATCGGCGGGCAGAACGTGTTTCTCAAGATGCGCTGGGGCGGACTGCCCGATCAGCTCAAGCTGGCCGACGCGCCGCGCACCGTGAAGTTCGCGCTGGGCGAGAACCCCAAGCGTCGTCAGGGTCGCTATCCCGACACGCGCATGGGCACGCAGGAGATCATTCGCGACCACTTCATGGCCGCGCGCGACTACAAGCGTGCATGGGAGCGCTGGGAGCGCACTCGTGAGGGCCTGCCGCCGCGCCGCGACCTGCGCATGGAAGCGATCGTGGACATCCTGAACGAGGACCTGCGCGTGCAGTCGCACGGCTATCGTCAGGATGAGTTCCTCGCGCTCGTGCGCCTGGCGGAGGAGTTCGACTTCAGCCTGCAGGCACTGCAGCACGGCCTGGAGGCGTACAAGATCGCGCCCGAGCTGGCGGCGAGCAACGTTGCGGCCGTCGTGTGGAGCGACTGGGGCTCGTTCAAGGTGGAGGCCCAGGACGGCACGCCGTACAACGCGAAGGTGCTGCTCGACGCGGGAGTGCTCGCATCGCTGCACTCGGACGACGGCACGATCTCCACGCGCATGAACTGGGAAGCGGGCAAGATGCTCCGCACCGGCATTGACGAGGAAACCGCGCTGTCGCTGGTGACGAACCGCACGGCTGCGGTGTTCGGCCTGCAGGATCGCGTCGGTTCGCTTCGCGAAGGGCTGGACGCCGACTTCGTGATCTGGAGCGGACACCCGCTCTCGCAGTTCACGCATGCCGAACAGACGTGGATTGACGGAACGAAGTACTTCGACATCGAGACCGACAGGCAGATGCGCGCGCAGATCGAGCGCGAGCGCGCACAGCTCATTCAGCTCATCCTTGACGGTGGCAGCGAGGCCGGCAACCGCAGCGTTGCAGGAGGTGCACGATGATCCGCGCAGGGACGAGCGTATTCGAGGGAATTCCGATGAACTTCAACAGGTCGGCAGCGTTCGGATCCGCACGCAATCGGGTGCTGCGCGCGGTCGCGTGCGCGACGCTCGGAGCCGCGTTGCTCCAGGGCGGCGATGCGGAGGCACAGGTTCCTGCGCCGCCGCAGAGTCGGCCGGTCGCGCTGACCGGCGCCACGATCCACACGATCACCAACGGCGTGATCCAGAACGGCACGATCGTGTTCGACAACGGCGTGATCACGGCAGTGGGAAGCAACGTTGCCGTGCCCGCGAACGCCGAGCGCATTGACGTCAGCGGCAAGCACATCTATCCCGGTCTCATAGACGCGTACAGCGCCATGGGCCTGGAGGAGATCGGCGCGGTTGACGTAACGCTCGACATGGACGAGCTCGGCGACTTCAACCCCAACGTACGCGCCGAGGTTGCGGTGAACCCGGAGAGCCGTCACATCGGCACTGCGCGCTCCAATGGAGTGCTCGTGACGGTTACGACGCCGAGCGGAGGCGCGATTTCCGGACTTTCGGCTGCCCTCATGCTGGACGGCTGGACGTGGGAGTCCATGACGCTGCAGAGCGGCGTGGCGCTGAACGTGGAGTGGCCGAACCCGAATCCGCGTCCGCGTTTCGGGTTCTTCATGATGCAGCAGCAGCAGAACAACACTCCGCCCCCGTCGTATGCGGAGCAGGTCCGTTCGCTGCGAGAGATGTTCGCCACGGCGCGCGCATATCGCGACGCGAAGGCGTCAGGCACGCCTCACGATACCGACTCGCGCTGGGAGGCGATGGTCCCGGTGGTGAACGGTGAGGTGCCGGTCGTCGTGTCTGCGAACAGCGTGCAGCAGATCCAGGACGCGATTGCCTTCGGCGAGGCGGAGGGCCTGCGTATCGTGCTGCGTGGAGCGGGTGACGCTCTCTTCGTGGCCGATCACCTGGCCGCCAAGCGAATCCCGGTACTGCTCACTTCGACCATGGAGCAGCCCGGTCGCGCCTGGCAGGGTTACGACAACAATTACAGCCTGCCGGCGAAGTTGCACGAGAAGGGAGTGCGCTTCGCGATCACCGGTGGCAGCAGCGCGCCGTACACGCACCGTCTGCCGTGGGAGGCCGGCTCGGCGGTGGCCTTCGGACTTCCCGAGGAGGAAGCGCTCCGCGCAGTCACGCTCTACCCTGCGCAGTTCCTCGGCATTGACGATCGAGTTGGTTCGCTCGAGCCGGGCAAGCACGCCACGCTGCTCATCACCACGGGCAACCCGCTG
This sequence comes from uncultured Gemmatimonadaceae bacterium, assembly GCA_964415485.1. Lineage (GTDB taxonomy): Bacteria > Gemmatimonadota > Gemmatimonadetes > Gemmatimonadales > Gemmatimonadaceae > JBBQHX01. The sequence continues at coordinate 45,065 of CAYQAO010000018.1, forward strand.
GACTACCTGGCCAGCATCGAGCAGGCGTACGTGCAGGGCAGGGCGATTGACATGATGGACTCGTTCAAGCAGCTGTACGAGAAGTACTCGGAGAAGGTGAAGCAGACGCAGGTCGGCATCGTTCAGTAGCCGCCCTCGCTCTTCGCGAGCTTTCACGGCGAGTCCCTGTGGCCCATGCGGGCCACAGGGACTCGTTCGTTTCAGCTGCGTAGGCCGGGCGTGGCGCCGGCGATCGGGAGGGTCGCGCGGCGCGGCGTGGCGCAGTTGATCGGGACGGTCTCACGGCATGAGACGGAGCCTGTGAGCAGGAGGTCCGCTCGGCGTGACATGGCGCACATTGGGGATGAGCGAGTGTCCCGAAAGCGATATCAGGCGCGTCCTCGATAGTGGACAAAATGCCCTGAAGCGGCTATATTGATAGACGGGCGATAACACCCAAACTATTGCGCCACCAGCGCTTACGCAGTTGTTCCAGTTTGTTCCCTCAGGGCATGACGCCTGCACTTGCAGGTGTACGCAGCGCCGGAGCAACCGAACGGCGCGCGGCGGTGTCACATGACGGGGCAATGCCCTTTCGCAGGCAGGCTCAGGGGGAGAACATGACCAATCTTGCGCGACAGACGAGGCCCGCAGTGCCCGCCACCAGCGTCCGGGAGCACCTCCGGGCCCTGGAGGACGGCGACGTGGTGGGCGCATTCCTGGACGGCGAAGAGCGCGCGTTCCAGGAGCTCGTGCAGCGCTACCAGACGCGCCTGCTGAACTTCATCTACCGCACCATCGGCGATCGGGAGAAGGCCGAGGATCTGGTACAGGAGGTGTTCATCCGGGTCTACCGGCACCTGCACCGCTTCGACCGCTCCAAGAAGTTCTCCACCTGGATCTACACCATCGCGTCGAACCTGGCGAAGAACGAGCTCAGGAACCGCTCCCGGAATCCGCTCGTGCTCTTCCAGACCATTCGCGCCGCCTTCCAGGACGAGGACCGTCCGCTGCAGTTCGAGGACAGCTCCATGCGCCCGGACGACCTCTACCGCAAGCGCCACTTGCGCGAGCTGGTGGAGCAGGCCGTGTCGGAGCTGCCGCCGCACCACCGCGAGGTGTTCGTGCTGCGCGAGCTCGAGGGCAAGTCCTACGAGGAGATCGCGGAGATCACCTCCACGAACCTGGGTACGGTCAAGTCGCGGCTGAATCGCGCCAGGAACTCCTTCGCGGAGATCATCGCGCCGGCGCTGGTGTAGCGCGCATAGATTACGGGGGACGGCGGGGGTGTCGGCCAGCAAGGCGACACCCCCGTCGCATTTCAGCCCCGGAACCTCAGAGCGGAACTCCCCCGGTACCACTGGGTATCCTAGGTCGGCCCATGATACCCGTGAACCCCTGATGGACTGTCGCACCTTTCGCAGGCTGCATCTCGCATTCGTGGATGACACGCTCCCCGGCGCGGACCGCGCTGCCATGGAGCTGCATCGTGGACTCTGCGAGGACTGCGCACGACGGGACTCCCTGGTGAGGCAGAGCCTCCTGCTGGCGAGGAACGTCACGCCGATCGAGCCCTCGCCGGACTTCATGGATCGCCTGCAGCAGCGACTGCAGGAAGTGGAGCCCGACCGCCGTACCGTGTACGTTAGGCGCCGCCCCGAGCTCTACCCCGGCCACCAGCGCCTGGGCGGGGCCGGGGCTTTCGGCTCCGCAGCCTTGGCCGTGGCGGCATGTGCGCTGCTGGCAGTCGGCGTCATGCAGATGAACGACGACGCCGCTCCCTTCGGCCCGGCGGCCAACCCGGCGCCGGCGGTGGCCGTGGACGTGCCTGACGCGATGCCGGTGGCGCCTGCATCGGGATCGCAGGCTGAAAGGACGGCGGAGCCCGCCGCCGCGAGCCGCCGCAGCCCGTCCCTGGCGCAGGGCTACACGCTGGACATGGACATCTCGCCCGTGAACGACCACGTATCCGCGATGATGCTCATGACTGCAGGCGACACCGACTTCGACCCAGCGATCATGACGTCCGCGTCGGTGGGACTCACCGTGTGGCCCGCGCTCATGATCCCCGACGACCTGCCGCGCGCGTTTCGTGAGGCAGGCTTCAGCGTGGCGGGAATGTCGAGATAAGCCGGCAAGGCATCAGCGATCGGCATCGAGTGGGCGCTCCGGCGCCCACTTGTGTTATTGCGTGTCGTATCGGCAGTTTGCGCGTTCGCTGCGCGACCATTGCCACCCATGCCGAGCCGGGATGACTACACGACACGCTGCCACCACGATCCTCGCGTCCGCACTCCTGCTCACCGCCATTGCCTGCTCCGGTGACGCTGGCAGTGATGCCGGAGACTCTGCCTCACGAAGCGACGCTGCCGCCACAGGCGCGGCTGCGGTGGAGCTCAACGACGCCAACCTCGAGGCGCTGGAGCGCGGACTCCAGAAGGAGATCGAGATCATCCGGCGTCCGGGACGCGCTGGCTCGCACTACGGCGTGAGCCTGCAGGCCAGGGACCCGGAGGCACAGGAAGTGGCCGAAGCGGCGGGAATGTCGGTGCTCGAGTATCGCGAGCTGCACGACGCGGTGGAGAGAGTCCTCACGACCCTGAACCTCCAGGGAAAGATCGGACCGTCGCGCAGCGTGGACCTGGAGAAGGCGAGCGACGAATTCCGGGCGCGCTACGAGAGCGATCCGTACGCCGAGCTCCCGTCAGGCTCCGCCGACGCGCTGCGCCGCTGGGAGGAGCGCCTGGCGAAGGTGTGGGGGGAGATCGTGTCGCAGACTGCCGTGGCGGGGTGAGGGGCCGGGGGGCTGGGACTGGGGACTCGGGACTGGGACACGGGACTGGGGACTGGGGACTGGGGACTGGGGACACGGGGAC
>CAYQAO010000019.1:0-38133 GCA_964415485.1 uncultured Gemmatimonadaceae bacterium
CGGGGAACGCGCTTCTCCTTCGAGATCGAGCTGCCGGCCGCCGCGCGAATGTGAGAACCTGCCCCTGATGAAGCTCCTCCACGTAGTAGGTGCGCGCCCGAATTTTCCTAAGCTCGCGCCGGTGTACCGCGCTGCGCAGGCGCACGGACTTCAACAGCTCGTCGTGCATACCGGGCAGCATTACGACGACGCCATGAGCGCCGACTTCTTCCGCGACCTGGGGCTTCCCGCACCGGACCTGAACCTTTCAGTCGGTTCCGCGTCGCACGCCGTACAGACGGCGCGGATAATGGAGCGCGTGGAGCCGGTGCTCCTCGAGCACCGTCCCGACTGGGTGGTCGTTTACGGCGACGTGAACTCCACCGTGGCCGCCGTTCTGGTCGCCGTGAAGCTGGGGATTCGCACGGCGCACGTGGAGGCCGGCCTGCGCAGCGGCGATCGCAGGATGCCGGAGGAGATCAACAGGCTCGTCACCGACAGGCTCGCCGACCTGCTTCTGACGCCTTCGCGCGATGCCGACGAGACGCTTCGCGCGGAGGGCGTTCCCGACGGCGCCATCGCGTTCGTGGGCAACGTGATGATAGACAGCCTCCACTACGCGCTGGGCCGGCTGCGCTCGTCAGGCAGGCTGCCGGAGTCGCCTGCGGAGCAGCGCCCCGTGGTCGTCACGCTGCACCGGCCCTCGAACGTGGATGACCCGGGCAGGATGGCCGCCATAGTGCGCGCCCTCGCCACGATAGCCGAGCGCAGGCGGGTGGTGTTCCCGATGCATCCGCGAACGGCGGCCGTCATTCGAGAGGCCGGGCTGGACGCGGGCGCCGTGGAGCTGCGCGGGCCTATGGCGTACCCGGACATGCTCGCGCTGGTGAACGACGCGCACGTGGTGATCACCGACTCGGGCGGATTGCAGGAGGAGACCACCGCGCTTGGCATTCCATGCCTCACGGTGCGCGAGAACACGGAACGGCCGATCACCGTGAGCGAGGGAACCAACCGGCTGGCCTTCGATCCGAGCGCCCTGCCCGGACTCGTGGAGCAGGCGGAACGGCCGCTCGACCCGCCGCGGCCCGAGGGCTGGGACGGACGCGCTGGCGAGCGGGTGGTAGCCGCACTGCTTGGCGTGCATGTTCCCGCAGGCGCCGGAACGCCTGCCGACGCGCAGTTCACGATCCCAGCGCGCTGAGTCCCGGTTCACCGGGATTCATGCCGGCAGGGCAGCTGTTCGACCCTGCGACCGATCGTGCAACCGGCGACCTTTCCGCTGGTTCGCGAGCCGTTGTCGCGGCAGCTTTCGCGTGCCATCCCATCAGACCTGTTCCATCACGAAATGAGATACTGGCTGCTGAAGTCCGAACCCGACTCGTATTCGATAGACGACCTGCTCGCCGAGCCGCGCAAGACGACATTCTGGGACGGCGTGCGGAACTATCAGGCGCGCAACTTCATACGCGACGACATGCGAAAGGGCGACCTCGCGTTCTTCTACCACTCCGGCGCACAACCGCCTGCCATCGCCGGAGTCGTGGAGATCGTTCGCGAGGCGTATCCGGACTCCTCGGCATTCGATCCGAAGTCGAAGTACTTCGACCCGAAGAGCGATCCCGATAACCCCGCCTGGTTCATGGTGGACGTGAAGGCAGTGGAGAAGTACGACGAACCGATCACCCTGCCGGCCCTCCGTGACGTGAAGGGTCTGGACGGGCTGGAGCTTCTCAAGCGAGGGAGCAGGCTATCGGTGCAGCCGGTGAGCGAGCGTCACTGGAAGATCATCACCGGTCTCCGCAAGTAGCGGCCGGGCGGCGACGCCTGAACGTTGCGCGATTGCCACAGGGTCGTCGCTGAGTGGCTGCCGCCGTGGCGATGATTGCGGATGCAGAAGTTGGCCTGCGGGGGCGATAACCCTGTGTGGGTCAACGGATTGCGCGGGCACAACTGATGAGGGCGCCTGGTTTCGCCAAGCCGGGGTCAGGGGCGTGGTTCCTGCACGACCACCGATGCTCACGAGCTCGGCCGGCATGATTCCAAACTTCCGTCCATATCCAACTTCCGTCTATAAATGAGCGCTCCAGTAGCGACAGATCCGGTCGATCCGCTGAGCCCCGATGTTGTGGGGCCGGATGCGGATGCAGGACACCGGGTGTTGGATGACCCGGCGCCGGACGCGCCAGGCGGTTCGGAGGACCCGACCGCGGGCAACCCGCCGCGGCCACGCTCCAACGTGCCCGAACGGCTATTCGGCCCTGTCAAGTCGAACCTGGTGCCGTTCGCGCTGGCGGCCATCACCTTCGTCATCCTGTTCTCCCGACCCGCGCAGCTGCTGGCTCGCGACTGGTGGAACGATCCGGAAGCAGGGCACGGCCTGCTGCTCGCTCCTCTGGCGCTCTGGTTCGCCTGGAAGAGCGGTATCCGAGACGACTCCCGCCCCAACGTGGCGCTCGGTGTCGTCGTCCTGCTCGGCGCGGTGCTGCTGCGGTACATGTCAGGTCTGGCCGCAGAGCTGTACACCATGCGAATCTCGATGGTGGGAGCCCTGGTAGGCCTCACGGTGTTCGTGTACGGAATCCGGCAGGCGCTGCACTGGTGGCTTCCGTTCGTCATGCTCTGGCTGAGCGTCCCTCTCCCGGAGCTGGTGACCAGCCAGCTCGCGTTGCCGCTGCAGTTCCGTGCTTCCCAGATGGGAGCGGCGCTCCTGGCGTGGCGAGATGTTCCCGTGCTTCTGGACGGCAACGTGATCCTCATGCCGGGACAGAAGCTCTTCGTCGCCGAGGCGTGCAGTGGCCTCAGGTCGCTGACGTCGCTCATCGCACTGGCGGTTCTGATGGGAGCGCTGTGGCTGAAGCGGCCGTGGTTCCGGATACTGCTGCTCGTTCTGGCTATTCCGATCGCCATCGTCATAAACGGCATCAGGGTGTTCCTCACCGGGTTCCTCGTGTTCTTCGTGAGTCCGGAGATGGGAACCGGTTTCATGCACACTACGGAAGGCTGGTTGCTGTTCCTCGTGTCGTTCGCCTTGATTGGCGCTGCGGCCGGTGTGATCGCGCTCGTGGAGCGTCGCATCGCCGCGCGACGTTCCGCTGTAGAGGTGGCGCATGCATAGCTGGCACAGGTACCTCCCGGCCGCGCTGATGAGCGTGGGCTGCCTCCTCCTGCTCTCTGTGCAGGCTCAGCGCTCCATGGAGCTGCTCGCGCCGCTCACGGAGATTCCGGCGCCGATTCCGGACCTGAGGGCGGAAGACCTTGTGGTGCCGGACGACCAGGTTCGTATCGCCGGCATGACCAGCTACGTGAACCGCGTGTTCTATCGCGACACGCTGCCTGCGTACTCCATGTACGTGGGCTTCTACGACAGCCAGTCGCAGGGCAAGACTGTTCACTCGCCCAAGAACTGCCTGCCGGGTGCGGGGTGGGAGGCGATGGACGCCAGCACCGTGACGCTCACTGCTGCCAATGGTCGCGAGGCGACGGTCAACCGCTACCTCATCGCGAACGGCAACATGCAGGCGCTGGTATACTACTGGTACCAGGGTCGTGGACGCGTGGCGCATAACGAGTACCTGGTGAAGTGGGATCTCCTGCGCGATGCGGCACTGGAGCGCAGGACGGACGAAGCGCTCGTGCGACTGGTGGTGCCGGTGGTCGCGTCTGCGGACGCAACGAACGCGGACGTACAGCGGGCACAGCAGGAGGCGGAGGAGATCGCGAGGCAGGCGGCGACGAGCCTGGTGGCTTCGCTCGAGGATTTTCTGCCGGGGTGAGCTGCGAAGGAACCAGGGTCCGCTAACAGCGGCTGCCCGTTCCTGCCCTGGCCGGACAGCAGCGCGATCGTGAAGGCGCGGCAGCAGCCGGCCGTCGATAGTTGCTTTCCGGTATCCGGCCGCCGGTGGCTGGCTAGCGCCGTTCTGCCGGCCGGGCGTCGGGTGCGCCTCCCATCACCAACACTTGGCCGCCGCGTCAGCGCACTCCAACGCTCCCAACCGATCGGTCAGCGCCGCGCGCATCATATGCGTTGCATCAGCGTGACTACAGGCGGGGCGGACTAGTAGATTCCTCACGCCGGGGAGTGCAACCCGGCATCCTACCGACCGATGCGAGTGCGCAGCTAGCCCCGCGGGCAGACGCTGCGGCAACAGACATGGAGATTGCGGGAATGACGAAGACGGGAAGTGCAGGGACCGAGGCGAACTCCGGTGGTCTCGAGATTCGAGACACGCGAACGGGATCCGAGTACCAGGTCGGACTCATCGGTCCCGGCACCGAGGGAGACATCGCCATTCGAGCGATTGATCTTCGCCAGGTAAAGCAGGATCCCGACGAGTTCGGGATGCTCAGTTACGATCCCGCCTACATGAACACTGCGTCATGTCGCAGTGCCATCACGTACATTGACGGCGACAAGGGAATCCTGCGCTACCGCGGATATCCCATCGAGCAGCTGGCGGAGAAGTCCACCTTTCTCGAGGTGGCGTGGCTGCTGAGGAACGGTGAGCTGCCGACGCAGAGCGAGTACAACGAGTGGGTGCACAACATCACGTACCACACGTACGTGCACGAGAACATCCGCAAGTTCCTCGAGGGGTTCCGCTACGACGCACACCCCATGTCCATGCTGTGCTCCACCGTCGCCGCGCTCTCCGCGTTCTATCCGGAAGCGCGGCGCATTCACGACGAGGAGCAGCGTCACATCTCGATCGTCAGGCTCCTGGCCAAGATCCCCACGCTGGCAGCGTTCGCCTATCGCCACGCGAAGGGGCTTCCGATCATCTATCCCGACAACGACCTGAGCTACGTGGAGAACTTCCTCTCCATGGTGGCGCGCATGTCGGAGTCGAAGTACGAGGCCAACCCCGTGTTCGTGAAGGCGCTGGAGGTGCTGTTCATCCTTCACGCGGATCACGAGCAGAACTGCTCCACGAGCGCGGTTCGGGCGGTTGGTTCCTCGCACGTTGACCCGTTCTCTGCTGTCGCCGCGGGCATCGCAGCGCTGTTCGGACCGCTGCACGGCGGAGCCAACGAAGCTGTTCTGCGCATGATCGAGGAGATCGGCGACAAGAAGAACGTCGCCTCGTTCATCGAAGGCGTGAAGAGCGGCAAGGGCCAGCGCCTGATGGGCTTCGGGCATCGGGTGTACAAGAGCTACGATCCCCGCGCGCGAATCGTGAAGCAGCTCGCCGACCAGGTGTTCGAGCAGGTGGGGATGGACAAGGACCTGGAGATTGCACTCGAGCTCGAGCGCATCGCTCTGGAGGACGACTACTTCAAGGAGCGCAAGCTCTACCCGAACGTGGACTTCTACACCGGGTTGATCTACCGCTCCATGGCGTTCCCCACCGATTTCTTCACGGTGCTGTTCGCAGTTGCCCGCACGGCCGGCTGGCTGGCGCAGTGGGAAGAGATGCTTCTGGACAAGGAGCAGAAGATCGCGCGTCCGCGTCAGATCTATGTGGGGCCCGCACTGCGCGACTACGACGGGAAGGTGACCGATCTGTATCCGCGCGTGGCGGCGAAGGAGTCGCTGGTTCGGTAAGGGATGAGGTGTGCGACGCCGCGCAGCGGCGTCGCGTGTTTGGGGGTGTCGGGTTTTGGGCGTCGGGTGTCGGTGCTCCGGTGCGCGAACGTCCGGCTCGCCGGCCCGGCGTGAGCCACGTGGTGCGTGGGGCGAGTTCAAAATGAAGAGGGCCGCGGATTCGTACGAATCCGCGGCCCTCTTCATTTTGAACTCGCCTAGTGTCATCCCGCGCGAAGCGTCGGGATCTACTGGCAACTAACTAGTGGCCGGCGCCGGCGTATGGTGAGTAGATCCGGCACTCGCTACGCTCTCCGGTGACCGCCTCCAGCCAGGCTCGTCAATCCTCGGAACCGCTCAGTTGGACTCGAGCGGCATCTTGTCGTGCATCCAACGCCCTTCCCGGGCGCCCGATCCATCGCGCCTCGCGTCCGGTGTTCCGCCGGCGATGCCACCATCTCCGCATTCCCGACAAGCGTGCATCCCGTTCTCTCTCAACAGATTGCCACTATCTACGGGTCGCAGGAGCGCGTGCCCGAGGCAGTTCAGGTGCTTGTCGCCCTGGTGGACGAGGCCTACCGGCAGGCGGACACGGAACGGGAGCAGTTGGCCGAACTGCTGGAGGCCGCCTCGAGACAGATCCTGGAGAGCGCCACCTCCGCCAGCGTCTCCGGAGCCGACATGTTTCGCCCGCTCTTCGAGGCGAACCCGCTTCCGATGCTCGTCTGTTCCGAGGGAGACCACGTCGTCCTTGCCGTGAACGACGTCGCCGCCGCCCTCCTGGGCGGCGCTCCGGCCACCCTCGTGGGACGAAGCCTCGACTCGCTCGCGCCCGGAATCGAGCAGCTCCTGTCGTCATCCGAGCCTCAGCGATCCGGCGTGAGGCGTCTTGGCCAGCAGCACTGGCGACGCGACCGGGGGCCCGAGCTCGTCCTCGATCTCGCGTCGCATCCGGTGCGCTTCCAGGACCGAGCCGCGCTGATGATCCTCGCATGCGACGTCACCGAATGGCACAGGATTCGTGAGGCACTCGAGGAGAGCGAGGAACGGTACCGCCTCCTGGTGGAGGAGACTCCCGAAGGCATCGTGGTGCATCGGGAGGGCAAGCTGCTCTACGTGAATCCGGCGGCCGCCCGCATGCTGGGTAGTGCGCCTCCTGCCGAGCTCCTCGGCACAAGCCTGTGGGACCGACTGCCTGCGGACGCGCATCCCATGCTTCAGAGCCGGCTCTCGGGCGCGGGTCGAAGCCTCTCCGAGTATCGCGTGCAGCGGGACGACGGCACGATGATAGACGTGGAGGTGCTTTCGGTGCCCGTGCGCTACAAGGGACGTCCTGCCATCCAGAGCGTGGCGCGCGACATCACGGCCAGGCGGGAGGCGGTCCGGGCGCAGCTTCAGAACGAGGCGGTGCTGCGCGTTGCCGAGCAGCGCGCGCGCACCACGGCGGATCGCATGCGCACGGTTGCGGACGCGGCAGCGAAGCTGATCGCGGCGAACAGCGAGGCCGAGCTGCACCCCCTGCTTCGTGAGGCGTGTGCGGCGGTGCTCCCGCTGGACAGCTTCCACTTCGGCCTGTACGACTCGCGCCGCGACGTTGTGCGCTTCCTCTCGGATGCCTGGGAGCGCACGCCTGCCATGACGGTTCCGGTAACCGGGTCGCCCAACGAGGGCGCCATCCGCGGCCGGAGAACCGTAGTGGAAAGGTCCGAGGATCCTGCGTGGGACATCTCAAGCGATGGCGTGATGCGGATGTCGTCAGGCATCCGCACCCCGATCCTCGCCGGCGACGAGATCCTCGGCATCCTCGTGGTTCAGAGCTGCGTGCCGGACCTGTACCAGCCTGACGATGCCGAGGTGATGCAGGCGCTGGCCGCGCTCGCCGCAACGGCGCTGCGCAACGCCAGGCTGGTAGAAAAGATCCGCCGGTCCGAGGAGCGCCTCGCATATCAGGCATATCACGATCCGCTAACCGATCTCGCGAACAGGGTGCGCTTCCAGGAGCGGGTCGAGCAGTCCCTGCGTCGTGCCGAGAAGAACGAACAGTCCATCGCAGTCCTGTTCCTGGATCTCGATGACTTCAAGACGGTGAACGACTCCCTCGGCCACCAGCAGGGAGACAGGCTGCTGGTGGCTGCTGCGGAGCGCCTGCTCAATGCCACGCGAGGCAGCGACACGGTTGCCAGGCTCGGGGGCGACGAGTTCGCGGTGCTGCTGGAGAACGTGCGCACCGAGGCGGACATGCTCACCGTGGCCGCGCGCATCAGTCACTCCATGCGCTCGCCGTTCGGGCTGGAGGGCAAGGAAGTGTTCGTCGCGGCGAGCATCGGCATTGCGCGAGGTGTGGGCGGCATCACGGCAAACGACCTGCTTCGCAACGCAGACGCCGCCATGTACGCCGCCAAGACGCGCGGGAAGGGCCAGTATGCCATCTTCGAGCCTTCAATGCACGCGGCGATCGTCGCGAGGTTGGAGCTCGAGGCCGACCTCAGGAACGCACTCAGCAACGACCAGTTCCGCGTATACTATCAGCCGATCGTGAGCCTCCTCACCGGGAGGCTGACCGGCATGGAAGCGCTGCTGCGCTGGGAGCACCCGGCCAGGGGCATGGTTCTGCCTCGCGAGTTCGTGCCGTTTGCCGAGGAGACGGGACTGATAGTGCCGATCGGCAACTGGGTGCTGCGGGAGGCGACTCGTCAGGCGGCGGGGTGGCAGAGGCAGTTCCCGGGCATCGGCGCCCTCACCATGACCGTGAACCTGTCCGGTCGCCAGCTTCGTGAGGCATCACTCCCGCAGGACGTGCGCGCTGCCCTCGCCGACGCCGGGCTGCCCGGCTCGCGCCTGGCCCTCGAGATCACCGAGAGCGTCCTCATGCAGGACACCGAGGCAACTCTCGTCAGGCTCCAGGCCCTCAAGGCCCTCGGCGTATCGCTTGCCATTGACGACTTCGGCACCGGATACTCCTCACTCGGCTACCTGCAGCGATTCCCCATTGACATCCTGAAGATCGACAAGTCGTTCGTGGATTCGATCGCGAGTGGCGACGAGTCTCCTGCGCTTGCCCGCGCGGTGATCGCGCTCGGCGACTCGCTCGAGCTCCGGACCGTCGCGGAGGGAGTGGAGCGTGCAGCCCAGGTGGACGAGCTTCGCGCCATGGGATGCGAATTCGGGCAGGGGTATCACTTTGCCGAGCCCATGGCGCCGGAGGACATCACGGAAGTACTGCTTCGATGCTCGGGCAACTCCAGCCTGCTCTGTGCGTCGGTGCTTCACGGGGAGACGGCCTGACGCTCCCCGCTTCCGGACCATACGAGGAAAGCGCCCCGGTCATCGAGCGATGACCGGGGCGCTTCTCTCACTGCGGCAGTCGGAGACCGCGGTGGAGGCTCAGTCCTCCTGCTTGCGGCGACGGCGACGCAGCGCGTTCATGCCACCCATGCCGGCCAGGCCGGTGCCGAGGAGCGCCATGGAGATCGGCTCCGGCACTGCGGTCACCTGAAGGATGACGTCGTTGTAGTCGTTGTCGTTGCCTTCGCCGTAGTTACGGTCTTCCATGCCGATGTAGTAGGTGTCGCCCACACGGAAGAGCGAGTGCTGCTGGAGGGCGGCGCCGTCGGCGTCGGAGCAGGCGGTGTTCGCGCCGCAGCCCGAGGCGAGCATGCCGTTGCTGATGAAGAAGCCCAGGAAGTCCGAGCTGTTCACCGTGAAGACCATCGGAGCGTCGCCCTTGGCGGTCATCCACGTGGTCATGCCCGAGCCATCGAACGTGCCGACGGAGCTGCTTCCGTTGGCGAAGCCGCCGTGGATCGTGATCTTCAGCGTCTGGTTGCTGCTGAAGGTGAACGGAGCGTGGGTGCCCATTGCGCCAGCCCAGTGCTCCAGGCCGGAAGCGCCGACTCCCATCACCGCGCTGCCGTTGCCATAGGCGTTACCGCACCCGCTCGCCGTACCCAGCAGGATGAACCCGATGTTGCAGCTGCCGCCGTCATAGCTGCTGTTGTCCCAGAACGGCGTTCCGTCGTTCGTGGCGTCCGAAACGCTCGACCACGAACCCGAACCGTTCACCGTCACCTGAGCTTCGGCGACGGGGGCAACGGCAAAGGCCGCGGCTGCAAGTCCAGCGATTACAAAGGTGCGCATCAGCAAACCTCGGTGGGAAATTTGGTATCTTGGCATGTAGAGGATCGCGGCGCATCGTAGCGCGACAGAACCCGGGAGCAGCGTTATGCATTCGCCGGACCATCGCATGAGCATGGGCGCAACAGCCGACCCGGTCATTCCAAGTGCCGCATTTGCAAGAGGTTACGCGCGGGCGGCTCAAGCGGTGAGCCAGCCTCTGTCAGCCTCGTGTGTGGCCGGTATGCTACATGTTGTAGTGGGATTGCCCAATCAGTCGGCCACGGGGGCCGAAGCTGGACCCACTGTTACTTTACGATACGAGTTTTCCTGCGCAGGAAGTCCATGAGGATGAACTGACCCAGCGTCATGGTATTCGTGAAGTACGCCTTGCCCCGACTTATCCGGCTGACCTCCTTCACGAACTCCACCAGGGCCCGGTCCCGCGCCAGCATGAACGTGTTGATCGTAACGCCGGACCGCCTGCAGGCCGCCACTTCACGCAGCGTCTCCGCCAGGACCACCGCGTCCAGCCCCATCGAATTGCGGTAGATCTGACCATTGGGCATGGTCAGGGCGCTCGGCTTGCCGTCGGTGATCATCACGATCTGGCGCATGTCCTTCCGCTGCGCCAGCAGGATGCGCCTGGCCAGCTTCAACCCCTCCGCCGTGTTGGTGTGGTACGGCCCCACCTGCGCCGTGGCCAGTGCGGGAAGGGGAATCTCCTCCGCCGAATCGTGGAAGAGCACCACTCGGATGCTGTCCCCCGGGAACTGGGTCCGTATGAGGTGCGTCAGCGCGAGCGCCACCTTCTTCGCGGGCGTGAACCGGTCCTCACCGTACAGGATCATGGAGTGCGACGTGTCCAGCATCAGCACCGTTGCGCACGACGAACGGTATTCGGCCTGCCGAACCATGAGGTCCGGGTAGTCCAGGTCTATGGGGACGCTCACGTTGCCGGTGCGTGCGAGCGCATTCCGGAGTGTTTCGTTCACGTCAAGGTTCAGCACGTCGCCGAACTCGTAAGGCTTGCTCGCAGCCTCGGCCTCGATCCCCGTGGCCAGGTAGGGGGTGTCGTGGCTCCCTGCACTGGACCGGCCGAGCGATCCGAGGATGTGGCGAAGCGCCTTGTAGCCCAGGAAGTCGATGCCCTTGTCGGTCAGCGAGAACTGCACGTCGCGCGACGCGGCATGGGCGAGGCCGCCGCGCCCGGTCACTGCCTGGTGCGACTCGGGCACCTGCGGCGGCGTGCTGACGTTCAGCCACCCCTCCTGCGCGAGACGCTGCACGAGGGAATCGAGCAGCGCGGCGAGGCTGGCTTCGGAATCCTCGTCGCCCTCGCCTCGCAGTGCTGCCAGCATCTCCGGCGTGAACTGCCCGCTGTCCATAAGGGCCTGAAGGATCGCGTCCTTGAGGGAGTCTATGGACCGGTCCTCGTCGCCGTCGCCGAAGTCTCCCCAGAAGGGGTGGCTCATGGGCCCGCCGGCGAAGCCCGACTGAAGCAGGAAATCCGACAGCTTCTCGAGAAGCGACTGGAGATCGACAGCGTCCGCCAGCTCGGGGCTGTAACGGGTGTAGGTGTGTGCGCGCATGTGATCCTGGGCTCCATCACTCGCGATCCAGCCTGACGCAAATGGACCACCGCCAGCGGGAATCACTTACAGTTACTTGCAGCGGACGGCCGACGACGCGCTCCGGTCGGAAGAACCGCGCCCCTTGACCGAGGACCATTCTCCCAGCATATGCCGGACCGCGCACGCTCCGCAAATCCATTCAGGGTGCTGGCCGTCCACCGGAACTTCCGCAGGTTCTGGACGGGCCAGACGATCTCCCTGATGGGGACGTGGATGCAGCAGGTGGGGCAGGGATGGCTCGCGCTCGAGCTCACGAACGATGCGTTCATGGTGGGTCTGGTGGCGGCCGCGGCCAACTTCCCCGTCCTGCTGCTCTCGCTTCCGGCCGGAGTGCTGGCGGATCGAGTTCCGAAGCTTCGCCTGGTCACACTGGCGCAGTCGTTCATGCTGGTCGAGGCGACCACGCTCTTCCTGCTGGTCTGGACCGGGCACATAACGATCGTCTGGCTCATCGTTCTGGCCACCATCCACGGGACGCTCGCGGCGATCGAGATACCGTCTCGTCAGGCACTCATAGCCGACCTCGTGGGGAAGGAGGACCTGCTGGACGCGATCGCGCTCAACTCGAGCGGCTTCAACCTGGCCAGGATCGTGGGGCCCAGCCTGGCTGCACTGGCAATCGCGCAGTACGGACTCGCAGCATGCTTCGGATTGAACGCACTGAGCTACCTGGCCGTACTCGCCGGGCTGCTTCGAATCAGCCTCCCTGCGCGCGAGGTGGTGAAGGTTGCCACGCGTCCGATCGAAGGCATCCTGGAAGGTCTGAGGTACATACGCGCCACGCCCGAGATCCTTTCGCTGGTACGCATAGCGGCGGTGTTCTCGATCTGCGGAATACCGTACATGACACTCATGCCGGTGTTCGCGCGCGACGCTCTCGGGCTCGGCGCCAGCGGGTATGGAACGCTGCTCACCGCCGTGGGGGTGGGAGCGCTGGTGGGAGCGCTGTCGCTCGCGTCGTCCGCGCGCGGCATACGGCCGGGGCGCGTGCTCCGGTACTCGTCGCAGTCGTTCGGCGCACTGCTCGTGATACTGAGCCTCATCCGAATCCCGTGGCTCGCCGCAGTGGTGCTCTTCGGCGCAGGCATGGCGATGATCCTGAACAACGCCACCACCAACGGCATGCTGCAGACGCGGTCGCCTGACGAGTTCCGGGGCCGCGTCATGTCGGTCTATTCGTTCGTCTTCATTGGGCTCTCGCCGATAGGTTCGTTCGTTGGCGGAGCGGTGGCGAGGTGGGCGGGCGTGGAGGTTGCCATCGCGGCCGGCGGGGCGATAATGCTGCTGTACGCCAACTGGGCCTACCGAACGAGGCCGGAACTGAGGGAACTCTAGGCCTTGGTCAGGACGGCCGGTTCGCCTGCCATTCGGCCGACGGACCGACTCCAGGTCCGGCCATCTGACACCCTCAGTCGTGCTCCGGAGGCACCTCGGGGGCGTGAGGCGCCCTGGACACGGCCGGCACTCCTCCCGCCGGCGTCATGCGCGGAATCAGTTCCGCGCCAAGCTTGCGGCGCGCGGCATCCAGCACCACGCGAACCGCGCCGTCGAGGCCGAACGCATCGGTGTTGATGCACAGGTGATAGTTGTCCAGGTCCAGCCAGTTGCGGTTCCAGTGACGGCGGACGTAGTCCACCCTGTTGCCGTTGGTCTCCCTCACTCGCTGGGCCGCTTCCTCGTGACTCAGGCGCATTCGCTCGGCCACCCTGCGCACCAGTGCCTCGTGAGGCGCGTAGCAGAACACGTGCAGCCCGTCCTCGCGTGAGGCAAGCATCAGCTGCGCGCCGCGCCCCACTATCACCGCCGGACCCTGCGCCACCTGCTCCTCCACCACGCGACCCGTCACCTCCAGAAGCTGCTCCGGCGTAAGGCGCGGCTGCGTCTCTATAAGGAGCGGCATGCTCTCCGGCGATCCGAGCGCCAGCGCGGCAGCAATGCGTTCCGCCAGCGACGGAACTCGCTCCTCACGTGCGGCAACCTCGTCCACCGTCACGCCCAGGCGCTGGGCCACGGCCTCCACGAGCGCATTGTCCAGCAGCGGCCAGCCAAGTTCATGCGCAACACGCGCAGCTATGATGGAGCCGCCGCTCCCGAACATCCGCGAGATGGTGATGATCGGCACGTGATCCCTTCGCGATCAGGAAATGCGCCTTGCCACGAACTGATTGCAGCCGAGTGAGCCGCCTACCGTGGTCATGTTCTCCAGCACGAACCCCCTGTCGCGCAGGAACCGGAATATCTGCTCCGGACGCGCAACCTCGAACGGGTAACCGCCCAGCCAGTCGTGCCAGTCGTGCCACACGGACATGCCACGGTTCTTCGAGTAGCTCGTGTAGTGTGCGACGGGGTTCCTGAGGTTCTTGAGGTCCGCAGCCAGCTGCCGCGCCACCCAGAACGGAATCACGATTCCACTCATCGCCGCCTTGCCCGCAGTGCCCGAGCAGTAGATCTGCTTGATGCGGAGCCACCGCTTCGACTGCGTGCCCTGGTCGTTGTAGATGGCGATGAAGAGCCGGCCGCCTTCCGCAACCAGGGGCACCACGTTCTCCATGGCCTGCCACATCTGCCCGGTGTGGTGCAGCACGCCCCACGAATAGACAATGTCGAACTGGCCCAGCTGCCCGAGAAAGTCCTGGTCCAGCACGGAGCCGCTGAACACGGCCCAGTCATCGTCGTCAGGGAAGTAGCGACGCCGGAGTTCTTTCGTGCATGCAACCGACTGCGGATCGTAGTCGAAGCTCCAGACCCGGGCACCCAGGCGTCGTGCGGCGAGGCTGGACAGCCCGCTGCCGGACCCCACGTCAAGGAAGCGACGACCCTCGAGAGACGTCACGCCGAGCATGTCGCGAATGGCGTCCGTGGCAGTCTCTATGCGCTCCTCGTTGAGCACGCGGAGGAAGTTGGCCCAGTTCCGTCCGAACTCGAAGCGCTCGCCCCGTTCCACTTCGGCCGCATGCGCTGCAGCCGTCGCGGAATCATCCGGCGAGGTATCAGGGGAAACCGGCCCGTTCCCCAGGGGTGACTGGCCCTCGAGTGCTCCCGGCCGCCCGGGTAGGGTCTGTGACATCTATGGCTATGATCCTGAGTAATAGGTCGCCTCCGAACCTACACCTGCAACAGGCGGCGTACCAGACAAGTCTCCTACCCGTTTCCGAACAGATCCTGCGCGCCGCCCGGCCTGCGGCGGGCCTCCGGGCGCGGGCGCTGATACCTGCCGCTGTCCGACCGGGAGATCTTCTTCCTTCCCACGAGGCTCTCCAGCACCAGCTCGCACGCAGTACTGCTGAACGCCACGTCGTCCGGCTCGGCCAGCTGCGCGCCCCGGACCAGCTCGACCAGTCCTGGCACCGTCTCGAAGGCACTGAACAGTGCCGCTGCGGGCACGTCGTCCATCACCTGCAACGCACCGCCGGCATCGAACCACATCACCATCTCGTCGGTGTCCACCTCGCCGGCCACCGACTGGAAGGTTGCATCCGCAGCACGGCGTATGAGCTCGCGTGCAATGGCGGCCCCGCCCACGAGCTCTCCTTCGTACTCCAGCTCGATCTTGCCCGTGATTGCGGGCAGGGCCGCATACAGGTCCGCAACGCGAGGCACTATTTCCGGCTCCTTCAGCCGAATGGCACGCTGTTCCGCATTCGATATCACGTTCTCCAGCAGCGTGATCGGAAGTCGCTGGGATACGCCCGACCTCGCGTCTATCCGCTTGTCCGCACGCGCCTCGAATGCAACTCGCTCCACCAGTTCGGCCAGGAAGGGCGGAATGCGAACCGCACGCTCACTCTCTCTCTCGGTCCACGCTTCCTGCGCGGTGATCATCATGCCGGTCTCCACGTCTTCCGGATAGTGCGTCACGATCTCGCTGCCGATGCGATCCTTGAGCGGCGTGATGATCTTGCCTCGGGCCGTGTAATCCTCGGGGTTTGCCGAGAATACGATGAGCACGTCCAGCGGGAGGCGAACGGGGTATCCCTTTATCTGCACGTCGCCTTCCTGCATGATGTTGAACAGGCCCACCTGAACCTTGCCCGCCAGGTCCGGCAACTCGTTAAGCGCGAAGACCCCGCGATTCGCCCGCGGGAGCATGCCGTAGCTGATCGTCAGCTCATCGCTCAGCACGTGCCCGCCTCTCGCGGCACGGATCGGGTCCACGTCTCCGATCAGGTCCGCGATGGTCACGTCAGGCGTGGCAAGCTTCTCCACGTAGCGCTGTGAGCGGTCTATCCACTCGATGGGCGTGTCGTCACCGCCTTCCTGTATGGCGAGGCGGGCATACTTGGAGATCGGACGGAACGGATGATCGTTGATCTCGCTGCCGGCGACTATGGGAATCTGCTCGTCCAGCAGGGACGTGAGGCCGCGCAGGATCCTCGACTTGGCCTGACCTCGAAGGCCAAGAAGGATGAAATTGTGACGCGAGAGAATCGCGTTCACCACCTGCGGGATCACGGTGTCTTCGTAACCCAGGATGCCGGGCAGGAGGGGGCCGCCGCACTCGAGACGGGCAAGGAGGTTATGCCGCATCTCGTCCTTCACCGTGCGCCGCACGCGCGCGGGATCACCCCACGGCGAGGCGCGGAGCGCACCGATGGTTCCCGGAAGCTTCGTCACGAGTACTCCGAACTCTGTAATGTGAACGCGCCGCCTGCTGCTCCGGCCGAAGCCGGGACGCCCGCCGACTTGTCGCACACCTCGTTCCCGCGCGGTGATTCTCGAGAGCGTCAGATCACCTTTGGGCCCGGAAGAAATGGACAGATTGCGCCCGTACAAAGGGAGCGGGCGTAGGCGAAAATGGTACCGCATCCGCTGTTGCACGGGCGCCACTCGCATGTGGCAACCATGAGCCTGTTCGGATTACGTGATCCGCCGCACGCCGGGCGCACGTCTCTGGTTCGTCGCTTGCAACACACCCTCGATCGCCGGAATTTCCTTGACACGCGGCACCGAGTCCGTAACTTGAGCCCGGCTCCTTTACCGGAAATCGCAGTGCTCGCCAGTGTGAAGAGCACCCGGAAGTCCTCTCACCACCAGGAGAAATCATGAAGCGCATCGCAGTCGCCATCGCACTCGTCGCCATTGCAGCTTGCACCGCGCAGGAGGAGGCTCCGGTGATGGATACCGCCGCAGTTCCTGCGGCCGCTCCCGCTCCCGAGCCAATGATGGACATGGACACCACCATGACCGACACGACGGACACCTCGAGCGTGGTTCCGCCGGCCGAGTGAGTCCGGCGCAAGCCGATACGAATCGGGGGTGCGGCCAGTGGCCGCACCCCCGATTTGCCTTCTATGCGGCCGCGAACGGCACGCGCACCATCGTGGCCCTGCCGTTCGCAGCGCCGGCGGTTCGAATAGTCAGTGGATCACCCGGCGAGACCTCGCGGCGCACCATTCCCAGCCCGATCTCTCCAAAGCGAGGGGACGAGACCGCAGAGCGGACGTCGCCAACCACCTTCCCCGTGGCGTCCAGGAGCTCGGCCCCAACAGGCAGGGGTTCATCCTGAGCCGAGGCAAGGCCGCGCAGGTGGCGATTCACGCGTCCACGGAAGTGCACCCGAGCCACCACCTCCTGTCCGGTGTAGCACCCCTTGGTGAACGAGATGGCATTGGCCTCCTCCAGGTTGGCCTCCTGGGGAATGGTGGTGTCGTCAATGTCCACGCCCCACTCGGGCAGGCCTGCCTCCACGCGGGCTATGTCGTAGGCGTCGAGCCCGCCGGGCACGGCACCCAGTTCCACGAGGCGCGACCAGAGCGCAGCGAGCGCCTCCGCCGTGCCGTACAGTTCGTAGCCCTGCAGCCTCAGGTCCGGAATGGCGGCGATCACCACGCGCGCGCCTGACGAGTCGTCGTCAGGCAGGGTGGCGCCCTCACGCTGCACGCCGTACTGCAGGTGCGCGTGCGGCGCCAGATCGCTCAGCGCCTTCGCGGCTATCCCGGTCGCACCTGCAAGCAGCTCGGCCGCGCGAGCGCCGTAGAGCCCGACCTGCCTGGTCTGCTCACTGATGTCCTGGTACGGAGCAAGACGCGGGTTCACGAACTTGCGGATCACCTGCATCCAGCCCTCGCCTGCACGCACCGGTGCGTCCACCAGAAAGCGATCGCCGTCCAGTGCGTAGATGCGCAGGTTCGCCACGATCTTGCCCTTCGGTGTCAGGGCCGCTGCATAGCAGCCTTCGCCGGGCTGCAGCGCCAGCACGTCATTGGTGACTAGTCCGGTGAGCAACTCCGACGCGCGTGAGCCCGCAAAGGTGGTTCGGTGCCTGGCGCTGTGGTCCAGGATCAATGCCCCCTCGTGAAGCGCGCCGTACTCCGCGTTCACGTCACCGTAGCTGCGTACCACAGGCTTGCCGGCTACTTCGTCCAGAATGCCTCCCGAGTCAACAGGCATCCATGCTGCTGCAGTCATCCGGGTGTCTCCGTTGGTTCCGATGCCAGGCGCTCCAGCGTGGCTGGCGTCACTCCATTCAATCCATCCAGCGCCGCGTGCGCTCCGAGTCGTTGCCAGGCTGGCAGGGGTCCCACTGCAACGCACCGCAGTCCGGCCTGCACGGCGGCAGTGATCCCGGGTGCGCTGTCCTCGAGTGCGAGCACCGCTCCGCGTTCCAGGGATGCGAGCCGCGTGAGGCGCTCCAGGGCAAGCTCGTGGCCTGCAGGCGACGGCTTGTGGTTCCGCACGTCCTCCGCCGTCACGATGCACTGGAACGCATGCTCGAGCCCGGCGAGGCGAAGCACGAAGTCCACCTCGCGACGTGAGGCACGAGTGACTATCGCCATGCGCGCGCGACCAGCCAGCGCACCGACCAGCGAATAGGCGCCGGCCTGCAGTGACAGCCCGCGCGCGGCACGGTCCGCGAAGTATCTGTCCGCCCGAAGTGCCACCAGCTCCATCGCCGTGGCGTCGAGCGGATCGCCGCGCGCGGCATTCAGGCGCTGAACGGCCTCACTCGTCATCAACCCGTGGCAGTGCGCGCTCCACTCCTCGTCGCCGAGCGTGAGGCCGTCGTCCGCCAGGCTGCGACGCATGGCCGCACGCCGAAGCGGAAGGGTATCGGCCAGCACCCCTTCGAACTCGAAGAGCAGTACCGTGGGTTGCATGACGGAAATGTAATGCGTGGATGTCGCGGGAATGCAGCACCCGCGCCTGCTTGAGCTCAGCCGCGCTCCTCAGCATACGACTCGTCCAGCAGCTCCACCGGATGGATGCATCGAGCTGCGGAGCCGGAGCGATGCAGGCCGGCCCCGATCTGCATGAGACAGCCGGGGTTGCCGGTAGCCACGAACGACGCCCCCGACTCTGCAATGCGCTCCAGCTTCGGACCGAGCACCGCGTCCGACACATGAGGCTCCAGCAGGTTGTAGATGCCGGCGCTTCCACAGCACATGTCGCTGTCCTGCAGGGGCGTGAGCCGCAGTCCCGGAACGCTGTCCAGCACCTTCAGCGGCGCCGCGGTCACTCTCTGCGCGTGCTGCAGGTGGCATGGGGAGTCGTATGTCACACTCCGCGGCACTTTCGCGCCGGCGCGCGGCCCCGCTTCGGCGAGCGCTTCACTTACGTCGCGGACCCGCGCAGCCACGCTCGCCGCTCGTTCGGCATACTCGGTGTCCTCATGCAGAAGGTGGCCATACTCCTTCAGCATCGCGCCGCAGCCGGCCGAGTTGACGACGATCACGGCATCGGGCGAACGCTCGAACGCGCGGATGTTGACCCTTGCGAGCCGCCGGGCACCTTCCAGGTCTCCTGCATGCGCGTGCAACGCACCACAGCAACCCTGCCCCGGAGTTTCCCGCACCCGCCAGCCGTTCTCGCCCAGCACGCGAAGCGTGGCCGCGTTCACGTGACCGAACAGCCCACTCATCACGCACCCTTCCAGGGTGGTCGCGGAGCCGCGTGGCTCGACGGCATGATTCGGCTCGTACGCGCGCTTCCGCCTCACGGGACGCGTGCTCTCGAGCATGGCGAACGCAAATCCCAGGCGGCCGGGAAGCCTGGCCAGGAGCCGGGAGACTCCCGTCGCACGCGCCACGCGGCCGCCGAGCATCGCGGCGCGCAGCAGCATCGGCCGCTCGAAGACGCCGAGTATGAGCCTCGCGAGCAGGGGGATCGGCCTGCTCTGCGCCAGCGTCGCCCGTGTGGCCTCGAGCAGCTGGCCATAGGGCACGCCCGACGGACATGCGGTCTCGCATCCGCGGCATCCCAGGCACTGGGCAATGTGACGGTGAACCACCGGGTCGTCAGGCGTCATCACGCCGTCCAGCAGCGCGCGCATCAGAACCAGCCTGCCGCGCGGCGAGTCGTTCTCGTCCTCCAGCGTCACGTACGTGGGGCATGCCTGCAGGCAGAACCCGCAGTGCACGCAGCGGTCGAGGCCAGCCTCGGCTTCGGCCAGGGGCGAGCCCGGAAGTGCGCACTCGGGGCGCATGCGAGCCAGCGGCGACGCGTCAGGCATGGCTGTCGCCTCCATGCGGTACTTCCACGCGAATTGCTCCCGCGGGTGCTCGTTCCGCAGCCGGCATCCCCGCACCGGAGAGTGAACCTGCGTCGGGTGTGGCCTCGCCGAGTATGCCGCGATTGAGAAGCCGGTCCGGGTCGAACGCCTCACGAACACCCCGTGACAGCCTGTCATCCACGGCGCTGGGACACAGGATGGGCCACACCGAGGCGGGCAGCCTCTCGCCCACGGTAGTGACGCGTCCGCCGGTGACGGTGCGCCCCACCTCGCTCCAGGCGGCGAGCAGCAGGTTCTCGTCCGGCGCGCGGGCAACCTGCCTCACGACTCCGCGCGCCACCGTGGCGTGCGACATGGCGCGGTCCAGCGCCGACTCGGCAGCACGTGCAGCCTGCCACAGCACGGGCAGGTTCGTGCGCGCAGCAGACCACCGCACCGCAGAAGCGGACGGCGGGTCGCCCTCAGCCAGGCCATCCCACACTTCACGCGGGCAGCGGCGCACGTCCGCGAGTGCAGAAGTGGCCGCATTCAGCTGCGCGCGCACCGATGCCTCACTGCCCATGAGCCTCACGAGCATGCACGACCCGTCGCCCACACCCAGCCTGCTTGCGAGGGCAGGGCTCACCAGCTCGCAGGCAGACATCGCGATCGGAAGCCGCGCCACTCGTTGCAGCAGCTCCGCGAGGCCGGACGCGGAATCCGGGACGGGGAGTGCAATGGTCTCGTCCATCTCCGGCCTGGCGCGAAGCCGGAGGGTAACGGCCGTGATGATCCCGAGCGTGCCCCACGACCCCGTGAGCAGCCTGACGAGGTCGAAGCCGGCCACGTTCTTCACCACTCGCCCCCCGGCCCTGATCACGTCACCCTGGCCGAGCACCGCGTCAATGCCGAGTACCACGTCTCGCGGCAGCCCGAGGGAGCCTGACAGCGGGCCGGCCGAGCCGGTGGCGATCGTGGCGCCGATGGTGCCGGACGCGGCGCCCGCCGGGTCGAGCGGTATCCACTGGTTCTCGGCGGCGGTCACGGCCTCGAGATCGGCGTGCGTGGTGCCGGCAAGCACGGTGATCGTCAGGTCGCCCGGCACGTACTCCACCACGCCGCTAATGCCGGCCAGCGAGACGGTTCGGAGGGCGTGGGTCGGACGCCCGGCGTCCATCCAGGTGCCCCCGCCCGATACGCGCAGCGGCGTGCCGGCCGTGCGTGCCTCACGAACGACCTCCGCTAGCGATGCGGCGTCGGTGACGACTATCGCCATGCGGCTGCCCTCACCGACGCCGCCATCTGCCACTCGCGACACGAGCGCACCGGAACCACCTTGCCGGGATTCGAGCGACGTTCAGGGTCGAACACCGATCGCAGCCGGCACATGGCGTCCAGCGTGTCTTCCGTGAACAGCTTCGGCATGTACTTCATCTTGTCCATCCCCACGCCGTGCTCCCCCGTTATGGTGCCGCCTGCAGCAATGCATGTCTTCATGATCTCCGACATGGCTGCTTCCACTCGTTCGGCCTCCCGGGGATCGGCGGCGTCGTACGGGATGTTGGGGTGCAGGTTCCCGTCGCCCGCATGGAACACGTTGCACACCCTGACGCCATGCCGTTCACCGATCTCGCGTATGGCGTCGAGGATCTCCGGAAGACGCGTCCTGGGGACCACTGCATCCTGCACCACCAGGGCCGGCGCAACCCTGCCCATGGCGCCGAATGCCTTCTTGCGCCCCTGCCAGAGCCTGGCGCGGTGGCCGGGGTCGCTCGCCACGCGCACGTCGCGGGCGCCTGCCTCACGACAGATCGCCTCAACGGTCGCCACCTCCCCGTCCATTCCGGCCTCCAGGCCGTCAAGCTCGATAAGCACCACCGCAGCCGCGTCAACCGGATAGCCCGCGGCGTAGATGGAGTCCTCGACCGCGCGAATGGTCGCTGCGTCCATCATCTCGAGCGCGGCAGGCACTATGCCGGTGGCGATGATGCGCGACACCGCCATCGCCGCCGCGTGCACCTCCGTGAAGTCCGCGAGCAGGGTCCTTATGGCCGGAGGGTTGCGCGTTAGGCGCACCGTGACGTCCAGTGCCACGCCGAAACACCCCTCGCTGCCTACGAAGGCACCGAGAAGGTCGTAGCCATCCGTCTCGCCATGCGGATTGCCAAGCTGAACGATCTCGCCGTCCGGCAGGAGGACCGTGACGGCCACCACATGGTTCAGCGTGACGCCGTACTTCAGGCAGTGCGGACCTCCCGCATTCTCGGCCACGTTGCCGCCGATGGTGCACGCAGTCTGGCTGGACGGGTCGGGCGCATAGTGCAGGCCGAACTTCGATGCCTCACGCCCCAGCACTGCGTTCACTACCCCGGGCTCCACTACCGCGAGCGCATTGTCGGGGTCAATGGAGATGATGCGCGTGAGGCGGTTCAGCCCGAGCAGTACCGACCCTTCCGCAAGCGCCCCCCCGGAAAGGCCGGTGCCCGCCCCACGTGGCACGAAGGGAAGTCCCTCCGCGGCCAGGTAGCGGACTATGGACACGACCTCCTCTCGCGTACCCGGAAGTACCACCAGCGACGGGAGCCGGCTGTAGCCGGGGAGCGCGTCGCTGGAGTACGCCACGAGTGCGCTGGGCGCGCTGCGCACCCAGCGCTCACCCGTGATGCGCGCAAGGTCGGCCGCCACGCGCTGCAGCCGCGCTCCTTCCAGCGGCGGGTGCGCCGGAAGAGGTGCCGTGGTTTCCGCCGGCGTGACTGACGCGCTCATGGCTCCAGCCCCGCGCCGTTGGACCTGGCGCGAACGTGCACCGCGGCGCGCCGCTCGAGCGGCTCGACTGCGGAGGCGAGAAGACCCTCGAGCTCGGCCAGCCTCACGAGCGGAGAGCGCTCGTTCAGAAGTCGCTGCCGGCTGTCCGCGTCGAGCTCGATGGTGCCCGCGATCACGAACGAGAGCAGTCCCGGGTCGTCGGGCAGCGACGGCAGCGAGCCGCGGTCGTTTGCGAGTGTCTGTGCCGCACGGCCCGCACGACGGAACAGCTCGCTGGTGCGCTCCGCAGCCTCGGCCAGCGCCGCTGCCTCCTCCTCCACGTCCTCGTGAGGCTGCACGAGTCCCACGCGATACGGCGCCGGGTCGTCCACCATGCCCTCCAGGACGAAGCGCTCGTCTCCCCTCACCAGTACGTTGGAACGGCCGTCGGCCAGCGTCTCCTGTTCCTCGATCCCGGCGACGCATCCCACGTGACCCGGCGCCATTTCCTCCTCCTCCATCCCTGGCTCCAGATACAGAATGCCGAACTTTCCATTGCCGCGCGTGCAGTCGGCAAGCAGGGCACGGTAGCGCCGCTCGAAGATGTGCAGCGGCTGCGGAACCCCAGGCAGGAGTACCAGAGGGAGCGGGAACAGGGGGAGCCGGTACGCGGTCACGAATGGAAGATAAGCAGTGCCGTGGTCTTCGCCGTCGCCCGCTGCGTCGCGACGTCTGGTGGGCGCCGGCGCTCCATCGGGGTGGAAGCCGGGCGGCGGCGATGCCGGCGGGATGGAATGAATGACGAAGGGGGCGCAGGCGCGCCCCCTTTCCCGATCCCTACTCCTCCAGCCGTGCCTCTACGCTGCCTGCCAGAAGCCTGCTAGCGCCCGACCGTCCGGCGAGTCGCGCAGCTTCTCGAAGGCTCGCTCGCGGATCTGGCGTATCCGCTCCCGCGTCACACCCATGAGCACGCCGATCTTCTCCAGCGTCATCGCCTCGCTGCCTTCCTCGAGCCCGTAGTAGAGCGAAAGGATCTTCCGCTCGCGCGGCGTGAGGTGCTTTTCCAGCGCGTTGCCGATGAACTCCCGCATGAGCTTGAAGTCGGTGACTTCCTCGATCTCGTCACCGTCGCCATCGGCGAAACGCTCGCCCAGCGTGGCGGCGTCCTTGTCGCTGCGATCGATGGGTGCGTCGAGCGATACTTCGGTTGCGTTGAGCCGCCTCGCCATCCTTACAGTTTCCGGCGACTCGTCTATGAGTCTTGCGAGCTCCTCATCCGTCGGGTCCCGCTTCAGCACCTGCGCCAGGATGGTCTCGGCACGCGCCATCTTGATGAGCTGCGAGTTCTGGTTCAGCGGGATGCGAACGGATCGGGTCTGCTCCGCCAGCGCCTTCAGTACTGCCTGTCTGACCCACCATACCGCGTAGGAGATGAACTTCACTCCCTGATCCGGATCGAACTTCTTCACAGCCTTGAGCAGTCCTTCGTTCCCGATCGCCACCAGCTCGGCCAGTTCCAGCCCGTGTCCCTGGTACTTCTTCACATAGGAGATCACGAAGCGGAGGTTCGCAGTGACCAGACGTTCCGCGGCGGTTTCGTCACCCGCTCGGGCGAGTCGCGCGAGGCGTCTCTCCTCTGCCGGGTCCTTGATGAGCGGAAGCTTCTGGATGTCGAACAGGTACTGGTCGAACGCCGTGCTCGACGAGGAACGGACGAAGGACTTCGACCTCTGTTCAGTCGTCTGCTGCATGTACGCACCTGACCTGGACGGAAGACTGAGCGCGTGGTCAGGGCTACCTGGCCGCGCGCGGGGGTATCCGGCGGGCCTACAGTAGGACCGATATACTGTCGAGGTCAACAGCCATTATTCGTGCCACTGCGCCGAGAAGCGGGAAACGCGGCGTTGTGGGCTCGAAAAGGGACCGAAAACGGTGCGGCGGGGGCGGGTGCCCTCCTCCTACCCGGCCAGGACTTCACCGAGCACGGCGTCCGGAACCCGAACGCTCCATCGCCCGTCGGCAGGTTCCATCTCGCCGATGCTGCGCGGAAGGGCACAGGCGGGCTCGCCCCGTTCGTTCTTCTTGTCCAGCCCCATCCAGGGGCGCAGGTCCTCGTAGCCCACGGAGTCCGGCGGCGCGAACGGCAGCCCCACGTCCTTCAGCGCCCTTTCCAGGTCGGCCGCCAGACCTTGCGTAGAGATGCCCATCCGCTCACCGATGCGGGCCTCGATGACCATTCCGATGGCTACCGCCTCCCCGTGCAGCAGGCGGTAGCCGGTGGCCGCTTCGAGGGCGTGTGCGACCGTATGTCCGAAGTTGAGCACGCGTCGGCGTCCGCGCTCCAGCGGATCTTCGCGGACAACGGCGGCCTTGATGGCTACGCTGTCGCTCACGAGGCTTCCTAGTGTCCTGATGCTGTCGCCACTTGGCGCGTCGGGCGGCA
Source organism: uncultured Gemmatimonadaceae bacterium (assembly GCA_964415485.1). GTDB lineage: Bacteria > Gemmatimonadota > Gemmatimonadetes > Gemmatimonadales > Gemmatimonadaceae > JBBQHX01. The sequence goes on from CAYQAO010000019.1 coordinate 24,867, forward strand.
GCGTCGCCAGCGGGCGCGCCGCGTTCCTCACCGCCTCGAAATGCCCCGGGCTACCGACAACGCCATGCTTCAGCATCTCGGCCACCCCCGCCCGAGCCTGCCGAGCCGGGAGAGTGGCCAGTACTGACGGGTCGGCCAGCACCACCGAGGGCGGGTGGAAGGCACCCACCAGGTTCTTGCCACCCGGAACGTCCACGGCCGTCTTCCCGCCCACGCTCGCGTCCACCATGGCAAGCATCGTCGTGGGCACCTGCACCACCGGAACTCCGCGCATGTACGTGGCGGCGACGAACCCCGCCAGGTCGCCGATCACGCCGCCACCCAGTGCGACCACGGTCGTGTCACGCCCGCAGCCCGCTCCGATCATCCGATCCGTGAGGTCGGCCCACCGCTCCCGGCTCTTCTCAGCTTCCCCTGACGGGACGGTCAGTACAAGTGGAGGTTCCGGGAATCCGGACGTAAGCGTGGAAAGGTGCAGGGACGCAACCGTTTCGTCCGATATCACGACCACGCGGTTCGCCGGCGCCAGCTCCGCGGTGACGTCGGCGACGCTCGCCAGCAGTCCGCGTCCCAGGCGCAGCTCTCCGTCCGGAAGCTTCAGCGCGTGCAGGGACTCGGCTTCGATGTTCTCCGGATTCCGGGTCGTGGCGTCGCTCACCACTCCTGCTCCGGGCGCCCCGCTCGCCGATTGGCCACTCGGGCCAGCGTGAAGAGCAGGTCGGAGAGGCGGTTCAGGTAGATCAGCACGACGGCAGGCACCTCCACGTTCCGGGCAGCGTGCACCACGCGGCGCTCTGCCCGCCGGCAGACGGTGCGCGCCAGGTGGAGTGCCGCGGCCTTCGGCGTGCCTCCCGGCATGATGAAGTGCTTGAGCGGCTCCAGCTCATCGTCGCCGTCGTCAATCGCCTTCTCCAGCTCCGTGATGCGCTGCTCGTCCAGCCGCGCCTTCTCCAGCTGGCGCTGCATCTTCTCCCGGTCCGGTGTGGCGAGCAGCGCGCCCATGGCGAACAGGTCGCGCTGGATCGGAGCGAGGATGTCGTCCACGCGAGGCATCGGCTCCATTGACATGGCCAGCCCGATTGCGGAGTTGAGTTCGTCCACCTCGCCATAGGCATCCACGCGAATGTCATCCTTGGAAACGCGTCCTCCTCCGAAAAGGCCAGTCGTGCCTTCGTCGCCAGTCCTTGTGTAGATGCGCAGGGCCATGAGAGCAGGTGTAGTTGACGTTGCCGAGTGGTGTAGTCGAAGACTCCACTCTCGGGACGAAGTTCGCCAGCCCGAAACGGGCAGGGAACAGGGAAGAGGGAAAAGGGACTGCAATGGACCATGATCTGTTCGAGGGTGTCGGGGCGCAGGTCGGGATCTCTGCGCCGAGCGCACCATGTGGCCTGCAGCGGCGAGTCGAACCTTCGCGCATGGGAGCCCCCTGGTCCCTCTTCCCAAGCCCCATAGCCTTGTCCCCGCCCCCCGACCCCGCGTTCTTTCAGGGATGATTACGCACGACATTCGCGATATCACGATCATCGGAGGCGGCCCGACCGGGCTCTTTGCCCAGTTCTACGCCGGAATGCGCGGCGCCACCTCGCAGATCGTTGACGCGCTCCCCCAGCTAGGCGGTCAGCTGGCGGCGCTGTATCCCGAGAAGGACATATTCGACGTCGCCGGTTTCCCCCAGGTGCCGGCCAAGGAACTGGTGAGCAGGCTCGCCGAACAGGCTGCGCGGTGGGAGCAGCCCGTTCATCTAAACCAGCGCATCGTGTCGCTGGAGAAAGAGGACGGGCATTTCGTGCTGTCGTCCGACACCGATCGCTTCCCCACGCGCGCCATAGTCATCGCTGCCGGAATCGGAGCGTTCTCGCCCAGGAAGCTGCCGCAGCAGTGCGCGCAGCCCTGGTACGGTCGCGGAATCTTCGACGTGGTGACGAATCCCGACGATTACCGGGGGATGGACGTCGTCATCATCGGCGGCGGCGACTCGGCGTTCGACTGGGCGGCGCAGCTGTCCGGCCGGGCGGCGAGCGTGACGCTAGTGCACCGGAGCGATCGCTTCCGCGCTCACGCCGCCACGGTGGAAGAGGTGAAGCGCAATGCGGCGAACGGCGGCCGGACGACGCTGCTCACCTTCCACGAGCTTCACGACATTGACTGTGATCCCGGGTCGCAACTGTCGTCCATCGTGCTTCGCGACACGAAGACGAAGGAGACTCGTCAGGTGCGCGCGGACGTGGTGCTCCCGATGCTCGGCTTCGTGAGCGACATGGGTGCGCTGAACGAGTGGGGCCTGACGATCGAGAAGGACGAGATAGTGGTGGACAGCATGATGCAGACCGGGCGCGCGGGCATCTATGCCGCAGGTGACGTGTGCACATACCCGGGCAAGCTGAAGCTGATCGCCAGCGGCTTCTCGGAGGCGGCGATCGCAGTGAACCAGGCGGTGCACTGGATCTACCCGGAGAAGAAGGTGGCGCCGGGGCACAGCTCGAACCTGGCGATCTTCGGGCAGACGGATTGAGTTGAGGTGTGCGAAGCGCTCCGCGCTTCGCATGTTCGGGGGTGCTGGTTGCCGGTTGCCGGTTGCTGGGTGTCGGGGCTTAGGGTTGAGATCTCGGCGCCGAACGCACCACGAAGCTCGCAAGTGGCGAGACGACCGGTCGCGCATGGGAGCCCCAACGCCCGACACCCGGCACCCCCAAACTCGCGACGCCGCAACGCGGCGTCGCACTCCTTAAGAGTCACCCCCAATCATGACTCCTCGCGCGTACCTCCCCATCCAGCGCCTTGAAGCTCCGCGCACGCACGTTCACCACTCCGCTCTCCACCTGCAGGATGCCGCGCACCAGTAGCAGCGGGGTGGTGGAGATGAGCAGTGCCTGACGCGTAAAGCGGTCCGGAGTCACCACCACGTTGATCCACCCGGTTTCGTCCTCCAGCGTGAGGAACACGAAACCTTTCGCTGTCCCGGGGCGCTGGCGGCAGATCACCATCCCGGCCACCGCAACAGATTGCCCGTCGCGTCCGCTGCATGCCTCACGAGCGGTGCGCACTCCATTGGGAGCCAGCACCTTGCGCATGTGGCGCATGGGATGCCCGTTGAGAGACACGCCCGTGGTTCGGTAGTCGGCAGTGGTGAGTTCCCACGGCGAAAGCGGCGGCAGCGGCGGGGGAGGGGAGCCATCACCCGGAGTGGACACGGGCAGCGGAGCGAGTGGACCCGCCGGTCCGCGCTCCGCCTCGAGCACGCGCCACAGCGCCACTCGCCGCCTTTCGGCAGCAGGCACGTCCTTCACCATCGAGTCGAACGCGCCCGCCTCCGCCAGTGCACGCAACGCCCTACGGTCCAGCCGCGTGCGGCGCACAACGTCCGCAATGCTCGTGAAGGGGCCTTCCGCCAGCGCACCTTCCAGGCGCTCCCGCGCACGGGCTCCGAGTCCGCTCACGAGGCGGAGGCCGAGTCGCAGCACTGGCTCGTCGCCCGCGTCGCCCCGGGCGTCCTTCGGGGTTCCGCCTCTGCTGCTGCCGGCGTCGCCCCGGGCGCCCCTCGAACCGCTGCCGCTGTCGCCCGCCCTGTCGCTCGCTGCGCCGCCGGCCGCATTCCCCTCGGGCGCCCGGCGCAGCGACACGCGTCCGTCGTGAGGCACCATCACGCGGCCGTCAGGCAGCTCCAGCTGGTGGTCCCAGGACGACCGCGTCAGGTCCACCGGGCGCACACGCACGCCATGGCGACGTGCATCCTCGATGAGCGTGCCCGGCGCATAGAAGCCCATGGGCTGCGCATTCAGGATCGCCGCAGCGAACTCCGGCGCGTAGTAGTGCTTCAGGTACGCTGACGCATACACCAGCAGCGCGAAGCTCGCCGCGTGCGATTCGGGGAAGCCATAATCCGCAAAGGCATTTATCTGGTTGTAGATGCGCCTCGCAGTCTCCTCGGGAATCCCGTTCGCGGCCATTCCCGCAATCAGCTTCTCGCAGATGGCCGCCATGCGCTCGCGCGAGCGCTTGTGTCCCATGGCCCGGCGAAGGTTGTCGGCCTCCCCGGGAGTGAAGCCCGCGCACGCTATGGCAACCTGCATCCCCTGCTCCTGGAACAGGGGCACGCCCAGCGTGCGGCGCAGTATCGGCTCCAGGCTCGGGTGCGGATAGGTCACCTCCTCCACACCCGCACGGCGGCGCAGGTACGGGTGCACCATGTCACCCTGAATGGGACCGGGACGGATGAGCGCCACCTCCACCACGAGGTCGTAGAAGCACCGCGGCCTGAGGCGCGGCAGGGTGTTCATCTGCGCACGACTCTCCACCTGGAACACGCCGATCGTATCCGCCCGGCACAGGTCGTCGTACACCGCCTGGTCGTCCATGTCGAGCGTGGCAAGGTCCAGCGTCACTCCTCGTGTGGCACGCACGTACGTCATGCAGTCCTGCAGCACGGTAAGCATGCCAAGTCCCAGCAGGTCAATCTTCACCAGGCGCGCGAAGTCCAGGTCGTCCTTCTCCCACTGGATCACCGTACGGCCGGGCATGGACGCGGGCTCGATAGGCACCACCGTTGACAGCGCCTCCCTGGTGAGGACGAAGCCGCCCACGTGTATGGAGCGGTGGCGCGGAACCTGGTGCAGCCCCCCGACCACGTCCGCCAGCATGCGCACGCGGCGGTCATCGGGGTCCAGCCCCGCCCGTTCCAGCACCGCGTCGCCTGACGCGGCGGCAGCCGCACCCCCCGTAGCCGTCACAGGATTGCGACGCTCCACGTGATCGTCGCCTGCATGCGGATCCCGCCATGACGGAGCGCTCCCTTCGGTGCTCTCCCCGGCTGGCTTGCCGTGCACCACGCGGGCTGCCTCACGCACCTCCCGCGCGCGGGTGGTAGCCTCCGTGCCTCGGACCATGTCCTGCCCCAGGCGCTCCGCCACCAGCGCACGCTTCGCCGCATCGCGCAGGTGCCGCGACGACGCCACCGTCTCCCGCGACCTTGCGCGCCGTGCTCTCGTCCCCTCTCGCGAGCCTGCACCACGTACTCCCGCCTCCATCCGCGAATTCGCGTCCCCGGAGTACTCGTCAGGCTCCTCGCCCGGAACTGCCTCCACGCGCAGCGCATCGGCCGTTGCCCTCGCGGAGAAACGATCGCTCACGCGACTGAGCGCATCGGCTTGTTCAGTAGAGAAGCCGAGTACTCGTGCGGCATCGCGAACTGCCGACCGGCCACGATAGGTGATCTGCTCGCACACCATGGCTGCGTGCTCGCGTCCGTAACGATCGTACACGTACTGCAGCACGCGCTCGCGCTCGCGGTGCGAGAAGTCCAGGTCTATGTCCGGCGCCTCCTGCCGCTCCTCGCTCAGGAAGCGCTCGAACAGCAGTTCCATCTTTACAGGGTCCACCGCCGTTATGCCAAGGCAGTAGCACACGGCCGAGTTGGCAGCGGAACCGCGTCCCTGGCACAGGATGCCCTCGCGACGCGCGAAGCGCACGATGTCCCACACGATCAGGAAGTAGCCCGCGAAACCCAGTCGCTCGATCACCTGCAGCTCGTGGCGCAGCTGCTTCTTCTGCGCTGCGGTGCGCGCGCCTCCCCACCGCTCGTCCGCTCCCTGCTCAACGAGCCTCGTCAGGTACTCCATCTCCGTCACCCCCGGCGGCAGCGGAAAGCGGGGCAGCTGCGGACGCAACTGGTCCATGCGGAACGCACAGCGCTCGGCGATGGCGAGGGTCTGGCGCAGCCCCTCCTCCTGCCCGCGCCACCGGCGATACATGGCGGCGGGGGTGCGCAGGTGCCACTCGCCATTGGGACGCAACCGCGTGCCCATGTCGTCCAGCGTTCGCTGGTGCCGCAGTGCACAGAGGACGTCATGCACCACGCGCCCGCGCGGCTCGGCGTAGTGCACGTCGTTCGTTACCACCCACGGCAGTGCGTGCGAGCGCGCGAGGGACTGCAGGTGCCTCACGAGCGCCCTCTCCTCCGGCAGGCGATGGTCCCACACCTCCACTGCAACCCGCCCCTGGAACGCGTCCGCCAGTTCGCCGAGTGCCTGGTGTGCGCCGCGGTGATCGCCGGCGGCAAGACGTTGTGGTATCCATCCGCGCGGGCAGCCCGTGAGCACGAAGACACCTTCCGCGTGCTCCGCCACGGTTTCGAACGGTACGCTCGGCTCACCCCGCACCGTGTCCATCCTGGCGCGCGTCACCAGCGTGGAGATGTTCCCGTATCCCGTGCGCGACTCGGCGAGGAGAACGAGGTGTGCGCGGGGCGCGACATCCGATGCGGTACGCGCGTCGTCAGGCACGGCGCGGAGCGTGGCGTCGCCATCCATGCGCACCGTGAGCTCCACTCCCACGATCCCGGGCAGCGCGACCTCCGCCGCAGCCTGCCCGAAGCGAATGGCCCCGCCGAGGTCGTCGTGGTCGGTGAGCGCCAGCGCCGCGAGCCCGATCCTGTGTGCGCGCTCCACCAGCTGCTCCGGTGAGGACGCGCCGTCCAGGAGCGAGAAGGCGGAGTGGCAGTGGAGTTCGGCGTAGGGCTGAGGATTCGAGGCGCGCTTCGCGCGCCCGTCTGTTTGGTCGGGTCTCGGCGCTCGGCGCTCGACCGGGAGTGAAGACTCGGGTGCGCCTGTGCTGTCATCCCGCATGAACCCTACTCCCCTGTCATCCCGCGCGCAGCGTCGGGATCTACCATCCCTGCACCGAAGCCGGCCACTACCAGTAGAAAGCAGATCCCGACACTCGCTTCGCTCGTGCGGGATGACAGGATAGTCTGGCGCACCAGGGCCGAGCGCCGAGCGCCGTCACCAGCCAGGGCAGTTCCTCTTCTCCAGTCCCTGTTCCCTCTTCCCTCGCAGTTCCTCAATCCTCCCATCCCCCCACCCACCAGCTGCCACCACGCATCCAGTCCCTGAAGAGCACCAGCGTTCCCCCGGCCGTTTCGCAGCGCCAGTAGTCGCGTGCAAAGCCGTCCTTCCACCATTCGCCGGAAAGGCGTTCCGGCCCGTTGGCACGGTGAATGGCCAGGTGACGATTGCGCCAGCGGAGCGTAGCGGGCACGCTGCCGTCGCAGGTGACGGCGGCCGGCTCGGGAGGATCGAGCAGTCGTGCGGCAGCGGTGGCAGTGGCTGCGCGTCGCTGGTTGCCGCCAGCCGGCAGCCGGTCGTCGGCCGCAGCAGTTGCAGTGACTGACGGCGGGTGACTGCCGCCTGACGACTGCGGCAGGGCCGCCTCCCACCCTCCCGCCCGATCCGGCCTGTGCGTGTCGTACGCCACCGGTCGCACCACTACACCGGGGCCGAGTTCCGTGCGCAAGCGCTCGAGCGCTACGTCCAGCGTGTCCGGGTCATGCCATGCGGGAGCCAGCAGGTCGCCCTGCTCCGACGCCAGCGGTGCCGTTGCGGGGATGGCCACCGTCATCCCGGCTACGGGCGATTCCAGCCGCCAGGAGTCCAGCAGGATGCGGCACCGTTCCAGAAGTGGGGCCGTGCGCGCCAGCGGCCGCGCCGGACGCGCCTCACGAGTGACGGTGTGCGCCACGCCGCCGGCCGGCAGGGAGCCGCGGCCGTCGTCCATCTGCAGGGTAATGGCGACGGACGCCGCCGCCCTGCCGTCCCTCACGAGTCCGTGCACCAGGCGGTCCAGCGCCGCGCGCAGCAGGAACACCAGCGGCTCCAGGGTCTGCACCGGGGCAGGGAGCTCCACGCTCACCGACCGCCGCGCCTCGGTACGCGTGAGCACCGGGCGACGCCGGTCTTCCCCGCGCGCAAGGCGCCACGCGGCAAGTCCGGTGGCACCCCACCTGTGCTCCACGTCCTCGGGTCGCAGCGCAGCGAATGCGCCGGCGGTGCGCAGCCCCAGCGCGAGCAGCGCCTCGCGCAGCTCCTCCTCCATGGGAACGAGCGAGAGCGGCGCGGCGGACAGGAAGGTGGCGTCCCCGCCGCGCGGGATCACCATCACGGGGCTCTCCTGTTCGTCCGACCATGTTGCGGCGCGCGCCGCGACGCAGGAGTCCGCGATTGCAACGCGCGCGCGCGGGTGCCAGAGCCGGGCGACGCGGAGCAGCGTGCGCGCGAGGTTGCGTTCGCCGCCCAGTCCGTCGAAGCCGCTGGCGCCCACCCACCACAGCCCGGGTGCGCCTGCCACGGGCGTCACCTGCGGGCTTGCGACGAGCAGGGCCGCGGTGGCGCGCAGTGCCTCACGAGACACGGCCGCGTCGTCCCACTGCCTCACATCCAGGTCCGCGCACCGCGCACGCGCCTCGGCCAGCGTCATGCCGGCGCGCACGCGGCGCCGTCCCGCGGCAACCGTCACGGCGCGCAGTCGTGAGGCATCCGCCAGCGCCAGCGGCAGCTCGTCCCAGTGCACGCCCGGCCAGCGCGGCGCCTCACGCCGAGCGGCGGCCCACGGTGCGTCTGCCTCCGCCGTGGCGCTCCGGAGTGCCTGACGCGACGTGCCGCCTGCCCCCTCCGCCCCGTCCCCGTCCCCCAGCGGGAGCGCCAGCTGCCCTGCCTCCTCCCGCGCGCGCGCCTCCACGTCCTGTCGCAGGACGGCGCCTATCGGGAACCTCGGGATGCGCACACAGCCGACGCGCCATGGGGATTGCACGATTCACCTCCACCGTCTGTCTGGGTCCACCCTTCTCCACGACTATCCTTATCGCGCGCGCCGTCGCCGTCGCCGTCGCACGCGCATTCAGCCCTGCTGCCTCGAACCGCAGGCGCAGCGCGCCGCCCAGCTGCGACCCTGCCGCCGTGGCGCCGAGCAGCACGAGTGCCGCGTCGTGCTCCCGCGCGAGCCTCGTGAGGCGGGCGGCGACGGCGCGCTCCAGCGCGGGCACGCCGTCCAGCACCACCAGCGCGAATGCGCCGGTGCGCAGCAGCACGTCGGCGCACCAGGCGCCGCGTGTAACGTCAGGCGGGCGCACGATCCACATGCCGTCGCGCGCGCCGCCGCTCACGTCAGGCACTATCCAGTCGCGCGGCGCGAGCGTGCGCGATGCATCCACGCAGGCCACGCGATGGCCTGCAGCCACCGCCTGCAGCGCCAGCTGCCTCACGATCGTGGTGCGCCCCGATCCCCGCTCGCCAAGCAGCTCGGTGAGGCGCCCGCGCGGTATGCCGCCGCCCGGCAGCAGCGCGTCCAGCGCGAACACGCCGGTCGGAAGCGCCGCCGATCCGCTGCGCCCCCTGTCGAGCACCCCGGCCAGCCGCAGCCGAAGCCCCGCAATCGCCTCTCGCCGGTCCACGGCAACCGCAGCGCTCATGTCAGCTCACCTCCGGTTCAGGTCCCCGGACCATGACGGCGGGGTGGCCCGAAGAAACACCGAAAGAAGCAGGCAAGAACATGGCGGGGTGAAGCAGGGAGGGTGGTGGATCGGAAGCGTGAGGCAGGCGCCTGGGAGCGCCGTTCGAGCCGGCCGGACGACTGCAGGATGACGCTGCCGGTTCCGCCGACTGGCTGGCTCACCGTGGCAGCTGCCGCCCAGGGCCGCTGCACGTGTGGGCTTTCGGCCGGGAGTTCAACATGCCCGAAGATATGCCGAAGCGCAAGTCGCAGCGTGCGGAGCCGGGCTTGCTGCCGGCCGTCGGCTACTGCCGCGGATTCACGGTCGCGATCTGCGCAACCACGGCAGGTACCGGCAATCGGCTGCCGCTGTCCCGACGGCTGCGATTCCGTCGCCCCGCGCGAGGCAGATCTGTCCCCCCGTGAGGACGATCCACCCCTCTCCTGCATTTGCCAACTAAGCGTAAACGTCAGTACTGCAACACCTTAGCGAGGACGAGCCGGCTGGCCCCACACCTGCCTTTCCCAGGGATGCAGCGTGCCCCGCACGCAGCGGCACGTCCTGCACGTGCCTGACGACAAGCCGAGCGGCGACCGTTCCGCCCGCCCGGCAATGCAAGGATGCATCGCCCCACCGGAGGTCCTCATGCGTGCAGTCGCCCTAAACCACACCAGCGGCCTCGTCCGCACACGAAAGCTCCTCGCCGCCGCGGCAGCCATCGGCGCCCTGCTCATCCTGGCGGCCAGCCCGGCAGCCGCTCAGCGCGCCACCGGCGGCGCCGGCGTACACGTTGCGCCCTACGCCGGATACCTCATCACGGGCAGCATCTTCGAGGGCCCCTTCGGCACCAGGATCGGAAGCGCGAACGGACCCATCGTGGGCGCGCAGCTCGGCCTCGACCTCACGCCTGCGGTCGCGATCGTGGGCAACGTCGGCTACTCGAGCGGCGACCTGGAAATCGGCGTGCCCGTCATCGGCGGCATCGGGGTGGGAACGAGCAGCATGTGGCTCTACGACGGCGCACTGCAGCTGTCGGTGCCGCTGCAGGCGAGCGGTGGAATGGGGATACGCCCCTTCATCCAGGGCGGCGCGGGCGCCATCACGCAGCGGGTGAGTGCGAGCATCGCCGGCACGGACGCCACCAGCTTCGCCTGGAACGTGGGAGGCGGCGTGGACCTGCAGTTCTCGCGCAACGTGGGGCTGCGCCTCATGGCCAGGGACTACATCGGCCGCTTCGACACTCGTGAGGCGATCGGCTTCGACGTCAACAACGACTACACGCACAACTGGGGGATCACGGTCGGGCTGAAGCTTGGGTTCTGATGAAGCGTCAGGCACGGAGGATCGGGAGCTGGTTCAATGCCGGAGGAGATCATGCATGATGGCCAGTACAGGGGTCGCGCGCCGCAGGGCGGCGCCGCATCGGGATCGGTCGTGGAGCGCATGCGACACATGGCATGCCTTGCACGAGACGCGGCAGCGCGCGTGAGGCATGCCGCCGCATCGGGGACTGCCGGTGCCGCAAGGGGGCGCCTTGCGCGCAGCGCTGCAGCCGTCGCCTTCCTCCTGGTGCTGGGCGCATGCGTGCACGGCGACTACGTGACAGGAGGGCGCTGGGAGGACGACAGCCTGGTCGGGACGTGGCGTCGCACCGACCTCGTGCACGACGCGTGGTATGGACAGGCAGTGCTCGAGACCACCTGGCAGTTCCGCTCGAACGGACGCGTTCACTACTCTGAAGTCCTCAGGGACAACGGAGGCCGCTGGCTCGAGGAGACGCGGGCATCCGGGCGCTGGTACAGCGAGCGACACGGTAACCGGGTCACGATTGACTACTACAGCCCGTCGTCCTGGGGAACCGAATACCTCAGGTACGAGGCCTACAGTCACACGCTCTACCTCGACGGCCTGAGATACGAACGCTGGTGATCCGGCAGTGAAATGACGATCGCGACAGGGCTGCGCTGCAGCCCTGTCGCGATTGCATTCGGGGTGACACGACTGCCGCATTCGCGTGCAGCACACATGTGAACGCCGGCCCGAGCGGTACACGCAGTCGCGAAACGGCCTTGCCGCGCAATCGCGTCCTGCATAGCGTCCACCGGACGCATCCGGCTCAGTTCACGATGACATGACCTGGCGGCGCGCTGCTGCCATGCGGTGCGCACCCATCGCCGCGCTTTCCCTCTGCCTTCGTCGCGTGCCTCACTCCCGCGCCGCCTCCATAGCTCTCGCGCTTGCGCTGCTCGCGATCGTGCTGTTCACGCCTCCGCTCCCTGCCGCACGGGCCCAGCTTCCGCCCGGAGCACCTTACGCGGGCGAGCGCGACTCGGCAGCAACGCTCGCCGATTCGATTGCAGGAGCCGGACTCCGCGTGTCACTCCTGACCATGGGGCCCGGAAGGGCGGTGTGGGAGCTGTTCGGGCACAATGCACTGCTGGTGGAAGACACGCGCACCGGCGAACGCATTGCCTACAACTGGGGCCTCTTCGACTTCGCCGACGAGGACTTCTACCCGAACTTCATCCGTGGCGCCATGCGCTACTGGATGGCGCCGTTCGACGCCGACGCGATGATCGCCATGTACGCTCGCGACGGACGCGCAGTGTACGAGCAGGAACTCAACCTCACTCCGGTGCAGCGGGCGCGTCTCAGGGAGTTCGTGGAGTGGAACGCGCTGCCGGAGAATCGCTATTACCAGTACGACTACTTCCTGGACAACTGCTCCACGCGAGTGCGTGACGCGATAGACGCGGCACTGGACGGAACGCTGCAGAGCACGCTCGACATGCAGCCAACCGGCACCACCTACCGCTGGCATGCGCGTCGCCTGACGCAGGTGCAGCCGCTCACCTACGCGGGCATCGAGGTGGGGCTCGCGAGCCCCACGGACGAGCCGATATCAGCGTGGGCGGAGAGCTTCCTCCCGATGCAGCTCCGTGAACACGTGCGCAACGTGCACGTGACTGCTGCCGAAGGACGCCCGGAATCGCTGGTGCTGAACGAGCGAGTGCTTTTCGAAGGCTCGCTTCCGCCCGAGCCGGATACGCCCCCGGTCTGGTGGCCGTACTTCCTGATCATCGGTGTACTGCTGGCAGCGACGATCGTCACGCTGGCTCGCAGTGCGAGAAGGGGATCTGCCCGCGCCGCCGGCTGGCTGGCATTCGTCGGCGCCGGCTGGAGCCTGTTCGCAGGCGTAGTCGGAGCACTCATCCTCTTCCTGTGGCTCGGCACGGCACACTCGGCCACCCACGGCAACTGGAACGTGCTGCAGTTCAATCCGCTTTCGCTTGCGCTGGTGCCCGCCTTTCCCGCGATGGTGCGTCGTGGTGCGCGCACGCGTGCCGTCCGCATGGTGGCGATAGGGGTGGCGGCGCTTTCGGTGGCGGGCGCTGCCCTCCTGTCCGTTCCGCTGCAGTATACGGCTGAGACCGTGTCGCTCGCGCTTCCGGTGCACCTGGCGATTGCGTGGGCGGCGAGGCAGCGCTGAGGGCCTCGGTCAGGCGGCGGAAGCAGCGGTCCTGCCTCACGACTGAACCCGGCTGCTGCGACTCGCGCACGCGGCATCGGGAGATTACGATTGAGCGGAAGGCGCGCGCTCGTGCACGGCGCACCGCCAGCACAGACACATTTGCGAGGGACGCATGAGAACCCCGCTTTCAGACATCGAGATCCAGCGCGAGCTCGGCTCCCTCCAGGGCTGGACGCGCCGGGGTGGAGCACTGGTGAAGACCTTCACCTTTCCCACCTTCGCCGAAGGCATTGCCTTCGTGGGGCGCGTCGCCCGGCTGGCGGATGCCATGGACCACCACCCCGACATGGACATCCGCTACACGAAGATCACCTGTGCGCTGAGTACGCACGAGCCGAAGGGGATAACGCAGCTGGACATCAGGCTCGCGGAGAAGATCGAGAAGGCAGTGGAAGGGTAGGGGGCAAGCTGCCCCCTAGTTCCCCGACGCCTTCCTCAACCGCACTCCTCCATTCACCGTCTCGGCCTCCAGGCGC
>CAYQAO010000019.1:38233-44902 GCA_964415485.1 uncultured Gemmatimonadaceae bacterium
CCCCGACGCCTTCCTCAACCGCACTCCTCCATTCACCGTCTCGGCCTCCAGGCGCGGGCCGCCCTCACCTATCTGCGCGTCTATCCGGCGTGGGTTGAACCGTCCCTGAACGGTGATCGGAAAGTCGCTCTGCAGCGATCCGTTCACCGTGCGGAGGGACAGGTGGCCCGCGAAGTCGTCAGGCAGCTCGATGGTGATCGCGCCGTTCACCGTCTTGTACCGCAGGCCGGAGCTCCCTGCCGTACCCATCTTCACGTTGATGGCGCCGTTCACGGTCTCCGCCTGCACGGGCCCGCCCATGGACGATGCGCGCACCGCTCCATTCACCGTGCGAGCGTCCACCGAACCCGACACGCCATCAATTGACAGGCCCCCGTTCACGGTACGGGCGTAGAGGTTCACGCCATCGGGCAGCCTCACCTCATAGGTCACGTTGACGTCCATGTCCCTGTTGCCGCCCCTCCGCCGTCCGCTAGTGTAGCTCTCCTCTTCGCAGCTGCCGTTTTCCGTCCAGAAGGCGCAGATGGTGGCGTTGCGACCGCCACCCGTGCGGCGAGCCTCCACGCGCACCAGTTCGGGATCGCTGCGCCGCCAGCTCTTGCGTACTATCACCTCCGCCTGGTTGCCAGTGGCGCGTCCCACCGTGATGCCGCCGTTCATGTTGTGCAGGAACAGCCGGCTCCCCGGCTCCATCGTCTCCCTCCATTCCAGAGCCACCATCTCCTGCCGGTCCTGCGCCGCTGCGCTCGCGGGAGACGCGTACACCACCGTGACCGCAGCCGCCACGGAGAGAACGACACGAGTTGCATTCAGGATGTTCATCACGCCTGTCTCGGGTAATGTTGTATTCGTGAGGCACGCAGTCAGCGTGCACGCCTGATGAGAACGTCTCCTCCGAACGTCTTCACTGCGATCCACGCACCACGTCCGCTGCCAAGCTTCGTTTCCATGGTGGTGTTGCCACGCCCGTAGCGACTGCCGGGGCCGATGACTATCGGAACCTCGGAATCCAGCTCACCGCTGAAGGTGGACACGGACAGTACTCCGTTCACGCCGTCCGGCAGGTGCAGCAGGACGTCCCCGGAGTGCGTGTTCAGCTCGTAGCGGCCGTCATCGGCTATCGGGCCTTCGAACTCGATGTCCCCATTCACCGTCTTCGCGGTGATGAGGCGCGCACGCACCCTCTGCAGCATCAGGTCGCCGCTCACAGTGTTCGCGGTGACGTCGCCCTCCACGTCAGCAAGCACGAGGTCCCCGTTCACGGACGTCGCGGAGACTCTCCCCGTGGCATTGGCGACCTGCACGTCGCCGGACACCGACGCCACGCTGATCTCGTCCCTGCCGCCCACCACGGTTATGTCTCCGCTTACGCTTCCGGCGGTGACGCGTCCGCGAATCCCCTCCACCGTTACGTCGCCGGAGATGCTCTTCGCCGAAACTCGCGCCGTTGCGGGAACGGTGACCTCGAACTGCGTGTCACCCGTGCGCGCCTTTCCCTGGCGCGCCCGGTCAGGAAGCTCCAGCCCTACGTAGACCTCTCGACTGGAGAAGCGCGTCTCCAGCTGCACGAGTTCGGCGTACGCGACGATGCGTATCTCGTTTCGATCCCAGGTTCGGACTATCACGTCGCCGCCCAGCTGTGAGAGCGTCACGTCGCCGTCTGCAGCAAAGGCGAACGTGGTGTCCACCCATCCGGCGTACTCGCCGCGCTGCTGGGCGTGCAGCCCGCCTGCCAGGGCGGGCAGGAGCGCGGCGGCAACTGTCAGGTGTGCGAGCCGCATCGTCAGGCCCCCGAGCTCAGGATGACCGCTCGTCTCAACATCTCAAGCTTCATGTCGAATACCGCGTTCAATTGGTCTACCAGGAGCTCGCTCGCCGGGTCTTCCTCGAGCGCGCGACGACTCTCCTGGATTGCGGCGTCTATCACCGCGAGGTTTCGCTGCAGCACGGCGACGGTGGTGGAGTCGAGCACGCCGCGGTTGCTCTCCAGGATGGCCGCAAGCGCCTCGATCTCCGCTGCGTACGACTGCGCCAGGAGCTGTGCGCTGCCTGGCGATGCAGATGCCAGCACAGCGCTGCCTGACGACTGCTGCGCTGCGCCGGCACTGCCCTGCGATCCCTGGGTGCCGGCAGGCGACGCCGAGCCGCCTCCGGACGCCAGCGCGCTCGCTGCGCCGCCGGGCATGGCCTCCGGGCCGCCCGCCTGCGCACCGCCGCCTGACGGGAACCGCGCCGCCTGACCCGCACCGGCCCGCGAGCCGGATGCGTCGCCCGAAGCCAGCGCCTCACGTGGCGCGCGAACCTCCTCTCCCGATGCATCCGACGGACTGAACGCAACGCCCGCCGGGGCGTCGGGCAGGGCCGGCGAGTCCGCGTGGCCGCCGCGCGTTGCCAGCACCCCGCCCGTGACTACCACCAGTACCGCGGCAGCAGCGGCCAGCTGCGTCCGCCAGCGCCGGAATCGTGAGGCGCCGAGTGGCGGTGCAAGGCGGTCGGCTACGCTCGACGGCCTTCCGGCGCGAGGGCCATGCAGCGACAGCGGCGCATGCGACCGCAACGACAGCCGGTCGGCAATGCCCGGCCACAGGTCACTCGCCGGCTCGATCACCGGCAGCGAGCCGGCCGCAGTGACTATCCGGTGCAGGTCGCTCACCAGCGCTCGACAGTCGGCGCATGCGGCCATGTGCTCGTCCGTCGCCGCGCGCTGCTCCTCGTCCAGCGACCCTTCCATCAGGTCGGGAAGAAGCTCCTCGAACTCTTCACAGCGCAGTGCATGCATCATCTGTCGAGTGCCTTCCTCAGCAGCATCCGCGCACGATGAAGCTGTGCCTTGCTGCCGCCCGGGGTAATGTCCAGCAGGTCGCCGATCTCCTCATGCGTGAAGCCTTCCACGTCGTGCAGTACGAACACGCGTCGGGCACCGGGCGGCAGAGCCGCGATAGCGGATTCCAGGTCCATCCCGATACCAGCCGGTGCCGCGCGCTGAGCAACCAGTTCCAGGGCGTCGCCGTTCGTGAAACGATCGCGATGCGTTCCATCCGACTTCCTTCGCGACAATACCACGTTCACGGCCAGCCTGTGAAGCCAGGTGCTGAATGCGCTCTCCCCGCGGTACAGCTGCATCTTGTCCCACAAGCGTACGAACACATCCTGCGTAGCCTCCTCGGCCTCCATCCTGTCGCCCAGCATGCGGATGCACAGCGAGTGCACACGGGCCACATGGTTCCTGTAGACTCGCTCGAACGCTTCAGCGTCGCCCGCCGCAGCGCGCGCTACGTCCGGCTCGATGGCCTGAGCAGGTGCCAGCTCGGCCGGAGCGACGTCTGAAGCCTTCCGGGGTCTGACTGCCATGGCCATCGCACCTGATGAGACGGGTGAAGCAGCGGGATGGTTTGAAGGGGGCCGTGCATGTGACTCGTTGCCCTGGCCGCTACCGCGCGCGATACCTCTCCAGGACAGTGCCGGAACACGGCCGTTGCCGAATGCCGGTGACGGGGCCGCCTGCACTGCATAGCTTCCCCTGCCACTACGGAGGCAGCCCACTCCAGGCTTCAGGGGTCGGCGATCGCGATCGCCCCGGGCAGCAAACCCACATCCCTTCACGCTCGATGAACCTCGACGAGTACCAGTCCCTCGCCCGTCGCACCATGGGTCCCCGCACCCATCAGGACCAGCTCGCCAACGCCGCACTCGGACTCACCGGAGAGGCCGGCGAAGTTGCGGACATGCTCAAGAAGCACCTGTTCCACGCACATCCCCTGGATCGGGACGCGATGGTGAAGGAGCTGGGCGACTGCATGTGGTACGTCGCTGCGATGGCCACCGCGCTCGACATACCACTCAGCGAGATCGGCGAGCGCAACATCGAGAAGCTGCGCAAGCGCTATCCGGAAGGCTTCTCGGCGGAGCGGAGCCTGAATCGCGTGCCGGAATAGCGGTCAGTGGGTCGCGGTGGACTCGCCAAACAGGAGGACGGCGAGCACCGAGTCCGGCGCGGGCGGTTCCTGTCTGGGCGGCCGTTCAGGGGAGGCGGCGTCGGCCAGGCGAGCTGCCCTGGCCAGCCAGTCAGCCGGGTTGAGGCTGGTTCTGAGCGCGAGAAGGTGCACTATCTCCCGTTCTGTCGCTGCCGGGAGCGGACGGCCGCTCAGCTTGTCAATGCGGATGAGAAGTGATGTCCAGCTGGCGCGTTGATGATGTTCTGCTGTCGCGATCAACTCGTGGGCGACCTGTACCAGCCTTCGTGTAATACGACCGCCGGCGCGCCCCGCCGGCAACCCCATGGCCGCGCCCGCCCGCCGTCCGCAGAGCCACCGCTCCGCCGCACGCAATGCCAAGCCTGATCGAACGGCCAGTGGGACAGGCCGCACAGGCTCCGGCTCGTCGCTGGCTGAACTATGGTCTCCGCACAGCCGTGCCGAACCCTCGCCATCGGCCACGGCCCTCACTGCAGCCTCCAGAAGGCGTCCCACTCGGCCGGGCGAGTCGCTGACCGCCCCTCGAGCATCTATTGCCAGCAGGCGGCACACCCCGCTCGTCCGCACCAGCGCAAGTGCTCCGCCCCTCCGGACCGCCACGCTCGCCACACGCGTGCTGCCATCTCCCTCGAGGGCCCCGTGCGGGAGCGACGTTCCCCTGAAGCCGCGCAGCGAGTACAGAATGCGCTCGCGCTGCGACGCAAGCGCCTCGTGGCCAGCACGACCATCGTCCTGCGCCACACTCAGTCCCAGAGCCTCGCGGGCGCTCCGCGCCTTCCTCCGGAGCCGGCGTTCGATCGCCAGCATGCGCCGGGCAGGCACGGGTGCGCCCATGCGATACACTCTCACCTCTCCGTGCACCGACCCGCGCCGCACCACCCGTCCCTCTCGCTGCGCCACGCGGGCTGCGGTCCAGGGAAGGTCCAGGTGCACGATCGTGTTCGCGTCCTGCAGGTTCACTCCCTCCGCCAGCAGGTCGGTGGTCAGCAGCAGCCTCACATCCTCGGCGGGCCCGACCCGGCTGGCACCCTGCGCACGAGGTGCGAACCGCGCCAGCACTTCGCGTCGCGAGAGCGCACCTCCCGCCACGCGTGCGCCGCTGCCGGTGAGAAGTGCCACGCCCGCCTCACGACGCAACGCCCGGAACAGGCTGCGTACGGTCTGCGCTGAATGCGAGAACGCCACGATGCGCGCGCGGCGGTCCTGAAGCAGGCGCGCCAGATGTGCCGCACGTGCAGCGTCAGGCGCGCCCTTCCGGTCCGTCTCCATGCGCTTCAACAGTGAACGGAGCGCATGCACGTGCAACCCGACAACCTCGAGGTACCTCGAGGCCGACGGCCGGTCTATCTGCCGCTCACTGCCTGCGTCCAGCCCCGGCAGCCCGAGCTGGACGACACCGTCGCTCACGATCCAGCGGGCCAGCGATGCGCGGTCGGGGAGCTGACCGCTCTCCAGCATGGCTGCGATGGCGGTGGCACGCGTGAGGCGGCGACGGAGCGCCGAGCGCAGCGCGCCGTCGCTCGAGGCCCACGCGCGGAGCAGGCCGATCGTGGCCAGCGCATGTGCGCCTGACACGGTCGAATCGAGCTCCTCATGAAGCGGGGGTGGCAGTGCGAGAAGCTCCTGCAGCGTGTCCGCGTCAAACGCAATGCGCAGCGTGCCGCACTGCAGTGCAAAGGGACGCGAATCACCAGCCGCAGTGGGGCGCCTCACGATGTAGTCGCCCGGGTCCGCACGCTCGGCGGCTGAGCCCAGGAAGAGGGACAGCAGCGCACGCATGTCCCGCGACGTATTGTGCACGGGTGTCGCAGAGAGAAGCAGTGTGAGGCGATCCGCGCAGAGTGCGGAGAGTGCCTTCCATCGTTGCGATCGCGGATTCCGCGCGTGGTGCGCTTCGTCCACGATCAGGAGCCTGGCCGAACACAGGGCAGGCGGTGGACGCCAGTCGCGACGACCCATGGCTTCGATGGAGACTGCCATCACCTGCGAAACACCTGCCTGCTCTGCTGCCTCACGCCACATGCCGCGCAGCACGGCAGGCGTCACGATGGCGGTCGGCCCCACGGCGCGCGCCACGGCCAGCGCCGTGTAGGTCTTGCCGGAGCCGACGGGATCCGCCAGCAACGCACCTCCTCTCTCGCTCAGCAGGTCGAGAAGCCTGCTCGCCGCATCTCGCTGATCCTCGCGCAACACGATGCTTCCGAGTGCCACGGGTATTGCCGCGGCGTCATGGGTCAGGCACGCCGCCATCAGGCCAAGGACCTCACGCGGCGTACCGGGCGTGCAGCTCATCCACCCCGCTCCAGCCACCAGTCCAGCAGCGGACGCATGCATCGCTCGTCCACCTCGTAAGCCGAGCAGGCGGCAGCGAGCAGGTCGGCATCGGTGGGAATGCTCCCGGCGTGTGCCGCTGCAGCGAGCGGTGCGAGGAGTGTCCTTGCCTCGCGCCACCTGACGGGAAGGGGCAGCAGCGCCAGAGTCCAGCCCATGAACCGCCGGTAGCCGCCTCGTGCAGGTTCCGCGAGTGCCGACAGCCAGGCGGCCGCGAGCGGGCTGTTGAGCAGCGTCACCAGCGCCAGGGCGTCGGCATCCGTGACGCACACCGATACGTAGCAGCTGTTCAGCGGTGCCGTTGGGTCACCAGCGGGCAGGAACGCCGCACTCGGCCGCCTGTCTATGTCGGCCCACACTACAC
>CAYQAO010000020.1:0-44335 GCA_964415485.1 uncultured Gemmatimonadaceae bacterium
TCGGGGCGCGCAGCGGCGATGTCCACCGCCTTCATGATGTCCTCGTAGTCCTCGAGGCCCCACCGACCGCGCGTGCTGTACGTGAACTCCGAACCGTAGCCTGACGAGCCGCGCGGGTTGGTGTACAACACCCACATGCCGGCACCGGCGATGTTCTGGAATTCGTCGAACCAGTTCTCGCCGTATGCGGAGTGCGGACCTCCGTGGATGTACAGCACCAGCGGATACTGCTTGCCCGCCTCGTAGCCGTGGGGCTTCATCAGCCACGCCTCGATCTCCAGCCCGCCCACCGACTCATACGTAAAGCGCTCGGCATCCGCCCACGCGACCTCGCGGTTCAGCTCGTCGTTGAACGACGTGAGCTTGCGCTCGCCGCTGCCGTCTGCGTTCGCAACGTAGAGCTCGGTGGGCCGGTTCACACTCGTGGACACGTACGCCACCTTCGACTTGCGATCGTCGAAGGAGAAGCCGCTCAGGCGACGACGCCCTTCCAGAAGCGCCGTGCGCGCGCCGTTCCGCGTGTTCACGCGATACAGGTGCGTGCTGCCCCCGATCGCCGCGCTCACGGCGATGGCATCGTTCGAGAGCCACTCGAAGGACTGAGGCTCGTACTGCCAGCCGTTGCCGAGCATCGTCACGTTGCCGCTTGCGACATCCACCACGGCCAGCTGGCTCTGCTGCGCACGACCGGCCGAGTGGACGAAGCCGATCCGGCGCCCGTCAGGCGACCAGGAGATCGAGCGCTCGGAACCCATGATCTCGATGCGACGCGGCGCCGCATCGGGGTTCGCGATGTCCAGGATGAAGATGTCGCTGTCGTTCCGCGGCTCCGCCTCACGGGCGGCGTCGTACGGCAGCTTCGACAGCGAGTCGTTCTCCGCCTGCACCACGGAGTCGGGCCTGAGCTGGGCGTCCGCGATGAACGCGATGCGGCGCCCGTCGGGCGACACCACGGCGTTGCGGTGCGAGTAGCTGGTGTTCGTCAGGCGGGTCTTCTCGCTTCCGTCGAAGCGCTGCATCCAGAGCTGCGAGGGGCGATACTGGCGCGCCTCACGCGGATTCGGAACGTATCCGGGCCCGTTCCGCTTGTAGCCGAGGTCCACCACGTGGCGTCCGTCGAACCGGGCCGCGCTCAGCGGGCGCGTGATGGCACCGTAGGGCGGACGCGCGGTCGCCTGCATGCGCGAGAAGGGATCCTCCGCACGCGTGGAGTCCGCACCGTCGCGCGGCGCAGGCTCCGTGAACACCGCAAACTCCCCGCTCCGCGGAACGGATCCGCTGGGGTAGTTCTCGGGCTGCGACGCCTCGCCTCCGGGCACGTCCATCCGCAGCGCCCAGCGGCTTCCCTCGCCTCCCGCGCGGCGCGACTGGAAGAACAGGTACTTGCCGTCGTGCGACCAGCTGGGGTTGGAGCTTTCCGTGGACGGCGACGTGTAGCGCACGGGCTCACCGCCGTTCGTCGGTACCACCCACACCTCCGAGTGGCGCTTGTTGTCCTTCTCCACGACCGTGGTCACGGTGAAGGCGATGCGACTGCCGTCGGGAGACATGGCAGGGTCGCTCACCGTCGTCACACGGTACCAGTCCTGGGGCGAGAAGGCGCGTCCGCCCTGAGCCGCGAGCTGGCTGGCAGGAATGACGGCGGCAGCACCGAACAGGATGGCACCGGCAGCTGCGGTGCGGCGGAAGCGGCGGTGAAGGAGCGGCATCGTGCCTCCAGATGAGAAACTGCGGAAGCGGCGTTGGATGAACATCGTACCTCGGGAATGCACGGTTTCCGCCGGCCACGTGCCGGCGGCGATCCGAAAAGTTACGCATTCGGCACGGCTATCGCTGCATCTTGCAGGTATCGCGACTCATCACCACAGGAGACTCCGGCATGTCCAGCTTCAGCAGCGTCAATCCGGCCACAGGCGAAACTCTGGGCACCTTCCCCGCCCTTTCACCGGATCAGCTGGACGCTGGGCTGGAGACCGCCTGGCAGGCCTCGCTCGAGTGGCGCCGCGTCCCCGTGGCCGAGCGGGTGGCCGTGCTCCGGCGCGCCGCGGACCTGCTGGACGAGCGCAGCGGCGAGTACGGCGAGCTGATGACGCGCGAAATGGGGAAGCCGATCGGCGCAGCCCGCGCCGAGGCCGGGAAGTGCGCCGCCTGCTGCCGCTACTACGCGAACAACGCCGAGTCCATTCTCGCGCCGGAGACCATCGTGAAGGCCGACGGCGAACGCGGCGAGGTGCGCTATCAGCCGCTGGGTGTCGTACTGGCCGTCATGCCCTGGAACTTTCCGTTCTGGCAGGTGATCCGGTTTGCAGCGCCGGCAATCCTGGCAGGGAACGTGGGGCTGCTGAAGCACGCGTCCAACGTGCCGCAGTGCGCGCTGGCGCTGGAACAGCTTTTCAGGGACGCCGGCGCGCCTGACGGCGTGTTCACCACGCTGCTGGTGGGGTCGGACGCGGTAGCCGGAATCCTGGACGACGACCGCGTTGCGGCCGCCACCCTCACGGGCAGCGAGCGCGCGGGCAGCGCTGTGGCCGAGAGGGCCGGCAAGCGCATCAAGAAGACAGTCCTCGAACTCGGCGGCAGCGATCCCTTCGTCGTCATGCCGAGCGCAGACATGGACGCTGCCGCACGAGTAGCCGTGCAGGCGCGCACCATCAACAACGGACAGTCCTGCATAGCCGCCAAGCGCTTCATCGTGCACGAGAGCGTGTACGACGCATTCATGTCGCGCATCGTTCCGGCCATGGAATCGCTGACGGTCGGCGACCCGATGGACGAGAGGACGCAGGTGGGGCCTCTCGCAACGACCAGCATAGCGGAAGAGCTGCACGACCAGGTGCTTCGCAGCGTGCAGGCAGGGGCGCGCGTGCTCACCGGCGGCGATTTTCACCCCGCCGGCGAGCGCTTCTACCAGCCCACCGTGCTGGTGGACGCGCCTGACGATTCGCCGGCGGCCGCCGAGGAGCTGTTCGGTCCGGTTGCCACCGTGTTCAGGGCGCGCGACCTGGACCACGCTATCGAGATCGCCAACCGCAGCCGCTTCGGCCTCGGAGCCTCTGCATGGAGCGACGACCCTGACGAGCAGGAGCGCCTGGCGAGCGAGCTGGAGGCGGGCTCCGTGTTCATCAACGCGATGGTCGCGAGCGACTCCCGCTTTCCGTTCGGCGGAATCAAGCGCTCAGGCTACGGGCGTGAGCTAAGCCCGTGGGGCCTGCGCGAGTTCGTGAACGTGAAGACGGTGCGCCTGTTCACGCAGGGCACGGGTGGCAAGGCAGCGAATACCGAGTGAGGGCGGCCGCCCTCACGTCCCTCCTCGCACCACCCGTCTCAGCCAGCTCCAGCCGAGCGAAGGTCGCGTGGCCTCTTCCCACGCGTCGGTCCACTCGGCCAGCATCTCCTCCGCGTCCGCGAAACGCTTCTCGGGCTTCGGGTGCAGCCCTCGGCGCAGCCAGTCCTGGATCGCGGGGGGCGCAAAGTCCAGGTCCGCCCGCTCGCCCAGCTGCTGCGCCAGCACCGCCTTGGCGTCCGGCCCGGAGAAGGGTGGCTCGCCCGTCAGGGCGAACACGACGATCGCCGCCACTCCGAAGAGATCCACCTGGGGCCCCTGGGCTTCGCCCAGCAGCTGCTCCGGCGCCGCAAATGCGGGCGTTCCGCTCGCGCCGGCACGCGTGTCCTCGCCGGTCACGTTCGCGATGCCGAAGTCACCGATACGCCACCGGCGATACCGGTCCACCAGGATGTTCTCCGGCTTCAGGTCCCGGTGGATCACGCCCGCCGAGTGCGCGGCTGCGAGCCCTTCGAGAATCTGCTCCACCTGAGGGCCAACTTCGGAGAGACGGCGCGGTCCCGACCTCGCCACCAGGTCGGCCAGGGATCCGCTCTCGGCAAGCTCCATGGTGTACCAGGCCACCTCGCCGCGCGCGTCCCAGTCATAGACTGGCACGATGGCCGGGTGCTCCAGCTGTGCGGCCAGGCGCGCCTCACGCTGAAAGCGCGCGACGGCATTCGCGTCTCGCGCCACCTGCGGGTGCAGCATCTTGAGCGCAACCACGCGCTCGAGCGCCAGGTCGCGAACCCGCCACACGGAACCGTACGATCCGCTGCCGATACGCCCGAGCACCTCGTACTCGTCGCCCAGCGCCCAGCGCAGGCGAGCTTCCGGGGAATCGTCCAGCGTTGAATCCGGGCGGTCCTGCGCGCCGGCGTACAGAACCGTTCTCGGCGATGCCACGCGATCGAGGGTGCGCAGCAGGGCGCCGACAGACATGAATCGTTCGGCAGGGTCGTCGGAGAGCGCCCGGTCCAGGATGGACGCCACAGCCTGCGGACAGTCGGGCCTCACGTGACGCACCGGCGGCACATCCTTCGTGGGCGGAAGCTCGCCGACCATGGTCGCGTAGCAGATGGCCGCCAGCTGCCACTGGTCGGACAGGGCGTCCGGCTTCCACTCGTCGCCCCACTCGGGCGGAACTGGCATCCACTTCCGGCTCGGCATGAGGCCGGCGGGCACCTGGTCCTTACCCACCGCCCACTGCCAGCCGAGGAACCACAGGCGCCCTGCCGGAATCGTGTAGACCGTGTCCGCTCCGATCGCGCCGTGCACGGTGCCCGCGTCGTGCAGGTACACCAGGGCGGCGCCGGCACTTCGCAGCACCTGCATCGTGTACGGCACCTCGGCCGGCCCCAGCCTGCGGATTCGGGCGCCCACGGTCTCGCCGGTGATCCAGCGCCGCAGGTAGCCGGGCCCCCGCCGCGATTCCCTCTGCCAGCTCCACCAGTGGTAGGTGGTGGGTACGGCCGGATGGCTCAGCCGCGCCAGATGCTTCGCCTCGGCGAAGAGCCAGTCCGCGTGCTCCGGCTCGGGAGCGGTAACCAGCGACAGCGAGCGGCCCAGCGCGTCCACCACTTCCTGGTAGTGACGGTTGTCGGCCACGACGCCCTCCGCCCCCCACCGCCAGTCCGGTGGCAGCTGCCAGCCCGCAAGGTGCGGGGGCAGTTCGTGCATCACTCGGTACAGGGGGGAGTCGCTGGCGTTCGTCATGTTCCGCGTTCGGGAAGCATTGAAGCTGTCAGCCCCCCGCTCCGGACGCCAGCGTCACGGTGACAACCGTGCCCCTGCCGCGAGCGCTCTGCACCGAAATGGTGCCGCCCCACGCCTCCACCATTCGGCGACTGATCGCAAGCCCGAGCCCGCTCCCGCTCGTGCGCGTGGAGAAATGAGGCTCGAAGATGCGCGGCAGCACGTCCTCCGGAATTCCGTGCCCGTCGTCTTCCACCCGTACGGAGACGCAACTGCCATCCTCGGGTGCTTCCAGCGTCATCTCCACTCGTGCGGCTCCGGCGAGGCGCGCATTCTCCAGCAGGTTGAGCAGCACCTCGCGCAGTTCGTCCGCCCGGGCGACGGCCATCACCGGCTCGTGAGGCATGCGCAGGGACCAATCCACGTCCTGCTCGCCAAGTCTCTCCAGTTCCACCACGTCCCGGGCTATGGCGCCCACATCCATGAGCTGCGCCGGCGCACGCTCCTCCGGCGCCGTCCCATACCTGCTGAAAGCGCGCGCAATCTCGTCGAGGTGGTCAATCTCGCTGAGGATGCGACTCACGTTCTGGTCCAGGATGCCGCCGAAGTCGCCGCGCCCGTCCCGATAGGCGCGTCGCAGGTGCTGAACTCCCAGCCTTATGGGCGTAAGCGGGTTCTTGATCTCGTGCGCCACCTGGCGCGCCATCTCTCCCCAGGCAAGCACGCGCTGCGCCCGGGCCAGTTCGGTGACGTCGTCCAGCGTCAGCACGGCGCCGCCTCCGCTGCCGACGAGCCGCGAGAGCCGGCCATGCAGCTGCCTCACGCCTATCGAGACGTCGAACTCCTCCTCGGCGCTGGTGCCTTCCAGGAAAGCGCTGACTCGTTCCGCCAGCGGCGCCGCAGCCGATTCGCCGAGCGGCGACCCGGCTGGCAGGTGCGCGCCGAAAAGCTCTTCGGCGGCCGGGTTGGACAGCGTTATCACGGCCGAGTCATTCACGGCGATCACGCCGCTCGCCACGGTTCGCAGCACCTCGGCAGTTCGCCGCTGGGCGGCCTCCAGCGCATCTCGTGAGGCGCGCAGGTCGGCGTCCATGCGCCGGAATGCGTCGAACACCGGCAGGAACTCCGACGGAGGCTCCACGGAAAGCTCCGGCTCCTGCTGGCGCCTGGCGATCGCGAGCGCCGCCCTGCGCAGCGCGCCGATTGGCCGCGCGAACTCGCGCGCCGCCAGCCCGCTCAGCCAGAGCGCGGCGGCAGCTCCCATGGCGGTGGCGAACATGACGAGCACGCTCACGTCGCGACGCCTCCTGCCTAGCGAGGCGTCATCGCCGCGCGCAGGTGCCGCGAGTACTGCGGCGCCATCCGGCGTGCTCGTGAGGCGGTACCCGAACAGCACCGGCGTACCGGCCACGCGGTGAACGTTACTCCCCTCCGGCTCGCCGTCCATCTCGAGCGACACGTGCACCTCCGGCGGAAGCAGGGCCCCCGCCGGCGCGAGGTCCTGCAGCAGGCGATCGTTACCGTCCACGAGCTCGCCGGACGCGTACACGAACAGCGGCGCACTCGCCCTCAGCGCCTGCAGCGTCCCGGCCATCGCGTTCCCCTCGGCCACGCGCAGCGTCTCCCACACCAGCAGTTCGCGCGACTGGATCTCGTCGCTCTGCAGCCTTCGGGAGCTCCAGAGCGCGAATGCGAGCGCCGGCACCACGAAGAACGCGAAGAGCACGAAGGACAGGCGAACCCGGTAGCTGCGGGCCCACCTCGAGGCGCGGCGACGGAACCATCTCGTGAGGGAGCCGTCCCCCACCGTGCTGAGCGCCCAGATGGTTGCCGCTACCAGGATGTTCAGCAGGAGCAGCAGCGCACCTCGTGGCACGAGAGCGTCCAGACCGCGCAGCTCCACTTCCGCGTGCACTCGCCAGCGTCGCCCGTCCAGCTCCGTGAGCCAGTCCGCGTGCAGCTCGTCGCCGGAGCGGCCCCACGACGGCTCGTAGGGTATGCGCGCGTCCTGCGAGCGATAGGGAGTGAGCGACAGGCTGTAGCCGGTTTCACCGTCGTCAGGCCGCTGCAGCGCCAGCAGCGACATGTACGGGTCAGGCTGGAAAAGACTGCTGGCAGGCGCCACCAGGACCGTGGTGACACCGCCTCCGTCGTGAGGCACCGCCAGGTGCAGGCGCGCCCCCTGCGAGCCCTGGCCGGCCATCATTATCGCCTCCCCGGTCGCGCGCGCCGTGTCTGCCACCTCACGGGTGACCTCCACATGGTCGCCGGTGCGCCAGAGCACGAGCGAGTCGCGAAGAACTCCATCGTCCGACCAGGCGCCGAGCAGCACGGGGTAGTCGGCGGACGCGAGGTCGGACGCCACGTACGCGCGCAGGAGCGCCGAGGCATCACGAGGAGCCGGAACGGTCGCGAGATCCATCGCGAAGCGCTCCAGCAACTGTATCGCTGCGGGCTCGGCTGTCTCCAGCCCCACCACCTCCCTCACCGCACGTTCTGCGCGTTCGCGCGCCAGCTGTCCCCACACCAGCACCGTTGCGCCGAGTCCTGCCACGATGGCCGCGTCCACCAGCCTGCGCCGGCCGCGGCCGCCGAGCGCGAGTGCTAGAATCGCTGCTGCCCAGAGCCAGGTGTACCAGCCGGGCCATCGCCCCGGACCTTCCCAGAGCAGCGGCGCGAGCATCGCGGCGAGAATCGCGATGCCGGGACCGAGCTGCGAGGGAACGGATGCACGCCCCCTGGTGATGTTCCGTCCGGCCACGACCACGATCAGCAGCATCGCGAGGCCGGCGAGGAAGAGCGACACCTGGTACGCCACCCAGAGCGACGGCGTCATGCCTGACGAGGGCGCGTGGATCCCCTGCGCGAGGTCGCGCAACAGAAACGGTGCGCCGATACCGACCGCGAGCACCACGGCCAGGGACACGGGACGCGCCCTGGGCATCGGCACGTGTCTCAGGAGCAGCAGTAGGCCCAGCAGGACGAAGATCCCTGTGAGAAGCAGCACTCCCACGCTGCCAGTCCACGGCCCTCCCACGGGCGCGTAGTAAACGGTGGGGTCGAAAGCCCGCGCCACGTTGGAGATCTCGTTGAACGGAACGAGACCGAGCACCACCAGTCCGGTGACGAGCGCGCCGGCGCGCCCGGCCACTCCGTACGATGGCCAGGCGAGCACGACGAACGCCGCGCCCAGGAGGACCAGCAGCACCATGGCCCTCACGCGGGTGGACTGCTCCGTCCTCAGCTGCACCTCTGCCAGCGACATGGACGCCGGCACCGCTCGCAACTCCCGTCCGTCGGTGAGCGGCAGGATTGCGGCGGGGCCCAGCACGCCGTAGCCCGGCGCGCTTCCGTCGCGGACCACCACGTCGAAGCCCTGTGCGTTCTCACGCTCGGCGGCCATGACGGACAGCGATCGTGCAAGGCGGTCGGCAGGCGGAATGGCGTGCACGACCGCCGTGGCGGTCGCCCGTCGTTCCTCGTGCGTGCGCACGACGGCCAGGAGGGTGTAGAAGGGCGTCTCCACCACATCGGTGCCGTCCTCCAGGTCGGGCACGACACGCGCGGTCCCCGACCACGCTAACGGACCGTCGGCGCCAGGGCGGGAGGCGTCCGTGCCGGCACTCTCCAGCACGACGGCCCGCTCCCCGTCGCCGGAGACCAGCCCCTCCATCCAGCGGAATGCCGCGTCCGGGTCAGAGGGCGCATTCAGGGCGGCGAGCGCTGCGTCCTCCAACTCCTTCTCTGCGCGCAGCAGCATGCGCTCCAGGGCGCTGGCCGCCCGCTCCCGCACCGCGGCCTCGTAGGCCACCCAGGAGCCCTGCATGCGTGCGATCTGCAGTTGATGGCTGGCCTCGAGCCCGATCACGAGAAGCGACGCCAGCGCCACCGTCAGGCCGCGCACGTTCAAGCCCGCCAGGCCGGGCCCCGTACGGGTCCGGAACACCTGCAGCAGCAGGAGCCCGGTAGCGACGGCAAGAGCGACCAGATAAGCTAGGCCGGGCGTGCGCAGCCACGCCGCGGACAGCAGCACCGTTGCCGCAGCGAGCACGGGCAGCGCCGCATTGCCCGCCACACGGCGTGGCACTGCCGAATCCCGACCGGGATCGGTGCTCCGTACGTCAAGCCTGGCTCCGATGACTGCCTCCCTCCCGCGCGGCGCACCGCTGCGCCTCAAGGAAATGCTTCCTCACGAGATCTCGCGCGCGCTGCGACGTGATTCGCGTCTGATCGTGCCGGTGGGCACGTGTGAGCACCACGGACCGCACCTTCCGATCGGTACGGACACCATCATAGCGGAGCGCTTTGCCGAGGACCTCTCCGCCCGCTTCGGCGTGCTGCTGGCTCCGGCGGTTGAATATGGCGTGAACCCCGACGACGAGCGCACCCAGCCCGGCAGCGGCTCCATGCGCCGCAAGACGCTGCACCGCGCCCTGAACGACCTGTCGTACACCTGGGAGTGCGGCGGGGTGACCGAGTTCATCCTCCTGACGGCTCACGCATACGATCCGCATCAGGAGGCGCTGGCCACCGTGGTGACGGTTCGGGCACGCGTAAGGGTGGTGGACCTGCTGAGCATGAACCTGTCCGACCTGCTGGAAGGGCAGACGCAGGCAATGCACGGAGACGAGGTGGACACGTCTCTTATGCTGCACCTGGCGCCGCACCTGGTGCGGATGGACCTGGCCCAGGACTTCATGATGCCTCGCGAGCGACTCCGGCGGTACCGCAGGGGCTGGCAGAGTGTTCCCTCGGAGAGCGCCGGCTCCATTGGCCGCCCGACTCTCGCATCAGCCCGAAAGGGCGAAGCCATCTACGAGCGCATACTCGGCCGGGTGGCAGAGCGGATCTTCAGGGACACCGCCGGCCGGAGCGCCGTCAGGTAACCTGACGCCCTGCCGATCCGGCCTGCCGTGATCCGCAGGCCGGTTAAATGCTCGCAATGTGATAACTTGAAGGGATGCACCCGCGAAACGGGGTTCCTGTCGCACGTACGGAGGTACCGTGCGCGACTGAAACCCGGGTCCGCCGGCGTGCGTAAGAGTTGCCAGACCCCTTCCCAGGATTCTCATTCACATGCGACTAACGTCGGCCGCAACACTGCCCGCGCTTCTGGTCAGCCTGCTCGCCAGCGTAGTTCCAGCCTCGCTGCACGCGCAGCAGGCCGCTGCAGCAGGCCCCGCGCTCTCACTTCCCGAGGCGATCGAGCTCGCGCGCCGGAACAATCCCGCGTACCTGCAGACCGTGCGTGACGTGGGTCCTGCCGGGATGCGAGTTCGCAGCGCCTATGCGGCGTTCATTCCGCAGGTGAGCACCAGCCTGGACGCCAGCTTCCGCGAGGGACGTCCGCAGTTCTTCGGCGGAACCGCATTCGGTGCCACGTCGGACGTGCTGTCTTCGGGCTACTCACTGGATGCGAACCTGCAGCTGAACACGGCGACATTCCTTGGTCCGCGCACCGCGAAGGCCAACCTGGAGGCAGCCGAAGCGACCGCCAGCGCGGCCCGCCAGACGCTCGCCCAGCAGGTGACGCAGCGTTACCTGGCGGTGCTGCAGCAGAGCGCGCAGGCAGACCTGCAGGACACGCTGCTGGCCTCCGCGCGCATACAGCTGGAGCTCGCGGAGGCTCGTGCGGCAGCCGGTGCCGGCACCGTGCTGGACGTTCAGCGCGCCCGCGTACAGGTGGGGCAGACGGAGGTGCAGCGGCTGCGCGCGCGCAACGCTGCCGAGGTCGAGAAGCTGCGCCTGTTCCAGCTCCTGGGCATAGACCAGCCTGACGACGTGCAGCTCGTAACCGACTTCCCCATGGTGCAGCTGGACTACACGCTGGAGCAGCTGAAAGAGCTCGCCAGGGCACAGAACCCCGAGCTCGTGGCGAGCCGGTCGCGCGAGCGCGCCTCGGCGGCCGGCCTGACGAGCGCACGCGGACAGTATGCCCCCACGCTGTCGCTGCGCGCCGGCGTTGGCGGCTTCACCCAGGAGTTCACCGACAAGAACTTCGTGCTCGGCCAGGCGCTCAGCGGCAAGCAGAGCGGCTGCTTCCAGGAAGTCAGGATCCTGGAGATAGTGGGCATGCCGAACGACCCCGCAGCGTGCAGCGCCATTACGCTCACGCCCGGCGAGGAGCGAGCTGCGCTTCGCGGCAACTCCGCGTTCCCGTTCGAGTTCGAGCGGCAGCCCTACACGTTCTCGGCCGTCATAAGCCTGCCGCTGTTCAACGGCCTGAACCGGGAGGTACAGGTTCAGGAAGCCGCGGCGCAGCGTGACAACGCGCGTTATGCGGTGCGTGCCATGGAGCTGCAGCTCGTGGCAGACGTGACCGGTGCCTATCACACTCTGGCCACCGACTTCGAGGCGATCGCGATCCAGCGTGAGGCGGCCGAGACGGCTCGCCAGGCTCTGGAGCTGGCACGCGAGCGCTACCGCGTGGGTGCGTCGAGCTTCGTGGAGGTCACGCAGGCGCAGTCGGACTACGCCACGGCGGAGACGAACCTCATAGACGCCATCTACACGTACCACAACTCATTCGCCGCGCTCGAGGCCGCCGTCGGCCGCCCGCTGCGCTGATCGGATTACCAGTCGTTCCCGTCCATTCGAGATCTCTTCCATGAGCAAGCGAGTAAAGTGGTCCCTCGTCGGTGTGGCGGTCATCGCCGTCGGCATCTTCGGCCTCAACGCATTCACCAGCGGCGAAAAGGCAGTGGAGGTGCGGATCGAGGAAGTGGAGGCGCGCGACCTCGTGGAGTCCGTCACCGCCAGCGGCCGCATCAGCCCGCAGACGAAGGTTGACCTCAGCGCCGACATCACGGGACGCATCGTGAGGCTGGCGGTGAAGGAGGGAGACCTCGTCACCCGCGGCCAGTTCCTGCTGCAGATAGATCCGCAGCAGTACCAGGCAGCCGTTCAGCGCGCGGAGGCCGCTCTGGCACAGGCTCGTGCCCAGGAGGCCCAGGCTCGCGCCAACTGGCTCCAGGCGCAGCGCGACTACGAGCGCATGCTCGAAGTCCAGAAGGCCAATCCGCAGCTCATCTCGGCCGAGGAGCTGGACAAGCTGAAGACCGCCGTGGAGGTGCAGAAGGCGCTTCACGACGCCTCGCGCTTCACGGTGGAACAGAACGTCGCCGCGATGCGCGACGCCGAGTGGGCACTCGGACGCACCACCATCACGGCGCCCATGTCGGGACGCGTCACCCGCCTCAACGTGGAGGAGGGCGAGACCGCGATCATGGGTACGCTGAACAAGGATGCGGCAACGCTGCTCACCATCGCGGACATGAGCGTTTTCGAGACGAAGGTGCGGGTGGACGAGACGGACGTGTCCCGCATCAAGCTCGGCGACTCGGCGGTGGTGCAGATAGACGCGTTCCGCGACACCACGTTTACCGGTCGCGTGACGCAGATCTCCAACAGTTCTGTCACCACCGCGGCAACTCAGCCCGGGCAGGAGACGGCCATTGACTACGAAGTGACCGTCCAGCTGGAGAATCCGCCGGCGGACACGCGCCCGGACTTCTCGGCCACTGCGAAGATCGTCACCGCCGTGCGCAAGAACGT
Organism: uncultured Gemmatimonadaceae bacterium; assembly: GCA_964415485.1. Classification (GTDB taxonomy): domain Bacteria; phylum Gemmatimonadota; class Gemmatimonadetes; order Gemmatimonadales; family Gemmatimonadaceae; genus JBBQHX01. The sequence continues at coordinate 12,572 of CAYQAO010000020.1, forward strand.
GCTTTCCGTGCCGATCATCGCCCTCACCGTGCGTGAGGAGGAAGGGATGCAGGCGGAAGACAGCGGCGCCGTGCCGGTCACGGCCACGAGGGCCGCCACCCAGGTGGGTCGCCGCGACGTGGAGGGTGTGTTCGTGGTTGGCGACGACAACCGGGTCACCTTCCGGCCCGTTCAGGTCGGCATCGCCGGCGAGAAGCACTTCGAGGTAATCAGCGGTCTGCAGGGGGGAGAGCGTATCGTGGGAGGAACCTATCAGGCCATTCGCGGGTTGACCGAGGGGTCGCTCGTGCGTGAGCCGGCAAAGCAAGAATCCCCCACCCAGACCAAGGGAGTCGAATAGAAGTGAGCACCTCAACAACAGAACCCGGCCTGACCGTCACGGCCGAGCGCCGGGCCGTCGTCAACCAGCAGGGCGCGGTACCCGACAAGGATTGGGTCATCGTCACCCGCGGCATCAAGCGCAACTACGACATGGGCGGCGAGATCGTGCGCGCACTCCGTGGCGTGGACCTGGCCATTCGCCGCAACGAGTACGTGGCGATCATGGGCCCGTCAGGTTCCGGAAAGTCCACGCTGATGAACGTGATCGGCTGCCTCGACACGCCGGACGAGGGCGAGTACTGGCTGAACGGACAGCTGGTCTCCACCATGTCCGACGACGCGCTGGCCCGTGTGCGCAACAAGGAGATCGGCTTCGTCTTCCAGACGTTCAACCTGCTTCCGCGTGCGTCGGCGCTGCATAACGTGGAGCTGCCGCTCGTGTACGCCGGCATCGGCTCCACCGAGCGGAAGCAGCGCGCTCAGGAGGCCCTGGAGCGCGTGCAGCTGGGCGACCGCGTGCACCACCGCCCTAACGAGCTCTCGGGCGGACAGCGCCAGCGTGTCGCCATTGCGCGCGCGCTCGTGAACCGCCCGTCCATCCTGCTCGCGGACGAGCCCACCGGAAACCTGGACTCGGCCACCAGCACGGAGATCATGCACATCTTCGAGCAGCTGTCCAACGAGGGGCAGACGGTCATCATGGTCACGCACGAGCCGGACATCGCTGCGCACGCCAGGCGCGTCATCGTGCTGCGCGACGGCGTGATCTCCAACGATGGACCACCCGACGTAGTCGTTCCCGCCTACACCAGCGGCCACGGAGGCTGATTCGGAATGCCGTTCATCGAAGCGGTGCGTCTGGCCCTCTCCACCATCCGCGTCCAGAAGCTGAAGAGTTTCTTCACGCTGCTGGGCGTGATGATCGGCGTGATGTTCCTCATCGCCGTCGTCTCGATCGTGGAGGGAATGGGTCGGTACATGGAGGAGGACTTCGCCGGCAAGCTGCTCGGCGTGAACACCTTCACCCTGCGCCGCTTCCCGGACATCCAGCTCGGAAACGTCACGGAAGAACAGTGGCGCGAGTTCGTCAGGCGCCCTCGCTTCTATGAGGACGACGTAGAGTTCGTGCGCGGCCAGCTGCCGCCAGGACTGCGAACCGCCATCCAGAGCGAGAACTTCGTCTACGCCAGCACGCCTTACGCCAGGCCCCGGCAGGTACACGCGGTGGCAACGGATGGCGACTACTTCCAGATCAAGAAGTACGAGCTGGAGCGCGGACGCTTCTTCTCGCGCCAGGAGTCGGAGTACGGCCGGCCGGTGATCGTGATCGGGCAGGAGATCAAGGACCACTTCTTCCCCAATCTCGACCCCGTCGGTCGCGAGCTTCGCATCGCCGGCATCCCATACGAGATCGTCGGAATCATCGAGAAGCAGGGCAGCCTGTTCGGGATCTCGATGGACCGCCTGGCCGTCGCTCCGTTCCGCTCGCCACTGAGCAGGGTCACCAATCCGCGTGGCGACGTGGACGGGCTGATTGTGCAGGCGGGCAGCGACGCTCAGCTTCAGGACGCGATGGAGGTCACGCGTGAGGCCATGCGTGGCCGCCGCAAGCTGATTCCCGCGCAGCCGGACAACTTCTCCATGGAAACGTCGGACTCCGCACTCGCGTTCTTCGCGGAGCTCAAGGGCCGGCTGCAGGTGTTCGGCATGGCGCTGCCAGCGATCGGGCTGGTGGTGGGCGCCATGGTGATCATGAACATCATGCTCGTTGCGGTGGCCGAGCGCACTCGTGAAATCGGAGTGCGAAAGGCTCTGGGTGCTCGCCGCAGCGACATAACGAGGCAGTTCCTCGTGGAGGCTGCAACCCTCAGCCTCGTGGGCGCCGCAATCGGCATCGGGCTCGGGCTCGGAATCGCAAGGGTGGTGTCAACCGTGTCGCCGCTTCCGGCGAACGTGGCACCATGGTCCATTGGCTTCGCGCTGCTGGTTGGCGCTGGAGTGGGCGTGACTGCCGGCTGGTATCCCGCGCGCCGCGCATCGAAGCTTGACCCCATCGCCGCCCTGCGGCAGGAGTGACGGCTTGCGCATTCGCGATCGTATAGCACTCGTCTTCGAGGGCGTGGGCATCGCCCTGGAGGCAATTCGCAGCAACAAGGTGAGGGCCGCCCTCACGATCATGGGTGTCGCCGTCGGCGTGCTCGTGGTCGTCGGCATGAGCGCCACCGTACAGGGCATCACCAACAGCTTCCAGGCAGACGTGGAGGCCTTCGGGGCCACGTCGTTCCAGGTGCGCCGCCGTCCGATCGGCTTCAACGCGTGCGACGGCAGCGATGAAACGTGCCCCGACCGACGGAACCCGGCCATCACGCCGGCCGAGGCTCAGATGCTCCGCGAGCTGCCGAGCGTGCAGGCTGTGACCGAGATCTGGATCGACTCCAAGCCGTTCCGCTACCGCGACCGCTACCTGTCATCGGTGGGCTATGACGCGTTCAGCGCCGAGTGGCTCGAGACGGACGCTGGTGACATCTACCCCGGACGGAACTTCAGCGCGCAGGAGAACGCCACGGCAGCGCGCGTGGTGATCATCAACGACTCACTGAAGGTTCAGCTCTTCGGCGAGTCGGACCCGATCGGGAAGCAGATCCAGGTGGCCGACCAGCCGTTCACCGTCATCGGCGTCTATCACACGAACGCCGGCTTCCTCAAGTCCATGGATGGGCGCGGACCTGACAAGCCGCGAGCTATCATCCCGATCGAGACCGCGCGACGCCACCTGAACCTGTGGACCCGAGGAGTGCTGCTGATGGTGAAGCCGCGCGCCTCCGTGCCCCAGGACCAGGCGATGGATGAGGTAACGGCTGCGCTGCGAGGATCGCGAGGCCTGAGACCGGCGGACCCGAACAACTTCGCGCTGGTGACGCAGGACCGAATGATGGAGGTTTTCAACAGCCTCTTCGGTACCCTCTTCGCGGTCGGCATCGCCCTCTCGGGTGTGGGACTGCTGGTGGGCGGAGTGGGAGTGGTGGCAATCATGATGATCTCGGTCACCGAGCGCACCCGTGAGATCGGCGTTCGCAAGGCGCTGGGCGCCACACGAGCCACCATCCTCTGGCAGTTCCTCGTGGAGGCGGCCACCCTGACGAGCATCGGGGCGGGCATAGGACTGGCCCTCGGCGCCGGCGTGGCCTCGATGATCAGGAATGCCACCTCCATCCCCGCAGCGGTTCCGCTGGGCGCGGTGGTGATCTCGCTCATGGCCGCCGCGGTGACCGGAGTGCTCTTCGGGATGGTGCCCGCGCTGCGCGCCTCCCGGCTGGACCCTGTGGAAGCGCTGCGGTACGAGTGATCCGTGGCGACCGATGAGAAGGTGTCAGCGCCGGCCCGAAGGCCGGCGCTGATGTTCTTTTGGGGACTGGGGGACTGCCTCCCACACCACTGTCATGACGGGTGGGCGGCAGAGCCGCGAGCTTCGGGATGTTCTCCTCGAGCGTAGTTGCCAGCTTCGGTGCAGGGTGAGTAGATCCCGACACTCGCTTCGCTCCTGCGGGATGACAGAATCCGGGGCAGGCACACTTCCCTGGTCCCTCTTCACTTCTTCTTCCCCCCCGATCACCGATGACCAACGTTGACGTCCTCGCCATAGCGGCTCACCGCGACGACGTGGAACTCACCTGCGCCGGCACCCTGCTCGCCGCAGCCGCTCACGGGAGGCGCACCGGCGTCGTGGACCTGACTCAGGGAGAGATGGGCACCAGGGGCAGCGCGGACCTGCGAGGAGAGGAGGCAGCTCGGGCGGCGGAGATCCTCGGGCTCGCCGCCCGCGTCAACCTCGGCCTTCCGGACGCGGGCCTGGAGAACACCCCGCGCACCCGCGCCATGCTCGCGCGCGTCATTCGCCAGTTCAAGCCGCAGGTTGTCATTGCGCCGTCTCCCTGGGGACGCCACCCTGACCACCGTGTGGCGGCGGAGCTCGTTCGTGACGCATGTTTCGTGGCCGGCCTCGCGAGGGTGGAGCCTGACGTTCCCGCTCACAGGCCGCGCAAGGTCGTTCACTGCGTCGCCTATCGCGAAGACGCCATCAAGCCCACGTTCGTGGTGGACATATCCGATCATTTCGAGCGCAAGCTGGAGGCGATCCGGTGCTATTCGTCGCAGTTCGACGGCCTCACGCAGGCGGGCGAAGTGTACCCGAACGGCGAGCCGCTGTACGACATCATCCGCCACCAGGCTGCACATTACGGCTCCCTCATCCGATGCCGGTACGGCGAGCCGTTCCACACAACGGAAACCATGCGCGTCGAGGACATCGCGTCGCTGGACGTCTCCACCTTCTGACAGCACATCATGACTGAACCGGCCAACGAGATCAGCTACCCGAGCTACCTCAGACTCAGCGAGCTCCTGGCGCTGCAGACCCCACTCGCGGAACCGGCGCAGTCGGACGAGTTGCTGTTCATTGTCGTGCATCAGTCCAGTGAGCTGTGGTTCAAGTGCATCCTGAGCGAACTGGACGGCCTGTATTCCGCGCTCGAATCGGGCACGGTGGGAGCAGCACTCTGGCGCGCGAACCGCGTCAACGCACTGACGCGCATCGTCACCGCGCAGCTCGGCGCCCTCGATACGCTCCCGCCGCAGCGCTTCGCACAATTCCGCGGGTACCTCGGCAGCTCCAGTGGCTCGCAGAGTGTTCAGTTCCGAGCGATCGAGGCCGCATCCGGCCTGCGCGATGAGCACTTCGTCAACGTGGTGAGCGAACACGGCGGCCCACCCGGGGAAGTGACGCGATGGCTGAAGCGCTCCACGCTGCAGGACCTGTTCGTAAGCCTCGTGGAGAGGAACGGAACCACACTCGACGAGCTGTACACAGGCCCCGGTCCGTCCGAGCTGTTCTTCCTCGCGGAAGCGCTGCTGGAGTACGACCAGCAGTTCGGCGTGTGGCGCTTCAAGCACGTGCAGCTCGTGGAACGTATCATAGGCCCCGGAACCGGAGGGACGGGAGGCACACTTGGCGCACGCTACCTGCAGCGCACCGTATCGCAGCGCTTCTTCCCGAAGCTCTGGGACGTGCGCGCACGTGTGTTCGGAGCGACCGGCTGATGAACGCCGGCAGCGGCTCGCCTGACGAGACGCGCTCCGGGCGAGGAGCACCGGACCTGGGCGATCCGGGCGGCGCGGACTCGCTCATTGACGTCAGCTTCCCGGTGCGTCCCGGAACGCCCGAGTGGCCTGACGACACGCCGTACTCGTGCGGGTGGACATGGGAGATGCGCACAGGCGACAGCGTCAATGTCTCCAGCTTCACCATGAGCCCCCATGTCGGCACGCATGCCGACGCGCCCCTCCACGTGCGCAACGGCGACACGCCCATAGACCAGCTCCCGCTCCGCCACTTCCACGGGCGTGCCTACGTACTGGGCGTGGAGGGTGACCCGCGGGACATCTCGCTGGCGGAGCTCCGGTCTCTGCTGCCTGCGGCGCCTGAACGCCTTCTCCTTCGCACGTCGGCAACTATTGCGAACGGGAGCTTTCCCGAGGACTGGCCGGCACTGGCGGCGGAGGCAGCGGCCGAACTCCGGCGCAACGGGCTTGTGCTGCTCGGCACCGACGCTCCATCCGTGGACCGGCGGAACAGCCGCACGCTCGACGTTCACCACGCCATTTTTCGCGACGGCGGTTGTAACCTGGAGAACCTCGATCTGCGTAGGGTCCCTGACGGGTGGTACGAGCTGACCGCTTATCCCATTCGCCTCGAAGGGCTGGACGCCGCCCCGGTGCGAGCCGTGCTGCGTCCGGCATAGCTCGTGGCGAATCTCGCGCGGAAGGCCTGCCGCTCTCTCCGTCGCCGACGGAAAGAGCGGCGTACGGAGACTCCCCGCGGCCGGCCGCGGGGATCACGAATGTGCGCGAGCGCACAGTGAGCAGGTCGTCTCCCTCGCGCCACGTTGCATTCAGTACGAACTTGTTCTTGCGCCTCGGCGCAATTCTCACTCGCACCGGCTCCTGCCTGGAGGCTTAATGCACCGCGTCCGCAGCTACGCACTTCCCTTCCTTCTCCTGGCCGCGGCTTCGGCCTGTTCGTCCGACGACGGTGCCGGAGACGGCACCTGGGCAGGCACCATGGAAGACAGCGCCGGGGTGGCGATAGTCCGGAACCCGGAACGCGGAGTCTGGACGCCCGACCAGCGCTGGAATGTGGAGGAACAGCTCAGGATCGGGGCTGCGGACGGCGACGCAAACGTGCAGTTCGGTCAGCTGGTGAGTCTGGACGTGGATGGCGAAGGTCGCATGTACGTACTGGACCAGATGAGCCAGCGCGTGCAGGTGTTCGACGCGTCGGGCAACTACGTGCGCACCCTGGGGCGTCCGGGCTCGGGACCGGGCGAGTTCAGCCAGGTCACAACGGCGGTGCTGGTGACCCCGGGCGACACGATTGCCGTTCCGGACATGATGCTGCAGCGCACCACGCGCTTCGGGCCTGACGGCCAGCACGCCACGGACTTTCCCCTTCCCATGACGGAGGGCCTGGCGATGAAGTGGGTGAAGTCGCCCGACGGCCGCCTGGTGCAGCAGACACGGGAGCTGCCGCAGCCCGGCAACACCAGCGGCCCCACGGGAGGCGGAGTCCTGCTGCGGCGCGACGCATCCGGAAAGATCGTGGACACGCTCGTCACGCTCCCTGCCACGGAAACGTTCACCATGCAGGGCAACGTGCCGCGCATCCGCATCTTCTCTCCGGAGCCGATCTGGACGCTGCTCTCGGATGGTCGCGTCGCCCTGGCCAAGAACGACAGCTACCGCGTGGAGATCCGCAGTCCCGATGGTGACCTGGAACGCGTGATCGTGAGGCAGCTGGAGGGCTCCGTGGTGAGCGAGGCCGACAAGAGCACCCTGCTGGATCGCATGCGCGAGATGATGACGCAGCAGGGCGTGCCTCCGCAGGCGGTGCAGATGCTCGTGCAGGGCATGGAGTTCGCCGAGCGCTATCCGGTGCTCAGCGATCTCCTTGGCGGCCCGGATGGCACGCTGTGGGTGCAGCGCGTGAGACCGGCCGACGAGATGGACTTCACGGGTGACGGGGCGAACGCTTTCGACTTCGGCGCCAGGCAGTGGGACGTGTACGACACGGAAGGCCGCCTGCTCGGCACCATCGAGTTCCCGCCCCGCTTCCGTCCGCTCCGCATAGTGGGCGACGACGTGTACGGCGTGCTGCGAGACGAGCTGGACGTGCAGTACGTGGCGCGATTCCGCATCCACAAGCCCGCATGATCCCGCTCCGCAGTACCCGCTGGTAATCCTCACACAGGCGCAACCCGGAGGTACGTGTTGACGTCAGGCAGACTTCGCCGTTCGGCAGCGCTCGTGCCGGTACTGATGGCCGCCCTTGGCTGTGGCGGCGATACGGTCACGGGAGTGAACGTCAACACGACCGTCCGCGTGGTGCTGGACGACAACCCGTCACGTTCCACGCCGCCGGTGAGTGGCGTTCAGGCACCCCCGGCACCGGGCCCCTATACCGGCGGCTTGGTGAGTACCGCTCGCGTTGCGATATCAGCGGACGGCGAGACCTGGCACGACGTTACGGGCACGCTCGCCGTCACCGTGCCGCTGCAGAACGGCGACAGCGCCCACGTGTCGAATGTCGTGTCCGTGCCCGCGGCTACGTATTCGAGGGTGAGGCTAACCCTTCGCGGCGCCTCCCTTACCCTGTCCGGTGCCACCCCGGCGGGCACCGTCACCAACCGCACGCTGGACGTGACGGATGCCGACGTGGTGCTGATCCGGGAGATCCCGGCCATCACCTTGAGCGCAAGCACATCGGCCCGGATCGCCTTCGACCTCAATACCGAGGGCTGGCTGACGACCGCCGGAGTGTCGAGCAATACGGTGTCCCCATCGCTGGTGAAGGATGCAGTCAGGGCGGTGGCCGGCTACGAGGACAGCAGCGGATAGGGAGAAGGGACCCGGAACTGGCGGCCCCTCGGAGCCGACAGGCTCCACTACCTGCATCTGACGATCCCGGCGGCACTTCCGCCGGATCGGCCACCGCTTCCCGCTTATATTTCGCCCCATGGACCCCATCTACCTCGACCACGCGGCCACCACACCCGTTCGCCGGGAAGTTCTCGAGGCGATGCTGCCCTTCTTCGGCGAGCGATTCGGCAACCCCTCCAGCATGCACCGCTGGGGACGCGAGGCGCGCGTCGCCCTCGACGAAGCACGCGAGCGCGTAGCTGCCTGCCTCGGCGCGCACACCGACGAGATCATCTTCACCAGCTGCGGCACCGAAGGCGACAACCTCGCCGTGCTCGGCGCCTGGCGCGCGCAGCGAGAGCGCGGACGACGCGCGATTTCCACCACGCCCATCGAGCACAAGGCCGTGCTCGCGGCCGCTCATCAGGCAGAGTCAGAGGGCGCCGAGTTGCGCCTCCTTCCCGTTTCGTGCGATGGCGTGGTGGACATGGACGCGATCCGTGACGCCATGGACGACCAGTTGGCGATCTGCTCGGTCATGTGGATCAACAACGAGATCGGCACCATCCAGCCCATCCCGGAGATCGCGGCGCTGGCGCAGGAAAATGGGGTGGTGTTCCACACGGACGCGGTTCAGGCGCTCGGCAAGGTGGAGATTGACGTGCGGAAGCTGCCGGTGAGCATGCTCGCGGTGAGTGGACACAAGATCGGTGCGCCGAAGGGCGTCGGGGCGCTCTTCATCCGACGTGGCACTCCAATGCAGCCGCTCTTCTTCGGCGGCGGGCAGGATCGCGGGCGTCGTCCTGGCACGGAGAACGTGGCGTACGCCGTGGGCTTCGCGACTGCGGCGGAGCTCGCAGTGGCGGAGCGCGAGGAGGAGTGCGCGCGGCTTCGCGCCATGCGCGAGCGCCTGGAGCACGCGATCCTGCAGCAGGTGCCTGACGCCATCATCCACGGTCGTGAGGCGGAGCGTGCGCCGCACATCATCAACATCTCCATCCCGGAGTGCGACGCCGAGTCGCTGCTCATGGCGCTGGACATGCGCGGAGTCGCGGCTTCCGCGGGCTCTGCCTGCCAGAGCGGTGCGGCCAGTGCCTCGCACGTGCTCACGGCGCTTGGCGTGGACGCGAACGAGGCATCCGGCGCGCTGCGCCTCAGCCTCGGCAGCCTGACGACCGAGGAGCACGTTACGCGTGTCTCCGAGCTGCTCCCCGCCCTCGTGAACAAGGCGAGGGGCAGGGCCGCGGTGGCCTGACGGTGACTCTCGATCGTGGCTCGCGCGGCCGCGTGCTGGTCGCGATGTCGGGAGGCGTGGACTCCTCGGTCGCTGCCGCGCTCCTGGCGCAGCAGGGCTACGAGGTCGTGGGCGCGACGATGAAGCTCTTCTGTCACACGGACGAGGTTCCCGACCGCCCCTGCTGCTCGCTGGATTCGGTGAACGACGCACGTCGCGTCTGCGAGAAGCTGGACATTCCGCACTATGTGCTGAACCTGGAGAGTGCCTTCGGCCGCGACGTGGTGGACGACTTCGTGAACGAGTACGCGCGCGGACGGACGCCCATACCCTGCGTGCGCTGCAACACATTCACCAAGTTCCGCGACCTGCTCCGCAAGGCGGACGCGATTGACGCGGAGTGGATTGCCACCGGCCACTACGCGCGAATAGCTGACGGCGTGCTCCATCGGGGACTGGACCCGCTCAAGGACCAATCCTACTTCCTCTGGGGCATAGACCGATCGGTCGTGAGGCGCATGCTGCTTCCAGTGGGTGACCGCACGAAGGAAGAGACGCGCAACGTGGCGCGCGAGCTGGGTCTTTCAGTGGTGTCCGAGAAGGTGGAGAGCCAGGACATCTGCTTCGTGCCTGACGGCGACCATACCCGCATCATCGCACAGCGACTGGGCGCCGACGCTCCCGCCCTTCGCCCCGGCCCCATCGTCACGGTGGACGGCCGAGTGGCGGGCGAGCATGCGGGCTACGCGCGCTACACGATTGGCCAGCGGCGCGGCCTTCCCGGCGGCTTTGCATCCCCCATGTACGTGGTGGACATCCGTCCTGCCACGCGCACGGTCGTCATCGGGCCTCGTGAGGCACTGCTCGGCCGCGGCCTCGTTGCGCGCGAGTTCAACTGGCTGACCGACCCGGTTGCCCCCGGCGCCACCGTTCGAGTACAGGTGCGCCACCGAGCCCCCGCCGCGCAGGCGGAAGTCCTGCGGGTTGACGGCGAGGAGGTCGAGTTCGCGCTCTCGGAGCCCGTTTCGGCAATCACGCCCGGCCAGTCCGTCGTGGTGTACGACGGCACCGCCGTGCTGGGTGGCGGTGTGATCGAGCGCGGGCGGCGCGAGCTGAAGGTCGTGGCTTAACGGCAGGGAAAAGGGAACAGGGACTGGGGAAGAGTGTCATCCCGCGCGAAGCACTCCTGTCATCCCGCGCGAAGCGTCGGGATCTACCCACCCTGCATCGAAGCCGGCCACTACCAGTAGAAAGCAGATCCCGACACTCGCTGCGCTCGCGCGGGATGACAGGAGTCCTTCGCGCAGGATGACACACAGGCGAGCCGAGCCTCCATCCCCGACCTCGACACCCGTCCCCGATCAAGCTCGCGACGCCGCTTCGCGGCGTCGCACTCAGCATCCCTAGTACTTCAACCCTGCCGCCTCGGCGAACTCCTTCATCTTCTGCTTCTGCTCCTCGTCCAGCCTGTCGGGCGTCGTTATCGTGGTTTCCACGATCAGGTCGCCGCGCGCGCCGTCCTTCTCGATTCCCTGGCCGCGCACCCTGAACCGCCTGCCTGACGCCGTGCCGGGCGGGATGCGAATGGCCACCTTCTTCCCGTCCAGGGTGCGGACGCTGATGCGCGAGCCTAACGTGGCCTGCGCCACGTTGAGCGGAACCTTCGCTATCACGTCCAGCCCCTCGCGCTCGAAGAAGTGGTCCGGCTTGACCTGGAAGGTGATCAGCAGGTCGCCCGGCGGAGCACCTCGTCCACCGCGACCTCCCTGCCCCTTCAAACGGATCTTCGAACCGGAGTCCACTCCCGGCGGCACCGTTATCAGCACCTTCTTCCTGTTCCGCACCTCGCCCGCCCCCGCACATGTGGGACACGGCTCGCTCGGAATGCTTCCGCGCCCCAGGCACATGGGACACGGCCTGTTTACCGCGAACCCTCCCTGACCGAACGATATCACCCCGCGTCCGTCACACTCCGGGCACGTCCGCATCGTGCTGCCGGGAGCCCCACCCGAACCGTTGCAGGTGGAGCACTCCTCCGTGACCTCCAGGTCCACCGGAACCTTCCCGCCTCGCGCAGCGGTACGGAACGGAATCTCCAGGGTGGTCTCCACGGACTGACCCTGCTCGGGCGCGGAACGTCCGCGCGCACCGCGCGCTCCGGCGCCGAACATGGACGAGAAGATATCGCCCAGCCCGCCCAGGCCGCCGATGTCGAAATCCTCGAAGCGCACCTCCGACTGCGCGCCCGGACGCGCACGCCCGGCTCCCGGGCGCGCTGACGAACCACGGGTACCGAAGCCGCCGAACGCGCCGAGCCGGCGCATCTCGTCGTACTGCTTGCGCTTCTCGGCGTCGCCGAGCACTCCGTAAGCCTCGGAAATGTCCTTGAACTTCTCGGCCGCCTTCGGATCGTTCTGGTTCGCGTCCGGATGATACTGCTTGGCGAGCCGGCGGTACTGCTTCTTGATCTCGTCCGCGCTCGCGGACGACGGGACACCGAGGATGGAGTAGTAGTCCTTGCTCTGCGCCATGCGGCCTCAGCGTGCGGTCAGCCGTTCCACTGCCACACGACGACCCGGGCGGGGCGAAGCAGCTCGCCGTGGAACACGTACCCGCGCTGGTAGACGCGCGCCACCATGCCGTCGTCCTGCTGGGATGCAGCGGGCTCGGTGGCCATGGCCTCGTGCAGGTTCGGATCGAAGGGCTTGCCCTGCGGATCCAGCCACTCCAGGCCGGCCTTCTCCAGCTCCTTGTGAAGCTTGTTGCACACCATCACAACGCCCTCCACCACGGTGGCCGAGTCCGTCACGGCGGGGTCCACCGCGCCGAACCTGTCCAGATCGTCAATCACCTCGAGAAGCTTCCGGATCAGGCTGGCCTGACCCCTGATTCCAGCCTCGGCTCGCTCGCGCGTGCTGCGCTTCCGGAAGTTGTCGAACTCGGCGGCGAGCCGCAGGTATCGGTCCCGCTGGCCAGCCAGCTCTTCCTGAAGCGCGGCCACGGTCGCGTCGGCAGCCACCGCCGTGTCCGGTCCCGAGACTTCTCCGGTCGCGGCAGCGTCGGCGGCCGGGCCCTCAGCCGTCACCTCGGCATCGCTTGGCGTTGGCGCACCTGCCTCGCCGGCTTCGCTATCAATACCTGCACCGCGCGAAAAATCGTCTGGATTCCGCATTTCAATGGTCTGAGTGTCTGTCACAGCGTGCGGGGCCGTACGGACCACGCACCTCGCAGTTTCGCATTTCGCGAGGGCTCTGGCAATGTCGCCTGCCCCGGCCCGGACGCTCAGGCGAGGAGCATCCTCCGCACCAGCGCCAGCGCGCCCTGCACGGATCGCGAGCGAATCTCCGCCCTGTCTCCGCTGAACAGCTTTCGTTCGCTCTCCACGGTGCCCTCCACGTCCACGGCGATCCACACGGTGCCCACCGGCTTCTCGGCGCTGCCGCCGCCCGGGCCTGCAATTCCGGTGATCCCCACGCCGATGTCGGATCCGAGCCGCTCTCTGGCGCCGCTCGCGAGTCCGACGGCCACCTCCCGACTTACGGCGCCGACCGACTTCAGGATTTCGGGCGCCACTCCAAGCTGCTTCGTCTTCACCTCGTCGGCATACGCGATGACGCCGCCCAGTACCACGTCGCTCGCGCCGGGAACGGACGTCAGGCGGGCACCCAGCATGCCGCCCGTGCAGCTCTCGGCAACCGCGAGCGTCGCGCCCATCCGCCTGCAGAGTTCCAGTACCGACGCTGCCAGGTCTTCCTCGTCCTCGCCGTAGGCGTCCTTCCCCGCCCGCTCACGCAGCCATTCCATGGCGTCACCCAGCAGCCTGTCCGCCTCCGCGTGAGGCAGTCCGCGAGCGGTGACGCGCAGGTCCACGCCGGCCTCGTGTGGCAGGTAGGACAGCGACAGCGGAGCGAGGCGCTCCACTGCGCCGGCAAGGCGCTCGGCCATGATACTCTCCGGAACACCGGTGGTTCGGAGCGTCCTGGATCGAACGACGCCGGCGTCGGGCCCGGCGAGCGCACGGATGCGTGACTGCAGCGAGTCACGAAAGATCGCGCGCATCTCTCGCGGCACGCCTGGCAGCACGGCGATCCAGCGCTTCCGGTCATCCTCGAGCCAGAGCCCCGGGGCGGTTCCTGCCGGATTCTCGAGCACGTCCGCGCCTTCGGGAACAAGCGCCTGACGAAGGAAATCCGCGGGGACGTCTCCGGGGAGGTCGCGATCGCGCCACCGCTGCACGAGCCTCTGGTGAACCTCGTCGTTCCTCACGAGCGGCACACCCGCGGCTACCGCCACTGCCTCGCACGTGAGGTCGTCGGTGGTGGGACCGAGCCCGCCGGTAGTTATCACGGCGCCCGTTCGGTCCAGAGCCTCACGAATGCCCCGGACTATCTCCGGCCCAACGTCCGGGAGCGTCGTACGCCGGGCAACTTCCACGCCGAGCTCGGCGAGCTCCCGTCCGAGGAAGGCGCTGTTGGTGTCCACGGTGAAGCCGAGCAGCAGCTCGTCACCGATCGTGAGTATCTCGACTTTCATTGCGTGCCAGGACGCGAGTCCGCTGCACGGCGCCGCGACATCAGGACGGCGAGCGGCCGCGCGCTCGCAACACCGGTCCCGTGAACCTGCGCCCGTACAGCCAGAGCGACCACACTGTGAGCGTCACGGCCACGACCATGGTGGTGAGCCCAACGAGCGCGTTGAAGCCAGCAAACGCGCGCCAGGCGCCTGATGTCCAGCCCTGGTCGGCCGCGAGCGTCGCGGCGAAGAACCAGAAATAGGCGGCTCCCACCCACACGCTCTGGAAGCCCGTTTTCCACTTGGCCGGGCCGATAGCGCTGATCACTATGCCGCGCCGCGCCGCGAACTGCCGGAAGGCGGTCATCAGTGCCTCACGACCGAGCACCACCGCCACCACAAGGAAGGGCAGCGTTATGGTGAAGCCGCCGAGCACGAAGGGGAATGCCTCACGACCGCTCTCGCGCAGCCACACGCCCTCGGCGAGCGTGGCTACGGCAGGTTCGTGCAGGGGCGAGAGGAAGCTGAGGGGCCCTCCGCCTCCCTGCAGGAGGTACATCGGCACGAAGGTGCCGAGGAGGAGGAGCTTGTCCGCGAGCGGATCGAGCAGGCGACCGAGGTCGGTCACCTGTCCGCGATCGCGCGCGAGCTTTCCGTCCAGATAGTCCGTGGCGGCGGCCACTACGTACAACACGAATGCGACCAGCCGCCACTCCCACGCTGCGACGAATGGAAGGACCGCGATCAGCGGCGTGACTGCAATTCGGCCAGCCGTGATCGCGTTCGGAAGATTCACGTCACGAAACGCCAGGTGTGAATGTCGAGGTCGGTCACGCCAGCGCCTTCAGCACGAGCTTGCTCACAGCCTTGAGCGTGTCGAAGACGCCGTCGCCCGAAACCGCTACCGCCTCGAAATATGGCGCCCGTTCAATCCATTCGCCCGATGGAAGCTGCTCCACCAGCATCTGGCCGGCGTGAACCGGGTCCGGGACCGGCCGCTGGCGGGCCGGATCGGTGATCTCGAAGCCCGGGTTCAGCGAGGACTGAAGCTCCTCGATGGAGGCCGCATTGGGCAGGTCCCGCTTGTTGTACTGGAGCACGAAAGGCATGCGGGAGACGTCGTAGCCGTACTCCTGCATGTTGTCGTAGAGATTCTGCATGGCCTCCACGTTCGCCTCCATGCGGTCGATCTGGGAATCGGCCACGAACACCAGTCCGTCCACGCCCTTCAGGATGAGCTTGCGGCTGGCATTGTAGTACACCTGACCCGGAACGGTGTACAGGTGGAAGCGGGTCTTGAAGCCCCTGATCGTTCCGAGGTCCACGGGAAGGAAGTCGAAGAACAGCGTCCGCTCCGTCTCCGTGGCGAGCGAGATGAGCTTTCCGCGAGTTTCCGGGTGAACCTTGTTGTAAACGTGCTCCAGGTTGGTGGTCTTGCCTCCGAGTCCCGGGCCGTAGTAAACGATCTTGCAGTTGATCTCGCGCGAGGCGTAGTTGATCATCGACATGATGGTCTCTCCTCGCGCTTACTGAAACAGGCGGTCGATTTCGTCATCCGCGCCCGCAAAGGGATTCGTGGCTGGCTCCTCGCCATGTCGCGGCCTCGCGAACACAGCCTGCACCAGCCCGGTGAGTTCCTCCACAACGTGCTTCAGCTTCAGCCGCACGAGTCCCAGGGTCGTGCGGTTGTCGAACAGTACGACGAGGATTACCCGGCGTGCGACGTCGGCAAGATACATGGACTCCCGCTCTCCCTGATGGAAGAGGGTGGAGAAGTCAGTCTCACCGATCAGCTTTGCAAGCTGGTCGTTCGCGCTGAAATCAGCCGCCGTGAGCGTTGCGAAGGCCGTAGGATCGAAGTCGGGCTGTTCGCCCACCGTGGCCACCAGCTGGCCATTCCTGTCCACGAGCAGCGCGCAACGCGCGTTGCTGTCGAACAGAAAGCGCTGGAGCGCCTCGGTGATCGCCGCGTAGTCGTCTTCGGTGAAAGCCCAGCTGGCTGCGCCTGCCGACATGTGAAAGGAGTCTAGTTGAGCTCGTGTTCCATCTGCCGCAGGATGCGAATCCCGCGACGACGGAGCATGGGACGGGGCTCCCACCGAACATAGTCCTGCAGCAGTCGGGCGGTTTCCAGCGAAGGCTGGCCCCTCAGGTGCGAGAGCGCGGCCAGGCGCTGGTACGGCCGACGGCTGAACAGGTTGCGCCGGTGCATGTGGAGCTGCTGACCTGCGAGCAGAACGCCCGCCGCCAGGCCTCCCAGGAATCCCAGGGCAGCCATGACATTGGAGCGCCGGGTCATATCATCTCCCTGCGCGCCGCGAGAGCCTGCGCAATGGTGACGCCGTCCGCATACTCGAGGTCACCACCCACAGGCAGTCCGCGAGCTATTCGCGACACGGTGAGCGGGAACCTCGCGAGCTGGCGCTGCACGTAGAGCGCAGTCGCCTCCCCTTCCAGACTAGGATTCGTGGCGATAATGACCTCCCTCACGTTTCCACCTTCAACCCGATCAACGAGCTGAGGTATCGTCAGGTCCTCGGGCCCCACGCCGTCCAGCGGTGACAGGCGTCCGCCCAGGACGTGGTAGAAACCGCTGAATTCCCCCGCCCTCTCGATCGCGCCGATGTCCGCTGCCTCCTCGACGGCGCAGATCACCCCGGCGTCACGCCGGGAGTCCCTGCAGATCGAGCAGAGTTCGTCCTCCGTGAGATTGAAGCAGCGCGAGCACGGATGCACCCGCTCCGCAAGCGTCACCAGGGCGTCCGCAAGACGCCGGCTTCGATCCGGCGGCTGCTTGAGCAGGTGGTACGTCAGGCGCAGCGCCGTCTTCCGGCCGATTCCCGGCAGACGCGCGAGCTCCGTCGCGAGCTCGTCAATCGCAGACACGTCAGAACGGCAGCTTGAAGGGCAGTGAAAGACCGCCGGTGAGCTTGCCCATCTCGTCCTGAGCCAGCTTCGAAGCCTTCTGCTGCGCCTCCGACACCGCAACCATCACCAGGTCCTCCAGCATCTCCACATCCGCCGGATTCACCACCGACGGATCGATCTTCACTCGCTTCACCTGTCCGCGCCCGTCGGCCTCGACAGTCACCATGCCGCCGCCGGCGGCAGCAGTAACCGTCTGCTGACCGAGCGACTCCTGCACCTGCTGAAGCTTTCCCTGCATCTCCTGCGCTTGCTGCAGGATCTTCATGAAATCAGCCATTCGATTCGGCTCAGGAATGGGGGAACGAGAAGATTACCGAACGCGATGCGGCCGGGACAACCCATGCCCATGGCGACTGGTGTGCCAGCTCACTCGATGAGCTCCAGGTCGAGTTCCTCGATGGCCTCGCCAACGGACGGATCCCTGCGCCTGAGCACCGCAATCCTTTCCTCGACCACGGCTTCAGTCGTCAGGCGTGAGAGCGCGGCCGCGGATTCTCCGGACCTGCGCAGCTGCACGCGACGCAAGCCGGGGAATATGGAACGTAGCGCCTTGAGCACCTCATCCATCGCGTCCGCGATCGCGGCTTCGGCGGGCTCGTCGCTTACCCGCACGAGCAGCACGCCCTCCCGCGTCACCGACGCGGGCTCCGATTGCGAGAGAATCGTCCCCACGAGCGCGCGACCGGCGTCGCGAACTGCCTCCGCCACCTCGTCCCAGCGCTCGACCACCTGATGCAGATCCGGAATCGGCGCACCGGCGTCGCCTTCCGGGCGCATGGACGCAGCGCGGCTCTGCGGCGGCCGTGAGCCAGAACCCGAATTGGCTCGCCGCGGAGACGTGTCCACGTTCTCCGGCGGGGCATCTTCCCAGGGTGGGGGTCCATCCCACTCGGGAGGTCCGTCGGCCAGGGGCGGCCGCTGCCCGCTCCGGACGACGCTTTCCCTGGCGACGCTGGCCGGGAACGTCGTGGCCGTAGCGGTGGCCACGGCGTTGGCGGGAGTCCGTTCCGCACGTGCTGACGACTCGGACGCTACACGCGCGGCAGGCGCGCCGCCTGCACCGGCCTCCTCCTTCCGGCTCTCCGTACGGGCCGGCGCGCCGGAATCCGCACGCCGCGTAGCGGGACCGTCGGATCGCGTACCCTTCGGCTGCGAGGGCGGCGGGGTCCTCACGGGACGATCGCCGCCCCCGCCACCGCCCTCCTCGCCACCGAGCGCACGCAGCACGTCCTCCAGTTCCACGCTGCGATCGAGCAGCGCCAGGCGAACGAGCAGGAGCTCCAGCAGCATGCGCTGCTGGCCGCTACGGCGGAAGCGCGTCTCGGTATCGCCGATCGCCTGGAGCATGCGCATCAGGTCCGCAACCGAGAACACCTCGCGCCGCGACTGCAGTTCTGCCAGCATGCGCTCCGACGTCTCGGGCGGCGAACCGCCAAGGCGCACGGCGAGCAGCGAGCGAATCACGTCCGTGAATCCGCCCACGAAGGTCACGAAGTCCACGCCCGCGTCCGCCAGGCGTCCGACCTCGCCGAACACGTCCGCGGCACGACGCTCCGCGACGAGGTCCAGCAGCGTGAGGTACTCCTCCTCGGCCACCAGGCCGAGTGCCTCACGAACGCGCGTGGCGGTCACCTCGCTCTCGGTGCCTAGCGAGAGCACCTGGTCGGTGAGGCTCAGCGCGTCCCGCAGGCCGCCGTCCGCCGCACGCGCGATCATGGCGAGGGCATCCGGCTCGTAGCGAACGCCTTCCTGGTCCAGCACGTGCGCGAGGCGTTCGCGAATCTCGGCGGGGCCGATGCGCTTCAGGTCGAAGCGCTGGAGGCGGCTCAGCACCGGCGCCGCAGCCTGGGCGATCTTCTGCGGGTCGGTGGTCGCGAACACGAAGACGACTCGCGGAGGCGGCTCCTCCAGGATCTTGAGGAGCGCGTTCCATGCCTCACGAGTGAGCATGTGCGCCTCGTCCACTATGTACACCTTGTAGCGCTCGTCGCCGGTGGGCGCGTACATGGCGCGCTCGCGAAGCTCGCGCGCGTCGTCCACTCCGCGGTTGGACGCCGCGTCAATCTCCACCACGTCCAGGCTGGCGCCGCCGCTCCAGATTCGCGTGCAGGACGCGCACTCGCCGCAGGGCTCGCCGGGATCGCCCTCCCCGCTAAGCCTGCGCTCGCAGTTGAGCGCCATTGCGAGGACGCGGGCGAGCGTGGTCTTGCCGGTGCCGCGCGGCCCGCACAGCAGGTATCCCGGCGCCACACGATCGCGCGCGATGGCGTTCCTCAGCGTGTTTGACACGTGCGACTGCACCGCGACCGACGCGAAGTCACGCGGGCGGTACTTTCGTGCGAGTGCGATGGTCATGGAGCGTCCGGGAGGGTTCAGGGTGCCGCGCAACGGCACCGAGACGACGAGAGCCTGACGGCGCGTGGCGCACTCGTCAGGCTCTTCCGTTGTTGACAGCGTCGGTGCCGCAGCACCGCTTCGCGCGAGCCCGGCAACCGTGCCGGTGCCGGCCTGCCCGCGCGATACCCCGGGCCTGACGGAGCAACGCAAGACACCACGTACCGCTGCTACCTTCGGGGTCCTGACGGGGTTGGCGGGCTCACGCCCTCCGGGACCCGGGGCACCGGGAAGTATAGCGACTGGAGCGGCGCGGTACAATCGGACGGGCGAAACGCCGACGCCGCCTTGCGGCGTCTCGCTCCGCGCCCGGCGCCGGCCCTATTCCCGTTCGCCGAGTATCCCGGCCAGCACCTCCCCCGCCCTGCGCACCGCCTCACGATCCACGTCCAGGTGAGTCACCGCGCGAACCCGAGAGGCACTCCATGCCGAGATCAGGACCCCGTGCTCGGCAGCCAGCCTCGCCACCTCGAAACCGGTGAGGTGATCGGGCAGGTCCACCATCACGATGTTGGACTCAGGCTTCACCACCCTCGCGCCCCCCGCCCCGTTCACCGCATCGGCCAGGAGGGCGGCATGCCGATGGTCGTCGCCAAGCCGACCCAGGTGATGCTCCAGCCCATACAGGGCTGCCGCCGCGAGTATGCCGGACTGCCGCATGCCCCCGCCCAGCCTCTTCCTTACCTCCCACGCCTTCTCCATCGCGCGCGCGCTGCCGGCCAGCGCAGCGCCCACGGGCGCACCCAGCCCCTTGGAGAACGACACCATCACCGTGTCGGCGTGCTCGGCGAGAGCGTGCGGCTCCACGCCGAGCGAAGTCGCGGCGTTCCACAGGCGGGCGCCGTCCATGTGAACCGGCAGGCCTCGTGAGGCAGCGACTTCCCGAACCGCCCCAAGCGACGCTGCATCGCTCACAGCACCGCCAGCTCCGTTGTGGGTGTTCTCGACGCAAACCAGGCTGGCACGCGGAAGGTGCGGCGAGGCCGGTCTGATGGCCGCTTCCAGGTCTCCTGCGCGCATCACACTCCCCGCGGCAGGACGCACCGGCCTGGGCTGAACTCCCGCGATGGCCGCTGCGCCCGCGATCTCCCAGTTCATGATGTGCGACTCGGCATCCAGGAGGACTTCCGTACCGCGTTCCCCCTGCAGCCACAGCGCAGCGAGATTGGCCATGGTGCCCGAGGGAAAGAACAGCGCGCGCTCCTTTCGCAGCAGCGCGCAGACTCTCTCCTCCAGGGCGCGAACCGTCGGGTCGCCTTCCAGCACATCGTCACCAACCACCGCATTCGACATGGCCTCGCGCATGCCCGGGCCGGGTTTCGTCACCGTGTCGCTGCGGAGATCGGCGACCACATGAGTGGTGTTCACAGTCATGCGCGCAATCTCGCGAACGTGACCGACAGGTCAATCCTCTGCGGCACGCGGAGCGCCGCCACCTGGATCACCAGATGACGGCGCTCAACAATCCCCTCTACTGCCTTTCAGCCCGTCAGTTGCTCTTCGGCGGATCGATGTCCACCTTCGGGACCGGTACGCTCACCGTATCCGTGCGCACGTCCACCGAGGGTGTACGGATCGTGGTGGTGTCAGTGGACACGTCCACGTCAGGCGTTTCAACCTGATACTCGCCTTCGCCGGTCTTCGTGCAAGCGCCAAGAGTCGTGATCGTTGCCAGGAGCGCTATCGCTGTGAACTTTCGCATTTCGTGGGTCGCCTCCGTGAGAGTTTGCCTTCCGCATTCCCCGTTAAGGCAGCCTTCGTGCCACTGCGGGTCCGCCATGGGACCGGGATCACATACCGCAGCCCGGCTCCACAGGCAGACACTGCAGCAGCGAGCCGAGCACGTCAGTCGAATACTTCGCGCTGCAGCCGCCTGATGCGCCTCAGCTCGTACACGTGTGCAACCTCGCCGCCCAGTATGAAGATGAGAGCGGCGTAGTACACCCAGAACACCACGATCACGAGCGCGTAGATCGTACCGGTGTAGAGAGAACCCGGGCTGAACGAGCCGACGAAGAGGGTGAACAGGTTCCGCGCAATCTCGAACAGGATGCTCGTGCTCAGCGCTGCCACGCCTGCGGTCTGCCACCGGATGCGCCGATAGGGGAGCACCTTGTAGAGGGCGAAGAAGATGCTGAACGCAACGGCAAAGGACAGCAGACGTCCGAGGAAATACTCCAGGTTTCCCATGACGTCGTTGCGAATGCCTATACGCTCGAGCACGGCAATGCCGCGTGTGGTGGCGAACACCAGGTAGGCGTTGATAGTCACGTAGATGGACACGAGTATCGTGGCCACCACCGTGACCTGGGCGTCGAACAGCTTGCCGGCGACTATGCCTCGACCACGTTCTATGTCGAACACTTCGCCGAGCACGCTTCTCAGTGAGCCGAACAACCGGGTGGAGAACCAGATGAAGCTCACTGCTCCAACGATCCCGACCGGTCCTCGCGTGTTCACTGCGGCCACGAGTGAGTCGCGCAGGGTGTCCTGGCCGGGCGGCAGCAACCGCGCCACGAGCTCGGCCACCTCCGTGGCCGATGCTTCAGCCGAGAAGTTGAGGAGGTAGGCCATGCCGCTCACGAGCAGAAGCG
This sequence comes from uncultured Gemmatimonadaceae bacterium, assembly GCA_964415485.1. Lineage (GTDB taxonomy): Bacteria > Gemmatimonadota > Gemmatimonadetes > Gemmatimonadales > Gemmatimonadaceae > JBBQHX01. The sequence goes on from CAYQAO010000020.1 coordinate 34,526, forward strand.
CAAATGGCACTGCCGCGAGCAGGATGTTGAAGGCGATGCCGCCGGCGAGGAAGAAGACGTTGTCCTCGCCGGCATTGTCCCATACGCGGATCAGGAAGTCGCGTGCGGACCAGCCGATGCGGGCGAGGAGGGGTCGTGCGCGCCGCCTGACGCCTGACGACTCGCGTACCTTGCGGGGTTCCTCTGGCGCCGCCGCCGCGATCCCCCCCGTATCGGCGGACGGCGGCGCCGGTGTGGCACGCACCGCCCCTCTCCGTGTCGTCAGGCGCCGGAAGCCTCACCGGCGCCGCGGGACTGGCGGCGCGTTCCACGCGTGCGGGACGCTGAGGCAGGAGCGACGTCGTCCGTCGAATCTCCGCTCTCCAGCTCGCGCGCTTCGGCCCGCTCCCTGCCCACGGACACGCCGGCCTGGTACGCCGCCTTCGTATCGGCGATGCGGCGCTCCAGCTCCTCGCGAGCGTCCCGCGCGGCAACCCTACCCGCCTGAACCGCGCTCTGCACCTGCTGCCGCCGGAAATCGATCTGCGTGCGCGCGGAGTCCAGCTTCGCCTCAACCTCGCTGCGAGCGCGCGACAGCTGCTCGTTCATGCGATCGCCCACGTCATGCGCAATTCCCTCAGCACGCTGCTTCGCAAGACGTGCACGGCGCTCGATGTCACGACGGGTCTTCCGCCCCGACTGGGGAGCCAGAAGCAGCGCCATTCCCGCACCTATTGCAATTCCAAGGAGAAAGCTGCCGGTGCCACCGGAGTGCTTCTCGATGATCACGTAGGGTTCGTCCTCGTATTCCTCGTACGACATGATCAGTCCTCGTGCTGGGATGGGAGGGGTGCCGCCACCGCTGCCGGCGTCACCCAAACCTTCGATCAACGCTTCCGCGCGCCCTTGCTCGCTCCTGCCTTTGCAGACCTGGCCGCCGGCTTCCGTGCGGAAGTGGCCGCTGCGGCAGCCTCCACCAGCACGTCTGCGGTTTCCATGTCGGCAGACTTCGCGCCGCCGGAACGCTCCTGTCCCTCGCCGTCGTTCCCCGTGCCACCGGAACCTGCCTCACGATTGCGGATGATCTCCGCGAGTTCGGCCGCCAGCTCCTCCTCGCCGATTCCCAGCAATCTTGCAGTACGAGGCTGGTCCCCACCAGTGGAAGCGAACGTTCGAAGCACCAGGAGCCTCCGGGCCTCGGAGACCGACGCGCCCACCGGAATCGTAATCGAACCAGTGACATTTCCAGAGCGAAGATGGCGCGGCGCAATGTCATCTGCACCGATCAGGCCGCCGCGCGACATGATCACCGCCCGCTCCACCGCATTCTTCAGCTCGCGAACGTTGCCGGGCCAGTGATAGGAGAGAATCCACTCCCATGCGGCGTCGTCGAAGCCCTGCACCTTCTTCTTGTTCTGCGCGGCGAATCTCGCCAGGAATTCCTCGGCTAGCAGCCTCAGGTCTCCCGCACGCTCTCGAAGCGGAGGAAGGTGGATCTCGACTACCGCCAGGCGATAGTAGATGTCCTCACGCAGGTCGCCGTCGGCGATGGCGCGCTGAAGGTCCTTGTTGGTGGCCGCCACGATACGGATGTCCACCGGAATGTCCTTCTTGCCGCCAAGGCGGCGAACCGTGCGCGTCTCCAGGGCGCGAAGCAGCTTCACCTGGATGTCGGGCGTCATCTCCGCGACTTCGTCCAGGAACAGGGTGCCGCCGTCCGCCATCTCGAAGGCACCGGCCTTCTCGTTAGTGGAACCGGTGAACGCTCCCTTCTCATGACCGAAGAGCTCGTTCTCCAGAATGTCCTTGGGGAGCGCGGCGCAGTTGAGCGCCAGGAACGGCCCCTTCGCCCGGTCACTCTTGCTGTGAAGCGCGCGTGCCACGAGCTCCTTCCCGGTGCCCGACTCACCAAGGATGAGCACGCTCGCGGTGCTCGACGCCACCGCCTCGATCATCCGGTATACCTCACGCATCTCCTCCGACTGCCCGGTGAGGTCGCCGTAGTGCGTGAGCGTGCGCAGCTGCGAAGCCAGCTCGCGGTTCTTCTGCTGAACGTTGTACTTCTCGATCGCCTTCGGTATCAGGGCCTTCAGGCGCGTTAGCTTCTCCGCATTCAGCGGCTTCTCAATGTAGTCGTAGGCACCCTGGCGCATTGCCGAGACCGCGGAGTCCACGGTACCCTGCCCCGTGACGATGATGCACTCCGTGGCGATCTCCCGCTCCGCCATTTCGCGGAGCAATTCGAGCCCGTCCAGCTTGGGCATCATCAGGTCTGCGAGCACCACTCCGTAGCTGTCGCCCGTGAGCTGCTCCAGTGCGGCCTGCCCATCACTTACCACGGCGACTTCATAGCCCTCGTCGCCGAGTATGGCGCCGAGTCCGGTCGTAATGGCCTGTTCGTCGTCAGCGATGAGGATCTTCGGTTGCGTCATCTCGTTGGGACAGAGTTTGATTCCACGTCAGGCAGCAGCCGGGGGGAACCCGGCAAACCACGCTCCCGACTCGTATGTGAGCGTCACACCGAACGACGCTGCGGCCTGCACCAGCCCGTGATCCGGAGCGGCGAGTGCCGCGCCCGACTCGGACCGTACGAACAATCGCGGCCCTTCCTCCAGCCCGACCGCCAGCGACTCGCCGGAAGCCAGACCATTCAGCAGCAACCGCACCACCAGCCAGGATGCCAGGTCGCCGCGCACCCGGTGCGCGGTCTCCTCGCCGGTGCCATCCAGCCGCACACACCTGCCTTCGGAACGCGCGATCGCATCCGCCAGTCGCGCTGCATTCCGAACGACCGCTTCCAGCCTCATTGCCGCCGGCGTACCGGTCCGCGCCAGCGCAAGGAACGACTCCGTCAGCCCGGAAAGGTGCTCCAGCTGCTCCGAGGCGGAGCGTGCAAAGGGTGCCACGGACGCGGACACGGGAGAATCGGAACGCTCCTCCGACCGTTCCAGCCGTGAGCGGGCTACCTCCAAGTTAACCGCAACGCCGTTCAGCGCGTTCCTGATCTCATGAGACGAGCGCCTTGCCAGCTCCTGAAACGTGGTGAGCCACTCGCTCTCGGAAGTCGAATTCTCGTCGGCCATCTGCTCGGTTGGGATCCCGCAACGCGGTACGACACACGGGGAGCGGGTGGTCCCCCTTGCGCGAGACTCCCGGGCACCGCTCGACTCATATCGTGCGGCGCGGATCCGGCCGTGGCAAGCGCTCCCACTCTGCTCGAGCGGCCTGGGCATCCGGGCGTCCCAGCATGGCGTACGCAAATTGCTTTCCCAACTCCACACCAGGCTGGTCGTACGCATTCACGTCATACAGCTCGCCCGCGTACGCGGTTGCCAGCTCGAAGAACATGAACAGGCCGCCCAGGTGCTCCGCGTCAACCCTGTCCAGAGTGACGGTCATGTTGCAACGCCCGCGCGCCGCCAGCGCTCCCGCGGTCGCCTTTCTCTCGATGTCCAGCAGCTCGCCGAGCGTGTGGCCTCCCAGGTATGCGAGCTCCGGAACGTCCTGGAACGCGGAGGGAATTCGAACATCCGTCGCTCGCGAGCCGACCTCCAGGAAGGTCACCGTCTTGTCGGCCGGCCCCTCCATGAAGAGCTGCACCTGGCTGTGCTGGTCCGTGGCTCCCAGCGCGGCGATGGGCGTCGGTCCAACGGACGTACCGTCCTCACGAATCTTGCCGAGGCTCTCCGCCCAGAGCTGGACGAACCAGTCCGCCATGTCGCGCAGTGCATCGCTGTAGGGCATGCACACGTGCATCCCGAGCCCCAGGCGCGTGTGCGCCAGCCATTGCAGGGTGGCGTATGCACCGGCGGGATTCTCGTGCAGCACGTTCCCCGAGCAGCGCTCGCGCATCTCGGCGGCACCACGGAGCAGGCCGTCAACGTCTATTCCCACGAGTGCGGCGGGAAACAGCCCCACCGGCGAGAGCACGCTGAACCGGCCCCCCACGTCCACAGGAACCTCGAGCGCGCTGATTCCCTCCGCCCGTGCGATGGATCGCAGCGCACCCTTCTCGGGGTCCGTGATGAAGACGAAGCGCTCGGCACGCCGAAGCCCTGCCTCACGAACCCGCTCGTCCACCACGAGGAACTGCGCCATCGTCTCGGCGGTGCCTCCGCTCTTGGAGGTGACGACGAACAGGGTGCGCGAGAGGTCCACCCTGTCCAGCGTGGCTGCGATGGTGGCGGGGTCAACATTGTCCAGAACGTGCAGCCGCGGAAGACCGCCGCGTGCGGCGGGGTCCAGCATGTTCCATCCGGACTCCAGCAGCGCGGTGCGCAGTGCAATCGGGCCCAGTGCGGATCCGCCGATGCCGAGCACCACGACGTCGTCCACGCGTCCCTGGAAGTCGCCGGCAATGTTGCGACAGGCGTCGGCCAGCCAGGTACGGCTGGGGAGTTCGAGGAAGCCCAGCTCGCCGCGTGAGGCACGTTCGGTGACGCGCTTGAAGCTGTTCCGGAACGCCTTGGCGCCGTCTGACCATGCTGCGTCGTCCAGCCCGTTGCGAACGGCTCCCGACATCATGTTGGTGTAGTCCAGGCGGATGGTCACGCGTCAATCCTCCTCGATGCGGATCGTCAGGCCGTCGAACGCCGGAGATATCCCGGCAGGCAGCTCCGCCTCCAGGTCGGCGTGGCTGGTCTCGTGCGTCAGGTGCGTGAAGTACGTGCGTTCCGCCCCGATCTCGCGGGCAACCTCTATCGCCTCCGAGATGCTCAGGTGGGTCGGGTGACTGGTGCGCAGGAGCGCATTGAGAACCAGCACCCTGGCTCCCCGCATCACCTCGATGGTCTCGGCCGGTACCGACTTGGCGTCGGTGATAAAAGCGAGCGGGCCGAAGCGATAGGCCAGGACCTCGGCATGCCCGTGAGGCACGGTGGCCACGACCACGTCGAGGTCCGCGACGCGCAGCGACTGCCCCGGTTCCACCACGTTCAGCTGTGCCTCGGGCTTCGACGTGCCGGGCAGCGGGCGCACGTTGTCATCGAAGATGTACGAGAACTTCCTCGTGAGGCTTTCCAGCGTCTCCCGCGACCCGTAGAGCGGAAGCGGCGCATCCCGCAGCATGGACAGGGCGCGGATGTCGTCCAGGCCGTGGGTGTGGTCGGCGTGGTCGTGGGTGAAGAACACGGCGTCCACCCGATCCACCCTGTTCGCCACCAGCTGCAGCCGCAACTCCGGAGAGGTGTCCACCAGCACCCGGGCACCCTTCTCCGATTCCACCATCACGCTGGAGCGCGTGCGACGATCCCGCGGATCGGGCGAGCGGCACACCGCACACCGGCAACCGACCTGCGGCACACCAAAGCTCGTACCCGTTCCAAGGAAGGTCAGCCGCACGAGGGCCTCACACGGTCTCGAACTTGAGAAGGTTCGTGGTTCCCGGGACGTCGAAAGGCACGCCAGCGGTGACGAGTACGCGGTCGCCCGGCGACGCCAGGCCAAGTCGCTGCACGGCATCGCGAGCGAGGCCCCACATCTCGTCGTAGTGCTCGCAGTGCGGCACCAGCACCGGTATGGCACCCCACACCAGGGCAAGCTGACGATATACGCGCCGCTGGTCCGTGAGCGCAACTATCGGCACGATGGGGCGACGGGACGCCACCACCCTCGCGCTGAAGCCGCTCTTCGTGAACGGAACGATCGCGGGAGCCCCGGTCATGGCCGCGGAAATCTGCGCCGCCACGGCAATCGTCTCGGCAGTGCTCGCAACGACGCCTGCCCTGCGACGCTCCTCGCGCTGACCCTGCTGCGAATGCTCCTCCACCTCCAGGATGATCCGTCGCATCGCGGACACTGCCAGGCGCGGGAACGCGCCCGCCGCCGTCTCCGCCGAGAGCATCACCGCATCCGTGCCATCGAGAATGGCGTTGGCCACGTCACTCGCCTCGGCACGTGTCGGCCGCGGGTGCGTGATCATGGACTCGAGCATCTGCGTGGCCGTGATCACCGGCCGCGCCAGGCGGTTGGCTATCGCTATGATGTGCTTCTGCGCCAGCGGCACCTGCTCGAAGGGGAGCTCAACGCCAAGGTCTCCACGTGCGACCATCACCGCGTCAGCCGCCTCCACGATCTCCTCGATGTTCGCGAGGGCATGGTCCTTCTCGATTTTGGCCACCACGAGCATCGTCCTCGGGATGAGCTCGCGAAGCTCCTCGATGTCGGAGGCCCGCCTGACGAAACTGAGCGCCAGGTAGTCGAGCTCCTGCTCCACGGCGAACTCGATGTCCGAGCGATCCTTCTCGGTAAGCGAGCTTGCCGAAACCTCCACGCCCGGCAGGTTCAGGCCCTTGTGGCTCGTCAGCGCGCCGCCGTGCAGCACGCGCGCGTGAACCCGACCGTCGCTCACCTCGTGCACCACGAGCTCGATCAGGCCGTCGTTGATCAGGATTCTGTCGCCGGCCTGAACGTCCGAGGCGAGGTGCGCATACGTGACGGGAATCTCACCCTCCTTCGCATCGTCCTCGAACACCAGACGCACTTCCTGGCCCAGCTCCAGCTGCCATGTATGGGACAGGTCACCTACCCTGATGCGCGGGCCCTGCAGGTCGCCGAGGATGGCTACCGGCTTGCCCAGTTCGCTGGCGATCTCGCGCACCAGCCGCACCGTGTTGGCGTGCTGTTCCTGCGTGCCATGCGAGAAATTGATGCGGGCGACATCGAGACCTTCCTCGATCAGCGCGCGAATGCCCTCCGGTGAGTCGGAGGCGGGGCCCAGCGTGCAGACGATCTTGGTTCGGGGAATGCGTTGCGGCGTCACGTGAGTGGGTTGAACGAAAGAAAGGTGGCGCGCATGCTCCAGGCCCGGTGCCTCACGGGTCGGAATCTTCGCTAGGGATGTTGCGAGATGCGCCGCCCGGAAGGGCGGCGCATCGTTGCCTCAGACCGCGGCCACGCGGGCCCTGCGGGACTCGAGGCCTGCGAGAAGCTCATCGAAGGACTTCTGGAACGAAGCGAGTCCGTCCACGAGCAGCTTGTCGGTGACCTCCTGCATGGAGATGCCGGCATCCTCGATGGCCTGCAGCACCCGAACGGCCTCTTCCACGCCCGCATCAACGCTGCGGCGCACCTCGCCGTGGTCGCGGAAGGCCTCGATGGTCGCCGGCGGCATCGTGTTCACCGTATCGGGACCGATGAGCTCCTCCACGTAGAGCACGTCTCGATAGGCAGGGTTCTTCGTGCTGGTGCTTGCCCACAGCGGACGCTGCGGCATTGCGCCGCGCGTGCGCAGGTTCTCCCAGCGAGCGCCGCGGAACATGGCCTGGAACAGGCGGTACGCGAGCTTTGCATTGGCAATGGCGGCCTTGCCGCGAAGGGCCGCCAGCTGATTGCGGGATGCCTCGTCAGGCGCGGACTCCATCAGCTTCTCCAGGCGCGCATCCACCTCCGTGTCCACGCGGCTCACGAAGAAGCTGGCCACCGACGCAATCCGGTCGATCGGCTCGTCGCGGCGCGCACGCGCCTCGAGTCCCGCGAAGTACGCCTCGATAACGCGCCGATGGGCTTCCACCGAGAAGAGGAGCGTGATGTTCACGCTGATTCCCGCCTCGATCAGCGCGCGCACCGCCACAGCGCCCTCCTCCGTGCCAGGCACCTTGATGAGGAGATTCGGGCGATCCACGAGCGCCCACAGGCGCCGGGCCTCCGCCACCGTCGCGCCCGCATCGTTGGCAACCGAAGGCGATACCTCCAGCGACACATAACCGTCCTGGCCGCGCGACCGGTCGTACACCTCACGAAGCTCGTCGCAGGCTCGGCGAACGTCCTCAGCAGCCACCTGCTCGAAGAGCTCCAGGGCTCCCAGGTCGGGAGAGAGTGACGAGAGTTGCTCGTCGTACTCGTTCCCTTCCGCCAGCGCCTTCTGGAAGATGGTAGGATTCGAGGTCACTCCGGTTACGGAGTCCTCCCTGATCATGCGCGCCAGCTCTCCGGCGGCGAGCATGCGGCGATCTATGAAGTCGAGCCAGATGGACTGTCCGGCGTCGTGAAGTCGTTGCAGACGATCTGACATGGCCTTGTGAAAGAGGTCGAAGGTACTCCCTTCAAACTAACCGCTCGCAACGGGGAGGGATCAACGTCCTGAATGTGGCGACGACGTCGCACCGGGACGAGCCGGACCGACACGATCCGTTACCGGACTGTTGCGATTCGGCGCTCGATCCGACACACCCGGCAACGAGCTTTGCAGCGGCCGATGGGCAGGACTCATCAGCTCGATCAGCCCGATTCTTGCGTTCTTTGTACACATCGGGCGCCGTATCCCGCCCGGCCAGGTAGTCAGGAGCCAGACCATGTCGAATTGGACGGAACGGGACCAGCAGATGTTCGAGCTGCTCCGGGACGGGACGGGTAGCCCGGCTCGCAAGCCGACGTCCCCGCGCCGGGCAGCGGAGGCGGCAAAGAGGGATTCGAGATTGAGAAGGAAGGCTCAGGAGAAGCTGCCGCCTCAGGTGTCAGCGCTGGATGAACCGATCACCGCAGGAATCGTGTCCGCCGGCTCTGCGGGAGCGTAGGTCGGACAAGGGAGCGCATGGGCCATCGCACGCCGGGAAGAAGGCAGGGCGCCGGATCCCTCTTTCCTGATCGTGTGCACGGGTACAGACTGGGGGCATCACGAAAGCGCGGCCGTCTCGGCGGCGCGCACGCTCGCCTGGCACTCCCGCGAGCAGGTTCCACAAACCCGCAAAGCCCAATTTCGAGGTGCGAGTCATGTCACTCCGCTGGTTCTCTCTTCCCGCGCTGGGTCTCCTCGCGCTACCCGCCCTCCCGCTTCAAGAGGCATCTGCCCAGGCGGCGATGGACACGGTCTCCATTCGCGAGTGGAAGGTTCCGTGGGAGAATACCCGCCCTCGCGACCCATACGTCGCGCCTGACGGCAAGGTCTGGTTCGTCGGCCAGACGGGCAACTACCTCGCCTATCTCGATCCCGCATCGGGCGAGTTCAAGCGCTTCGAGATCGAGGAAGGCACCTACCCGCACAACCTGATCGTCGGCGAGGACGGTCGCGTGTGGTACGCGGGCAATCGCAACGGGCGGATAGGGGTTCTGAATCCGGCTACCGGCGACTTCGAGATCCACATGATGCCGGACACGGCCGCCCGGGATCCGCACACGCTCGTTTTCGACGGTCGCGGCAACATCTGGTTCACAGTGCAGGGCGGCAGCTACGCGGGACGCCTGCGCATGTCGGACGGCGACATTCGTCTCGTCCGGTTCGAGCGAGGTGCTCGACCGTACGGGATCGTAGTGGACGGCCAGGGCCGGCCGTGGCTGAACCTGTTCGGGACCAACAGGATCGCGACCATAGACCCGAATACGTTCGAGGCGAAGGAACACGCCCTGCCGAACGCTGACGCCCGCACGCGGCGCATCGAGATCGGCCAGGATGGCGGTATCTGGTACGTTGACTACGCTCGGGGCTCCATAGGCCGTCTGGACCCTGCCACGGGCGACTCTCGCGAGTGGCAGACGCCCGGCGGATCGGGATCGCGCCCCTATGCGATGGCTGCGGACGATCGCGGTCGCATGTGGCTCGTTGAGACTGGAGCGCAGCCGAACCAGTTCGTCGGGTTCGACCCGGGCACCGAGCGCGTCTTCTCGCGCACCGCAGTGCCGAGCGGTGGCGGAACGGTGCGCCACATGATGTTCCATGCGCCGACCGGCACGATCTGGTTCGGCACGGATGCGGGAACGATCGGCAGTGCGAAGGTACGCTGACGCCCGGGGCGCGGGGGGGGGGGGCGGGCGGCCCCACCCCGCACGGCCGCGCGCGCAGGAGCGTCGGGCACACAGGTTGGTGCTGGGGTCGAGTAAGCGAGTGGGGCCGCCCGG
>CAYQAO010000021.1:0-39482 GCA_964415485.1 uncultured Gemmatimonadaceae bacterium
AGCTTGCATCCTCGCTACGCTCCTGTGAACAACCTCTCCGTCATCTACAACTAGGAACAGCCCCGGGTTCTGTCATCCCGCGTGAGCGGCGAAGCCGCGAGCGTCGGGATCTACTCACCCTGCGCCGAAGCCGGACACTGCGCGCTGAAGGCTGAGAACGACGGGCTCGCGCGGAGGACGCGGAGAGAAGCCTGGCGCATGGAATTCCAATCACCTTGCAGTTCTCCGCGTCCCTCCGCGGCTCCGCGTGAGGCTTTCTTGTTGGCTCCGTTTGCAGACGAAGCTCCGCTCAGCCACACTCGAGCCTCCACCAGGGCCGAGCGCCGAGACCCGTCCAAACAGACGAGAGCCCCGGCGCGTAGCGCCGGGGCTCTTCGCATCCTCAGCCCATCAGCCCTCCTCCAGCCTCATGCCCTCCAGCGCCATCAGCTCGCCGCGCATTGACGCAGGCACGTCCTCCAGGATCACCATCGGGCGGCCTTCGAGCTCCACACGCCTGATGGACACGCGTCGCCCGCTACGCACGAACGAACCTCGCTCGGCGGCCGGGAGGTTGCGTTCTCCATAGCGCCGCGCGATCGCGTTCGTGGCGATCTCGGCAAACTCCTCGGCGTCTTCCTCCGTATCCCACACGCTTGCCCACAGGAGCGCGTCCGAGTTGCCGCTGCGATACACTCGGAATCTGTCGCCGTCCCACCCCGCAGCTCCACGGAACGCGCTCCCGTGGTCGTCCAGGTGCACGTAGAGCATCACGCGCATCTCGAACTCTCCCAGCCCGTTCTCGTAGATCACGTCCTCACCAGCGCGAGGGTCCGGCAGCACGATGCGCGTCGGAGCGTCCAGCGAATCGCCGTACGCACGCTCGTGCATGATCTGCTCGGTGGACATCGGCAGCCGCTCGAACACCTCGGGACCTGAAGCGAAGTCGTTGCGCCTAACGAACTCGGCTCCGCTCAGGTACGGGAAGATCAGCGTCTCCTGCATGATCATGGGGGCGGACGCGAACAGCGGCATGGTGGAGCGATTGTCCCGGATGCTCTGCCTCACGCGCTCCCATCCGCCCGGCAGGCGCGCCGCCATCGAGCCGCCGCCAACCGTCGCCTCGATCTGCTTGTACATCGCCTGCCCCTCGATCACAGCCTGTACGGCGAGCGCTCGGTCGTTGTCCTTGCGCACACTCTCCTGAATGGAGTCCAGCGGCGCATACTGGTCCTGGAGCGCGTGAATGAGCTCGTGCGTGATGATCGCAGAACGCTGCACCTCGGGAGCCTCTTCCACCACGTAGAGCACCTTCGTGGCCGGATCGTAGAACCCGACAATCTGCTCCGTGAGGAGCGACATGTAGAGCGAGCGCAGGTCCAGGGAATCGGCAACGAGACCCAGTCGCTTGTACGTCGTTTCGACGCCGACCAGTTCCTCCTGCGGAAGGTCTTCTGCGAAGCGCTGTTCCAGGAACTCGCGCACCTGGGCACGCGTTCGCGTCTCGAGGCGCGGCGGTTCCCTGAAGGGAACACCCATGGCCCGCTCGATACGGGGAATTGCCGCGTTCACCTCGGCGGGGAACGGACCTTCGTAGCCTGTGTTGCTGCCGCGACAGGACGCCAGCGCGAGCACGCAGATGACAGTTGCGAGGGCTCGGGACCTTCCATGACCCGACCTCACTCGAGCGCTCAGTCCACCCATGATATCTGCTTTCCCGTTATCAGTGTCATCACTCGCGCGATGTCGTGCCCGCGCACCACCGCCCCTTCCTCCACCAGCTTCGTGCGCAACTCGTCCTCCACCTCGGCGAGCGTGCGTGGCGCTGCCGGTTCGGCTGTCGCGCCGTCAGTGTCACCCCTGCTGTCTCGAGAAGTCGAATCCTCGCCATTGGCAGGAGGAGTCCGCCGCTCGTGAGGCGCCCGATCTTCTCCGGTCGCCCGTGCTCCGGGCATGTCCAGCAACGCACCAAGCTCCGCCCCCAGGCGTTCCAGTGCGGCGAAACCATCGCGGGCGAACTCCGGAATCTCGAGCCTGATGTCGGGACCCAGGGCTACCGTGTCCGGGTCGCCGGGCTCAGTCGCACGTGCACCAGCGGAAACGTCATCCGACACGTTGCCCTGCTTCGCCTGGTGCTCGCGAACGAGAGTGCGGCGCTTTCTCGCAAGCGCCTCCGCCTCAGTCGTGAGGCGGGTGGCGCCCTGCGTATGGGCGCACGCTTCGTCCAGCACGTCCAGGGCGCGATCGGGCCGACGACGTTCCTGCATGAAGAGGTCGGTGAGCCTCACCGACGCGACCACCGCGGACTCGTGTATCACCACGTCGTGGTGCCTCTCGAGTACCGGCACGCGCGCGTGCAGGATCTCGAGCGTCTCGTCGGAGTCCAGCTCCCGAACGTTCACCGGCTGGAACCGCCTCTCGAGCGCCGGGTCTCCGCGAATCCACCGGTCGTACTCCACGCCGGTCGTGGCGCCGATCACCCGGAAGTCACCGCGAACGAGCGCAGGCTTGAGCATGTTCGCCGCATCCATCGCAGCGCCGAGCGCCACTCCCTGCCCCATCAGGTTGTGGAGCTCGTCCACGAACAGGATCACGTTTCCGGCAGCCGTCGTCTCCTCCACGATGCCCTGCACGCGCTCCTCGTACTGCCCGCGAAACTGCGTGCCTGCAAGGAGCGCGACGTGATCCAGTGCCAGCAGCTTTACGCCGCGCAGCGCCATGGGCACATCGCCGTCGGCTATGCGCTGTGCGAGCGCTTCGGCTATGGCAGTCTTTCCGACGCCGGCATCACCCACGAGCACCGGGTTGTTCTTGCCGTGCCTCAGGAGGATGTCAAGCACGCGCGCGACCTCTGCCTCACGACAGCGCACGGGGTCCAGTCGTCCGGCGCGGGCCTCAGCCGTCAGGTCACGCGTGAATCGGGCCAGGGTGTCGCGGGAGATACGCAGGCCACTACTCCGTACTCAGGGGGCTGTCAGCAGCGATGAATACCAGGCAATCGCCTCATTGCCCCAAAGCAATGTGAGTAACGCAGCAGGCGCAAGGAACACGCCGAATGGCACCAGCGGCGGCTCGAACTCCGTGCCCGCGCGGCGCGCGCGCAGCCAGGCTGTCGGATAAACGAGGAGCGGGAAAACCACGGCCGCGATCGCGGCCGCGGCGAACACCGTGAGCAGCGCACGCTGCGGACCGACCGCCGCACCCACCACCGCCATGAGCGTCACGTCTCCGAAGCCCATCGCCTCCTTCTTCATCGCTACTTCGCCAAGCCAGCCGATGATGGAGATGACGCCCGCCCCGGCGCATGCACCGATGATTGCATCCAGCGGCGCCGCGAACGGCCCCTGATCTCCCGTGAACATGCCAACGAACGAGCAGACGAGCACGAACAGGAAGCCGAATACGGTGAAGCCGTCAGGTATCAGGTACGTCGTGGCATCGGTGAGGGCCACCCCGAACATGACCGTTCCAAATACGGCAACGCGAACCGCCGTGAAGGTGGGCCCGAACACGAGGATCGCCGCAAGCCAGCCGAGTGCCACAGTCAGCTCCACGATCGGATACCGTGGCGAGATGGCCTCTCCGCAACCGCGGCACCTTCCGCGCAGCATGACCCAGCCCAGCACCGGAACGTTGTCGTGCCAGGCGATGCGCGATTCACAGCGGGGGCACCGCGAAGGCGGCGACACCACCGACATCCCGTTAGGCCACCTGGCGACACACACGTTGAGGAACGATCCCACGCACGCGCCGGTGAGCGCGGCGAGCATGGTGAAGATCCACGGTTCGGCAGCGAGTGCGGTCACGGTCGGAGTATGAAGAGAAGTATGCCTGTGGCCACTGCGACGTTCAGCGACTCGACTGTCGCCTCTATGGGAATTGCCACCCGCCGCTCTGCGAGCTGCAGCAGTTCGTCGGAGATGCCTGCGCCCTCGTTCCCGACCGCCATGGCGAGTCGCTCCGGCGCATCCGCCCCTGAAACCGATTCGCCGTCGGCGTCTGCGGCCCACAACGGAATGCTTCGTTCCGACAGGAACCGCGCGAGCTCCACATTGTTGGCAGCCACCACGGGCAACCGGAACGAGGCGCCCATCGAGCTACGGACGACTTTGGCATTCCACACGTCAACCGTTCCCGGCAGGGTCACCACTGCGCGCACGCCGAAAGCCGCTGCGCTTCGCAGGATCGTACCCACATTCCCGGGGTCCTGGATTGCGTCCAGCACCAGCCAGCGTCCGACTTTCTGCTCCGGAAGGTCGGCCAGCGAGAAGCGGGGGGTTTGCGCGATCGCGACGATCCCCTGCGGCTGCTCGGTGTCGCTGGCGCTCTTCAGGTCCTCTTCTCTTACCCGAATCGTTTCGACGCCGAGCTCGCGCAGGCGGGACAGCACCCCTTGCTCCCGCTCGGAGTCGCCGTAGCCGAAGTGGTGGATCGCGCCGTGGATTCTCAGGTCCGAAGCGAGGAGCTCCTCCACCGCGCGGGTGCCCTCAATAGTGAACAGCCCGCGGGTCTCGCGCGCCTTCCGGCGGCGGAGATCTCGAGCTAAGGTAAGTAATCGCAAGGCCTTGGCTGAGCTGCTGTACGTGGAATGAAGGTTGCCCTGACAGATAGCAAAGACACAGCAAACCAGGGGATTACATGACTCTCTCGCGATACAGAATAGCCATCGTCGGCGTCGCCATGCTGCTCTCGGCCTGCCTCGCATCCACGCAGCAGGAGGTGGAGCTCGGGCGGCAGTATGCCGCACAGATCAACGAGCAGCTGCCGATAGTCCAGGACGCTGAAATCTCACGATACATAAACGCGCTCGGCAACCAGATAGCGCGTGCGGCGGACGATCGTGGACTGGAGTGGCAGTTCTACGTGGTGAATGACCCGGCGATCAACGCGTTCGCCGTACCGGGCGGCTTCATCTACGTGAACCGAGGCCTCATAGAACGGGCGGCCACGCTCAGCGAGCTCGCGGGCGTAATGGGGCACGAGATCGCGCACGTCACCGAGCGTCACTCCATGGAGCGCATGCGCGACGCCGACCGCGCCAACCTTGGCGTCACCGCCGTTTGCGTGCTCACGGGAGTGTGTGAAGGCGCGCTCGCCGGAACGGCCATCAACGTGGCGGCCGGTGCGGCCTTCGCCAGCTTCAGCCGGAGCGACGAGGAGGAAGCAGACCGGGTCGGCATCTCCCATGTAGTTCGTGCGGGCATCCACCCAGGCGGAGTCCCCACGATGTTCGAACGGCTTCTGGCCGAACGCAACCGCAACCCGAGTGCAGTGGAAGGCTGGTTCTCGTCTCACCCTCTGGAGGAGGATCGCATCCGCTCCACGCGCGCGATCATAAGCGGCTACGACGAGGCGATACTCGATGACCTGCAGCGCGACTCCCAAGCCTTCCAGAACTTCAAGAGACGCGTGAGCCAGTTGCCGTCGGCCGGGCGGTAACGAGACGCGCCGAGCAGGTGCGCCACGCTCTCGCGTGGCGCATCTTTCGTGAATGCAAATCGCACTCACTATAGCCGGATCCGACTCGGGCGGTGGCGCCGGCATTCAGGCAGACCTGAAGACGTTTCACCGCTTCGGTGTGTTTGGCACCAGCGTGATCACGGCCATCACCGCACAGAACACCGTAAGTGTTCGCGACTGGTCCGCGGTATCGCTTCCGCTGGTCGCGGCGCAGCTCGATGCAGTGGCGACGGACCTTCGCCCCAACGCCGTGAAGACCGGCATGCTGGCGGACGCTTCCGTCGTGGGAGTTGTTGCCGAGGGACTTCGCGAGCATGCGCTCGCCCCGTACGTGCTGGACCCCGTGATGGTGGCGACGAGTGGCGACCCGCTCGTGAAGGAGGACGCGATACGCGCGATTCGCGACCGACTGGTGCCGCTCGCCACTCTGGTGACGCCCAACCTGGATGAGGCGGCGATCCTGGTAGACTCCGATGTGAGTAACGAGGAAGAGATGAAGGACGCGGCCCGCCGCCTGGTAGTCGAGTTCGGTGCGCAGGCCGCACTGGTGAAAGGCGGACACCTCTTGGGCAACGAGACCGTGGACGTGCTGTACGACGGCGACTTCCACATCGTTCGTCATCCGCGGCTGGAGACGACCAGCACACACGGTACCGGATGCACCCTGTCCGCCGCGATAGCGGCCAACCTGGCGCTGGGCTCCAACCTTCGTGAGGCGGTGAATACCGCCCTCGAGTTCGTGCACCAGGCGATCGCGACGGCGCCTGGGCTTGGGAGTGGGCACGGGCCGCTGAATCACTTTGCGTGAGAGGGGCTAGACTGTCACCCCGCCCTCGACTCTCCTGTCATCCCGCACGAGCGGAGCGAGTGCTGGGATCTACTCACCCTGCGTCGAAGCCGGCTGCTGCGACCTGAAGACTGAAAACGACGGGCTCACGCGGAGGATGCGGAGAACTGCTCGGCGATTGGGATTCGATGCGCCAAGCTTCTCTCCGCGTCCCTCCGCGTTCTCCGCGTGAGGCTTTTTCATTGGCTCCGTTTGCAGACGAAGCTCCGCTCCACCACCCCCGAGCCTCCACTACGGCCGGGGGCCGAGACCCGGCAATTCACAGCGCCCGCACGAACCCCCGCACCACCCTCTCGAACGCCTCGGCTGCCGCCGCCGAAGTCTCCAGCACTTCCTCGTGCGACAGACGCACGGGTGAGATGCCCGCAGCGAGATTCGTAATGCAGCTCATTCCCGCCACCCGCATCCCGAGCGCATTGGCGGCAATAACCTCCGGCACGGTAGACATCCCCACCGCGTCCGCACCGAAGCGCTCCAGCATGCGAATCTCCGCCGGGGTCTCGTAGGCGGGGCCGAGCATTCCGGCATACACTCCTTCCCTCACCGGCACGCCAGCCTCGGCCGCACATCGAGCCAGCAGCGCACGCAACTCGCTGTGGTAGCAATCCGACATGTCGGGAAACCGCGGCTCGCCCTTTCCGCGTTTGCCGATTAGAGGATTCCGGAACTGCATGTTCAGGTGATCCGCGATGATCATCAGGTCGCCCGCACGGAACGTTCGCCTGATCCCGCCTGCCGCGTTGGACACGAACAGCGTTCGTGCGCCCAGGGCGTGGAGAAGCCTCACGGGATACGCGGCAAGTTCGGGCGAGTGGCCCTCGTACAGGTGAAGGCGGCCTGCGAGCGTCAGCACCTCACGGCCGTCGAGCGTGCCGGCCGTGAGGGTTCCGCGATGACCGGCCACGGTTGCGGGAGGAAAACCGGGTATGTCCTGGAACGGGACCGTACGCGGATTCTCGATCTTCGAGGCAAGACCTCCCAGGCCGGAGCCGAGCACGATTGCACAAACGGGCTGGTTAACCTGCAGCCGTCCGGAAATCGCCTCAGCAGCGTGCCGCGCTGCCTCACGTCCGGTGGAAGCGACCTGGCCGGCTCCGGCACGCGACGAGTTCACCCTTCCGCTCCAAGCGCGCCTGCTTCACGAAGAAGCGGCTCCACTGCCCGGCGCGCGCGCCGGGCCATCGCCTCGCGCTCGAGATAGGGCAGGAACGCACACTCGAAGCCCCTCACCGCCATCTCCGCCAGGTCACCAAAGCCGAAGCCGAGTGCCGAGGCCGCGTGCGCATACTCATCCGTGAGCGTAGTGGCACTCATCAGGCGGTTGTCCGTGCAGAGCACGATCGGGAGGCCGAGATCATGGTACTTTCGCAGCGGATGCTCCACGTAGCTGGCCACTGCTCGCGTCTGCACGTTGCTCGTGAGGCAGATCTCCAGGGGGATGCGACGGTCGTTCACGAATGCGGTGAGCGCGGCATCCTCGATGAGTCGCGTGGCGTGGCCGATACGGTGACAGCCGCAAACGTGCACCGCCTCACGAACGGAGTCGGCGCCGGCGCCCTCGCCCGCATGGCAGGTGCACGCCAGGTCGTGCATTCGCGCATGCAGAAAGGCTTCCGCGTGCACCCGCGCCGGATTCCCCGCCTCGCCTCCCGCCAGGTCGAATGCCACCACTCCGCGCCCGCGATAGGCGACCGCCAGCTCGGCGACCTCCATCGAGGCGGAAGGGGGCAGGTGCCGCAGCGCACAGAGCACGACGCGCGACACGATGCCGCATTCGCGCTCCGCACGCGCGAGCCCGCGCAGCGTCGCATCAACGGTGTCGGCTGGCGTCATGCCGCGCTCGAGATTCAGCAGCGGGCAGTAACGTGCCTCCACGTACCACACGCCGTCGCGCCAGGCGTCCACGGCGAGCTCGTACGCAATCCGCTCGATCGCGTCCGCATGCTGCATCACCGAGAGCGTTATGGCGAAGCGCTCCAGGTACTCCTCGAGGTTCCTCGCGTCGTCCACATGCATGTAAGCCGCCAGCTCGGCCGGATCGTGACGCGGCATGCTCACGCCGTAAGCCTGGGCGAGCTCCAGCATCGTCTCGGGGCGGAGGGAACCGTCCAGGTGACAGTGCAGCTCCGCCTTTGGCAGCTGCCGAAGCAGGTCGTAGAGAACGCCGTCCAGAGCGCGTGGCGCTGAAGCAGTGCTCACAGGCCGACCGGTATCAGGCGAAGCTCCTCGGGTGCCGAGAAAGGCTGTGGAAGCGCGCGCAGGTAGGCTATGAGCACGTCGAGGTCGGAGATCCCGAGGTGCTCCGCCGGCGCGTCGCCATTGAAGCCAAGCTCGTCTCCGCCGGTGGCGATGAAGTCGTTCACCACGATGGTATATGACCCGTTAGGCGAGATGGGCCGCCCGTCCGCAAGCCGTGCTTCCATTACCCGTGCACCGGGCGCCAGGACCGGATCGTACCGCACCTGCACCCCGCTGACGTGCGCGCGAATGCGCTCATCCGCCACCAGCCTCTCCAGGTGATCCAGGAGCTGTTCGCCGGTTACGGTGAACCTCACGAGCGTGTTGCCGAACGGCTGCACCGCGTACACGTCTCCGTATGACACCTCACCGGCGGGAAGATCCGCACGGATGCCGCCGTTGTTCATCACGGCTACGTCCGCCCGCGCCGCCCAGCGCTGCGCGTCTGCAATAAGGTTGCCCAGCGAATACTGCGCGCCACTCCTGGTTAGCCGCCGGCTGCTGTTCGCAACGCTGCGCTGCACCACGGGGACTACGTGCTCGACCGCCCTTCGCACCAGCTCGGCAACTTCGGCATCGGCTGGGGTGGAGCTCGCCAGCACCGGACGAATCTCTGCTCGCGGCGTCCAGTCCGGCGGCTGAAGATCCAGAACGGCAATGGCCTGCCCGCTGGAACGCGCCTGCACTATCGGAATGCCGTTCACTACGGTGTTCACCATCGAGTGAGTGTGTCCGCTCACGATCGCGTCTATCGGCTCGGTGACGTCCTGAGCCACCTGCACTATCTCCCCGGTGCAGGTGGCGAACGTGCCCCCTTCGCAGAAGGCTCCGCTGTGCGCCACCACTACCACCAGGTCTGCGCCGCGCATGCGGAGCGAGCGTGCATGTCGGTCAATCACCGGAGCGGGATCAAGGAACGACAGTCCCTGTACGTTCGAGGCCCTGGTGACCGAAGGTGTCTCGGGCGTGGCGATGCCCACGATGCCGATGGTCAGTCCGGCGCGCTCAACGAGCGTGTCCGCACGCATCCACCGCGGCAGCGAGCCTGACGCGTCGCGCACGTTCGCCCCGAGTATCGCGTAAGGCGCATCGGCGATTCGCGCGCGCAGGGTATCCTGCCCCCAGTCGAACTCGTGATTGCCGAGCGCCGCGGCTGCCACGCCGAATTCCTCGTAGATGTCGAGCACCGCACGCCCGTAGGTGAGGTTCGACGGGAGGGTTCCCTGGAAGGTGTCGCCGCCGTCGAGCACCAGCACGGCGCACGGTTGCGGGCATTCCTCCGAGGCCTGCCGGATGGCCGTGGCTACGTGCGCGGCGCCGCCGCGCCGAACTCCGGATGCGTCCTCCACCGGCTGCAGGGCGCCGTGGAAGTCGTTGAGCGAGATGATTCTCACTCGCGCCGGCCCTTCCTGGGCGGGCGCCTGCGCCGCGGGCTCGGGAGCGGCCTCCGGTGCGGGTGCCTGGCCCGGCGGAACCGCCGGCGGCAATGGGGTGCACGACGCTGCGATGAGCGCCGTCAGCAGGGCTAGGTTGAGGCGTCGCATGGCGCGCAAGTTAGCCGCAGCGCGAAAATCCCGGGAGAGCGGGCGCGGAGTGGCCAGCCGCCAGCATCCCGATTCGTTGACTCGCGCGGCGACCGCCATGAGCTTTCCCGGGAATGATACCGAATCGTGACCCCTCCAGCGCTTCGCTTCGCATGACCACGCAGGTACCCTCAACACCAGGACAACCCTCCACCGGAACCGGCTCGGGACCGCTGATCATCGGCATCGCCGGCGGAACCGGCTCGGGAAAGTCCACGGTCGCGCGGCGTGTGGCCGATTCGCTGCCACCGAGTACTTCGGTGGCATTCCTGGACATGGATGCCTACTACCGGAACTTCACGCACCTCACGCTGGAGGAGCGACGTCACGTCAACTGGGATCATCCGGACGCCATAGACACCGAGCTCCTCGTGGAGCAGCTCGATGACCTGGCTGCAGGGCGGGCGGTGGAGAAGCCGGTCTACGACTTCGTCACCCATCTGCGCGCACCCGAAAGGGTGCGAATCGATCCGGCAGACGTGATCGTGGTGGACGGAATCCTGCTGTTCGTTGACCAGAGCATTCGCAAACGATGCGAAGTGAAGGTTTTCGTGGACGCCGACCCGGATGTGCGGCTCATCCGGCGGCTGCGACGCGACATGTCGGTGCGCGGACGTCCCCTGGAGGAGATACTGGATCAGTATCTCACAACGGTCCGGCCCATGCACCTCCAGTTCGTGGAGCCAAGCAAACGCTACGCGGACGTGATCATCCCTGGTGGCGGGCACAGCCCGGTAGCGATAGACATGATCGTCGCGCAGATTCAGCGGCGTCTCTACCAGCATCAGCATCGCGCATGACGACTGTTCCGACGGCGAGCGACCGCGTTCTGGTCGTTGACGATGAGCCAGAGATTGTCGCCCTCGTCGTGTATCACCTGGCACGGGCGGGCTACCGCGTCTCCAGCGCATCGTCAGGAACTGACGCGCTCGAGATTGCACGCCGCGAGCGCCCCGCGCTGATAGTCCTGGACCTCATGCTCCCGGGCCTCTCGGGCTACGAAGTGCTGGAAGCGCTGCGAGCAGACCCTGCCACCGCGGAAGTCGCCGTGCTGATGCTCACCGCCCGGCGCGAGGAGGCGGACCGCGTTCGCGGCCTCACGCTCGGCGCCGACGACTACCTCACCAAGCCCTTCAGCCCGCAGGAACTCGTGCTGCGCGTGCGCGCCATCATTCGGCGCGTGAGCTCGCGGAACACCGAGGAGAGCGACGTGCTCACCATCGGGCCGCTCCGCATCGATCGTTCGGCACACCATGTTGCAGTGGACGGCGACGAGGTGGAACTCACTCCCACCGAGTATCGCCTTCTCCTCACGCTCGCTGAGCGACGCGGCCGCGTGCAGGACCGCGGTCATTTGCTGGAGACGGTGTGGGAAGCCGCGCCCGACATCCAGACGCGCACGGTGGACATGCACATCCAGCGGCTGCGTTCCAAGCTCGGCGTGGCCGGTGAACTGATCGAGACGGTTCGCGGATTCGGCTACCGCCTGACGGCGCCGCAGGCGCTGCGCACCTGACGAGCTCCCGTATCCGGCTGCCCGCATGAAGCTCACGCGCCGTCTGCTTCTCTCGGCAGCGGTGGTTGTCGCGCTGCTGGTAGCCCTCGTTGTGCTTGTCGCGCTTCCGCGCGCCGAGCGCGAAGTGCGACAGGTCGAGGCTCGTCATGCGCTGGCAACCGCGCGCCTGGTCGCTGCGGAGTGGGGTGCCGGAGCAAACGCCGCGGCACTTGCACGCAGGGTCACCGATGAAACGGGGCTCGAGATCACCCTGCTGGACAGCGCCGGCGTACCGGTGGCGGACGGCATGCGCACCGAGGCCGAGCTGGCAACGCTGCCGACGCTCTTCACCGCCCTGCCGGAGGTAGTCGAAGCACGCCGCGAAGGCCAGGGCGTGGACTGGCAGTCGCTCGGCCTAACGACCCCGAGGCTTCGTGTTGCGGTGCGGGCTCCGAATGGCTACGTGCGGATCGTTGCAGATACCGACACGGTTCGCGACGCCTTCCAGCGTGCGCGGCACAACGTCCTGATGTCGGCCTTCCTCGCGCTCGTACTAGCGCTCTATCTCGCATGGTGGATGGGGGTGCTTGCGCGTCGCCCGCTGTACGAGTTGCGCGACGTTACGCGAGCGCTCGCGTCAGGCGACCTGAGCCGGCGTCCAACACTCGTCGCCCCCGGCGCCGTAGGCGACCTGGCAAGCGCCATCTACCGCCTAGCCGAGCAGACTGTGGGACGCCTGCAGGCCCTGGAGTCCGAGGAGAGTCTGCTGCGGGCGACCATGGAGTCGCTCAACGAGGGGATCATCGCGCTCGACGAGCGCGCACAGGTGGTGCGCATCAACAACACGGCGCGGCGCCTGCTCGGATGCTCCGATCCGGTTCCCTTCCCGGCCGAGCGACTGCCGCGTGATCGTGCGCTGCGTGAGGCGCTCGAGGCGGCGTTGGAGGGCACGTCCACCGAGGGCATGCAGGTATCCGTACTCGGCAACACGCTCGCAATCACCGCGCGTCCACTCGCGGGTGGGGGTGCGGTGCTGGCCGCCTACGACCTCACCAGGCAGCGGAGGCTGGAAACGGTTAGACGCGACTTCGTGGCGAACGTCTCGCACGAGCTGAAGACACCACTCACGATCGTGAGCGGCTTCGCCGAGACGCTGAGCGAGGAGAGCGTGCCTGACGACGTGCGAAGGGAGTTCGCACGGTCGATAAGCAAGAATGCCAACCGGATGCAGCGCATCGTGGACGACCTGCTGGATCTTTCGCGGATCGAGTCGGGCGGCTGGGTTCCGCGGCCCGCGCGAACGTCGGTGTCGGCCGCTGCAGCGGAGATCTTCGCCACGGTGACGAGTCGTGCGGAGGTGGATGAAACCGAGCTCGCCACGGACATCGCCGAAGATGCAGCGATGGTGAATGCAGACCCCACGGCGCTGCGGCAGCTACTCTCGAACCTCGTTGAGAACGCAGTGCGCTACGCGCCGGGCGGGCGGGTGATGGTGTTCGCGCGCCGCGCGGGGAACGGTGTGAACGTGGGCGTGCGGGACACTGGCAGTGGCATTGCGCCCGAGCACCTGCCGCGGATCTTCGAGCGTTTCTACCGTGCGGACGCGGGCCGTTCGCGTGAGGCAGGCGGCACGGGCCTGGGGCTGGCGATCGTCAGGCACCTGGCGGAGGCGCACGGCGGTCGGGTGTGGGCGGAGAGCAGGCTGGGTGAGGGGACGACGATAACGGCGTTTTTCCCGGATTTATAAGGATTAGGCGTCTGTTTGGTCGGTGTCAGGTGTCAGGTGTCAGGTGTCAGGTGTCGGGGCACAGGGGGAGGCTCGGTGCGCCCTCTCTGTCATGCCGCACTCGCTCTCTCCTCTCTGTCATCCCGCACGAGCGAAGCGAGTGTCGGGATCTACTTGCAACTGGTAGTGGCTGGCTTCGGTGAAAGGTGAGTAGATCCCGACGCTCGCGGCTACGCCGCTCACGCGGGATGACAGGGGAGAGAGGAGCGGGATGACAGAAGGGAAGGCAGTTCCTCTTCCCCGGTCCCTTTTCCCTCTTCCCTGCCTCTGTGACACTCCCGTTGCAATTCCGTGTGAATTCCGAGACGCCACCGAAGCATTCTCTGTGTGCGGATGCGGCATGCCCCGACGGCTACCGCGGCTCCGCCTGGACTTCACACAGAGAGAACAATGACGCGACTCCAGTGCCTCCCCGGCATACTCCTGGTCCTGGTGCTCTCGCTTGCAGCTGCCGCATCGCCGGCACTCGCACAGGGCACCGCGAACGGGAGAATCGCCGGACGCATCGTGGAAGCGAATACCGGAGCCGGCATCACCGGAGCACAGGTGATCGTAGCCGGCACCACCATTGGTACACAGGCAGGACTGGACGGCCGGTACAGCATCTCCGGCGTCCCTGCCGGAACCGTTGACGTCACCGTCAGGCGCATCGGCTTTCAGCCCAAGACCATTACGGGTGTCACTGTTCCCGCCGGCGACGGCGTCGAACTGAACGTCACCCTTTCGACAGCCACCATCCAGCTCGACGCTGTCACCGTCAGCGCCGAAGCCGAGCGCGGCTCCGTTGCCGCCGCTCTGGATGAGCAGCGCAACTCGTCGAACATCATCACGTCCATCACCCGCGAACAGATCTCGCGAAGCCCCGACGGCGACGCCGCTGCCGCGGTGCAGCGAGTGAGCGGGGTGAGCGTTCAGGACGGCAAGTACGTTACCGTTCGCGGGCTCTCGGAGCGCTACGCCACCACTTCCCTCAACGGTGCTCGCCTGCCGAGCCCGGAGCCGGAGCGGAAGGTAGTGCCGCTGGACCTATTTCCATCGGGGCTGCTCCAGTCCATCACCACCGCGAAGAACTTCACACCCGACCTCCCTGGTGACTTCTCCGGAGCCCGCGTGGACATCCGGACTCGTGAGTTCCCGGCCAGCCGGCAGGTGTCCTACTCGCTAGGCATGGGCGCCAACCTCCTCGCCACGGGCAAGCAGGTGATGTCCGCACCCACCGAAGGCAGGGAGTGGCTCGGACTCGCCGGTGGCGACAGGCAGCTCCCCGGACTGGTACAGGAATTCGGCAACTTTGCCAGCCAGTCGCCCACGCAGCTCCAGACGAACGAGATGGTCCGCAGCTTCCGGAATGTGTGGCGCCCCCTGGGTACCACCGGTTCGCCGAACCTGTCTGGAAGTGTGTCAGTGGGTGGCAGCGACCCGATAATGGGACGTGACATCGGCTACCTCGCGTCGCTCACCTATTCGCGCTCGCAGGAGTTGCGCGATCGTGAGGTGCGCGCATACCCCGACGCCACCGTGCAGCCGGGCGGCGGCCTGCGCGAGATAGATCGTTTCGAGGGAACCACAGGGCGAAGCTCCGTTCTGTGGGGCGGCCTGTTCAATCTCAGCACGATGCTGGGGACGAGCGGCCGGCTGCAGTTCAACAACTCGTACACTCGTACGGCGGACAACGAGGCCCGGAGCGAGAGCGGACTCAGCGAGAACCTGGGACGCGAGCTGTTCGTGGATCGCCTGCGCTTCGTATCGCGTTCTGTGCGAACGAACCAGCTGACTGGAGAGCACGAGATCGGCGGCGGTCGTCGCCTGGAGTGGAGTCTCACCAACTCCGGCGTGACGCGCAGCGAACCCG
The DNA here is from genome assembly GCA_964415485.1 of uncultured Gemmatimonadaceae bacterium. GTDB lineage: Bacteria > Gemmatimonadota > Gemmatimonadetes > Gemmatimonadales > Gemmatimonadaceae > JBBQHX01. The sequence goes on from CAYQAO010000021.1 coordinate 15,241, forward strand.
ATCGCTCGGAGATCGTCTACACCCGCGACAGCCAGAACGGACAGCGCTTCTGGCTGGACGATCCGCAGTCGGCAGTGCGTACGTTCGCCGACCTGCACGAGATGTCCAGTGCGCTGTCTGCTGACCTTCGCCTGCCGTTTGGCGATGCCTCACGCGACGGCTACCTGAAGTTCGGCGCGCTGGGCCGCTACACGACGCGCGACGCGGACAACCGCGTCTACAGCATCCAGGCACCGACGCTGGGCCTCGACGGTCGTGAGCTCGACCCCGAGCAGATCTTCAGCTCGTACAGTGGAAACACGAGCAGCGTGTTCCGACTCGTTCCGCTGTCCCAGGGTGGCTCCTACGACGCTCGCGACATGCTCGGTGCCGGATACGGCATGCTGGAATGGGGTCTCACCGATCGCCTCCGCCTGATTGCCGGCGCCCGCGTGGAGTTCAACCGCGTGGAGCTGGAGGCCGAGCCGACGATCGGCAGCACTCAGAAGACGACGCCCCAGTTCACGGACGTTCTCCCATCGCTGGCGCTGAACTACTCCCTCACGAGCAACCAGAACCTGCGCTTCTCCGCCTCGCAGACGCTGGCGCGACCGGAGTATCGCGAGCTGGCGCCCGTGCAGTTCCGCGATGTCATCGGAGCGGAGAACGTGATGGGGAACCCGGACCTGGTGCGCTCGCGCATCGTGAACGCCGACGTTCGCTGGGAGTGGTACCCGGAGCGCGGTGAGTTGCTGAGCGTGGCGCTCTTCGGCAAGCGGTTCGACAAGCCCATCGAGCAGGTCTTCCTCGGCACATCGGGTACTCGGATGCTCTCGTTCGCGAACGCTCGTGAGGCAGTGAACTACGGAGTCGAGCTGGAGGCGAGGAAGTCGCTGCGCTTCCTGGCAGACGCGCTGGAGCCGCTCACGCTCTTCTCCAACGTCACTCTCATGCAGTCGGAGATCACGCTTGGCGACGATCCCAGCTTCCCGCCGATCAACCGACCGATGGTGGGCCAGGCTCCGTATGTGGTGAACGCCGGTCTCACCTGGCAGTCCATCGGAAGCGGCGCCAGCGCAACCGTGCTGTTCAACCGCGTTGGACGTCGCATCTACAGCGCAGCTGAAGCTCCCTTCCCGTCCGTGTACGACGAGGCGAGGAACGTGCTCGACCTGTCACTCAGCTTCCCGGTGGTCGGTGGGCTGTCGGCGAAGGTGGACGCGCGCAACCTCCTCGACGCGCCCTACGAGCGCACGCAGGGCAACGTGGTTCGCGAGTCGTACCATGCCGGACGAGTGCTCAGCGTCGGTTTCTCCTGGACGCACTGAGCGCGACGCTGGCAGCTGGGCGTCACGGGCCGGTCACGCTGCAGCGTGACCGGCCCGTGACGCTTTCGTGATGGAGCCACTACGCAGGACCACGATTCTCCACTTGAACACAATCCCGGGCGCATTGCGCTCACACCAACACCGGAACTGAAGACAATGCTTCTCTCCCGTGAATTGCTGAGGTACTCCGCGCTGGCTGCAGGTGCTCTTGCACTGGCTGCATGCAGTGATGATGATCCGCCCACCCAGCCGCCGGGCGATCGTGCGGCTGTCATCAGCCAGAACATCACCGCTGACCGCACGCTGTACTCCGACACGGTATACACCCTGTCCGGGTTCATTCGCGTTGCGAATGGCGCAACCCTGACGATTCAGCCCGGAACCCGGATCGAGGGAGACTTCGACATTCCGGGCTCCTCGCTCTTCATCCTTCGCGGATCGCGCATCATTGCGGAAGGCACCGCCAGTGCGCCGATCGTCTTCACGTCGGAGCGTGCGGAAGGTTCGCGCGAGCCGGGCGACTGGGGCGGCCTCATAATTGTTGGCAACGCGCGCATCAACCGCGCGGCTCCGCCTGACGTGATCATCGAGGGCACAGGCACCGGCGCCGACAACCCCGCCCTGCCGTACAGCGGTGGAACGGATGACGACGACGACAGCGGCAGCCTGCGCTACGTCCGTGTGGAGTTCGCCGGCTACGCAACGGCGCCTGACGCGGAGCTCAACAGCTTCACGTTCGCGGCTGTCGGTCGCGGCACCAACCTGGAATACCTGCAGGCGGTGTCCGGACTGGACGACCACTACGAGTGGTTCGGCGGCAGCGTGGACGCTCGCAACCTGGTGTCGTACGAGTCGGGCGACGACCACTACGACATGTCCGAAGGTTTCAGCGGCCGTCTCCAGAACCTCATCGCCTACCAGGCTCGGCGAGTAGTGCCGCGCTCCGTTGCAGGTTCGCCTTCCAGCGACCCCCAGGGTATCGAGAATGACGGCTGTCACGGCTCCGGCTGCACGGATGGACAGAACTCCACTCCGTACACCATGCCGCTGGTGTCGAACTTCACGCTCGTCGGCACCGGCCCGGGCGTGGTCGACCAGACGTCAGGCGGAATCGGCATGATGCTGCGCCGTGGTACGGGCGGATACTACGTAAACGGCGTGGTTGCACGCTTCCCGCGCGCGGCCATCTCGCTCCGTGACCAGTCCACTCTGGACAGGGTTGCCGCTGGCGACCTGCAGTTGAAGAACCTTTACCTGACCGAGAACGGCGAGACCTTCCAGCCGGCCAGCGGTTCGACGGTCCAGGGCACGGTGGACCTCGCAGCCAACGATATCCGCGTGGGCAGCGATGTCAGCACCGCGAGCCTGTTCACCTCGTTCCCGGCTGGCCTGCCCGCGAACGGCGCGACGTTCGACTGGACGCCGGCTGCCGGCTCGCCCATAGCTTCGGGTGGCCTCGCAACCTTCACCGGCGCGATGGCCACGAAGGCCGCTGGCCTCGTGACCGGCACGGAGCACGTCGGTGCCGCGGCGCCGGCGGGTCCGAAGTGGTGGCAGGGCTGGACGATCTACGCGTGGAACTGATGCAGAGATCACCTGAACACCCCGCCGGGATTTCCCGGCGGGGCGTTCGCCGTTCTCGGCTCGGCATTCTGGCGTCGCTGGCCCTCGCGATGACGCTCGCAGCATGCACTGCGCAGGACGCGACCGGATCGAATGCCGGTGAGCTTGAATCGCAGCGAGTAGAGACGACGTCTGCGGCGTCGTCAGGTGCGAGGCGCCAGCCTGTGCACGTGGACAGCATCCTGCCGGTTGAAGTACTGCTCGACCGCTTCAGGTCGGATATCCCGCAGGTGAACACACTTTCCAGCGCGAGCGGATCGCGTGAGGCACTCGTGCAGCGCTTCGTGAAGGCGCTCGCCACATCGGACTCTGCAGACCTGAAAGCGATGGCCATGTCCGCCGCGGAATTCGCCTGGCTGTACTACCCGGAGAGCGAGTTCACGCGCCCGCCGTACGAGCTTGCCCCCGAGCACGTGTACCTGCTCATCGACCAGAACTCGCGGAAAGGCCTCGTTCGAATGCTGCGTCGGAGCGTGGGCGTGGGCATGGAATACGCCGGACACGACTGCCTGCCGGAGCCTCGCGTGAGGCTGCACGATCGCCTCTGGGAAGGTTGTACGGTACGCCTGCGGAATCCGGACGGCTCCGTGGACACGCTCCGGCTTTTCGGTGACATCTGGGAGCGGGATGGCCGGTGGAAGCTGGTTTCGTACGCGAATGAGCTGTGATGGCTGAGGAGACGCGGCGCGGCTTCGCCGCGCCCGTCGATTTGGTCGGTGTCGGGTGCTGGGTGTCAGGTGTCAGGGCTTAGGGTCACCCCTTTCAAGGTGTTGCCGGCTTTTGATGGAGGAGGCGAGCGGTGGCAACTGAGCGCTGTACCTCCTCACGTGGTGCATAGCCTTTCGAGCGCTTGGGCTGCGAGGGCTTCTTCGGATGCTTGCGGAACGCCCTCAGTCGCACTTTGCCGGCAAGCGCCCGGAGCGTCGCTGCGAGTGCTCGTGCGTCCATTGTGTCATAGTCCTCCCACTCCGCTTGAGACACCGCTATCAGCAGTCCCGGATACGTCTGCCTGACGGCATGCGCCACGTAGTACGTAGATATCGGCTGCGGCTCCCGGCCCTCGGCCGCTGCCTCTGTGGCAGCTTGCGCGTTCAGCGCTGCCTCCACCGTGGCGAGCAGGTTGTAGGCAAGGACTGCAATGCTGAAGGCCAGAAGTGCCGCACGCGGCTGCCCCAGAGCCGAGATCTCGCCCATCAGTGCAGCTTCCAGGCGCTGAAACATGCCCTCGATCGACCAGCGCCGTCGATACAACTCGGCCACCCGCACGGCCGACACATCGGGCGGCAGCGTGGTCAGGAGCCGCAGCAGCGTCTCACCGTCCTCGGTTGGCGAGTCCAGTTCGAGCTCAATGCGACGGAGCCGGAACATATGAGCGGGGCCGAGTTCCTCGAGCAGGACCTCGACCGGCTGCTCGTAGACCATGCCCGTCTCGCTTCGCCCCACGCGCCGCCTCACATCCAGGGGCACCGGTGCTGGAGTGGATCCATGTTCACGCACCACTACGGCGGCACCGCGCGCCACGAGGGCGCCAAGAAAGCTGCGAGTGGAGAAGTTGCGGTCGGCGATCCACAGATCTCCCGCTCGAGCAGCGCGAGCGACGGCGGGCATGAGCGCACGCTCACCGGCCAGGGCGTCCTCACCCGGTACCGGATCCACCACCAGACCGGTCGCCGGGTCGTAGACGACGAGCGAGAGCCCCGGCAGCGCCGCAGAGCGCACGCTACGCAAGGGGGCAATCCGGTGCTCGCTGGCCGGGAGGTGATTCCCGTCGACGATGCGCAAGCGATAGCCGGGCAAGGAGTAGTTGTCCGCAGCGCCCGTTACCGGCGGCGCCAGGTGCTGGAGCACGGGCGCGAGCCGCTCCGCACTGCCGGCGACCAGGGCCCTGAGCACGGCGGGCTCGGCATGGTTGACCTTCTCGTAGAGCGCCGTAAGTGAGACACCTAGTTCACCGTCCGAGATCGCCTGCTGTGCTGCGGCATGGAGCGAAGGCCTGAGGCCTAGGGCAACGAGGCTCATGAGCTCAACGACCGTGGAGAAGAGGAGCTCGCGCGTGTACTGCCGCTCCCGATGCGCCTCGAAGACACTGTCTATCCACTCAGCGCTGATTGCTCGCTGGAGGACGAGGTGGGTCATCACCGTCACCGGGCTCTTCGCCACGAAACGGTCGAGCACCGTATCGAATGCCATTGCCACGCTCCGCTACAGAGCGCATATCAACCGCACATCGCACACCTTGAAATGACTGGGGCTTAGGGTGAGGCTCGGCTCGCCTGTCATCCCGCACTCGCTCTCCCCTTTCTGTCATCCCGCACGAGCGCAGCGAGTGTCGGGATCTACTTGCAACTCGTAGTGGCCGGCTTCGGTGCAGCTTGAGTAGATCCCGACGCTCGCGGCTACGCCGCTCACGCGGGATGACAGAATCCGAGGCAGTTCCTCTTCCCTAGTCCCTCTTCCCTCTTCCCTGCCCCTGTGACACTCCCGTTACACTGAAACGAGCCTTTGATACGCAGACCTGGCGATTTTTCGAGCACCAGGATCATTACGTATCTACTTCCAGTGACCATACACTCTCTGCGCCCCCTTGCCCGCCGAGCCATCGCTGCGGGTGTCGGGCTGGCCAGCCTGCTGCTGGGGGCATGCTCGGGCTCCGACGGCGGCAGCGGCGTCTTCCGTGCCGTGGACCTCACCGGCGCGGGCGCCACGTTCATCAACCCCATCATGACCAAGTGGACCTCCGACTACGCGGGGCTCACGGGCATAAGGGTGAACTACCAGTCCATCGGATCGGGTGGCGGCATTCGCCAGCTCTCGGAGAACGTGGTGGACTTCGGCGCCTCCGACTCACCGATGACTCCATCGGAAGAGGCAAATGCCAAGGGCGGCAAGGTGCTGCACCTGCCGATCATCATCGGCTCGGTGGTGCTCGCCTACAACCTCCCGGGGATGGAGCAGCAGCTCCGCCTGTCCGGTGACCTCGTCGCCGACATGTATCTGGGCGAGATCACCAGGTGGAACGATCCGCGCATCGCCGCCCTCAACCCTGGCGTGGAGCTTCCCGACCGGGACGTGCTTCCCGTCTATCGCACGGACGGCAGTGGCACCACGTTCATCTTCACGTCGTTCCTCGGCAGCACGAGCGAACGCTGGAAGGCCGGCCCCGGCGTATCGAAGGCCGTTCGATGGCCGCGCGGCGTCGGCCTGGGCGGCAAGGGCAACGAGGGCGTAGCCATGCTCGTGCAGGACACGCCCGGTGCCATCGGCTACACCGAGTATGCGTACGCATCGCAGAACGGCCTTTCCATGGCTGCCATTCGCAGCGCTGGCGGCCACTTCGTGCCTCCGACCATCGAGGCCACGATGGCCGCAGCAGATGCGGCCCTGGCATCCGTCCCGGATACCAGCGACCTGAAACTCTCGCTCATCAACCAGCCTCACGAAGCGGCGTATCCCATCGCATCGTTCAGCTGGCTGCTCGTATATGAACAACAGACCGACACGATGAAGGCACGAAAGCTGGCCGACTTCATCAGGTGGGCCGTCACCGAAGGGGACGATCAGGCACGCGCGCTCGAATACGCGCCGATTCCTCCGAAGCTCGTGAACATTGTGCTCGAAAGACTCGACCGCATCTCGCCGCCGGATAGCGTGTCGTCCGATAGCGGAGCGCTGACGCCGTGAGCGAACCGCTTCATCCCGCACCGGGCATCGACGTCTCCCTCCCCTCGGGTGACGACGTGTCCCTGCGCCCGCGCGGCGCGAGCCCGGGCGACCGTTTGTACCGCGGCTTCATTCTGGCCTGCGCCCTGGCCATCCCGGTCCTCATCGCGCTCATTGCGATCGAGGTGTTCGTCGGCGGCTGGCCTACGCTGCGCGAGTTCGGCGTCAGCTTCCTGACTTCCAGCGAATGGGACCCCGCCAACGGCGTGTTCGGCGCAGCGCCGGCGATCTTCGGAACGCTCGTGTCCTCCGCGCTCGCGCTGGTGCTTGCGACTCCACTCGCGCTTGGCGTCGCAATCTTCCTCGCGGAATTTGCGCCCAACTGGCTCCGTCAGCCGCTCGCGTTCCTCGTGGACCTTCTGGCTGCCATTCCTAGCGTCGTCTACGGATTCTGGGGCATTGTCTTCCTCGTACCGCTGCTCCGCGAGTCCGTGATGCCCTTCCTCGGCGACACTCTGGGCCTCGCGAACACGCCATTCTTCTCCGGACCCGCATACGGGCGCAGCATGCTGGCAGCCGGCGTCATCCTGGCGATCATGATCCTGCCGTACATAAGCGCCGTGTCGCGTGAGGTGCTCATGGCGGTGCCGCGTTCGCAGCGTGAGGCAGCGCTCGCACTCGGCGCCACCAGGTGGGAGATGATCCGCGACGCCGTGGTGCCTTACGCGAAGTCCGGCCTGTTCGGCGGCATCATCCTCGGGCTCGGACGCGCGCTGGGCGAGACGATGGCGGTCACCATGGTGATCGGAAACCGTGCCGAGATATCGGCGTCGCTCTTCGCGCCCGGCTACACCATGGCGTCGGTGATCGCGAACGAATTCACCGAGGCCACGGACGACCTGCACCTCTCGGCGCTCATGGCCATCGGAGCGGTGCTGCTCATCATCACGATCATCGTGAACGCAGTAGCGCGTTGGCTCGTGTGGCGCGTGTCGCGGGAGCGCACGGCATGACGATTTCACCACCACAGGCTCCGCAGCAGCGACCTTCTTCCAGCCAGCGGCAGACGCCGCTTGCCACACGCGTTCAGCGCGATGCGGCCGAGCGGGCGGCGAAGTCCATTCGAGGCCGGCGAATCCGCTCGAGGATCGTGATCGGCCTGATGTTCCTCGCGAGCGCGCTCGCCGTGCTGCCGCTCCTGCTGATCCTGTTCCACCTGCTGCGCGAAGGCCTGCAGTCCGTATCTCCGTCCTTCTTCACCGAACTCCCGGCTCCGCCGGGTGACCCGGGCGGAGGCATGGCGAACGCCATCATCGGCACGCTGATCCTCATCACCGTTGCTGCTGCGGTCGGCCTGCCGGTCGGCATCGGCGCTGGGATGTACGTGGCGGAGAACCGCGGGACGCGTCTGGCTTCGCTCGTGCGCTTCCTGGCGGACGTCCTGAACGGCCTGCCGTCCATCGTGATCGGCATCTTCGCCTGGCAGGTACTCGTGAGGCCCATCGGGAACTTCTCGGCGCTGGCCGGCGGAGTTGCACTCGGCGTCATGATGATCCCGCTCGTCACGCGCTCCACCGAGGAGATGATCCGGCTCGTGCCGAACTCTCTTCGTGAGGCGGCGCTGGCGCTTGGATACTCCGAGGCGCGCACGAGCCTTTCCATCGTCCTTCGCACCGCCCTTCCCGGTATCGTAACCGGTGCGCTCGTGGCGGTGTCACGCATAGCGGGCGAAACCGCGCCGCTGCTGTTCACCGCGCTGGGCAACCAGTTCTGGTCCCTTGCACTGGACCAGCCGATCGCTGCCCTGCCGCTGCAGATCTACTACTATGCAACAAGCCCCTACGCAGAGCAGCGCGCCCTTGCCTGGGCAGGTGCGCTCGTCCTCATCGGAATCGTCCTCCTCATCAGCCTTGGTGCGCGAATGGCCACTCGAAACCGCTTCGGCCTCGGTAGCGGCGACTGATGGCGCGCTCGTGATGCCGCAGACGACGCTCCGACCCGAAGGCGAAGCCCCGGAGGAAGCCGCAGAGACGGTCATGAAGCCGCGCGTTGCCACGCGCGACCTCCGGGCCTTCTACGGTCAGACCCCCGCTGTGCGTGGCGTGTCCATGGCGATGCCGCACGGCAGCGTCACCGCCATCATCGGCCCTTCGGGTTGCGGCAAGAGCACGCTGCTGCGCTGCATCAACCGCATGCACGAGACGGTGCCGTCCGCGCGCGTGGAGGGCTCCGTGCTGCTGGATGGCCAGGACGTCTACGGGCGAGGCGTGAACGCGGTAGACGTGCGACGTCACATCGGCATGGTGTTCCAGCGTCCCACGGCCTTCCCTACCCTCTCCATTCGCGAGAACGTGTCGGCAGGGTTGAAGGTGCGTACCGGAAAGACGTACAGCCGCTCGGAGCTCAACGACATCATAGAGAATGCGCTAAAGCGCGCGGCCCTTTGGGACGAAGTGAAGGACAGGCTCGACGCGTCCGCCCTCGCTCTCTCCGGTGGTCAGCAGCAGCGTCTCTGCATTGCGCGTGCGCTCGCCACGTCACCGTCCGTGATTCTGCTGGACGAGCCCACCGCGTCGCTGGACCCGATCTCGACGCAGAGCGTGGAGAACCTGCTTCATGAGCTTCGCGGCGACATGACGGTGGTGATAGTCACCCACAACATGCAGCAGGCGGCGCGCGTGTCCGACCGCACTGCGTTCATGCTTGCGGGCGATCTCGTGGAGTTCGAGAACACGCGCACGCTGTTCACGAATCCGAAGGACGAACGCACCGAGGCGTACATCACCGGAAGGTTCGGATGAGCACCCAGGCATCCCCCTCGCGCGCCGCCAGCGCCGCCTCGTCAGGCGCGGACGATCACAGCAATGCGATCGTCGCGGACGACTTCTCGTTCTGGTACGGGCAGAAACAGGCACTATATGGCATCTCGCTGGACGTTCCGGCCAGGCAGATCACTGCCCTCATAGGGCCGTCGGGCTGCGGGAAGTCCACGTTCCTCCGCTCAATCAACCGGATGAACGACCTCATTCCGGACGTCAGGCACGAGGGCGAGATCCGGCTGGGCGGACGCAACCTGTACTCGCCGCATCTGGACACGGTGACGCTGCGTCAGCGCGTGGGCATGGTGTTCCAGCGCTGGAATCCGTTCCCCAAGTCCATCTACGACAACGTGGCGTACGGCCCACGCATCAACGGCCAGCGCGACCGTGCCGAGCTGGACGAGATCGTGGAAAGCTCCCTGCGCCGCGCCGCCCTCTGGGACGAAGTCAAGGATCGCCTGCGCCAGAGCGCACTTGGCCTCTCGGGCGGACAGCAGCAGCGTCTCTGCATAGCGAGAACGCTCGCGAACCAGCCCGAGGTCCTGCTCCTGGACGAGCCGGCAAGCGCCCTGGACCCCGTAGCCACGCAGAAGATCGAGGAGTTACTGTACGAGCTCAAGGACGAGCTCACGATCGTGATCGTGACCCACAACCTGCAGCAGGCGGCCCGTGCGTCCGACCGCACCGCGTTCTTCTATATGGGCCGTGTAGTGGAGGCTGATGCAACGGAACGCATCTTCACCAGTCCGCGCGAGGAGCGGACAGAGGCTTACATAACGGGGAGATTCGGATGAGTCCTGCGGATTCGGGCTTCAGGCACCTGATGGAGCAGCTCGCGGTACTGAAGCAGCGCCTGCTCGCCATGTCCGAGCGGGCGGAGGAGCTGGTGGAGCTCTCCGTGGAGGCACTGCTCACGCGCGACAAGGAGAAAGCCGAACTGGTGGTCGCGGCCGACCGCGAGGTCGACCAGATGGAGCTGGACATCGAGAGCCTGGCTATCGAGCTGCTCGCGCTGCAGCAGCCGATGGCGAGGGACCTCCGCTTCATCGTGAGCGCGATCAAGGTGGCCAGTGACCTGGAGCGCGTCGGCGATCACGCGGTGAACATCGCGCAGTGCGCGCTGAGGCTCATCTCGCAGCACGCAGCCATCAGCCCGCATCCCGAGCTGGAAGACATGGCACGCCGCGCTCGCAGCATGCTCTCCGATGCACTCGACGCCTTCATCCGCGCGGATGGTGCACTCGGCCGCGAGGTGACGAAGCGCGACGACCAGGTGGACGCACTGCACAACTCGGTATTCCGCATCCTGCTCACCCACATGATGGGAGACGCGCGCACCATCACACCGGGTCTCGAGCTCCTGCTGGTGAGCCGCAACCTGGAGCGCGTTGCAGACCTCGCCACGAACATCGGAGAGGACGCCGTCTATCTGGCCGAGGGGAAGCAGATCAAGCACCGTGCGGAGATGGAGAATGCCGAGCAGCGCGCAAGCGGCGAGTGACAGGCCAGCCGCCTGACGACCTGCCTCCGGTCGCCCGCAGTTCCTCCCCGGCGGGCGCAGGGGACGCGTCGTCAGGCATGCCGCGCGGTGCCAGGCGCAGCGAAGACTCCGTTCGCGTCGCGGCCATTGACATAGGATCCAACTCGATCCGGCAGATCATAGCGGACGTTTCGCCTTCCGGCGCCATTCACGTGGTGGATGAAATGAAGGCAGCTCCCCGCCTCGGCACCGGACTGGACGCAAGCGGTGCACTCGACGAAGGCGCCATCGCCCGCGCAATAGACGCTCTCGATCGCATGGCGACGCTCGCCACGCGAATGCGTTCCGACAGGGTGGAGGTAGTGGCCACCAGCGCAGTGCGAGACGCAAGCAACCGCGCGGAGTTTCTCGAGAGAGTCGAGGAGGCGACCGGACTTCGCGTAAGGGTGCTCTCGGGCGAGGAAGAAGCCCACCTGGGACACCTGAGCGCCCGGGCGCACTTCGATCTCGCAGGCAAGCGCGCGGTGGTGATGGACATCGGAGGCGGCTCGCTCGAGCTCGCGCTGAGCCATGACGGTGAAGTCCAGCACCTCGTGTCGCTGCCGTTCGGCGCTCTCAGACTCACGGAGCAGTGGCTGGGAACGGGCGCCCGCCCGCGCGACCTGCCTGGCGTGCGGGAGTTCGTGCGCCAGGCTCTTGAACCAGCCCTCCCCCGCAGCCACTGGCGCTGCGACATGCTGATCGGGAGCGGCGGTACCTTCACCAACCTCGCTGCGATTCACCTTGCTGAGTCGGGACTCGGTGAAGCCGGCGGCGTCCACGGCACCAGCGTGGATCGCGCGACGCTGGAGCGAATACTGAATCGGCTGGCGGCCATGACGCCGAAGGAGCGCGCGCAGGTACCGGGGCTCAACCCTGCCAGGGCGGACATAATCGTTGCGGGACTGGCGGTAGCAGCTGAGGTCATGACTCGCCTGGACGCGCCGGCCCTCGTCGCGTCAGGCTTCGGCATTCGTGAGGGAATCCTTCTCGAATCGGCTTCCGTCCGGGAAGCTTTCTCCGGGTCCGAATCCACACGTAAGCGCTCGGTTCGCGCGCTGGCCGAGCGATGCCGGTACGACCGTCGTCATGGCGAGCAGGTGCGGAGGCTCGCATTGCAGCTCTTCGACCTGCTGGGCGACGCGCTCGGCGCAGCGCCTGACGAACGCCACGCGCTGGCAGACGCCGCGCTGCTGCACGACGTGGGTTATCTCATCGGCCACCAGGGGCACCACAAGCACAGCTATCACCTGATCGTGCATGCCGACATGCTGGGTATGACGCCACAGGAGCGGCTGATCGTAGCGAACGTGGCCAGGTATCACAGGGGCTCCACCCCCAGGCTCACACACGAGAACTACCGAGTGCTGGACGAGCGCTCGCGGAGCGTGGTGGTGAGGCTGTCCGCCCTGCTGCGACTGGCCGACGGTTTCGACCGCGGGCACGTGTCGGCGGTAGATCAGCTTGAGGTGGAGCGCTCTGCCGAAGAGATCAGGATCCGGGCGCTGCCCTCCAGCCACGATGTGCCGCCGAGGCTGGAGTTGTGGGGTGCGCAGCGAAAGCGCGGGTTGCTGGAAGACGTGGCCGGGGTCAAGGTGGTGATCGAGGGAGCAGAGAGTTCGGAGCCGTAGTCGCGCCGCGTGGACGCCTGCTCTCCGTGTTTTGTCCTCTCTCCGCTGGCGCCCCGCTCATCGCGTCCGCTGGCGCCCCCGCTCATCACCTCCGAGCCGCCTGACGGGCGATGCCCACTGTGAAGCGGACTGCAACGGCCGCCTCGTTCGCCTTGCTGGCGGCGCTGATCGCGGGGATCCATGGCAGGACCCAGCCCAGCGCCAGGTAGATCAGCGGTTCGGACATCCGCAAGAAAAAATAGAATGAGCAGGATGAAAACAACGTGCAGTACGACCGGCGTCCAGATGACCCGAACGTTCATCGCCTTTGTCCCGTGCCAGACTCGCTCCAGCAGCACGAATCCCCATATCGGGGAGAGTGGGGTCCTCGTGAGGGGAATGATGCTCTCGGCACAGTGGAAGCCGTTGGATGCGCTGACGGACTGACGTTGGTTACAGCCGGCGCAGGTCTGGAGTGCCCACACGGTGCCGTAGCCTCGGATGAAGGGATTCCCCACGAAGTGGGTCGCCTGTTCTGGAACTGAGGTATCTGGATGTGCCGGCAATCGGGTCGCCGTCGCGCTCCTAGCGCATCCCCGGTAACTTGCCGAATGGCAGAGACAGCCGACCCCATGTCGTGGCGCTGTGCGACGCGCGACTCGCCCAAGCGATGCCGGCTGCCGCCCGACTACCCAACCCCTGTCTACCAGCCACCAACTCGAGCAGATCACATGACTGTCAAGCGCATGGACAACGTGGGCATAGTGGTCGAATCACTCGACACCGCCATCGAGTTCTTTACCGAGCTTGGCCTGACTCTCGAAGGACGAGCGACAATCGAGGGTGAATGGGCCGGCCGCGTGACGGGCCTGGGGTCGCAGCACGTGGAGGTGGCCATGATGGTCACCCCTGACGGACACGGGAAGCTGGAACTCTCACGTTTCCTCGAACCAGCCGTCATCTCCGACCACCGCACTGCCCCGGTGAACTCGCTCGGCTACCTGCGTGTCATGTTTGCGGTGGTGAACCTGGACGATACGCTCGCGAGGCTCGGCCGGCTCGGTGCACGCCTGGTCGGCGAAGTGGTCCAGTACGAGGACATGTATCGCCTGTGCTACATCAGGGGCCCGGAGGGAATCCTCATTGGACTTGCAGAAGAGCTCAGCGGCGCAGGCGCACGGTAGTCGTCAGGCTCCCGGGCAGTCAGCAGGCGGCTCGCAACGTGCCTCACGACAGGAGGCGGAGAACGGACGCTGCCGGAGTCTCACACCTCGAGCCGCCACAGGTTCGTGTACTCGGCATCCGGATCCTCGCCGTTCACTCGCCGAGAGATGTAGTTGCCGAGCGCAGGACCATGCTTGAACCCGTGCCCTGAGCCGCCGCCCGCGATCCACACGTTCTCCATCTCCGGATGGCGGTCAATAATGAAATGCTCGTCTGTCGTGTTCTCCAGCTGGCACACCCGATAGTGCACGAGCGGCTGGCGCGCCATGTCCGGGAATCGGAGGGCGAGATACTCCCGAGCGCGCGCTATGGATTCCTCCCTTGCGAAGCGGTCGTCCGTGTCGGGGTCGAACGCCTCGTCGCCCCCGGAGGGCGCAACCTTGAATCCGGTGCCGAAAACATCCGGGAAGCCGTACGTACGCTGTCCCGACTCCGTCCAGTTCGGAAGGTTGGGATAGCTGAAACGCGCGTCACCCGCTGGTGGTCCGAAGAGAAGCACGTCGCGACGCACTACGCGTATCCGGCCGCCGAGCAGGTCCGGGAACAGTCGCGGAAGCCACGGGCCGCACGCGAAAACGAAGACGTCGCCACCCAGCGTGTCCCCGTTCTCCAGTTGTACGCCTGATGCGCGCCCTGACGACCGCGGTGCCAGCGCCTTGCCGACCATGAACCGGCCACCGGCCCTGGTCACTGCGTCGGCAACTACCCGACAGGCAAGATTCGCTCGCAGCGCCAGTGCTTCCGGCTCGTACATGGCCATGGCCAGGCCCTCCGGCCCGAACTGTGGCCACCGATAGCGAATCTCGTCCGCAGTCAGGTACTCGTAAGGCAGCCCGCGCCTGTCGAAGATCGCCTGAGCCTGTCTCATTGAGGACGTCACCTCCTGCGACAGCGAGACTCGTCCAACAGGCAGCGCGATGCGAACGCCCCACTCCTCCTGGCGCGCCATCCAGCGCGCACGTGCATCCACGGCGAGCCGGGTGTACACGTCGCGAGAGCCGTATGCGTAGCGCAGTCCCCGTGTCTCGTCACCTGACGTTGCACGCACGTTGCCGGGTCCGTACGCGTCCACAAGGGTAACGTCGAACCCCTGCTCCAACAGGTACAGCGCGGTCCATCCTCCGAACGCGCCCGCGCCTATCACCACTGCGCGTGAAGAGGAACGCGATACTCGGCGGGGAGCGGACTGTGCGCCGGCCGTGGTGAGGTTCCCGATGGATGCGCTGCACGCCGCCGCACCGGCAGTGGCCAGGAACTCGCGTCGCTTCATGAGGTGGACGGTTCAGGACGACGAGGAATTCAGTGATCGTCTCACGACGGTAGCGTGGCGCACAGTGTGTCGCAAGCTGATGTCGCCCTCCGATGAACCGGTCGCCGGCATCCGACGCATCGCACTGGGCAGCCGGGGAGCTGGACCATCGAGCACCATCACCGATCGCCTGACTCGAACTCCGATGCAGCCTGTCCTCCATTTCCGGCTCCGGCGCACGCGCGTGACGCGAGAGCGAGCAGAACGTCGCTTAACGGCTCCTCCAACCCCAGCTCACCGCTCTCATGACCTTCAAGGCGACGATCCGGAACAGGTCGGCCGCATTCCTCTGGGGCTTCACGTCCGTGTGGATGGCGATGCTCATTGCCATGACGTGGGTCCTCCATCGAGACGGTGCGCCGGCAGGCTACTCGACTAGCCTCGTGATGGCGGTGCTCGGTGCCTTCTGGCTGGCAGGAGCTGCGCTGGTCTGGTTTGCGATTTCGAATCCGTGCCTGGTGATCAGTATTGACACCCAGGGCGTCGTGCACGCTACCTGGCGATACCCCCATCGCGTGGTTCGCCGGAGCTTCGTCAGTGCCGACCTCACTCCCGCTCGCGTAGTTGACGACAAGGACAGCGAGGGTGACCCATACTTCTTCGCAAGATCGGAGACGGTGGATGGCCGCTACTCGCTCAACCTGGCCGAGAGTCACGACAGGTCGCATTGCGAGCGGGTATGTACGACCTTCGACGAGCTGATCGTCGCTCGCCTGTAGCCTCCTTCACGGAACCGCTCACACCAGGAACATGGCCGAGAACAAGACCAGGCCCACGGATGCTGGCGTAGACGAGTACATCGCCTCACGAGCAAGCTAACGGCAGCATGCCGACTGCCTGCAGCTGATGTCGCTTCTGGGAAGGATTACGCAGAAGGCACCGATCATGTGGGGGCCGAGCATCGTCGGCTACGGCAGCTATCGCTACAGGTATGAGAGCGGACGAAGCGGGGAGACCCCGGTAGTGGGGTTCGCCATACGCGGCCGCGAGATCGTGGTCTATCTGTACATGGAATCCGAGGAGCAGCAAGAGCTGCTGTCCAGGCTCGGCAGGTACAGGAACGGCAAGGTGTGCCTGTACTTCAAGCGGCTGTCCGACCTGGACGAGGCGGTGCTTGAGAAGCTGGTGTCCAATTCGGTTGTCGAAGTGGCACGGCGATACGGACAGTCCGCGAGTAGCTGACTCATCCGCTGCACGACCTGCCCCGGAGGCGCAGCTCCCGGCAATGGGAAACGCACCATCGCGAGTTGCGCAGTTCTGACGTATTATGCCCGGTCCCGCAGCACGATGTCACTCGGTCAACGGGTCACATGAGCAGCATCGAGCACCAGGCCAGCCGACCCGAGATTCTGCAGCCACGGAAGCCGCGCGATGACGAGCTCGACGTTTTCGGGCTCACTCACCCTGGCAATGTCCGCGAGTCGAACGAGGACCAGTTCATTCTGGCTTCGCTCCAGCGGCGGCTGGAGGTGCACGCCTCCTCCCTGCCGGCCGACTCGCTCGCCGGTGCCGTTAACAGCAGGGCCGCCTTCCTGGCGATGGTCGCGGATGGCGTGGGTGGACGCGCGAAGGGAGAGGAGGCCTCCCGTCTCGCCCTGGAAGAGGCGACCCTCTACCTGACTCAGTCGGTCAGGTGCTGGTACCGGCACGACGATCAGGAATCCGACTTCATGGACCTGCTCCAGGCTGCCGCGATACGCGCTCACCAGCGGGTGCTCGATCGCGCCTCCGCCGATGAGGAGCTGAGCGGAATGGCCAGCACCCTCACGTTATGGCTTGGCGTATGGCCGTGGTCGTACCTCCTCCAGGTGGGGGACTCGCGCTACTACCTGTATCGGGAGGGGACCCTGACGCAGATCTCGCGCGACCAGACGATCGCCCAGGAGCTGGTTGACTGCGGCGTGCTGGCCCGATCCGCGCTGGAACGTTCACCCCTGGCAAACGTTCTCTCGAGTGCGATCGGCGGTGCAGCCGCCGCACCCGTCGTCACACGCATCGCAGCCGACTGGAGCAACGTTCACCTGCTGTGCAGCGATGGACTCACCAAGCACGTCCCGGACGAACGCATTGCCGAACGACTGCGCGATATGTCCTCAGCAAGGCAGTGCTGCGAGGCGCTGCTGCAGGATGCCCTCGATGCCGGCGGCAGCGACAACATCACGATCATAGTCGGACGATCCATACGTAACGATCCGGACTGAAACCGGGATCTGCTGAGATCGTAGGAAATCCTGCACTGCGGCGCGGCAGTGCACGCCGTGTCGGCCGGCAGTACCGATGCCTGGGGCGGCATCGCCGGCACATCCATGCCCCGGTCAGGTGGTTCACATTGGGGGAGGTCGACCGATGACAATGTCGAAGGTGGGAGGAACTGTGGGCGCGGTGATGCTGGCGGCTATTGCCGTTGCCGGATTTCGTACGATCGGTGAGCACGAACAGCTCCCCGGCAGCGCTCGTGATGAGTCTCCGACTGCGTCCGAGCCGGACCTGGCCGCGATTCGTGAGGCGGCGGCACGATTCCAGGATGTACAGGTTGCATTGGCCGAGGGCTACATCGCCGACCCGGGGAACGTGTGCGAAGATGCCGAGATCATGGGGAAGCCGGCGGCATTGGGCGCCATGGGCGTCCACTACTTTCGGCCTGACCTGCTTGGCATTACCGGCCCGCCCAACCCTCGCGTGAACGGAACCGGCACTCACACGGACTTCCTGCAGCCGTCCGTACTCATTTACGAGCCGCAGGCCGACGGACCACCCGTGCTCGTTGCCGTGGAGAACCTCGCGTTCGCAGCTGCCTGGAAGGCTGCGGGCAACGAGGAGCCGCCCTCGCTTCACGGAGTGCCTTACGACTACATGGCCGACGACCCGGCTACAACCGTGGACGAGGCTCACATGTTCGAGCCTCACTACGACCGCCACGTGTGGGTTTTCCGTGACAACCCGAACGGCGTGTTCGCGCAGTTCAACCCTAACGTGACATGCAGGCACCACAAGGGTGGTCACGCCCACGGTCAGCCATAGTAGCATGCCGCTCTGCCATCGGGAGCGTTCCCACATGGTCGCCATCTACCGCACCCCTCGGGGTGGGCAGCGAGTCATCGGGACCGTCGAGGGACGGCGCATTCGGTGAGGCGTCCGCTGAAGCGGCGCCGGCCATCGCACCTCACGAGCAAGTGAAAGGGACTGGCGGACCTGTCGCTGCCAGTCCATGTTGGGTGCGACGTGCGGATATTCGGACTTCCCCGAAACCAACCTGAACTACCTGACATGACATCGCTTCTCATCGCCGTTGCACTTCTGGCTTCCCCCGGAATCAGCGACTCCGATTTCTTCTCCAGGTCAGCCGCTGCAGAATCGAACAGCACGCCTCGAGAGGTCCATGCTCGCGGCGACGAAGTCCTCGCCAAGGCGCTTGCTGCGTATCTCAGGCGCATGGAAGGCGTGGAGAACTACACGATAGTGCAGACCGTCATGGGTGTGGAAACCACGGTCTATTTCGAGAAGGAAGTGGTTGACGGCAAGCCTCGATTCAACGCTCACACCGTCATCGCTGCCGGCCAGCGAATCGAACACTCGCCCGATGCAGACGACGACATCTACGCGAGCCTGAAAGCCTACGCCGGACGTACCACGCTGCGCGGCATGGAAACCATTGATGGTCGCCGCACCTACGCCCTCCTGATCAGGGATTTCTCCGGCATGCCCGGGTTCAATGCTCAGGAAATGGATGACGTTGAGATCTCCAGCGCGACGCTCTATCTCGACGAAGAGAACTACATGCTGCGGCGCATGGAAATGGAGGGTACGAGTCTCGCGAACGGGCAGCCGCAGCCCATCGCGATTACCGGCCGGTTCGAGGATTACAGGGAAGTGCGAGGCATGCTCCACCCCTTCCGCACGACGATGGTCGTCAAGGGAATGGGTTCGTCGCTTTCGGAAGCGGAGATCGAGGAGGCGCGCAGGAACCTCGCGGAGCTGAAAGCTCAGATGGAGAGCATGCCTGCAGCGCAGCGCAGGATGATGGAGTCCATGCTCGGCCCGCGGATCGAGCAGTTCGAGGCGATGGTCGGCGGCGAGGGAGTGGAAATGGTGATCGAGGTGACTGACCTCAGGGTCAACGAAGGTCCTCCCGCCTGACGTTCCGGGCGACCGGAAAACCGGCGGGATATGCAGCGGGCCGCGTGGGTCGAGACCCTCGCGGCCCGATTGCGTGCAATGCCGAGCCTCGGCCACGACTCGGGAGCAGTTCGCCGCCTGCAGCGCACGAGCCGGCTCATCGGTCGCTACTCACCCCTCGACTGCGTCGTTGCCAGCCCCCAGGGATTTCCCATGAGCACCACGTGCGTTGCCCGCGTGGGGCCCGGACCCGGCTGCCGCTGTCTGTACGTGCCGTCCGGCTGCATGTCCCACGCCTGACGATCGTCCTGCAGGCATACCTGCAGCAGCGACTGCAGCTTCCTTCGCAGGCCGGGATCGTCCACGGGCGCCACCGCCTCCACGCGTCTGTCGAAGTTCCTCGGCATCCAGTCTGCCGAGCCGATGTAGTACTCCGGGTCGCCGCCGTTGTGGAAGCAGAATACGCGAGAATGCTCGAGGAATCGGCCCACGATGCTGGTAACGCGAATGCGTTCGCTCAGTCCCGGAACTCCGGGACGCAGGCAGCAGATACCCCGCACGATGAGGTCAACCTCCACCCCCGCGGCTGAAGCCTCGTACAGGGCGGTTATCACCTCGGCGTCAACGAGCGAGTTCATCTTGGCCACGATGCGCGCCTCCCTTCCCTGTCTTGCATTGCGCGCCTCGCGTTCTATCAGCTCAAGTGTGCGCTCTCGAAGGTTCGCCGGCGCTACCAGCAGCTTCCTGTAGAGCTTCTGGCGCGAGAAGCCGGTGATCATGTTGAACAGGTCGGACAGGTCGGCCGCGAGCGCAGGAGAGGACGACAGCAGGCCGATGTCCGTGTACGTCCGGGCGGTCTTCGTGTTGTAGTTGCCGGTGCCGATGTGGTAATAGCGCCTGATGCCGTCCGCCTCACGACGCACCACGAGCGCGGTCTTCGTGTGGGTCTTGAGCCCCTGCAGGCCGTACGCCACGTGCACCCCGTGGTCCTCCAGCGTGCGCGCCCAGGTGATGTTGTTCGCCTCGTCGAAGCGGGCCTGAAGCTCCACGAGCACCGCCACCTGCTTGCCCTGCGCAGCCGCATCGGTCAGCGCACGAACGATCTCGGTGTCTCCCGAGGTGCGATACAGGGTGCACTTCATGGCAAGGACGTTCGGATCGTCCGCCGCAGCCTCCAGGAAGTGCTCCACCGTGTTCTCGAAGGAGTGGAACGGGTGGTGCACGAGCACGTCCTTCTCGCGCAGCACGTCGAAGATTGACTTCTGCGAATCGCGGAGCTCGGGCGGCGTGACCTGCACCAGGGGCGCGTCACGCAGGTGGGGAATATCGAGCGAGGCCAGGTGCATCAGGTCGCCCAGTTCCAGCAGCGAGCGAACCTCGTGAACGTCGCGATCGCTCACCGGAACGCCTTCCTCGCCTTCCTGGTCCTCGCGCAGCTCCTCCAGCAGCACCTGCCGCATGGCGTCAGGCATGTTCGCCTCCACCTCCACGCGCACCACTTCCCCGAACCTGCGCTGCAACACCTGCTCCTCGATTGCCTCGAGAAGGTCCTCTCCCTCATCGGCGAGGGCGACGTCCAGGTCCGAGTATCTCGTTATGCGGAACAGGTGCCAGCCGAGCACCTCCATGCCCGGGAAGAGCGAGCCCAGGTTGGCGCCGATGACCTGCTCCAGCGGCACGAAGTGATGCGGCCTGCCGAACGAGATCCACCTCGGCAGGCTCGGAGGAATCTTCACGCGCGCGAACCTCGTGACGTCTCGCTCCGGGTCGCGAATCTCGACCGCCATTGAAAGCGACAGGTTCGAGATGTACGGGAACGGATGCCCCGGGTCCACCGCAAGCGGCGTGAGCACCGGGAACACCTGCGACTCGAAGAATCCGTCCATCTCGAGCCATTCGGCAGGCGACAGGTCGGACATGGAGAGCAGGCGAATCCCTTCCGTCTCCAGGGCCGGCAGCAGTATGTCGTGAAGGCAGTGCTGCTGGCGTGCAAGGAGCTCCGCGACGCGCTCCGAGATGGCGTCCAGCTGCGCCTGCGGCGACATGCCGTCCGGAGGGAGCTGCTGCACACCCGTAGCCACCTGCCTGCGCAAGCCCGCCACACGAACCATGTAGAACTCGTCCAGGTTCGTGCTGAAGATCGCGATGAACTTCAGTCGCTCCAGGAGCGGGTTGCGTTCGTCGAACGCCTCGTGGAGGACGCGCTCGTTGAATGCGAGCCAGCTCAGCTCGCGATTCAGGAAGTCCTCGGCAGATGGCGAGCGTTTCCCGTGCTCCGGGTGCGCCGTGGCACCGGAGCTCATCTTGACTGCGGAGTCCCCCAGCCCGGGGTCACGCGCGGCGGCGGCACTGCCGGCGTCGTGGGTGTCACCGGACGAAGCGGGGCGTTCGGACCGGTCGTGGCCGTGGACGGCCCGTGTGAGGGCGCCGGCTCTGCGGCTCGCTGCTGGACCTCGGAAGCAGGCGGACGCTGCGCCGCCTCACGAGGCTGCAGCCCGGCGGCATGGGCCAGGGTCGCCTGCATCAGCTCGTGCAGTGCGCGCGGTCCGGGCACCTGCGCATCCGCGAGCTGTGCAACGGAATTCACCGCGATTCCGGTGGCGCCGTTCGCCAGCAGCCGCAGCGCGGCGGCCACGTTGCATTCGCCGGCGGAAGCCTTCACTCCCAGGTCGTCGCCCACGGCCAGGCGCAGAAGTGCCACGGCCTCCACGCGCGCGAGCCCGTGGGGCCCGAATCCCGTGCCGGCCTTCACGGCGTCGGCTCCGGCATCTCCCACGATTGCAGCGGCGCGCAGCATCTCCATCGGCGTCAGGCGCGACGTCTCGAGGGTGACCGTAACGAGCGCACCGTCGGCCGCCCGGACCACCGCCTCCACGTCGTCGTAGAGCGAACGCCAGTCGCGGGAACGAAGAACGCCCACGGGGGCAACGGACTCCACCTCGCTGGCACCGTGCGCGATTGCCAGCGCGGCCTGCGAAGCCTTCGCGGCAGGCGGCAGCATCCCGAAGGGGAACCCGATCACGCCGACAACGCTCACGTCGGTGCCCCGCAGCAGTTCGGCGCAGTGCGAAACCCAGAACGGGCTCACGACTACCGACGCAGCGCGTGCGCTGGTGGCGACCTCGCAATGCGCATCCACCTCGGCTGGGGTGGCAGCGCTGTCCGGGAGCGCGTGATCCAGCACGTCGCCCAGCCGGATGTTGCCGGCATGGAAGGTGACGCCGCGCGGCGTCGCCTCTCGAGGGGAGCTCAGGGCGCCGGACATCGGCTCCGCCACGGGCTCGTCCGGGCCGGCCAGCTGCTTCTCGGCGAGCCCGCTTGCAAGCTGATCTGCGAGTTTGTTCAGGTCCACTGTAACGACGTTAGGGTACTGCCGGCGCCGCGCACGGAGCGACGCAGCCGAAGGACGTCCGCATCAACACCCGTAGAGCGGTGCACGGGAAAGCTATTCGCGTCACCTCACGACGGCCCGGCGCGGATGCAGTGCCAGGGAGCGTGCTCGCGTACTGCGTACGTCCGCGAACAGGTACACCAGCACCACTCCAGCCACGAAGCCACCCACGTGTGCCCAGGTGGCAACCCCGCCGGACACCTCATTGCTCACGCGCATCAGCTCGGGGAGACCCGTCAGCACCTGGAGCACGAACCAGTATGCCAGGACGAGCCATGCCGGCACCGGAATGATGCGAACGATTATGAAGAACCAGAAGAGCATGTTCACGCGCACCCGCGGAAAGAGCACCAGGTACGCGCCCAACACCCCCGAAATGGCACCGGATGCGCCTACTGTCGGAACCGGCGACCCCGGCGTCACCAGCACGTGCGCCGCGCTCGCGATCAATCCGCAGACGATGTAGAACACCAGGAAGCGGAACCTGCCCATGGCGTCTTCCACGTTGTTGCCGAACACCCAGAGGAAGAGCGAGTTGCTCAGCAGGTGGCCCCAGCTGCCGTGCAGGAACATCGAGGTGATCGGGGTGACGTAGTTGATCCGCTCGGCATCAACCACGCACGCCATTCCCGGCGCGATGGGCACTGACGTTCCGAGCGGTGCCACGCCGGTGAGTTCACCTGGCACCAGCCCATAATTGCAGACGCTGGCAGCCAGCTGCAGCACCCCTTCCGGCCCGAAGTTCAGCCCGCCCTGGACCAGGAGCCACACGGCGAGCAGCGAGGCCAGGATGGCGTAGGTGACGTATGCCGGGCCGTGCGCCGGATTGTCGTCGGAGATGGGGATCATCGGGGTACTGGCCTCGAATTGTGAAGAGCGGCTGCTCGTTCTACCTCATCCGCGAACCGGCAGGCGGTGCTCCGACTCGCCCCCCGTCAGCTGGAACACTACGTGCCGCGCTGCCAATGCGGCACTCGATCTCGAACCCCGCCACTCCGGCGCCTTCCCGACACCCCAGGGTGTCATCCTGGCAGAACAAACCCGGTCCCACGCTTGCAACCCTCCAGGGCAGCGATAAGCGCGTGTACCGCAGGCCGAAAGACATGGCAATACCCCGGCCGCACGGAGCACGGCGCAAACGTTGGAACACCGAATCGAACCAAACTCCAAGCTAGAGGTGAAAATGGCGGACAAGGTCATAGGTATCGACCTGGGAACCACGAATTCCGTGGTCGCGGTCATGGAGGGTGGCGACCCGGTCGTCATCCCCAACGCCGAGGGAGGTCGTACCACCCCATCGGTCGTGGGCTTCACCAAGGATGGCGAGCGGCTGGTCGGACAGATCGCCAAGCGCCAGGCGGTGACGAACCCGCAGAACACGGTCTTCTCCATCAAGCGGTTCATGGGCCGCAAGATGAGCGAGATCAAGGACGAGGCTGGCAACGTCCCCTACAAGGTGCTCGCCGGCGCCAATGACCTCGCTTCGGTGGAAGTCCAGGGCAAGCGCTACACGCCGCCCGAGATCTCCGCTATGATCCTGCAGAAGATGAAGCAGACGGCCGAGGACTACCTTGGACAGGGTGTCACCAAGGCCGTGGTGACCGTTCCCGCCTACTTCAACGACTCGCAGCGCCAGGCCACCAAGGACGCCGGCAAGATCGCCG
>CAYQAO010000022.1:0-38356 GCA_964415485.1 uncultured Gemmatimonadaceae bacterium
CGGCGCCCACGCCGGCCCGTGCAGGCAAGAACTTCGGCTGGACCGACTGGACTCATGGAAGCCGCTGATTCGCGGCACATCACCTGATTCGGCTGAGCCGAATCAGGTGATGGTGTGAGAAAGCGATAGGGGTGGCACTCCGTTACCGAGTGCCACCCCTATCGCTTTCTTCGTCTCAATGCCCTCAGAGAGGCGGCGCGACGCTGCTCGCGCCGACGGAATCCATGGCCACACCGTCGAACGCGGTCTTCCTGGGCGAAAGCGTGAGGAACAGCTTGGTCGGACTGTACCAGGCAGCACTGAACTCCTCAGTGCGGACCGAACTGAAGTAGGGATCGGCCACGTCCATCAGGGAGCGGCGAGTATACTCGCTCAGGTGCTTCGGGACGTCGGACCCGTGATCGTTCGTGTTCCAGTCCTCGATGACATCCTTGACCTTGTGGGTCAGCACCTTGACTGCGGAAACGGGGCCATCCAGGTCGTGGACGCTCTGCAGGATGTGGAGGCGGCCGTTAGGCGTGAGGACCCGCCGCGCTTCCTGGAAGAACCGGGCTGTGTCCCTGAAGTGGTCGAGTGCCGCCAGCACCACGACATCGGTAAACGTTCCATTCGCGAACGGCAGGTACTCCGCCAGCCCTCGCACGAACGGGAAGTCGCCGATCTCCGGAAGTACTATCGGATCGAGTCCTACGTACTCCACCTTCGATTCATCGAAGTTGAAGCGGAACTTCCCGGGGCCGCAGCCTATGTCGAGCACGCGGCCGGCCTTGATGCCGGTGAATGCAGCGAAGGGCTCGTTAGGCCGGGACACGCTCATGGAGCGAGTCACGAGCCTGTTGGGATTCGCAATCCGATCCTCCCTGCGCGCCTGGAACTTCTCGAGGTGGCGGCGCCAGAGGTCCCAGGCCTCCGTGTTGGTACCATCGCGAGGCATCAGCGCAGGCACACCATTCTCGACCGGATAGCGACTGCCGCATGCATCGCATACCAGTTCGCCCTGATCCATCGGCAACTGTCCCGCCTGCAGGCCTTCTGCCCTCAGCCCCGAACTGCGGCAAGTGGGACACCAGAGCAGACTTAACAATCCTTGAGTGATCACGGTGGCAACCTCAGTGTGGTATTGCGTGGCTCGACCGCACAGTTCCGTCGTCGGCACCATACGGAAGAGAACCTGGTGAATCGAATGACGCGTGATGCGGCGTGTCGGGCTGCACAACCCCGAAGAGTTCCAGAAGCCTCCCCGCATTCACTCGCAGGTCGAACTCACGCTCTACCCTGAGTCGGCCGTACTCACCCATTCGACTTCGCAACCCCTCGTCCCGCGCCAGCCTGGTCAGGGCATCCGCAAGCGCGGTAGCATCAGCGGGTTCAACTAGAATACCCGATTCGCGGTCAACGAGTTCGGGGATTCCACTTATCGCCGTTGAAACCACCGGAAGGCCACTGGCCATGGCCTCCATGAGAACAACCGGGATGCCCTCCTTCCTGCCGTCGCTGGTGGGACGGCTGGCAAGCACCGCGATGTCGGCCTTTCGGTATAACGCCAGCACATCCGGCCTGGCGCGGCCGCCCAGCGCCCTCACGCGATCGCCGAGTTCATACCGGGAGATCATGGCCTCGATCTCGGCCCTGAGCGGACCTTCGCCCACGAGTTCGCAAACGAAGTCCACACCACGGTCGCGGAGCATCGCGCATGCCTCGACCAGATAGCGATGCCCCTTTACCTCCTCGAACGACGCCACGCAGAGCAACCTCAGGGGTCCCGCATCGCGAACGGCTGGTCTGGGCGCGAACAACTCCATGTCCACCCCGCAGTGGATCACGCGAACCTTTCCGCTGACGTCGTCCGAACACTCACCCAGGATCACCTGCCGGTTGAACTCCGAGATCGCGACGGCGAAGGCACACGCTTCCACCTTGCGATCCAGCATTCGACGGTCCACATGCAGGTCCGATCCGTGAGCCGTGAAGCTGAACGGGATTCCGGTAAGGCGGTGGATGATGAGCGCCACCAGGGCCGGGTGACTGCAGAAGTGCGCATGTACGTGCGTGACACCTTCGCGCTCCATCTCGAAGGCCATTCGCACGGCCTTAGGGAAGAATGCCACCGCCCCCCCGAAGAACTTCATGCTTCCCCACGTTCCACGCAGCACCTCGTGCAGCACGCGAACATAGGCGGCCGGTTTCCGCCACAGATAGTGAAGGTGAGCGCGAATCACCCCTATGGACAGGAACGGCACCCAATGCGCCCGCTGCGTCCATGCCTCCGCCTCCGGGTGCCGCACGCTCTGGTGCTCGCGCTGAAGGGGGTAGAGGCTCACTGCCACGCCCAGCTTCTCGATGGCGAGCAGCTCGTAGAGCACGAAGGTCTCCGTGAGCTTCGGAAAGCGCGACACCAGGTACGCGATGCGGCGCGCGCCTGCACGCGAGTCGGCACCACTCTCGGCGGAGTGCGCAGTGTAAACGCGCGCGTCCTGCATCGTGGCGGTCATGCTGCCGTCGAGCGCCGGAACGGACCTGCGTGGGTGTCTTCACCAGCAGCATGAAGCCGCTCGTTCAGGCAGCCCCGGAGCATCAGGGACATGACGAAGAGCAGCACATTGGCCTTCGTGCGGGCGACCATTCCCCTGGCGCGGTCCCTCCGCAGCACCATCGAAGCCCACTTGTCCAGCATGCTCTGCGCCTCGTAGAGCGCCACTTCCCGAATCGGAATCTCCCGCCCCTCGAAGTAACCGTCGAGCAGGGCCGTTCTGAACCTGGATACCCTGCGGCGTCCGAGTCCGGTGAACCAGCCGATCACGTGTATCGGATTGCACCGCATGTCCGCGAGGAAGTAGCCAAGGTCCTCGTAGATCGAGGTGGCGTGATCGCCCGAGGTGTCGAGCACGGTCACCTGTGACGACGGCGACACGAGTACGTTCCGCATCGCGAAATCGCCGTGCGAAAGCCCGAGTGGCAGCAGTCTTGGCAGCACGCCCTTTGCCGCGATCTCAAATTCACGCGCCAGGCGCTCGAAGTACGGGCCGTCACCGGTCGCCTCGGACAGGTGAACAATCACCTGCCTGACGTGCTCCAGGAACTCCGAACGACTGACGTGCCGAGGTCGTACGTCCGGCTGTGCCGACAGCGAATGGAACTCCCGAAGCCACCCGCCGGTGTTAATGAAGGCGGTATCCACTCGCTGATCCACTTCCCTCTTTCCGATGGACTTCCACCGCATCACCAGCTGGCGCAGGTTCGGGTAGGTCACGAACTGCATCGCGATGGCATGGTGCTCCGGGAAGTAGCCGAACACCCTGACAGCTCCCCAGCGGGGATCCGCCAGACGAGTGAAGTGCCGGTAAATCACCCGCAGCGCCTCTGCTTCCAACTCCGCCCTTTGTCCGGCGTCGATGAGGAATGCCAGGCGCGGCCGGTCCTTCTTTCCGGCGGCAGCATCGGCAAGCCACCTGGTGATGCCGTCACCCCCCGGAACCTTCACCAGGATCTTCTCCTCCCTTCCATTCCAGACCACGTCGTACACGTACAGGCTGGATACGCTGCGCCTGTCCGCCCGTACGAGGGTCACCTGTGCCTCCGGCAGGTCGGGCGCCTCTGCGCGAAGACACTCCTCCAGCAGCGCGGTGAGTTGCGCTGTAGTCTCGTCGCTTGCCAGAGCGGCCGCGTCGGATGCGGGTGACGCGAGCAGCCTGCGAAGCAGGGGAACCTTG
This sequence comes from uncultured Gemmatimonadaceae bacterium, assembly GCA_964415485.1. GTDB lineage: Bacteria > Gemmatimonadota > Gemmatimonadetes > Gemmatimonadales > Gemmatimonadaceae > JBBQHX01. The sequence goes on from CAYQAO010000022.1 coordinate 3,711, forward strand.
AGAAGCTCCGGGAAGGTCTTCTCGATCTCCAGTCGGCCGCGCGAATACACGAACACCATCGCCGATGCGCCGGCTGCCACGAACAGTGCCACAATGAGCGGCGGCTGGATCACCTGCTGCACCACGGTAACAGCGGCCACCGTTGCCAGTATGCATCCGTAGATCGAGAAGAAGCGCCTGTCGAGAAGCTGCACACCGGTCCTCACAACAACGAGCCCGACCTGCGTGAGCACGTTCTGAAGCACTATGGTGAATGCCGTGCCGACGGCAGCACCCATCGCCCCGAACTGCCTTACCAGCAGCACACTGGTGCCGAGCCCGACGATGGCCGTCGTCAGGTCCACGGCGAGCACGTACCGACCGGGAGCGCATACGCGCAACGTCGAAGTATTGAAGCCGAGCGCGGCGCTGAAGTAGCACCCCACGGCCATCACCGCGAGCAACGGCCCTGATGACGCGTAGTCCGCGCCGAAGAACAGCACGGCAATCGGCTCCGAAAAGGCGAATGTCATCAGGAACATCGGGAGCGTGAGAACCGCTACCCAGGTCACCGTCTGCCAGTAGATGTCGTTGATGCCGACCTTGTCATTCCTCGCGTAGAATCGCGAGACGAGCGGAATGAACAGCGGCGTAAAGCTCTGCAGCACCACGAGGTTCAGTCGGGCCACGGGAAGCACGGCCCGATACTCCGCCGCTGCAGACGGCTCGTGGAAGTACTCGAGGAGTACGACCAGCAGCGAGCCCGTCGCCAGCACCATGAGCTCGGACACGAGAAGCGGCATGCTGTAGTTCGCCAGTGCACGCGCCGGATACTCGGTCCTGGTGTGCACTCTGTCGAACTCCGGGGTCTTGCGCCGATAGCCACGCACGAGAATCGCGATGTGCACGCTCAGCCCGATGAACGAGGCACACACGTAGGCAAGGGCAAGATTGAACACGCTGCCCGATGCGAGCAGCACGAGCAGCACGGCGGTGAGCTTGAGTCCCGGCCGAAGGATGAACCTGCGGAAGAAGACGGACCGCGCTCCCAGGACTACCGCCACTACGCTTCCCACCAGCGCATCCAGCGCCTCGATGGGTCCGATCACTATGAGAATCAGCAGCAGCGAAAGCGCGTCGGGGCTCTTCACCACCGTGCCGAGCAGCTCGCCCCGGAGCGCGAACACCACGGCGAGCACCGTGATGCCCAGCGTCAGCACCACGCCCATCGCCAGCAGAACCGTTCCGCGTGCCGCTCCCTCTCGATCCTTCTCCCGGTAGATCGCGACGAAGCGCGCCACCGCCTTGTCCAGGCCCAGCAGAACGCTGCTGGACACTATGGAAGCCACGCCCAGTCCGTAGGCAAATGCGCCATAGTCCCCCTTGGAGAGGGAACGGACTATCAGCGTCTGGACGGCAAGGTTGAGGAGGAGGGAGAGCGCGCGCCCGCCTACGAGAAGACTCGAACCGCGAACGTACTTGCGGGACTCGCCAGACCGTCTCTTCGCATCACGATCGCTGACGCCGGTACCGGCTCTCGAGCCTGGGGTATCCTCTGACGCTATGGGCGCAGACATCTCGACCTTCTCGTCCGGGGGCGCACCGCGCCAGCGCGAAAGGCACGACCTGCACGCATACTGCTCAACGAGTATCCCGCTCTACAACTCATAGTGTCTTCCCAAGGACGTGCGCTCGCTCGTTCCTGTGGCGCCACACATCCACGTATACAAGTATCGGGTTCAGCCGCGCTCGAAAAACCAGGTCCGTGGTCCGCCTGGAGATGTTCGTCCTGCGAAGGCGCAGCGGCTCGGTTGAACCGACCTGGCTGTGCCCGTCAATGCACGTTACGGCGACCTCTATCCCTTCCTCCGCCAGTATGGCGGTGACGGTGTCGTCATGGGAACCGTATGGGTACGAGAACAGTGGAAGCGTGCTGCCCGTTTCGCGTTCCAGGTCAATCCTCGAGCCTCGAACCTCCTCCCTCACGCGCTCCGGAGACACCCGGGAAAGTGCGGGATGAGTTCTCGTATGCGGCGCAAGCGCAACTCCGTCCGCCGCCAGGCTGCGCAGGTCATTCCACCCCAGTACGCACGACCGCTGCGCTCCCGCATCACCGAGCTGCTCGCAGACGTCGTCGAGCATCCGCATCGCGTCCTCGTGAGGCATGGACTTCACCAGGCGTTCCAGCCGCCGTACCACAGCCGAGCGTTCGTCAGGCGTACTCAACGAGTGGCGGCCGAGCCGGGGATGGGACACCGACTGGCGCACCGGACTCCGGAACACCCGGTGCAGTCGGTCCCACCAGAACTCCCTGTGCGCAGAGTCCGGAAAGGCCGTCGGTACGAATACAGTCGCCGGCAGCCCCAGGCGTCTCATCACCGGCCAGGCATACTCCCCGAAGTCATGGTACGCATCGTCGAAGGTCACGAGCACCGCCCTTTGCGGCAGCGTCGTTTCACCCCTGAACGCCGATAGAAGCTCGGGAGCGGACACCACGCGAAATCGCCTAGCCAGATGCTGCATCTGGCGTGCGAAGGCCTCAGGCGTTGCACTCACGCTCGCGGGGCGCGGCCTTTCCGGATGCGCGAGGTCCATGACGCGATGGTAGGTGAGCACGCGAAGAACGGGAGAGGCCATGCGTCAGTTGCCCCCCACCACTGTGCTCAACTCGGCCGGCGGATCGTCGCTCCATTCTGCGGGATCCACCTGCGGCGGGCCGCCGAACGCAAGGGCGTACTGGCTCATGAGGCACTCCACACGCGCCAGCGCGGCCCTTGCGCGATCCGGACGCCGCTTGCGATCCAGTTCAAGATTGAAGATCCCGTAGTCAATGACCTTCAGAGCCGGCCGCCCGTCCTCGTTCACCACGAGAAGGTTGCGCCATCCGATGAGATCCAGGCAGCAGTCCTGAGACTGCAGCAGCTCCGCCGTGCGTTCCACGAACAGCTTGAACTGCGAGCGAAAGTCGGCATGCTCGGCAAGCATGGATTGCAGGCTCCCCTCTTCCGCGAGGTCGAAGAAATCCCACTGCTCACCGCCAACGTAAGGCTGAAGGCCGGCCACGGCTGCTCGGCCGAGTAGAGGGGACTGAAGCACCAGGTAGTCCACCGGTACGAGTGCACCCGTGTTCAGGTACCAGTCCCGTACGAACTCACGGCACTCGCTGAGTGCTGCAGCCTGTGCAGTGAGCGTGGCAATGGGACGGCCCAGGCTCGCGCGAAGGACCTTCATCACCATGTCGCGCGAAAAGCCTTCCTGCGGCCTGATTCTGTAGACGGTAGCCGCGGATCCGAAGTCGAGCACCTCCGCCCCAACTGCAACCGGCAGGAAGCCGTCCCGGTGCAGGCGTCCTTCGGCCCAGGTGACGATCGCTGGTTCTACAGCATTGACCGCGCGAACGATCGCGTGGATGCGCTTGTAGTTGGTGGTGGCGCGCGAGATCGGGCCGGGCTTCCTGGAAACGCGAAGGTCCCAGGTGAGCACCGCGTCCGCCATCTTCAGCATGAAGCGCGAGCGCACGGTATCCAGGAGAACTCGAAGCGATGCGAGCCCGCTCGCGCGACTCACGTGGCGAGAGCTCAGCATCGCGACCGAGATGGACGAGTAGCGCTTCCGCTTGCGAACCATGCCGGCGTGCATCAGGCGTCTCCGCGAAGCTGAATCCGAGTAGGATGCGCATTCACGGTCGCACTGCCGGGCGAACGGTCTCCGCAGGAGACGCAGCAATCCATGCCGGGCCTCACGAGACCCTCGCCGGCTGGGCGTGCCACCTGTCGCGCGTGACGTACACCGCCGCACTGGCCAGCGCGACGAGGAACCATGCGTAGCGCTGATACGACAGATGCAGGAAGGCGCTGGTGCAAAGGTATGCGATTAGGCTGAACATGAAGGCGGTGGCCAGGTCGCTGTACTCGTCATGCACGCCGCGCCAGCGGATCCGTGCCCGGTTCAGGCTGCGGAGCAGGAACCCGAAAATCGCGAAGAAGCTCAGCGCGCCCACCGCACCCAGCTCGGCCGGCAGCTCCGCGTACAGGGAGTGCGCGCGCCGTGCGATGTTCAGGTGCCGGAACTTGAATCGAGGGTCCTTTTGCTGGTATTCGAGCGCGTAATAGGGCGTGTACTGGCCGGGACCGACGCCAAGCACGGGGTGGTCCACGAACGCCTGTGCGGCCGCCAGCATCTCCGTCACTCGGCCTCGAATGGCGCCGTCGGCGGCTTTCGCGGAAGAACCTCCGTCCACCAGCGCGGTGATGTTGACGATCGAGAGCGCACGCGCCACGTACTGCGGTGCGAGAACAGGAATCAGAAGCAGGGCGACCAGGGCTCCGCCAACCAGGTACGAGCGCCGAATCCACCCGATGTAGCCAGCGAGAGCGGCCATCAGGACGAACGACACCATGGCGCCCCTGGAGCTGGAGAACATGATGCCCAGGCCAATGAATATCCCTGCCGCTGCCATTGCGTACCTGGCGCCCCTGCTGCGGGTGGTCCTTCCCAGATACAGCACCAGAGGCATCAGCACCAGCAGCACCTGCGCATAACGATTGGGCTCGTCCATCGGGCCATTTGCGCGCGTGGAGCGGCTCGTGGTAGGCGCGCTGCTTAGCGCCTCGGCCACCGCCGGGTCCGTGGCGTCGAGCTTCTGCAGGGCCAGGAACTCGGAGTTCCTGCTCGCAAGTCCGAAGAACTGCTGCTGCAGGTCGCCCGTCACCTCCTGGTAGGTGGTCAGGACTCCCAGCAGCGCGCCCGCCGACACGACGGTCAGGATGACCCGACGCATGGTGTGCCGGTTCCGCACCGCATTCACCACCAGCCAGTACAACAGCAGGCCCTCCAGCACATAGGACTTCACGTACTCCATCGCCACGTCAGGCCCCCTGGCGCCGAGCGACGACACCAGCATCACGCCCAGCAGCACCAGCATGAGGGCGAACGTGGAGTCGAACCGCAGCGGCTCCCGCCTGGCCACCACATAGTGCAGGAAGGGGATTCCCAGCAGCAGCATGAACGACGATGCCAGCATGAACGGAACCCCGTGGCGCGTGGCCAGCACCGGGATGTTGGTGTACAGCAGGAACGCCACCACGAGCGTGGCTAGCTCCGGATACAGGAGCAGCACCAGCCCGCCCGCGATCATCATCATGCCGGCGAGCGCGAAGGGAGCATCGAGCTGAAGCACGAGCAGCAGCACGAAGGCGAACAGCATGAGTGCAGCTGCCCATATCACCGTCCCGCGGTACAGGGGTCTCTGCATCACGCCGCCGACTGCGGCTGCGTACGTGCCGTTCACGCGCATGTCAGCTCCTCGCACGCCGCGTCAGGTTCGCGCGACATGTCTCTGCGGCTCCCAGTGCGCGATCCGCGTTCCGGCCAGGAACCTGACGAACGCCACGAGTGCGGCTGCATTAGCCAGGCAATAGTAGAACGGGATGTACACCAGCCGGAAACGACCGATGTGCATGCGTCTGGCTGCCCATCCGAGCCCGGCCAGCAGGTAGAAAGCGAGCTGTCCTGCAGTCGCCGCCATGTAGAACCGTGACTGTTCTGCGCTGAGCACGCTGGACACGAGCAGCACGATCAGGAAGAGCGGCAGCAGGCGCCTCAGCACCTTGTGCGACGCGAGGACTACCGAGTAGAAGCCGTAGCGAAAGGGGTTGAGCAGCGGGCGGCGGAGTGCAACCGAGCGCCAGGCGCGAGTCATCAGCCGCACCTTTCGGCGGAACTCGCGGTTCGCCTCACCGATCGCAAGCTCGTAGGCCAGGGCCTCGCTGTCGAACACCAGGCGATAGCCCTGCTGCACGACCGCGGTGGAAATTGCAAAGTCGTCGGTAACGGATGATTCGCCGGGCGGCATGTAGAGTTCGCGGCGGAGTGCATAAAGACCGCCGTGTGCCGATACGATACTGCCTGTGCGGCTCTCCATCTCCTTCAGCCAGGTGTCGTATCGCCAGTACAGTCCCTCGCCGTGGCTGCTCGACTCGCCGTCCTCGGGCAGGTGATACGTGCTGTTCCCGGCTACGCCGCCGACCTCCGGATCGGCGAAATTGCGGGCCAGGGCCCTCAGGGCATTCCGATGGAAGTGGATGTTCGCGTCGGAGAAGACGAGAACATCTCCGTTCGCGTGCCTGACGGCTTCGTTGAGTGCGGGAATCTTTCCCTGTCGGGGAAGCTCCAGAAGACGAACCCCACGATCGGCATAGCTCCGGACTATGCTGGCCGTTCCGTCCGTGGAACCGTCCGAGACCACGAGTATCTCGAGTGATTCCGGGGGATAGTCCACGGAGAGCGCGTTATCCAGCCTGCCTGCAATCGCCTCTTCCTCGTTGTACGCGGCGATTATCAGCGTCATTGACGGCGTGACCGGCGCACGACGCACCTTCCGGTCGCGGATGCCGCCTACCAGCGCAACAAGTAGCGGATACCCCAGGTAGCCGTACAACAGCGCGAGCACCGATACCCAGAAGAGAGTCGCGGACATCTCGGCCCTCAGTTGGCGCCGCGGCGCGAGATGACGGCTCCCACCGTCCGTGCAAGGATCTCGAGATCCATTCGCAGCGACCGGTTGCGGATGTACGCGATGTCCAGTCGCAGCCTCTCATCGAAATCCAGCTCGTTGCGGCCGGAGACCTGCCACAATCCGGTGATCCCCGGCTGCACCTCGAGTCGCGCAGTGTGCCACAGGCGGTAGGTGTCCGCGCTGAAGGACGTCGGGCGCGGCCCCACCAGGCTCATGTCTCCAGCAATGACGTTGAAGATCTGCGGCAGCTCGTCCAGGCTCGTCTTGCGGAGCACCCGCCCGACCCTCGTTATGCGGGGATCGTCCACGATCTTGAAGTCCGGATAGCTGAGCACGTTGAGGTGCATGTACTTCTCCTTCAACTGCTCTGCATCCTCACGCATGGTGCGCAGCTTCCACATGCGGAAGCGGCGGCCGCCCCTGCCCGTTCGCTTCTGGCTGAAGTACACCGGCCCCGGGCTGTCCAGCCTTATGGCGATCGCGCAGATCGCCAGCACCACCAGCACCACCGGAAGCACGATCAGGCAGACTACCAGATCGAGTGCGCGCTTCGTACGTCTGTAGAAGGCATCGTCGGAAGCCAGGCTGCTGCCGATCACATCCGTGCCGCTCAGCCAACGATGCCACTGCGCCGGCTGCTCAGCCATTCGAAACCCTTGTGGTCAGTGACAGTGCGGCCCCCGAAGGAAGCTCGCTTCGCCACGCCTCGATCGCGCACTGGACCAGGTCCTCAATCGTCAGGCCGTCGTCAGGGAAGGTGGCAACTCCCGCACGCAGGAAGTGCTGTCCGCAATCCAGGAACCCCTCGCGGAACCTGTCCACCGCCATCTCGGCTCCCTCACGTCCCACCCCGGGAAGGAAACTCGCATACGCAAGGGACTCCGGTAATCCGGCAAGGATATCGGATTCGCGGAGCGTGTTCCTGAGGAAGCCTCCCAGAAGGCCGTAGGTGGCGGGGGAAATCTCTGGCCGCGTTCCGTTTCTTGACGTTCCGTTGCTCGACTGCACGAGCCTCGATGCCGGCTGGGCACTCAGGATCGCGACGCTGAGAGGATACTCATATCGCCGCGCCCGCCGCAGCTCACTCAGAAGCAGTGGCTGGGCAGCCCGATAGGAGGGTACGGACAAGGCACTACCGTACTCGCTCCCGGAACCGCGCGCGAAGTTGAAGCGCATCGACACACCTTCGAGTAACTGATTGTATTAAGACCGGAGCAGCAGCGCTGCCGACCGACAATTACCGCAAACTCGGGGACGACTACGTGGAGGCCGCCTGATCCAGCTCCTGGCCGTACGAGTAGTAGTAGGCCGGGAACTGGCTCGGATCCACGTCGTTGAGCACCACTCCCACCACATTGGATGAGTTCCTCAGCATCGAACCCACCAGGGCGCGCGGCGTGCTTCCGCTGCGCACCACCATCACGACTCCATCAACGATCGAACTCAGAATTCGCGTATCCGCCGCATTGATGCCCAGGGCTGGCGAGTCCACGACGACGCAGTCGTAGATCTCTCGTGCCTCCTCCAGCATCTGCGCCGCACGGTCCGACGCCAGCAGCTCGGCAGGCGCGCCCTGGGCATCGCCGGCAAGAAGGAGGTCCACTCCCGCGGCCGCGTCCAGGTGAACGAGACTGCTCCAGCTCTCTTCGCCACGCAGGTACTCACTCAGCCCCCGCCCCCTGCGCCTGGAGAATGCACGGTGCAGCGCCGGGCGCCGCAGGTCGGCATCCACCAGGAGCACGCGCTGGTTCAGCCGCGCCAGTGAAACGGCCAGGTTGGCCGCAATCGTGGTCTTTCCATCGCCCGGACGCGCACTGGTCACAAGCAGCGAACGCGGCGTCCTGGCGTTCCCCTCCGCCATTAGAACGGCGGTCCGCAGGCTGAGAAACGCATCCTTGAGCGCCGTCTGCTCGAATTCGATGGCCTCCCTGCTCGCCGCCTGACGAGGAAGCTTGAGCCTGGACGCAAACTTCCGATCCACGCGGTTCACCGACCTCGCCGCCACGTTCGGCGCCGACGGTATCAGGCCGAGCAGCGGCACGTGGATGGTCTCCAGGTCGTGAACCGTACGGACGGTCACGTCCACGTGCTCGCGCAGGAACGCCGCCCCCACTCCCATCACCAGCCCGACCATGAAGGCCAGCGTCAGGTTCGTGGACGGTACGGGCCGAACCGGACTCGTTGGCGCAACCGCCGGCTCCACGACGTTCACGTCCGTGGTCGCCACGGCAGCCGACACTTCCGCCGCGCGCAGCCTGTCCTGCAGCCGCGCGTAGAGATCCTGCTGGGCCTCCACCTCTCGAGCCAGAATCCCATACTCGGCATTCCGCTCACCCAGCCCGTCCACCAGCGCACGCTGCTCGTCCACGGCACGCTGCAGCAGCTGCTGATGGCGAACCGCCGCGTTGTAGCGACTGGTTATCGCCTGACGCAGGCGTCCCTGCTCGCGCGTGAGCAGCGACTCCACCTCGTCAATCTGCTGCTGCAGCTCGCGAGTCTTGGGATAGTCCTCGAGGAAGGTGGCGCTGAGGCGCGCGTGCTCGCTCCGAAGCCCGGCGAGCCTCACGTGGAGTGCCTGCAGGATCTCGCTGTCTAGCAACCCTTCGTTGCGCGTGCGCACAAGCTGGAACAGCGACTCCTGGCTGTAACGCGCCGCGTCGGCCTCTGCGAGCTGCTGCTGCAGGATGCGCAGGCGCGCGTGAGGCAGGTCCTCAGACGTTCCATTGCGCGGCCCCACCGGCAGGCCGTTGTCGCGGGCGAACTGCAGCAGGGACCGCTCGGACTCCGCCAGGCGGTCGCGCACCGAGTCAACCTCCGCTCCGAGCCTCGCCACGGCGGCACGTGCCGCCTCGGCACGCATCTCCGTATAGCTCTTGATGAACGAGTTGACCACCCGGGCGGCGAGTTCCGGATCATCGGACTCGTAGTGCACCCTCACGAGGTTGCTCCCCGTGAGCGGTTCTACGATAAGTGCTTTGGCCAGGGCATTCACTTCGTCGCGTCGAGCGGACTCGGGCGTTTGTCCGGCGGGGCCTGCCGCGGTCCGCACGGGTGCAGCGTCGCTTCCACCCTGAACGCTGCCAGGCGTGGTCAGCAGGCCGGCGGCCGCAAAGGCACGCTCGGCGAGAGCCGCGCTCCGGAGCAGTTCGTACTGGGTTTCCAGGAACTGGATGGACAGTCGCTGCGGCTGAAACAGCGCCTCCACGTCCACGCCCTCGCTGCTCTGGCCGCGAAGTTCAACGAGGCCGCTCGCACGGTATACCGGCGTCTGCAGGAACGTCCCTACCGCCACGGCCAATACCACCGTGGTCGTGATGGCCGCTATGAGGCGCCAGCGACTCCGCAGGATCTGCAGGTAGAGGTGAAGGTCCGAAGCCCCACTTGAGTCGTTATGCGACCTCCCGCCAGACCTCCCCGGAACGCCGAGCGAGCGGCGATCTGCCGGTGTCAGTACCTGGGAGTCAGGTGAGTATGGCTGCAGTGTGCTCATGTGGACGTCTTTATCGAGTTAGGCAAGCCCTGGTGCTTCCATGAATCAACCGCGTTCCTGCCACGTGCCTTCCGGGGGTAATCCGGAATCAGCTGCTAGAAGATGTTCCGCAACGACACCATCCTTACGAGCGCATCCACCACCCCGTAGCTCACCACGCGGGCAGTGCTGCTCGGTACGAAGACCACATCCTGCGCTTCGAGCTCAACGTCCGGCGCCTTTCCGGAGAGGATGTCGCCGACGTCAACGGGCACCTGACGACGTTCGCCATCCTCGCCAGTGCGGATGATCACCGTACGGCCCTTCGCCGCACGGGAACCGAAGCCCTGGGCCAACGCAATTGCGCGCAGGACCGTGAGTCCTGCGCTGCCATTTATCGGGAACGCGCCCGGCTGCTGTACCTCGCCCACCACGTAGGCGATTCCCGCCTTGGAAACCTTTACCTGGTCGCCGGGCTGGACGTAGACGTTGTCGTTAGGACCGCCGGACTCCAGGAGCGCGCGGAGGTTGACGGTCAGCGCCACTCCGGCGGCGCCCACCGCACCGTCGCTACCCTCACCCTGCCCGTTGATTCGCCCGCTGCCGTTCGCGGCAGGACTGCTCGAGCGCGCGCGAACGACGATCACCGTTTCACCGGCATCGGGCGCGAATCCCCCCGCGAGCGCGATGAGTTCCAGAAGCGGTCTCGGCTCACGAATCTGGAAGACGCCCGGCCTGACTACGGCACCCACCACCGACACGGCACGTCCTTCCATCTCGCTGACTCGCACGCTCACGTGCGGATCGCGTATGTAACGCGCACTCAGCGAATCCTGTATTCGCAGCTCCAGCTCTCGCGTCGTCAGGCCGGCTGCGGCGATCTCGCCAAGCAGCGGCAGCGAGATGCGCCCGGTACCGTCCACGCGCACCTCCCTGTCCAGCTCTGGAGCCTCCAGTACGCTGACGGCAAGGAGATCGTTAGGTCCGATCCGCAGCGTGTGCCCTGCGCCGTCGGAAGAAACCACGACCGGCGCGAGGAACGACGAATCCACCGCGGGAATATCCGACACCATGTCCCACACGGGATCTGGCGCGGCAAGTGATTCGTTCTGGCGCGAAGAGCCGCAGGCGGCCATCAGGAGACTTGCCGCGACAGCCGCAAGCCTCACGGCGCGGCGAAGTGGAAGTTCTCCTGCAGATGCGCGCATACGCGCGCTTCCGGGCTGTCCGGAATGCGTAACCGTTATCGCTTCAACGGAGCCCGATGTACGTGGTGCCATGCCTCGACGACCGGTTCTGGGTGAACCGGCTTCGCAGCCACGAGCTCTGGAGCCCTGTCCCGATTCCATGTTCCATTGGGACGACGCCTACAACCTGGTGCTCCAGCACCGCGCCGCGCTGGCAATCGCACTCCCATCAACCAACCTCTCAGGATCGTCCGGATATCAGCGCAACAGCCGTTCCCGAAACTGTCGCCGCCATCCGTCCTGTCATTGCTGCAAGTCAGATCCGCGAAAGCCGGCTACGACCGCTAGCGGATGTGACTCCCGTCACAAATCGTGTAACAAGGTAATAACACTGGCTTTCGCCCCGTGCAAGTAGAGTACACCGACGACAGCACGCGGAAACCGAACGACGATACGGACATCGGCCTCCCTCGGATTCCCGCCAGTTCCCAACTGCCGCGCCTGCCGTGTTTCACAATGCCGCAAAAGGAAAAAGTGCGGCGCCTCCGCAACACTTGTGTTGCGCCTGCTCGCATCACCCGCGCGTCAATCACTGCCACTCACCCGCATGTCGCCTTCGCAACCGCCTGACGCCCACGGCCTCGTCCAGCGACCTTGTCCGGATTGATGTGACTGGCAGAAGCAGCGCGCACTCGCACCTGCACCCAGGCACCCGGCAACATGGCTTCGCGCACCTCCTTCGTTCGCTGTCCGATCGTCGCACACCGATGGCTCCCGCTCCGGAGTCACTTCGGGCGGCGCGCGAAAAGTCGCCGCAGGAGCAGCCACCGCTCGTCCTTCCCGGCGGCCTCCAGCGGCGGCACCATGATCACCTCGAACGACGAATCCGAGTCACTGTGCGCGGTGCCCGTCTCCCCCGCATCCACATGCGCGCCATCCTGCACGACGGCCTGTTTCAGGCCCTCGGAGACTCTCTCCGTCGCACTACCCGTCCGCTCCGGTCGGTAACCGCGTCCGGATCCGCTCCGATCGTCAGTCTGCGCCGTTGGAGTCGCAGCCGTCGGCGTGACCAGTGCCGGACCGGAAGCGACTTCGCGCACCGGGAACGCGGGCTTCTGCGCGGCCGCCTCCTCGATCGGGAACACGTCCGGAATACTGGCGGAACCCACTGACAGCGTCGTGGCACCCGGACCCCCGTGGCCATGCTCGGCTGGCAGGGCTCTTTCTGCCGTCGGCGGTTCAGGCGAGGCGGGCAGACGCGCGGGCTGCGACGCGCGAATCGTCTCTGCCTCCTGCGTCCCTTCCGGCTCGGAGGCAGCAACGTCATCCTCTCGCACCAGCCGAACTGCCGAAGTCCCCCTCGTTACCGAGGCTCGGCCAACACGTCCCGAACGCCTTACACTGCTCGAGAAATCGCGCCAGAGACGTCCCGAATCTCCCACACGACCGATCGTCCGCCCGAGAAAGCCGCGAACCATCGGGCCTCCGTCCCTGGCCCGTCCGGCTTCCGAGACCTTCATCGCCTCCACGGCCGAATAGGACGTGACGATCTCCGTGGGCTGGTAATTGGTCCAGCGAACCATGGTCCGCGGAGCCTCCTTCCGCCGCCGCCCCCCCTCGCCCGCAATGAGCTCCGTGAAGGGCGCCGCATAGGGCCGCTCGTCCACCGACTCCACCCGAATGAACGCTCCAACTTCGCCATCGGACACGCGATCCCTGAGCAGCATCACGTTCCACGGCTGCTGGAACACCGAGCGGAAAAGGGCCACGTCCTCGGGAGCAACCTTCGGAACCACGCTCGTGTTGCTCAGGTAGAAGCCGACCACCGGCGAGCCGGCCCGTTCCAAAAGCACGATGCGCTCACGCAATGCAAGCGCGATCAGACCGTAGATGTCGCCCTCTTCTTCCGGGAGCGCACACTCCACGAGCCCGTCTATGAGCGTGTAGTCGCGTTCCGAGCGCCTGCAGGTGCACAGGTCTCCGGTGAGCAGCCCGAAGCTGAACTCCGGTGCCGCACGCACGAGGTCGTCAAGCTCGCGCAGCGTACCCTGCTGAATACAGATGGGCGGCGCGTGGCGCGCCGACACCATCATGCGCGCAAGGATGTAGTGCGAGTCGTGCCGAGGGAGCCACTCCACTCCACGTTCGAGTGTGCGTACCCGGCGGTGCGTGGAATTCATTCGGTTGACCGGGACCCTCCGCTGGAAGCAGAAACATCCGTGTCATGCACGAGTCTGGCAGCGCCGCCACGTCTCGCGGTCCTCGAACTCAGTCCACCACCATTGCACTACCGCACAGCGGTGTCAATTGGATCGCGCCCCAACCCCCGTGCGTCAGGGCATTCGCTCCGCACCACTGCCTGACGCAACACAGCGTCCGCCCTCCACGGCCACAGCGGGCTCCAGCACCATCATGCAATCGGAAACCACGTCGTACCGTTCGTTGAACTCACGTTCCAGGCGGTTCACGAGTTCCACCGCAGAAGTGAGCGCTTCGCGGTTCGTGCGTGCGCTGCAGTACACCAGATACTCCTTAGGTCCTCCGCAGGCCTTCACCCCCAGGGCCATGGTGGCGCAACCGGTGGCGTCCGAACAGCCGTCCTGGCGAGCGATGGACCGCGCCACGGCAACGAGCGAGTCTATGCGCGCTCTATCGGCAGCCTGATCGCCGCTGAGGGAGACGGCCCCCACTCGCGACCGCTCAGCAAGCGCCGAGTCGGCAGTGGGAGATACTTCACGTGGTGCTGACTGGGCGCATCCGCCAAGCAGTACGCCGAGCAGGAATAAGCCTGGCAGCGACAGCGCTGCGCGAATGACCGGAAGCCGCAAACGCAACTCTCCTGTTGGGGTCAGTCGTTCGATTGAATGGCGTCGTGAACCACCTTGCCACCGACAACCGTCATGAGCACCTGCGCTGCAGCGACCTCCTTCGCAGGCACGCTCGTGAGATCCCGATCCAGCAGCACGAAGTCGGCCAGCATTCCGCGCATCAGCGTTCCCAGCCTGTGCTCGTCGAACGCGGCAAACGCCGCATCACGAGTGTAGGCCACCAGTGACTCCACCGATCCCAGGCACTCGTCGGCTCCCCATGGCTCCTCGGGCCCGCCAAGCGGAAGGCGGGTCATCGCCGAGAAGATTCCCTGCAGCGGTACAGGCGGCGCAACGAACCAGTCACTCCCGAAAACGAGCCGGGCACCGGAGTTCCGCAGGGAGCGGAATGAGTAGGCCTCGTTCACTCGGTGCGCTCCGATCACGCGCTCCGCCCAACGGGCATCGTCGCTCAGGTGACAGGGCTGCACGCTGGCGATCACCTGCAACTCGCCGAACCTCGCCCTGTCAGCTGCGGCCACGTGCTGAGCATGCTCCATTCGCCAGCGCCGATCGCGCGCTCCGTTCTCGCGCAGCACGCGCTCGAACGCGTCCAGCTGGAGGCGTACCGCCCGGTCACCGATCGCGTGCAGGATGACCTGCAGACCGGCAGCGTCGGCATCGCGAACGAGCTCATGGAGTTCGTCCGGCTGCAGGACGAGCAGCCCCGAGTCGTCAGGTGCATCGTCGTAAGGCTCCAGGAACGCTGCCGTGTGAGACCCGAGCGAGCCGTCCACGAATCCCTTCACGGCCCCGATCGAGAGCCAGTCGTCGCCGCGTCCCCTCTCCGCGACAAGCTCTCGCAGGCGCCGCCAGTCGTGAATGGGCACCGCTGCCCGAATTCGGGTTCGGAGGCGACCGGTGGCGTGTGCCCGCTCGAACACGGCGAGCTCATCCCAGGTGCCCATGTGGTGCACGGTGGTGACGCCCTGCGCGGCCACGTACCGCATCGCGGCGTCGAGCGCGGCATCCTCCGCTCTCGCGTCAGGCGGCGGCACCGCTCGGGACACCAGCTCCATCGCGGTGTCCTTCAGGATACCGGTCAGTTCGCCTGCCTCGTCGCGCACCATCTGCCCGCCGTCCGGCGATTGCGCGTGCCTGTCAATGCCGGCAGCGGCCAGCGCCGCGCCGTTCGCCAGTGCCATGTGGCCGTCCAGCCGTGTGATCCACACCGGGTTGTCGGGCGTCACCGCATCCAGCCAGTCGCGTCGCGGCAGCTCACCGCCCCAGTTCTCGTGATCCCAGTCGCCGCCGAGTATCCAGCTGCCCGGCGGGAGCGCCCGCGCGCGATCGGCGACGCGCATCACGAACTCCCCAGGAGTGCGCGCATCCCGCAGCTGCACCCAGCCAAGGCGGAAACCGCCGGGCAGGAAGTGCACGTGGCTGTCTATGAAGCCCGGGGCCACGAACGCTCCGTGCGCGTCCACCACGCGCGCGGAGGTCCCGGCAAGCTTCCGCACCTCCGCGCTCGATCCCACTGCAGCAAGCCGGTCTCCGCGCACCGCCAGGCCATCTGCCCACGGACGCGACGGGTCCCCCGTCCAAACGCGCGCGTTGACCACGGCGAGCGACACCGGTGGCGACACGGCACCCGCCTGGGGCATCGTCATTTCGGTTGAATTGTGGGGTTGCTACACGGCGCCCGCTGCTTCAGCCGCGGCGCTCCACGGCGTCCCGGATGTCGAGCAGTATCTCGAAATACAGCTGCTCGCGCCTGTAGGCGAAGTCCAGCGTGGCCATCTGCTTGTCGTCGCCGGACGCCTTCGCGCGTTCGAAGGCCTCACGATACATGTCGTCCAGGTTGGCCAGTATGCGATCGCGACTGCGTGACATTCGGTAGCGCGGCTGCTGAAGGGCGGAAGGGGTGAGACGCGGAGGGGCATCGTCCGCCGTCTCCACCATCTCGTCGGCGTCACCGATCATTCGCGCTGCAGCGCGCATCAGCATTCGCCGGGATGAGAGCGGATCGGACATTCGTTGGTGATTCGGTCTGTGGCGTCACCGACTGACGCACCGTTCAACGTAGCCCGCGCAAATAGCCGCGGCAACGGCGCCACAGCGGCGCGATGCGCGCCCAACGTCCACTAGCCGTTCGGCCAGGTCGCCATCCACACAACTTCCGCAGCCACGGACCTATCGCGAGCCGTCCACCACCACCGCCACGTTCGCCCGCAATGCCCAGTGCACCCTGGCCCCGTCGTAGAGCGAGAAGCCGTTCGAAATGATCTCGCGGCCCCCGATCGGACGGGCCCGGAGCCGGAAGGTGGCCACACCCGCTGGAAAGCTGTACTCGAGCTCGTCGCGGTGCCCGGGTCCCACCGACCCCAGCAGCACCTGACGGCCCGACTCCAGCACCATCCACACACTCACCGACGACGTGGGCAGCAGGTCGTTGTCCACGACCACGGTGACGTCGCCACCGGGCGCCGCCTCCGCCTCGTCCGCTGCCAGGTCGGTCCCGTTGCGGGAAGACGCACACGCCGCGGCGAGCAGAATCGAGCTGACGAACAGGCTGGTGCGGACTCGTCGAGTCCACCGTTCCGCAGCGGTACGGACCGGCATTCCCGCCTCAGACCCGAAACGGGTTCGATGGCACCTCAAGACGACCTCATGGTATTATTACCCGATGGATGGGAAGTGGCCCTGCCGCCTGGAGCCGCATTGACGGTACCACGATTGGTAATGAAGCACGCAGGCGGGGCACCGACCGCCCGTACGAGTGATAAATCCGGGCGAGACCGCCGGGGCGCCGCAAATGTCGGCGAACGGGGCTCGCCCGTACTGCATCGAACGCTTGGAAGGAGAGACGGCAAGTGAACAACGTAAAGGTCTTCGTTCTGCTCGCCGGCATGATGGCGCTGTTCGGGGCGATCGGCGGCTACTTCGGCGGTCAGACGGGAATGATCATGGCGCTCGTGTTCGGCGGTGCCATGAACGTGGTGATGCTCTTCAACTCGCATCGAATGGTCCTGCGCGCCTACGGTGCCAGGGTCGTCACTGCAGAGGAGGCCCCGCAACTCTACGAGATGGTTGACCGGCTGCGCCAGCGCGCGGGGCTACCCATGCCCACCGTTGCGATCGCACCGCAGGCCCAGCCCAACGCGTTCGCCACGGGTCGCGACCCGGAGCACGCGGTGGTCTGCGTAACGGAAGGAATCATGCGGCTGGTGAACCGCGAAGAGCTCGAGGGCGTGTTAGCGCACGAGCTGGCCCACATCAAGAACCGCGACATGCTGCTGCAGACTGTGGCAGCGACCATGGCGGGTGCGATCAGCGCCCTGGCGAATTTCGCCTTCTTCTTCGGCGGCCGCGACGGCGACCGCAACCCGTTTGCGGGACTGGCGCTCATGCTGCTCGCCCCCATCGCGGCGTCCGTGATCCAGTTCGCCATCAGCCGGCAGCGGGAGTTCAAGGCAGACGCCGTGGGCGCCGAGATCTGCGGCAACCCGCGCGCCCTCGCCAGCGCGCTTCAGCGACTCGAAGCCGGGGCTCGGCAGATACCGATGGATGTGGCGCCTAGCGTGGCACCGCTTGCGCAGGTGAACCCGCTGCAGTCACTTCGTGGGGGCGGGCTCGCCAAGCTTTTCTCCACCCATCCGCCTACCGCGGAGCGGGTGGCGCGCCTGCACGCGCTGGGCGGCGCGGCCTGAATCCGAAGCAGGTGGCCGAGGCTCAATCGCCCCGGCCATCTGCATCGTCCACGGGCATCCGCCCCTGCTGTACGACCTGCCCTCCAGCGAGGTGCTCCACGACTATGCGCTCCAGAAGCTGCGGGGTCACGTGGTGATACCACACTCCGTCGGGATATACCACCACCATGGGGCCGCCGGCACAGACGCCGAGGCACGGCGTCTCGCCTCGCTTCACTCGCTCCGGGCCGAACAGGAGTCCCTCCCTCTGCAGCAGGCGCGGCAGCAGGGCATACAATTCGCGCCCCCCGTGATCGGGAGAGCAGTAGCCGCCGGTGCACACGAAGATGTGGCGGCTGTACGGATCCATTCTGGGGGGCGGGGGGGTCTCGCTCATCGTGCCGAAAGGTAGCCACGGACATTCGCCGATCGCAGCACGCGTTCGGTCGCTGCCGATTCGCCGTCCGGTTCGCGCGTGATGGGATTCGGCCGAGCAGGCAGACGCGCCAGGGGCGCCGCCAGCTATGTGGTGGAACGCTGGCTTCCGCGCAGGAGACGAATCACCCCGGCTGACGCCTGGGATCGAGTCACGCCGGCGCAGCTGCTGGTCCTTTCCTTCGCTGCCCTCATCCTCATCGGCACGCTCGGATTCCGCTTCCTGCCGGGTCTGTATGCGGGCGAGCCGCTGGGCTGGGTGGACGCGCTGTTCACCGCCACGAGCGCAGTCTGCGTTACCGGACTCGCGGTGGTGGACACCGGCACCTTCTTCACTCCCTGGGGCCAGGCGTGGCTGCTGGTCCTGATGCAAGCCGGAGGACTCGGCCTCCTGACCCTCACGAGTCTCGTCATGCTCAGTGTCGGCGTCAGGCCGTCACTGCGGCAGGCAGATCTCATGACAGGCGGCGGTGCCCTCCCGGAGATTGACGTGCGCCGGCTGGTGCGGGTCGTCTTCAAGACCACTTTCGCCATCGAGGGCGTTGGTGCAGTCCTCCTCTATGCAGGATGGATCGGCCAGTTCGGACTCGAGGGTGCCCTGTGGCCTGCGATCTTCCACGCCGTGAGCGCCTTCTGCAACGCCGGCTTCTCCATCATGTCCCTGTCGTTCATGACAGAGACGAGCCAGCCGCTCATTCTCCTGGTGACGATGGCGCTGGTGGCCCTGGGCGGCCTCGGATTCCTCACCGTGTCCGAGCTTGCCTCGCGGGGACGGATGAAGAGGGGAAGGAAGCGCCGCCCGCTTTCGCTGCACACGAAGTTCGTTCTTGCGGCGAGTTTCGCCGCGATAGTTCTGGGTGCCGTCACGTTCGGCTACTTCGAGTGGTCCAACACGCTCGCGAGCATGTCGCCTTACGAGAAGGTCTCAAACTCCGTCTTCGCGGCGGTCGTCTCGCGCACGGCAGGCTTCAACTCCGTGGACTTCGGTTCTGCCGCAGCGCCCACCGCGCTCATGATGATGATCCTCATGTTCATCGGCGGGGCGCCGGCGTCCACGGCAGGCGGCATCAAGGTCACGACGGCAGCCCTCATCGTCGCGCTCATGATCGCGCGTCTTCGCGGGCAGGACCACGTAAGCGCGTGGAACCGCTCGGTGCCTTCAGAAACGATAGACCGCGCAGTGGGACTCACCGTGCTCGCGGTCACAACGCTCATCGCTGCGCTCTTCCTGCTCGTCGCCATCGAGGCGCCTGCACCAACCGAACCGGGTGCCGAGCAGGCTTTCATTCACCTCGCCTTCGAGGCCACGAGCGCGCTGGGGACCGTGGGTCTTTCGATGAACACCACACCCACGCTCAGCGACCCGGGACGGCTGATCCTCGTGGCCCTGATGTTCATCGGTCGAGTTGGGCTTCTGTCGGTAGGTGCCGCAATCGCGCTGGGGCCGAGCAGGCAGAGCTTCCGTTACGCTTACGAGGACGTGGCGATCGGCTGACGACTGCCGCGTTCGTTCACAACTGCACCATCAGGTCAACATGGCCAGGAAACGCTTCGTCATCATCGGACTCGGGAACTTCGGCAGCGGTGTTGCGGAAACGCTCGTCAACGAAGGGCACGAGGTGATCGCGCTCGACTTCTCGGAGCGGAATGTTGACCGGCTTGGCCCCGTCCTCGATCGTGCGGTGGTGGGCGACGGCACGTCGCGCGAGGTCATCGAGCGCGCGGGCGGCAAGGGTGCGGACGCGGCCGTCGTCTCCGTGGGCGACGACATCACCGCGAGCATCCTTGCGACGCTGGCACTCAAGGACGTGGGCATTCCGCAGGTGTACGTGAAGGTCATCTCGTTCGACCATGCCCGCGTAATGGAGAAGCAGGGTGTAACTGAGACCATCTTCCCGGAGCGCGACAGTGCCATTGCGCTGGGGCACAGGCTGTCCTCGTCAGGCCTGCTGAACTACGTTCGCTTCGGTGGACATTTCTCCATCCAGGAGATGGGCGTTCCGGACAGGTGGGAGGGCCAGTCGCTTCGCGACCTGGACCTGCGCCAGCGCTACCACATCCAGGTGATCGCGCTGCACGACATGCTTCGCGACGAAGTGATCCCGGTTCCCGATCCCGACCGTCCGCTCACCGCGTCGGACACCCTCATCATTTCTGGAAGGGAGAAGGACCTGATGCGCCTGGCGAAGCTCTGAATGCGCACGAAGGGCGACTCCCTGCACGCGGCGTGACGCTCCCCCGTATCCGGACCCCGGGAGGGCTTGCCCTCACGTCTGCAACGCCAGCCAACGCAACCCGGCCTCCCGTGCTGTTCCTGCCGGGCCTGTTCGCCGGTACATGGTGCTTCGAGCAGTGGCAGCGCCGGTTCGCCGCAGCCCGACATCCATCCTTCGCGCTGGACCTTCGCGGGCGCGAGGGGAGTCGCAAGGTGGATGACATCGGCCGCGTACGGCTGCTGGACTACGTTGACGACGCGCTCGAGGCCGCGCGCTTTCTGGGAAGCCCGATCGTGGTTGGGCACTCGATGGGCGGTCTGCTGGCACAGGCGGTCGCAGAGAGGGGCCTGAGCAGCGCCACCGTGCTGATCTGCGCCGCCCCTCCCCGAGGAATCAGCGTGGCTACGCCGCGCCTGATGCTGAAGCAGCTGCGCCACCTGCCCGCGATGCTGGCTTCGCGACCGCTGGAGGGCTCTCGCGAGGAGCATTACGAGCTGTCCATGCACCGCATGCCTCGAAGCGAGGCCGATGCAGCGCTCGCGCAGTTCATCCCCGACAGTGGCCGGGTGGCTCGGGATATCTCGCTGGGCGCACTGGCCGTGGATGCCTCACGGATCAGCGCTCCCATGCTCGTGATCTCGGCCACAGAAGACCGCTTCGTGGCGCCGAGGATCGGGCGGCAGCTGGCGCTGAAGTACGGCGCGGAACTGCGCGAATATGAGGGCCACGCACACTTCATCGTCGCCGAGCCCGGATGGGAGCGGGTGGCGGACGACGTGCTTAAGTGGCTGGCGAGCGCAGCGTAGCCTGACGGGGCGCACCGTGACGGGTGCGCCCCCAGGTGACTCAGTTCGGCTTGCGCGTGGTGACCACTTCGGTGGCCACGGGCCTCAGGCGCGGGAACACGCGCTCCAGGAGGCGAGTCACGAACGGGGTGACCATCACCGTGGCGGCAATCCGGGCCGGCTGCAGCAGCTTCACCACCACGTAGGCCATGGTGACGGCGCCCAGGTCGCCGGCGACACTGCTCGGCGTCCAGCCGGCCTTGATGGCGAACCACGCGGTGCCGAACACCGTTGCATGGATCACCAGATAGATCACGAGCGCGACCACGCCATACTTCGCGGCGATGTCTCGGAGGATACGAATCACGGCAACCTCTACGGAAATCAGCAGGTCGGCTCGAAGTGCACTCGAAAGTCCACGGCGGCAGGTACCGCGCCGGCTGCGTTCAGGCGAAAGTCCAGGAAACCATCGGGCTCCTCTTCGAGGGGAGTTTCGCGGGTGGAGCGCACGGGAGCAAGTGGCTGGCCAAATCTGGCCGGTCTCGGAGGGGTCACCGGGCCGGACTCTGCTTATACATTGCGTCATGCCCTCCGTAAACGACTTCCTCGCGCTCGAGATGCGCGTAGGTACCGTGCTAGAGGCTGAATCCTTCCCCGAGGCCCGCAAGCCGTCCATCAAGCTTTTGCTGGATTTCGGGCCCGACATCGGGCATCGCCGTTCGAGCGCCCAGCTCACGCGGCGTTACCAGCCGGCGGACCTGGTGGGCAGGCAGGTAGTAGCCGTCATGAATCTCGGTACACGACGAATCGCCGGCTTCAGTAGCGAAGTCCTGGTGCTGGGCGGCGTTCCGGAGGAGGGCGACGTGGTCCTGCTCCGCCCCGACGTCCCGATTCCGAACGGGGCACGAATCGCTTGAAGACTGCAGCGGACTTCGACCGCGAAAGTCTCCAACCCCACCACTACCATGAACGACAAAGGCTACGCACGACCCGACGTCCTGGTCTCCACTGACTGGCTCGCCGGGCACCTGGACGATCCCTCCATCCGAATCATCGAGAGCGATGAGGACGTGCTGCTCTACGACACGGGGCACATCCCCGGCGCACAGAAGGTGGACTGGCACGCAGACCTCAACGATCCACTGCAGCGCGACTACGTCTCTCGTGAGGCATTCCAGGCCCTGCTGCGCCGCCTGGGCATTGACAACGACACCACCGTCATTTTCTACGGTGACCGCAACAACTGGTGGGCAACCTACGCGTTCTGGGTGTTCCGCCTGTTCGGCTTCGACAACTCCCGCCTGCTGGACGGCGGGCGGCTGAAGTGGGAGCAGGAAGGCCGGCCGATGACCACGGACGTGCCCAAGTTCCCGCCGTCCAGCTACGAGGCCCCGGATCGCTCCGACCAGAAGATTCGCGCCTTCTTCCAGGACGTGCTGAAGCACATGGAGGCCGGGCTGCCCATGGTGGACGTGCGTTCGCCGGACGAGTTCGCGGGTCGCAAGCTGCACATGCCCGAGTATCCGCAGGAAGGCGCGTTGCGCGGCGGGCACATTCCCGGCGCCCGCAACGTGCCGTGGGCGCGTGCCGCCAACCCGGATGGTACCTTCCGCAGTGCGGAGGAACTGCGAGCCATCTACGAAGGCGAGATCGGGCTGTCGCCCTCGGATGACGTAGTCACGTACTGCCGCATCGGCGAGCGCTCGTCCCATACCTGGTTCGTCCTCACCTACCTGCTCGGCTACGACAGGGTGCGGAACTACGACGGCAGCTGGACGGAATGGGGCAACATGGTTCGCGCGCCGATCGAGCGCTGACCATCCGGGGTGCCTTACGATATCAACCCTAGCGTAGTCAACATGAGTGCTGAAACCGCGCCACAGGCAGGAAATCCGGCTACCCCGCAGAAGCCTCCTTCCCGGGTATCGCTTCGCTGGGCGGGCGCGCACCGATTCGACATCGGTCGCGAGGGCGGTCCCACCATTCGTCTCGATTCGGATGGCGAAACCGGCCCGTCACCGGTGGACGGACTCCTCGCCAGCCTCGCCGCGTGCGTCTCCACGGACGTGGTGGACATACTCGCGAAGCGTCGCACACCGGTGGAGGAGCTGACCGTGGACGCAACCGGCGTGCGTGCAGCGGCGATTCCCGCGCGCATAACGCACATCACGCTCACCGTTCGCATCCGTGGCGCCGGCGTGGAACGCATCCACGCCGAACGAGCCGTGGACCTGGCAGTGAACAAGTACTGCTCGGTGAAGAACTCGCTGGACCCCGAGATGCCCGTGGAGTGGTCGGTGGAGCTGGAGGGCTGATTCCCGATTGCAGGCAGCGGCGCACTTCATGGAAGTGCGCCGCTGCCTGCAATCACGCTGACCTGCTCTCCTCCTCTCCCCTTCTCCTCTGCATCCAGGTGCGTCGCGCGCGCACCAGGCCGAACTTCATGTCCATTACCAGTCCGCTCACGTCGCGCCTCACGAGCCAGGTCTCGTCCAGCCTGTCCGTGGCCCCGAAGCGGTACTTGTAGGGCTCGTCACCGCGCAGGAAGTCGAATACTCGCGCGCCGTTCAGGCCGGAGTGCCTGATGGCCTCAGCAACCAGCCTGTACCCCAGGCGCAGCGGCTCCCAGTCCGCCTTCCAGCCACCCTGCAGGTAGCTGAAGGTGTCCCGCCACACGTAGCCATACAGGCTACCCACCGGCTCATCTCCGCAGCGCGCGAGCACCATGGCCGGACCACGGTCTTCCGCCCCGCACTCGGCAAGGCGGCGCTGGAAGTCAGCGTGCCGGTCTCGCTTGAAGCTCGAGTAGCCCGTGAGGCTGCGCCTGCTCTCGTGCAGCGAGAACAAGGTGTCTATCAGGTCGCTCGTCACGGTGCCGGGGCCGTGCCATTCGATCGTGAGGCCGGCCTTGTCCTGCTTGCGCCCATAGCGCTTGAGCTGCTGCCTGAAGTTGGAGGAGACGTTGAGTGCCGCAGGATCCTCCGGAATCTCGAGCCTGGGGCACGTGGTGGTCAGCACCAGACGGCCTCCTTCCGGCACGCAGGGCACCCCGGACTCGGGATCGAGCGATCGCAGCAGCAGCGACGTGCCCCAGTGATGATTCGCGAGCCACTTCTGCACGTCCGGCCTTCGGTGCGCCCTGACCGGCCAGCCGCAGTGGTCACCGGAGTGTGCACCGCTTCCGGTGTTGGTCGTCAGGCTGAGCGGCAGCGGGTCCCTGCGGTTGATTCCTTCCCTGATGAGGGAGATGAAGACCACGGCTTCGAGTTCGCCTCCGGCGCTGCGCCAGAGGGCCAGCTCGGTGGGCGGACGCCCAACGTCCTGCCACCAGTTGAGCACCCAGTCGGGCGTCTGGAAGTACGTGGTGTCATCCAGTGAACGCGCGAGCTGGCGCCATTCCTCGATCACGGATGCCGACGGAGTTCCGTCGGCGACGGTGAGCACTGTCGGCTCGGAGCCCGAGGCGCCCGTCACTGCGCGTGCCTGCCGAGCGCCTCGTAGGCCACTCTTGCCTCCCTATGATACGGATTGGCTGTGAGCGCCTCGCCCAGGAGGCGCCGTGCGGCACTCACTTCACCCTTCGCCTCGGCGATCACCGCACGCGTGAATGCCAGGTCGGCGTTGGTGTACGGGTTGTTCTGCATGCCACGATAGGTCGTCAGGCGGCGCTCCGCCTCGTCAGTGTCGCCCAGCCTTGCGATTACGCGAACGAGCCTGCGGTCGTTGGGCTGCGGCCGCGGCGTGTTGCGGAAGAGCGGCACCAGCGCCTCACGAGCGGCAGCGGAGTCGCCGCGCATGAGGTAGAGCTCCGCAAGCTGGGACTGCAGGCCGGCATTCAGGTTGCCGCCTGCGCCGAGTATGCGCTGCGCATCCTCGAGCGACGAAATGGCTTCATCCAGCTCGCCCGCAATTGCAGCGGCCGCAGCGTAGCGCGAGCGCAGGCCCCAATTCTGGGGCTTGCGTGCCACTATCTCGCGGAAGAACTCCAGTGCCTCACGAGCATAGCCCGTCTCCGCCCGGAGCGACCACGCAAACGCCGCCACGTCGTCGCGACGGTCGCGAAGGTACGTGGAGACGGTGGGTGCCGTGCGCACGTAGTCATCGGCTACGCGCACGGCGTCCAGCAGCCGCGAGTGAGAGAGGTACATGGACTGCAGCTGCCCGGAGAGGGTGGCTCTCACCCCTATGTCGGTCTCGAGCACCAGCGCGCGTTCCATGAGCTGAGCCTGCTGCTCGAAGTCTGCGGGAGTGGCCCCGCCCGACTTCTCCGCACGATCGGCTATCAGCCGTGCCCACGCGGAGTACGTTGGTGCGTACGTGGAATCCGTATCGCGGGACCTTGCGATCCAGCGTTCCGCCTCGTCGAAGCGCTGCTGCTCCCTCAGGAGCTCGGCGTAGGAGAGCATCGTGGGCTGGTAGCGCGGATCCCACGCGAGCGCCGTGTCGAGGAGCGCCGCTGCCTCCGCGAGGCGCGCGGCAAGCGCCTGATGGGCGCGAGCCACCGAGTCGGCCAGCGCGCTTCCCCTGCCACCTCGTCCCATTGCCAGCAGGCGCGCGCTGTCGCCCGCTCGCGCGCCGCGGGCGCTGTCCGACGTCCACAGCCGCCTGAGCGAGTCAGCAACGTTCGTGTAGGTCTGTGCCCAGTTGCTGGCGAACACGGATGTGTCGCCCGCCAGGTAGGCGTTCTGTCGCCGCACGAGAGTGTCCAGGAAGGCGTACGTGGCAGGATCCTTCCGACGAAGGTCGTCGTGCGTGTTCATCGCCTTGTGGTTGAGCGGATGAACCTTCACCGGCGAGATGAACGCCTCGTACGCCTGCGCGAGGAACTCGCTCTCGTTGTTGGCAGCGTAGTAGTCCAGGGTACGGTTGCCGGCCATCGCGTCGTAGTACAGCTGCCTCACGCGCCTCGACTCGGCATCGGTGAAGGCCTGGCCGTGGAACAGGTGCACGTACTCGTGGTTCAGCACGTTCCGCTCCTGGTGCGAGCCGCGCTCCACGTACTCGATGCCGGCCGCACCGCTTCCCACACCGCGAATGTCCATCCACTGGCGGTTGTCGAAGGTGGTGGCGCCCCGGAAGAACGGACGCTTCATCGCCTGCGCCAGGTCGTGGTGCAGCGGCGGTATCACGAAAACCTTGCCCTGCCGGGCAATCATCTGCAGGTAGGCGTAGCTGGGGCCAAGCTGCTGGCGCGCCATCTGCCTCACGCGACTTCCCGGATAGTACGCCAGGTCCGCGAACACCGCGTCGAACGCCGCGTCAGCTGGCGTCGGGGTAGTCGCGATCTCCCGCTCCAGCGAATCGAAGGCCGCGAGCACGTCGAACTGCCGCTGCTTCACCACCGCGGCGAGGCCGTTGTGTGCCGGGCCGTAGTTGGGCTTTCGCCGCAGCACCTCCACGAACGCCGCCTGCGCCGAGTCCAGCCGCGCCCCCCGCTCCATGTCGTAGGACATGTAGAACGCGGAGCCGCGGAACATGGCGGGCAGAACGTTGTCCGGATACGACTGCTGCAACGCCCTCGAGCGCTCGATCGCCACCGACACCTGCCCGCGCGAAACCAGGGAATCGAGCGCCAGCAGGGACAGGCGCACCACCGAGTCGGCGGGGTGCGCGTAGTCGGCATACGTGAGGTGCGTATGGCCATTACCGAAGTGCCAGTGGGTGAGGTAGTGAAGCGGATCCAGCTCCAGCGCGAGGTTCCATTGCGCTGCCATGCGGGGGAGCTGCCTCGCGTCCACGCGTCGCCAGATGGCGTAGCCATAGTGGAATCGCGCGTCTGGATCGAACGGGTCCAGCTCTATCGCGCGCCTGAGCGGAGCCTCGGCGGCGGTGAGCTCCAGCTTCCAGAACAGCGCATCGGCTTCCAGCACGTATGCCGGCGCATGGTCTGGCGCCCACCGCTGGGCCATCCTGGCCCACTCCAGGGCGTCGTCGAACCGCTTCTCCAGCAGGTGGATTCGGCCGGCAAGCACGGCCGCTTCCGCGTCGCGAGGGTCCTCGCGAAGCAGCGAATCGGCGATCGCGGACGCGCTGTCGAGCGTCCACGCACTGACGTGCATGTGCGCATCGGCGATTCGCGCCGCACGATTGGCGGGTTCGGCGCGCCTGACGGCGCGTATCAGCGAGCGCGCCTCGCCGTACCTGTGCATTCGCGCGTTGAGCGCGGCTGCAGCGAGCCTTTCGCTCGCTGCAGCGCCGGATGCGGCGGTGTCGGCGAGCAACCTCGCTGCGTCATCCCATGCGCCGAGCCTGACGAGGAGCGCCGCGCGCTCGCCTCGCGGCATCGAGGTGTTCGCCAGCGCGGCAGACCGTGCGCTCTCGAGCGCTGCGCGGGCCGCGTCCGTGTCATCCACCAGCCGTGCGGCCGCCCCAGCAGTGCGGGTGTCCGGCACATCCGGCGAGCTGCCGACTGGAGATGCAGCGCTCTGGGCTTCGACTGCAGCGATCGGCAGCAGGCCAGTCGCCACTGCGAGCGCTGCGACAGTCGTGAGGAAAATGGCTGGACGCATGACGATGGGTTGAATTGAGGGGCGCGACTATCGTAGCCGACCACCTCGAGCGCTGCAAGCGATCGGCATCAGCAGGCGCCGGCGTGTCCTGCCTGTTGCGGACCGTGAAGCGGGCCGGCATGCGCCATGGACCGGTCCGACTCCGTGGCCCGCGACATTCCAGGCCAGTGGCACGAGCCTTCCCTTACAACATGGCGCGTGGCCGGAATCCGTTCGTTCCACGCCCCCATAAAGGTTCAACGACAGAGCGAAAGGAGCGACAATCTTATGCGATCGATCAACCGATTCCTGCTTTCAAGTGGCGTGGTTGCGACAGTGGCGCTGGCAGCGTGCGGCCCCGCTGACAACGGCGACGAGTTTGCCATGGATACCTCTGCATACTCGCTGGACACCACCACGCCTGCAGCGGCACCGATGCCCACCGAGGCGCGGAGCTTCGACAGCGATGCGCAGATCCTCACCTTCCTGAAGACGGCCAACGCCTTCGAGATCGAGGGCGCCCAGCTGGCCGTGGAGCGTGCCACCACCGAGGCGGTGCGTGAGTTCGCGCAGACCGTCCATGACGACCACGAGGCCCTTCGCAACCGACTTGCCGAAGTCGAGAGCGGAGCCCCCGCAGTCGAGAACGAGCTGGATGAATCAGATGACCTGGTAAGCCTCCATCGCGACGGAATGGAGGACCTGGCGGGTGAGGAAGGTGCCGACTTCGATCGGGCCTGGCTGGAGCATCAGATAGAGATGCACGAGCGCGCCCTGGACGGACTGGAGTCCGCGCTGGCGGCCAACCCTACCGACGAAGTGCGCATGGCACTCACCGAGGCGCAGACGGGCATGAGGCAGCACCTGGAGACCGCCCAGCGGCTCCGTGACCAGATTGCCAACGCCGGTACCTGAGGCCGGGAATATCCGGAGCGAGACCGTAGCCTGACCCCGCTCCCGTGCACGAGCAAAGGCCGGCGCCACCAGGTGGTGCCGGCCTTTGCTCGTGCACTTTCGGACGCAAACGATAACGCGTTATTATTATGACGTCGCCGCGCGAAACGACGACGCCCTGCAAATCCAACCGAAAAACTTCCGTGGCTCGTCCGTCCGCGTTCCTGACTCTCGCTCCCGCCCTCTGCGCCGTTCACTGCCTCGCGACCCCTGTCCTGGCAGCCGCCGCGCCCGTGCTTGGCGGGCATCCCGTGATTGAGTGGAGCGCATTCGGGCTGTCGCTCCTGGCTGCGGCCTTCACTTTCCGCCACCTGCACCCTTACGGCGGGCGTGTCGCGCCGGCTGCGGCAGCTGTGGGCTTCCTGCTATGGCTGCTGGCACTGACGCTGGTGCATCGCGGCGCCGCGCACACTCCCATGCTGGTGGCCGGCAGCCTTACGGTAGCGGGCGCGATGCTCGTGGCTCTAAGAGCACACGCGAAGGTCAGCGCATGCGGTTGTCACGTGTGCGCAACCGAGAGCGCGGAGATCGCGCCCGGCGAGCGGGCAGCCATGGGCTGAGGCAGGTGAGAGCCTCCGTTCCCTAGAGAATGCCCCACAAGTCCCGCGACACGTCAACGCCGAACCACCAGCGCCCGTCACGCAATCCGCGCGCGACGTCTATGCGCAGCAGGTCGAACAGGAAGAGCGCTGCCACACCGACGGACGGATACAGTCCCTCACGATCGCCGAGCGCGTCTCCGCCGCCCACATACGCAACGTTCAGGTAAGGCGCCACGGTCATGGTGCCCGGAGCGCGACCGAAACGGCCTAACGGCACCGGAAAGAACGGAGCCGGCTGCCACACCTCGATGCGCTGGCTCACACCCGCCCTTCCGACCAGCGAGTGATAGTCGTATCCGGGCGCGCTGACCGGGCCGCCGAGGAACACGTGGTGCTGCGGCGCGGGGTTGGGCCCCGCCACTCCGGCCACCATCGTGCGGCCCAGAACGCGCCTTCCGGCAACCCTGCCCTCGGCATCCAGCGTAATGGACGCCCTCGAGTTGACCGATTCGCCGGCTCCGTCCCCGGCCAGCAGCCCCAGGGACACGCTACCGTCAACGCGGAACACGGTGCCTAGCGGCCCCTCCCGGTAGCGGCTGTTCGCACCGAGCGTCAACGCATAGCCGTGCACCTCGCGAGCCGGGAGCGTGGGTCCGAAGCGGCCGGTGGCCGGCCGGGCATTCACCGTCAGCGCCCGGTGCGTCTCGTACGCGGCCTCCAGCTGCCACCGCGCGCCAGCGAGCTCCCCCAGCGCAAGCCTGACGCCAGCAGCCCGCACCTCGTAGGGGTTGCTGTAGTCGCTGCCGAACTCCTGCGCCGCAATGGAATTCCGCGCGCCTGACGACTCCACCATGTCCCCCGCATCGCGATGGTCCCACTCGGCAAACACCTCAGGCGCCATGGGGAGGGCGTCGAGAGCGAGCGCCGCCCTCCCCTTCACCTTCTCGTCCTCCAGTCCGTATCGCCCATGCAGCGAGAGACGCGCGGCGAAGCCGGGCCTGACGACACCTCCGGCGCCCAGGGCAAGCCCCTCCACTCGATTCACGCGAACGAAGTCCGACAGTCCGCTTCCGGAGAGCGCCACCGCCCTGCCCCGATCCAGTGCTCGCGCGCGTACCAGTTCCTCGGCTCGCGCACGCACAAGTTCCACGTCCTGCTGCGTGGCAAGGGCTACGTCCTCCGGAATTGAATCCACCACCAGGCCGCCGAACGGGTAGCTTCGAAGCTCCGACGGCGGCAGCGCAACGATCTCGGGACCGGTGAACTGCTCCGGCGGCAATGACTGGTTCACCTCGTAGCAGCAGATCTCCCAGCGGCCGCGAATGATGCCCCGCGCGGGAAAATCGAGCCAGCGAGCGGTCCGTGCCACCTCGAGCTCCTGACGGCGCGGAAGCCAGAACCGGCCGTCCACCAGGCCGTTCTCGAGCATCACCGTGAGCGTCTCGATCCTGTCGTCGCGTATGGCCGCCCTGGTGAAGGTGAGCGACATCCGTGCAAGCTGCGCGGACTCGCTGTCCAGGTACAGCGTGCCCACCACCGCCGGTCGTGAGGCATCACGCGGACGCACCCGCACCTCGTTCACCGTGATGGTTCGATCGCCCAGCTGAATGCGCACGGAGTCGCCGAGCGCGAAGTCGTACGTCGCGCGTCCGAGTGGAGAGAGAGGGTGCGGAACGTCGCGCACGTCGTTCCCGTCGCCAAGCCTGATGCGATCGGGAAAGTTGTTCTGCACGATTCCGTAGCGATCCCGGTAATAGCCGATATCGCCGGGAAGCAGCAGGGTGTCACGCAAACCCACCAGCACCTGCTTGCTCTGGTCAGGCGCCTTCCAGAACACCTGCACGGCAATCTGGTCGGCCTTCACGATCCTGGGAGGAAGACGAAATTCGTCGCCGAGCTGTGCGAGGAAGGTGAGGTATCCGCGCGCCAGCGCCTGATAGTCACGCAGGCCGCTGTCCGCGAGCTGCCGCTGGCGAAGGTCTATTGCCCGGTTCACGAGCGCGGTCACCGCCGGCCCGTTCCATCTGCCCGCGGCTTCGGTGGCCGCGCGTGCCGTGTCTTCCTGCGCCGCCGCCCGCGCGGGCAGCCAAAGGAGCAGGATCGTGAGCAGCGAGGCGCTGCCGAATCTCATGCGGCCGGAATGCAGCTTTCGCAACGACCGTACAGGACCACCTCGTGGTCATCCACCTCGAAGCCCTTCGGCGCCAGGTCGGAGAGGTCCGCAGGACATCCGTGAACCTCGAAGACGCGGCTGCACTCGCGGCACCGGAAGTGGTGGTGATGGTCCAGGTGAGCCCGCTCGTAGCGTGCAGGCTCGCCGGGCAGTTCCACGGTGGTCAGCCAGCCGCTCTCCTGCAGATCCCTGATTGCCCTGTAGACCGTGGCTATTCCCAGCCTGGGAACCTGATCCTGGGCTACCTCGAGAACCTCTGCAGGGGCGAGAGGACGATTCGCCGTCTCGAATGCGCGCCGAATGGCAGTCCGCTGGCGAGTATTGCGCTCCATGAGTGGAAATCTAACGCACCGGCGCTTCCGGGCGACGCTGCCGGGCTCACGCGGCCCGGGGAGCCGGGACTCGTGTTGAGAGTGGATTTCGGACATCATCGCGCGTGCAAAGTTGTGAGCCGGTGGCTTGCGCGGCAGGCGGCGGTTGTCGAGACTCCGAATGTCAGGACATTGCCCGCCACACGACATTAAAGTTACGCGCGCGACGTCTCGCCACGGGGAGCATCGCGTCACCGTCCCTGCCATTCGGCGCCCTTGCCGCGTGGCCATCATCGCACCAATGCCAGCTCCGGACGTTCCTTCCATCTCAGCCGAAGACGAGGCCACGTCTCTTCGTTCGGAGGTCCAGCGCCTCACGAGCGAACTGGAGGCGCTGCGTCGCGTTCTTGGCGGCGAGCTGGAACGCACCAGGGACGGCTCATGGATCCAGCGACTCACCGAACGATCGCCCCTCGGCATCTTCCGAACGGACTCGGCAGGCCGGTTCCTGCACGTGAACCCGGCTCTCACGGCCATTCTGGGCTACGACGCACCTGAGGAGCTGGTCGGTCGCTGCCTGCACGACATGCTCGCACCGGGCCAGGCGGCATCCCAGGCCGCCGACGCGGATTGCGAGTGCGAGTGCAACTCAGAGGAAGAGCGGTGGCAGCGAAGGGATGGAGCAGAGATCGTCGTTCGCATCATTTCCGCGCCGGTGCTGGGTGCGGGCGGAATTCCGGACGGGTGCGAGGCGATAGTCGAGGACATCACCGAGCAGCGTGGACGCGAGTTGCTGCGTCGCAGGGAGGAGCGGCTCGCCAGTCTCGGGCGGATGCTAGCCGGCATCGCCCACGAGTTGAACAATCCGCTGGCCGCCATCTGCGGCTTCGCGCAGCTCCTGCGGCGTGCGGAGCTTCAGGAGGACGATCGTGCGGCCGTGGAAACGATCGAGCGGGAGGGACAGCGGGCTGCGTCCATCGTACGCCAGTTGCTGAACTTCGCCAGGCACGACGGCTCCACGCGAGTGGAGCACGTGGACGTGGCCGAGGTGCTGGGCTACACGATGCAGTCGCAGCGGTATTCGCTGGAGACGCATGGCATTCGCTGCCTCCTCGACGTTCCCGGCGAGCCGCTCTGGGTCCTTGCGGACAGGGTTCAGCTGGAACAGATCATCCTCAACCTCCTGGTGAACGCTCGCCAGGCGTGCGAGCTCCGCATGCTTCGCGAGCGTCGCGCACAGGGCTCCCTGCCGGACAGCCCCGCCAATGGGCGGACGGACATGGTCGTCAGGCTCTCCGCAGCGAGGCACGGCGGCACGGTATGCCTCGAAGTGACGGACAACGGCATCGGCATTCCGGCGGATCAGCTTGCGCTCATCTGGGATCCGTTCTGGTCCACCAAGCCCGAGGGAGAAGGCCTGGGACTGGGCCTGTCGGTGGTGCATGCAGGCGTGGAGTCACTGGGCGGCAGCATCAACGTGCGCTCGGTGGAGAGTGAGGGGACATGCTTCACCGTCTGCCTGCCCGCCAGCGAGAAACCCGGAACCGGAACGGGGCGGAGCATCGAGACGGCCGCTCCGCGACGGGCAAGGGATGTGCTGCTCGTGGGCACCGCGCCGATCGCGCCCGGCTTCGCAGAGCGCCTGCTCGGTGCGCACGGTCATGCTGTCATTGCCGCCCCATCCGTGGAGGCCGCGGGCATGCTGCTCAGGGACAGCTCCTTCGACGTGGTGATACTCAACATCCCGCTGTCGAGCGGCGCATCGCCCGTGGAGGTCGTGCGCAGCCTCGATGCGGTGCGCAGTCCGGACGGGCCGCGCATCATCGTGGCGAGGCGGCGCCTCACGAAGGCAGTTCGCGATGCGCTGGAGCAGATGGATGGCGTGGTGGTGCTGCATCATCCCGGCGACGTGGACGAGCTGCGAGAGGCCGTCGAAGCCGGCGCCTGACGTCGCCTGACGAACCATGACCGGCGCCGCACAGCAGCATGTACCTGCCGCGGTGGAACGTGCGCGCCGGATAGTCCTGGCCCACGGCTGGAACAGCACGAGTTACCAGCTCGTGAATCCGGGCCTGCGCCTGTGGTTCGATGAAGATGCGGTAACAGGATACGGCGTGGCGGCCGGTCGGATGGTCGTGGCGGGAGCTCCCGTCTGTGCACCCGAGAGGCTCGGCACCGTGGCCAGGCATTTCCAGGATTTCGCGGCCGGTGCCGGGAGGAAGGTGTGCTACTTCGGGGCAGGGTCGCGGCTCGAGCGCGAGCTGGCCGGATGCGACCCCCGCAGTCGCGTGCTCCTGGGTTCGCAGCCCGTGTGGGACCCGTCGCACTGGAGCAGCGTCGCCGCCAGGCATGCATCCATCCGGGCCCAGCTGAACCGCGCGCGCAACAAGGGCGTGTCGGTCGCCGAGTGGGCCGCTCGTGAGGCGCAGGACAGTGCGCAGCTGCGCCGCATCCTGGAACGCTGGCTTGGAACGCGCGGGCTGCCGCCCATGGGATTCCTGGTGGAGCCCGACACCCTCGGACGAGTGCTGGATCGCCGCGCATTCGTGGCGACGCGAGAAGACACGCCCGTTGCATTCCTGCTGGCCAGTCCCGTTCCGGCGCGCAATGGCTGGCTGGTCGAGCAGATCGTGAGGGATCCGGGCGCTCCCAACGGCACGAACGAGCTGCTGGTGGACGCTGCCATGACGGCGCTCGCTGCAGATGGCAGCCGCTACGTCACGCTGGGACTGTCACCGCTTTCTTCCCGTGCCCCGGCGCCAGCCAGCTCGCTCCCAGCATGGCTCCGGCTGACCTTTGCGTGGGTGCGCGCGCACGGCAGGCGCTTCTTCAACTTCGAGGGGCTGGATGCCTTCAAGTCGAAGCTGCGTCCTGACGAGTGGGAGCCGGTGTATGTGCTGACCCCTGGCCGTCCCTTCTCCCCGCTCGATCTGTACGCGATCGCCGGCGTCTTCGGCAGAGGCTCCGCGGCGGGTTTCATCGGGCGGGCCCTGTGGCGGGCGGCCAGCGAGGAGTTCGAGGCGATGCGCGCGCGGGGGTAGTGGCCGGCTTCGGCGCAGGGATAGTAGATCCCGACGCTTCGCGCGGGATGACA
>CAYQAO010000023.1:0-16381 GCA_964415485.1 uncultured Gemmatimonadaceae bacterium
CCCGTGCGCCAGCTGAGGCGCCGCCAGCGCGCCCCGGCCAGCATCTCTTCGGCAGACACGCTCGCCACCGAGGGCACCGGATGGCGGCGAGGCGCCCGGCCCTGCTGCCGCGCGTCTGGCAGAGGCGGCATCGTGGTCGTCACGTCGTGAGGGTAGACCTTCAGCGTGCGCGGGATACCGACGGCCCAGGTAAGCCCGCGCTCCGAGAGCGCCCGGCGGAAGTGGGAACTTGAGCCTACCCCGCATCGGCCGTCACGCATCCGAACGTGACGCCCGAGCGCATCACGCGGTCGAGTTCCTCGAGCGCGATCTCTGGCTTCGTCCGGTGCACGAGGCGCTCCTCGGGCGCTTGGGCCGCACGGCAGCGCCCGGGCTCCTCGGAGGGCAGGAGCGCGGTGTCATCGATGATGAGAACGGCCTCCCTGCCGCCGACAATGGCCTGGGCCTTCCGAGCGAGCACGTGCTCGAGCTGGGCCGGATCCCAGCACGAGGTGCAGACGAAGTGGTGCACATGTTCGTAGTCGTCCGGCGCGACAGCGGAGGAGGAGGGCACGCCTGATGATAAGGACTCGGCGTGTGTTTGAGGGTGTCGGGTGATGGGGCTTCCATGCGCGATCGGTCGTCTGGTCGTGTCAGCCTCGTAGTGTGTAAGGCGAGTCGACCCTCTCCCTAAGCCCCGACCCCCAACCCCCGACACCCCCAAACACACGCCGAGTCCTCACCCGGAATAGATTACCGCCATGCTGACGGTGACGCTGTTCGTCCTGTTCCTCCTCATAGCGGTCAACGCGCTGTACGTCGCAGCCGAGTTTGCCGCCGTGAGCGTCCGGAAGGCCCGCGTACGCCAGGCGGCGGAGAACGGGAATTTCTTCGCCCGACAGCTGCTCCCGGTACTCACGAACCCGAAGCAGCTGGACGACTACATCGCCGCCTGCCAGATCGGCATCACCGTATCGAGCCTCCTCGCAGGCGCCTACGCCCAGGCCCGACTCTCGGACGCCATCGCTCCACTGTTCGCGGGTTGGGGCGGAATGCAGACCGCAGCAGCGGAGTCCAGCTCCGCACTCGTGGTCCTCATCGGGCTCACCGTCTTCCAGATGATACTCGGCGAACTAGTGCCGAAATCAGTCGCCCTGCGGCTTCCCACGCAGCTGGCGTACGCCACCGTGGTCCCGATGAAGTGGTCGCTCTGGTTGTTCCGGTGGTTCATCCGGGTGCTCAACGGCAGCGGCGCGTGGATCCTCAGGAAGATAGGCGTGCGTGTAGTAGGTCATGGACACATCCACTCACCGGCCGAGATCGAGTACCTGGTGGTGGAGAGCCGTCACGGCGGGCTGCTGTCGCCGGTGGAGACGCGACGGCTGCGACGCGCGCTCAGGCTGAGCGTGCATGCAGCGGCGGAGGTGATGGTGCCGCGCGTGCACGTGGTGGCGCTGGACGTCGCCTCCACCCTGGACGAGGCGCGCGCGCTGCTGGACGAGCGTCCGTTCACGCGCGTGCCCGTTTATGAGGAGACCATAGACCGGATTGTCGGGCTCATTCACGCGCGCGACGTGGTGATCGCTGCGCACCAGGAGCGCCGTGACGGGGAGTCCGGCCAGAACGAACTGGCTCCGCTGGTGCGTCCGATACTGGTGGTTCCGCAAAGCATGACGATGGACAAGCTGCTTGCGCGCATGCGCGCGGAGCATCGGACGATGGCCGTGCTGCTGGACGAGTACGGGGGCACGGCGGGGATCGTGACGATGGGCGACATCCTTGATGCGCTCATTGGCGGGCTGGCCGACGAGTTCAAGGGTGTGGGCCCACAGGCGGAGGTGCTGCCTGACGGGAGGATTCGACTGCCGGGCACGCTGCCGCTGCACGAGGCTCACGACGCCGGCGTGCCGTGGAAGGGCGGCGCTCATACCGTGGCTGGCTACCTGCTCGACGAACTCCAGCGTCTTCCGGACGAAGGGGAAGTTGTGGAGGCGGGGGGAGTGAGCGTACTGGTGGAGCGCGTGTCCCACCACGCCATAACCAGCGTGGTAGTGGAGCTGCCGCAGTCGCCCACGGACGAGGAAGATGATGCCTGAGCCGCTCATCGAGGTTCTGGTGACGTTCCTTGTGGTTGCGGTGCTCATCGCGCTCAACGCGCTGTTTGTCGCCGCCGAGTTCGCCGTGGTCGGCGCGCCGCGCTCGGCACTGGAGCAGGAGGCGAGAGCGGGAAGCGGAACTGCGCGCTGGCTGACAGGGATGATAGATCGGCCCGTCAGGCGCGACCGGTTCATCGCGACCGCACAGCTGGGAATAACGCTCGCATCGCTGGGACTCGGCATGTATGGCGAGCACAAGCTGGCCGAGTGGATCGTGCAGGCCTTCACTCAGTGGGGACTCGGCGGCTGGGCTGCCGCGCACGTAGCCGCGAGCACGATCTCGATCGTCATCCTCACGTACTTCCACATCGTGGTCGGCGAGATGGTGCCGAAGTCGCTGGCGCTCAGCAACCCGACGGGAACCGTGATGCGCATCGCGTGGCCGATGCGTGTCATCCAGTTCGTCACCTTCCCGTTCGTGTACCTGCTGAACGGAGTGGGGAACCTGGTGCTGCGTGCCATGGGGCTGTTCGAGGCCGGACAGTCGGAGCAGTTCAGGACGCCTGAAGAGCTGGCGTTCATAGTGGAGGAGAGCCAGGCGGGAGGGCTGCTGCGCGAGGAGTCTGCGGACATCCTGCAGGAGCTGCTGGAGTTCGGTGACCTGCGCGCGCGTGAGGTTCTGGTGCCGCGTGTTCGGGTGGTCGGCATTCCGCTGGGTGCCGACCGCGATACGGTGCTGCAGGTGATGATGGAGACTCCTCACACCCGCTATCCGGTCTATGACGGCGACATAGACCACGTGGTGGGGATGCTGCACGTGAAGGACGTGCTGCGTCGGCTTGGCGACATGGGCGAAGTGACCGCGGCGGCCGTAAGGCCGGTTCCGTTCGTGCCCGAGACCGCCACCACGGAAGAGGTGCTGGCCGCGATGCGGCGAACACGGACGCAGATGGCGGTGGTGCTTGACGAGTACGGTGGGACCGCCGGGATAGTGACCGTGGAAGACCTCTTCGAGGAGGTGGTGGGAGAGATCAGCGATACCGAGGAGGTGCCGCCGGAGCATCACGACGAGCAGGGGCGCCTCCATCTTGCGGGTACCGTGCGACTCGAGGATGCTGCCGACGCCCTGGGCATCGCGCTGGACCATGAAGAGGTGTCAACGGTGGGCGGACTGGTGCTGTCCCTGCTGGGTCGTGCTCCCAGGGTAGGAGACGTGGTGGAGTGGGAGGAGGCGCGCTTCCGGGTGGTGGCAGTGGAGGGTCACGGCGTGGCGGAAGTGGTGGCCGAGGTCATAGCGGGACAGGAGAGTGTGACGAACGAGTGAGGGAGTCAGGCGTGATGCGCGGCCACTCGCGTGCCCTGTCCACGTAGGTGAACCTGTCGAAGAGCACGATTATCAGCGTCAGCAGGCCGACCAGGAAGAGGAAGGTGAACAGCGGCGGGTGTTCGCGCGAACGACTCAGCACGAAAGCCGTACTCATGGCGATGCCCGTGTTGGCGATGCCCATGACCAGGAGTTCTACCGCTGCCGAGCCCCATGTCACGCCGCGGCGCGCCAGCCAGTGGCTGAACAGCGAGCTCAGGGCGATTATGGCACTCGTGGCGACGACGACCGTGAGCAGTGTACGGTTCGGGCCTGGCAGTATGCGCTCGAAGATGAGTGTCACCAGCGTGACGAGCACGACCTTCTCCACGAACGCCCATCCGAAGAATGCCGTGGGCCTGATGCGCGCTGGCGGCTCCGGCCATCCCATGTTCACGGCCTGATCGTCCGCCCACCAGGTCGCAGCCCAGTCACCTGCAGGCAGCCGTCGTGAGGCGCTGCGGACGAAGAGCGCCAGCCCCAGTGCCCCTGTTCCGAGAGCGATCGTGCCGAGCGGCCGGTTGCCGAGTGCGGGAATCCACGGACTGTCCGGCGGAACCTGGAACACGTGCTCCTTCAGGAAGTCGGTGACGTCCAGCTCCGCGACATGAAGCCACCACTCCTGGGGCAGCTTCACGAACATCCACAGGCCTGACGCGAAGGCCAGAAGCCTGTTCGCGCTCCAGCTGAACGGGTTTCGCGTGACCTTGGCCGCCTCGATGACGAGGAAGTAGTACTCGAACGTATTGGGGAACACGAGCAGCATCCAGCGCGCGTCCGTGTACTCGAACAGCATCACGCCCACCAGCCTGTAGTACCAGAGGACCCGGCCAATCTGGAAGGCGGGCCCGGAGTCCCAGTTCCGGATGGTGGACGCGTAGGCAATCGTCAGGTAGTAGATATCGAGAGCCTTGTCGAACACCTGGTAGCCGTCCAGGTGCGCGGCGCCAGCGCCCTCGTACACGAAGCGATCCACCCCGTCCAGCAGCATTGCCGCGACTATCCCCGGCAGCGGAAGCCGGGGAATGAGCAGCGGGACCAGCAGCCGCGCCAGGATGATGGCCGCGATCACCGCACGAGCATGGCGGGAGTGAGGAGGCGCCGCACCTGACGACGCACGGGCGGTCCGTTCAGACCGTCCAGCGGTCGTTCAGCAGCCCGATCAGGTACCACCTGCCGTCCTCCAGCAGCAGCACCACGCGAAGGCTTCCCCAGTCCATGCCGCCGTACCGCTCGGTGCCTTCCACGTGGTATTCCACGAAGGTGACGCCGTCCCAGGGAAAGACCTCTTCGATGTTCACGAGCGAGTTGCCGCGCTCGATGATCTCCCCCGGAGAGCCCCGGGCGGCATCGCGGAACTCGCGCGCGTACAGGTGGCTGGAGTAGTACTCCGGAAACGTGAAGTCCATCGGGTCGCCCGTCCCATCCGCGGTGCCCCAGTGGCGAACCTGGGTATCCTCGCCCAGCACCGCCACCTCGTCAGGCGAGAGGCGCCGGGTGTCCGCGGTGTCCACGTAGCCATAGGGCGCGAAGCGCACACCGTACCGCGGGTGGGCCAGGGCGGCAAGGTCGCTCCAGCGCATCTCGTCTATGGCGGCCACCACGAAGTCCGATACTTCGGTGGCAGACAGCGTATCCGGAATGCCACTGCCTGGTGCGGCTTCGAGCATCGGTGCGGGCGCTGTCGAAGCCAGGGTGTCTGCTCCCGGCGCACGATCGGAAGTGCTGCATGCTGCGGACAGCAGGCAGGCGATGGCAGGGATTGAGACTCGCAAGTGCAAAGATGGAGGGAGCATGATCGTGAGCCGGTTCATGGTTGAGCGAATGCCGCAGAATGCGGCGGATACGGAATGCGGCCTCCGCTGGCGGCGGGTGGTGGAGATCTATCGCACGGACGCAGGGCGGAATCCGAGCACTCCGTTGGCCCACCTCACGAGCGGGAGCAGGTCGCGCATGGCGGCCTCCAGCTCGTCAGGGAGCGACGGGCTGGTGACCGCGTCGTCGCCCAGCGGCTGCCATGCGGTGAAGGAGCGATGGCGCAACAGGTCGTCCGTGGCCGGGTCAGGATCGTACCCGCGCGGCAGCCGGGTGAGCCTGCCCTCCTCACTCAACGCGCCGTAGCGCCTAACGAACGGGCGATCGTTCAGGATACGTTTCAGTGCATCCGGGTCCTCGACGATCGCGTCGCGCAGGCGGCGGAGCACGGGAGCCGGTGGCATGTAGATGCCGCCCCCCACGAAGCTGTCCCCAGGCTCCAGGTGCACGTAGAATCCCGCTGCTCCCATGGTGCGACCCGCTGCCCCCGCGCCCGACACGTCCCTATGGTACAGCAGGAAGGCGGCGTGGCGCTTGTAGGGCGACTTGTCGTTCGAGAAGCGTATGTCGCGATGGATCCGGAAGATCGAACTTCGCGTGCTGCCCATCAGCTCCGGAGCGAACTCGGCCAGGCGAACGTCCATCTCCTCCACCAGCGCACGAAGCGGCCGCAGGAGCGAGCGCTCAAAGCGATCGCGGTTCGCCTGGAACCATTCACGGTTGTTGTTCCGCCGAAGCGACCGAAGGAACCTCAACGCATCTGTCGGGATGACGGTAAAGTCTGCATGATCGGGAGGCATTCGTCCTTCCACTCGCACTGCTGAAGTTCGTCCGTAATCCGAAGAATCGTCTCGCAACCACGCGCCCACGCATGTCCACGCGCATCCGCACGTCCACCCTGCACGCTGCACTACGTCGTCTCCTCTCGGCCTCTGCCTACGCAGAACTCGAACCGGACCTGCAGCGCTTTGCCGGGAGGTGCGAGCACGGGAGCGGCGACATCTGGCGGCTTGGTGAAGATGCCGAGTCCGCGCCGCCACGTCACGTGCCGGTGGAGCCGTGGGGCGAGCGTGTGGACGACATAGTCGTGTCGCCGGCCTGGCAGGCACTGGACCGCATAGCGGCTGAGGAAGGAATAGTCGCCACGGCGTACGAAAGGCGACTTGGCGACCTCGCGCGCGTGGAGCAGATGGCACGCCTGTTCGTCTTTCATCCGGCGTCGGCGATGTATTCATGTCCGCTGGCAATGAGCGACGGGGCTGCCCGCGTTCTGGAGCTGCACGGCACCACGGAGCAGCGCGCCGGCGCCTTCCGTCACCTCACTTCCAGGGATCCATCCGACGTCTGGACGTCGGGGCAATGGATGACAGAACGGTCCGGGGGCTCGGACGTGTCCGGCACCTCCACGGTTGCGCGCCGGGAGGGTGATTGCTGGAGGCTGTACGGGCAGAAGTGGTTCACGAGCTCCCCCACGTCGCAGATGGCACTGGCGCTCGCCCGGGTCGAGGGCGATGAGAGTCTTTCGCTCTTTCTCGTGAAGCTCAGGGACGGAGACGGCAGGCTGCAGGGCATCCAGGTCGATCGCCTGAAGGACAAGCTCGGGACGCGTGCGCTGCCCACCGCGGAGCTTACGCTCCGGGGCGCCCATGCGGAGCTCGTGGGTGAGGCAGGACGCGGCGTGCGCACGGTAGCGACCATGCTGTCCATAACGAGGGCGTACAATGCCACCTGTGCTGCAGCGGGCATGCGCTACGCGGTGGATCGGGCCATCGAGTATGCCGCACGACGTGAGGCTTTCGGTCGTCCGCTGCGACACCTGCCGGCACACGCGGAGACGCTCGCCTCGCTCGAGGCGGAGGCGACCGCGGCCTTCCACCTGGCGTTCCACACCGCGCTTCTCATCGGCCGCGAGGAATGCGGAACCGCGAATGAGGCGGAACGGGCGCTGCTGCGGCTGCTGGTGCCGATGACCAAGCTCTACACGGGCAAGCAGGCTGTGTGGGTCACGAGCGAAGTGCTGGAGTGCTTCGGCGGCGCGGGATACATAGAGGACACGGGGCTGCCGCGCCTCCTGCGTGATGCGCAGGTGCTGTGCATATGGGAAGGCACCACGAACGTGCTGTCGCTGGACATCCTCCGTGCGCTCGAGAGGCAGGAGGCCGATTCGCTCGGCGCATGGATCGCGGAGGTGGACCGTCGCGCCACGCGAGCGGCCAGCGACGAGGCACTTGCGGACGGAGGGCGCGCCGTTCGTCAGGCGGCCATGAGGGTTGCGTCGTACGCGCGAGCGATGGCGGATGCGAACGATGGTGCGGGTGCGCAGGCCGGAGCGCGCGCGTTCGCATATTCGCTGGCGAGGATCACGGCTGGCGCGCTGATGCTGGAGCATGCGCGGCATGCTCGTGCGACTGGTGATGTGAACGCGGCGCACGCAACGGCGGCGGTGAGGCGGTGGTGCAGGCAGGATCTGTCGCCGCTGGCGGGTGCGAGTCCGGAGGAGCGGGAGGAAGTGAGGGAACTACTGAGGGATTAGGGACTGGGGGAACGCCTCCGATTCTGTCATCCCGTGCCATACTCCCGTCTGTCATCCCGCGTGAGCGGCGTAGCCGCGAGCGTCGGGATCTACTCACCCTGCAGCGAAACTAGCCACCACCAGTAGAAAGTGGATCCCGGCACTCGCTTCGCTCGTGCGGGATGACAGCTCTCCCCAAGCCCCGATACCCGACCGCCAACTCCCGATACCCCCAAACATGCAGAGCGCTCCGCGCTTCGCACTCCTCAGCCTCCAAGCAGTTCCCTCACCTCCACCGACTCGATACCCAGGTCGTCCGTCGTGAGCAGGATGAGTGCGTCGTTATGCACGCCGAGCAGTCGATAGGCAGCGGGAAGCTCAGATACGCCGCGCAACAGGCCATCGGGCGAGAACGACACGACATACCGCGATTCGGCACCAGGGCGGACGTATTCCTCGACGAACAGGTTGCCTGATGTGTCGCACTTCAACTGGCCGATCACCGGATAGCGATCGCGAACCGTCATCTCGCGCAGGCCATCAAGCGCTGCATCCGAGACAGTGATCGCACCTCCGTAAAGCGAGGTGACGAAGGCATGAAAGTCGCCGTCCTCGATGAGATGCCCGGTGACGTCGGCCCTGACGATCGTGCGAAGCGACCCGCTGTCGTCGCGCAACTCGATCGCGAAGCTCGGTGCCGACTCCGACTATCAGGCTGCCGTCGTCAAGCAGGGCAGCTCCCGTCACACGATGGATGTCCTGTCCGTCCTGCTCGTGCAGGTGCCCGCCAACGCTCACGCTTGCATCTGCCGAGATTATCCACGTAACCGCTCGGGGCGACGACAGCGCGGATGCGAGAGCATGCTCTACAATGCGAACACCGGCGCTGTCGCGCTCGGCTGTGGTCAGTTCGCTGCTTCGCTTTCCGTCCGCATCTGGAGCGCTGCATGCGAGCAGTGCGAACGATATGAAGAGGAAGCCGCATCGCAAGCGATCGTGCATGATGTGAGAGAACTGAAGGGACGCGCCCGCCGGCGCGATTGACTCGAGCGGTCAGCCAGTGCCAG
Organism: uncultured Gemmatimonadaceae bacterium; assembly: GCA_964415485.1. Classification (GTDB taxonomy): domain Bacteria; phylum Gemmatimonadota; class Gemmatimonadetes; order Gemmatimonadales; family Gemmatimonadaceae; genus JBBQHX01. The sequence continues at coordinate 8,833 of CAYQAO010000023.1, forward strand.
CGTGCATCACGACGACAGCACAGTCAGGATTGACCTGCCCGATGCGGGCTGCGCAGAGCGGATTCGACGACGCTTCAAAGGCGATCAACAACTGTCCACATCAGGTGACCTTGCCCTGTCACCAAATGGTGTCGTGAAGCGGTGACCCATGTGATGAAGGGCACGAAACAACCGAGTACTGCGTGCATACCGCGCAGCGCGAGCCGAATCGGCATCTTCGGGGTACTACCCTTGCGAAAGGGATCATCAAGTGCCCGCGTGGCCCCGGGAGTCCCGGATCCATCGAACCTCGTCAAGGAGGGTTCACATGCCCCAGTTCACGTTCTCACTGTCCACCGTCGGTCAGGTGCGGGAGGCCGGCATCGTGCAGAGTGACTCCTTTACGGACGCTCTGGAAGCGATTGACCAGAACTGCAGTCTTTCCGAGGGGGACACCCTGGAGATCGGCGTTTCGGGGTTCCCGCCTGCGAAGTTCCAGCGGGTGCGTTCCTCCGAGGGCAGTCTTGACTGGCAGCTGGACGATCGGCTCGCCGCCTGACCGCCGCTGACGCATGAATCACGAAGGGGCGCCGGACTGTTCCGGCGCCCCTTTCGCGCTGGAGCTCCATCCAGGTTCCTGCGACACCGGCGGTTCGGCTCCTCGAGCCGATGCGCTATCGTCCGCGCGCTTCCACGTCCCAGCCGGTCTCCACCACCGAGCCGCGCGCACCGTGAATGCGATCGGCCAGGTGTACCACGTAGCACACATGATTGGGGACGATGCGCAACACATCGCCCACCTTCGGCTTCCAGTCGGTGGCACTCAGGTCCAGGATTCCGTGCTCCTCGGACATGCGGCTGACGGTCACCTCGGGGCGGTCCAGAAGCGCTCCCCAGCCACCGCTACCGCTCGGCAGCGGTTCGCGCCCCAGCGCCTTGCTGCCAGCGTCCACCACGGCCTGCCCGGGCACCGCGGTGCTCACGACGGTGGCCAGCACCGTAAGAGCGCAATCCTCCCATTCGCACGCCCCGAGTTCCACGGTAGTGCGGTCGTTGTACACGTACGTGCCAGGCCGAACCTCGGTGACTCCCGGCACCTCGTGAATTCTCCACGCAGCAGGCGTGGAGCCGCCGCTCACCACGGAGGGCGCGAAGCCACCAGTCTCCAGCGGCTCCAGGAACCGCTGCAGCTGTTCGGAGAGATCCACGAGCTGGGGCCCGATATCGCCGCCGGGAGCCCTCACGTGTCCGGGATAGAAGGCCACACCGCGCCAGCGCAGCCATTCGTCGTCAGAGGCCCTCGCAGCCAGCGCGAGCAGCTCCACCGGCGTTTGGACCCCCACGCGACGCATGCCGGTGTCCACCTCGACCAGAACGCCGACGACCCGCTCGGAGTTGCGCGCGGCGTCCGCAAGTCTATCCATGGCCTCGAGGGAGTCGAGGCCGATCGTGAGGCGCACGCTGTCGGGCAGCGTCATGAGGCGGATGGTCTTCCGCCTGTTGACCGGTGGATGCATGAGCAGCAGGTCATCCGAGAGGCTGCTCATCACCTCCATTTCACGTGGTGTGGCGCACGTCAGGCCCACCGCGCCGATCCGCAGCTGCTCGGCCGCCACCCTCGTGGACTTGTGGGTCTTCACGTGCGGCCGCAGCTGCAGGCCGTGCAGGGCGCAATACGCGGCCATGCGGTCGAGGTTCTGCGAGAGCACGTCGAGGTCAACAACCAGCGACGGCGTTTCGAGTTCGGTCAGGAAGGTGGGCACGGTTGGTAGGATAGCAGGCGGGCACGCGACAGTCATTAGTGACGGTGGCGGCTGCCAGCGGCCGACCGGCAGCTACCGGCAGCTGGCAGCCGCTGTCCGCCTCACCCGAACACCGACAGCAGCGCCCTGGCCCCGAGCACCGTCGTCAGCACAACGACTGCCGCACCCAGGGTGTTCGCCAGCCAGCCGTTGGTGTTGTCGCCGAGCAGGCCGCGGTCGTTCATGACGACGAGGAGGAAGAGGGCGACGAGGGGGAGCAGGAGGCCGTTGGCTGCCTGCGCGAACAGGATGGCGGGCAGGGGACGCACGCCGGCGACGGCGAATGCGGCTCCCGTGGCTATCACAAGGGAGAAGGTGCCCCTGAGGCGCGGATCGCTCAGGTTGGGGGACCAGCCCATGGCTCCGGCCATGGCGTAGGCGGCGGCGAGCGGCGCCGTGATGGACGAAGTGAGCCCGGCTGCGAAGAGGCCGATCGCGAAGACGGCGGTTGCCCACGGGCCGAGCAGCGGTGTAAGACTGCGGGCGAGCTCCACGGCCGAAGTGGGTTGAGCGCCGCCACCGGCAGACGAACCGGCGGCAGCTGCGACTACGACGCCCATCGAAACCAGCCCGCCGAGTCCGATGGCAACGAGCAGGTCGAACCTCGCGTCCCGCAGGTTGCCAGTGTCTCCGAAGCGCTCGCGGGCGGCGTCCGCGTGGAGGAACAGGTTGTAGGGGACGATGGTGGTTCCGACCAACCCCAGCGCCACAATTGCGCCACCTTCCGGCACTCTTGGCGACAGGAGGCCAACTATCAACGCGTCGGGACTGGAGGCAACCCATAGCGCAGTAGCCAGAAACGCCACACTCATCACGATTACCATGCCCACCAGAGCCCGTTCGATAACGCGGTAGCGACCGGTCCAGAGCAGGCCCAGTGCGATGGTGGCGGTGACCAGCGCCCAGACTCGCACGCTGGAGCCGCTGAGCACTTCGATGCCCAGCGCCGCACCCAGCAGGTTGCCGGTCTCGTAAGCCGCATTGCCCACCACGATGGCGCTGGCCACCAGGAGGGCGGCTCCGACTCGCAGCCATCGGGCACCGAAGCGCCGCCTGATGGCCGCTCCGAGCCCGATCCCTCCCACGACGCCCAGCCGAGCGGCCATCTCCTGCAGGACTATGGTGCCTACGGTGGCGAAGAGCAGCGCCCAGAGCAGAGCGTAGCCGAAGCGGATGCCGGCCATGGCGCAGGTAGTGACCGTGCCGGGCCCGATGAACGCCGCGGCGACCACGGCACCGGGTCCGATCGAGGGAAGCTTCAAGTGTGCGGAGGGTCTCGGGGGTGACTGGAATGGCGCGCGGGCACGCCTAATAGGCGCGCTGTGCTCGAGTCCGTAAAGGCCCGGCTCCACTCCCAACCGAGCGCCATGCCGATTACCGTTCCCCCTATGCGCCAGCTTCGTCCATTCATCCTTGCCGCCGCGGTGTTAGTGGGGGCGTGCGACAGCGGAACCGGTCCCGGCTTCGCGGGAAACATCGTCGGCCAGCCAGAGACCGTCGTCTTCACGGAGGCTCTCGGTGTTGACCTGTCTGCCATGACCCGCACCGCCGACGGACTCTACTACCAGGACCTGGTGACTGGAGCCGGCGAGCAGGCGCAGAGCGGGCAGACGGCTGCCATTCGTTATACGGGCTGGCTGGCGAACGGCCGCCGCTTCGACGCGGGACAGATCAACGCTCCCCTGAACGGCGAAGCGCTGATAAAGGGCTTCAACGACGGTGTGATCGGCATGCGGGTTGGCGGAAAGCGCCGCCTGGTCATCCCGCCGCAGCTCGGCTACGGGAACAGCCCGCAGGGCGTGATTCCCAGCGGAGCCGTCCTGGTGTTCGAGGTGGAGTTGCTGGCGGTGTCGCAGCCTGAGCCGGAGTGACCGGCCCGCGCTTCTGACAGCCCGAACGCAGAAAGGGGCCGGAGTGCATCAGCACTCCGGCCCCTCGTCTCTTCGCGGTCAGCGTGTCAGGCGGCCGGCTTCTTCGCAACCACCTGCCTGACGACCGCTTCCAGCTCGTCCGGCGTGAATGGCTTCGGAAGAAAGCGCACGGCCAGGCGCTGGAGCGCCCCCGGATCCATCTCCGGCGTAGCGAAACCGGACATCAGCACCACTGGCGGTGCCTCGGGAGTGACCGAAACGCGTTCGGCAAGCTCGAGCCCGCTCATCCCGGGCATCATGACGTCGCTGATGATCACGTCCACGCCGCCGGACGCGGCGAGCATCGTGAGGGCATCCTCGCCGGAGCTGGCCACGAAGACGGAAAAGCCGCGACGCTGGAGGATTCGCATGGCGACCGTGCGCACAGTGCCCTCGTCCTCCACGAGCAGCACCCTTATCGGAATGGGAGGCGCCATGGTAACCGAAGCGGTGTCAACCGGAAGCATTAGATCTCAAGGCAGATGTTTGCACGATCCGCGCTTCGGCGCGCGCACTTCAAAGGATAGACGCACCTGCAATGCGGTGCGTTGCAAAAATGTACGCGTGCAGCCGGAATTCACTGTGTGACCCCGGTCATGGTTACAGCGAGAAGCAGCGTCATCTTCGTGGCCGGAAGAACGCTGGATGCCAGGGCACCCTCGGCGAGAGTGTGTGAGCCCGAGCCGCGTCCGCGGCCTATCGCGACGGTGGGAATGCCGCGAACGACGCCTATGTTGCCGTCCGTGGAACCTGAGGCAACCGCTGGAATCGAATCGAGCCTCATTCCCATGTACTCGTAGGCTGCGATGGTGGTCTCGACGAGCGGATGATGCCTGCGGTCCGCGAGCATTTCCTCGGTTCCGCCGGCGCGGTTGCGAAGTTCCACTTCCTTTCTCCATCCCACGCCGTGCGCGTCCGCCGCACGTGCCACACGCCGCTCTATCTCGCTGTCCAGCGAATCCAGCAGAATCGGATTCACCGAGCGAAGGTCCATCGTGAAGGATACTTCCTCAGGAATGGCGTTGAAAATCTTCCCGCCGCGCAGCATTCCAACGTTGTACACCGCGCCACCCTGGCCTTCGGGAATCCGGATGGTGTAGATGTCGCGAATGGCATCGGAGAGCGCACGGGCAGGGTGCGGCTGCCCAGCCGACGCGTTCGTATGCGAGCCGGGGCCGGTGAACACGTAACGCGTCCAGTAGATGCCGAGCGCGCCGTACGCCACCGACGAAAGTCCGCCGTCGAGCGCGACCAGAAGGTCGGTTTTCACGTCCGTGTTCTCGAACCAGTACTCCATGCCCTTGAGGCCAACCTCCTCCTGCACCGTGGCCACGTAGACGATGTCGCCCCTGGTCTGCAGGTTGGTCTCGTGCAGCGCGCGAGCGATCGCGAGCATGTTGGCCACGGAGGCGGTGTTGTCGAATATGCCCGGCGCCCTGAGGGTGTCGCCGCTTCGGCGGACGCGAACGTCGGTGTCCTCGGGATGCACGGTGTCCATGTGCGCTGCGAAAACCAGCACCGGGCCGCCGCCCGTCCCCCGCCGCACCGCAGTCACGTTTCCTATGGAATCCACGGTGACGGTGAGCCCCAGCTTCTCGAGCTCGGCCTTCACGTAGGCCGCACGCCGCTGCTCGAATCCGGACGGCGCCGGAATCTCCGTGAGGCGAATCCATTCGGCGATCTGCGCTTCATCGTTGCGGTCCAGCCAGTCGAGGGCCGCGCGGACCGAAGGCAGCTCCGCGGTGGCGCGCACGCGTGCGGCGGCCGAGTCGGCGGAAATCGTTGGGGCCGTTCGCTGGGCTGGGAGAGCGGACGGGAATACGGCGAATGCGAGGAGCAGGCCTGCGAGTGCCGCGCGTGAAGCAGCCGAAGGCATATGGTGGACTCCGGTTGGGGATGCATGAACCTCGACAATCTTCCACTCGTTCGGTAGTGCCCCCTGCACGATTCGGCTCGAATGTCGGATGCGGAAGGACCAGCGCGCATCAGGTGTAATGAGGCGACATCCCTGCGGGACATGGTCGAACGCCGCTGTACGACGCTGCAGGGCTGCCTGGCTGTACATCCCAGTCCGGAGGCACGCATGCGGGAACTGACCATCCGCACACTGAGCGGCGGAGAGACCACCCTCACGACGAACGAGCTGAAGCGCTTCCTGTCCGGGCTGGACGGCAGCGTGACGACGCTGGGCGACGCGGAGTACGAAACCGTCCGGCCGGTGTGGAACGGAATGGTGACGCGTGCGCCAGCCATGTTCGTGCACTGCGCCAGCGAAGCGGACATCCAGAAGACGGTGCGCCTGGCGCGCGAGCGCTCCCTGTTGCTGGGCGTGAGGGGCGGCGGGCACAACATCGCGGGCAATGCGCTGGCCGATGGCGGGGTGGTGGCCGACCTGTCCCGGATGCGTGAGGTGCAGGTGGATGCGAACAGTCGGAAGGCGCGTGTGCAGCCGGGAGCGCTGCTGGGCGACGTGGACGGCGCGAGCCAGCGGCACGGGCTGGCAACGCCGCTTGGCATCAACTCCACAACCGGTGTGGCCGGCCTGACGCTGGGCGGCGGGTTCGGCTGGCTGAGCAGGAGGTTCGGACTCACCGCGGACAACCTGACCGCGGTGCGCATGGTGACGGCGGACGGCGACGTGGTTCACTCGAACGAGAATGAGAACGCGGAGCTGTTCTGGGCCATTCGCGGCGGTGGGGGCAACTTCGGCGTGGTCACCTCGTTCGAGTACAGGCTGCACCCGGTTGGGCCGGAGATCACCGCCGGGCTGATAGTGCATCCTGCGGATGACGCGGCCACTCTGCTTGCGGAGTACTCCGAAGCGGTGGCGTCGGCGCCTGACGAGCTGGCCGTGTGGGTGGTGATGCGGAACGCCCCGCCGCTGCCATTCCTGGAGGAGAGCGTGCACGGCCAGCCGGTGGTCGTGCTCGCCGTGTGCCACACGGGTTCGCCGGGTGATGCGGAGAGGGCGCTGGCGCCGTTCCGTGCGATAGGAAAGCCGCACGCGGACGTGGTGGGGCCTGCGCGCTACGCCGACTTCCAGCAGGCGTTCGACCCGCTGCTCACGCGCGGGGCGAGGAACTACTGGAAGACCCACAACATGCAGACTCTCGAGCCGGGAATGATAGATGAGCTCGTGCGGGCGAGCAGCAGCCTGCCGGGCCCGGAGTGCGAGGTGTTCATTGCGAACATGGGCGGCGCCGTCTCCCTGCTGCCTGACGACGCAACCGCATACATGGGACGGGACGCGAAGTTCATCATGAACGTGCACGCCCGGTGGCAGCAGCCCGAGGACGACGAGCGATTCACTGGCTGGGCGCGCGAGCTGCATTCGCGAACCGAGCGTTTCGCTTCCGCCGGCGCCTACGTGAACTTCCTGACGCAGGACGAGCAGGAGCGGGTACAGAGCGCATACGGCCCCAACCACGAGCGCCTGGCGACCATCAAGGCGCGACTGGACCCTGACAACCTGTTCCGGGTGAACCAGAACATAGCCCCGGCCTCGTCAATCACGGAGCACGCGGCGGACGTGAGGCAGAGTCCGGAGATACAGATCAGAAGGTGAGGGATAGCGGCGAGGGAGGAGGGGATCGCCTGTCATCCCGCACGAGCGGAGCGAGTGTCGGGATCTGCTTTCAACTGGTAGTGGCCGGCATCGGCGCACGGTGAGCAGATCCCGACGCTTCGCGCGGGATGACAGACTCTCCCACCCTGTCATCCCGCACGAGCGGAGCGAGTGTCGGGATCTGCTTTCAACTGGTAGTGGCCGGCATCGGCGCACGGTGAGCAGATCCCGACGCTTCGCGCGGGATGACAGGGAAGTGAAGCGCGGGATGACAGGGAAGTGAAGCGCGGGAT
>CAYQAO010000023.1:16481-37523 GCA_964415485.1 uncultured Gemmatimonadaceae bacterium
GCGCGGGATGACAGGGAAGTGAAGCGCGGGATGACAGGGAAGTGAAGCGCGGGATGACAGGGAAGTGAAGCGCGGGATGACACTCTTCCCCAGTCCCTGTTCCCTCTTCCCTAAGCCGCTCCCCTCTTCCCTGCGCCGCTCCCCTCCCCCCTACCACCCTCTCGCGAGGCGCACCGACACGCCGCGGCCCGGACGGAGCAGGCCCGTCGGGTCCAGGTGCTCGCGATACGTGCGATCGAAGACGTTGTCCAGGCTCACGCTCACCGTGGTCCCGGCGAGGTCGGCGCCAGCGCGCAGCGTCATTGCCGCCCAGCCCGGAGTCTCGAGTTCTCCGGCGCCTGGCACCGCACGATTCTGGCGCGCGGCCGCACGGCCCTCCACTTCCACCCAAGCACGATTCGCCGCCATCCTCGGCAGCACCCCGGACGCCTCGTTCGGCGCAAGGCGCAGCGCCAGCGTACCGCTCAATGGCGGCACGGCCACGAGCGGCGCGCCTCCAGTGAGATCCTCGCCTCGTGTGTACGACGCGCTCCCGCGCAGGCGGAAGGCGGGCGTTATGTCCGCCAGAAGTGACGTGGTAACGCCCGTGAGGCGCGCCTCGGCCACGTTAACGTACTGCCTCACGGGCATGCCGCCCATGGTCTCATCCGTGACGAGCGAAGGCATGATCAGGTCCTTCAGGTCATTGCGGAACACCGTGACGCCTGCCGAGGCCTGGTGAACGCCGATGGCATGCACGGAACCGTCCCACGTGAGGCCGGCCTCGATCGTGCGGCCGGTTTCCGTGGTCAGCTCGGGATTGCCGCGGTAGACGAAGCCGTCCGGTCGTGCTGCTGTTCCGAAGAGCTCCGTGGGGTCGGGAACGCGATAGCCAAGTCCCGCGCTCGTGCGCAGCCCGAACCCTGCACCAAGCGGCAGCCGGGCACCCAGGTTTCCGGTGGCAACCACGTCGTTCGCGGGGCTCCACCCATGCGCGCTCTTCTCGATCCTGTCAGCGCGGGCCCCCGCGCTGATCGTGAGGCGATCTCCGAAGCTGCGCTCACCCTGCGCGAACACGCCCAGGTCCAGGATGCTCACGCTTGGCCAGGTGTGGTACGTGGTGGTCACGGGGTCCATGGCGCCTGACGACGAACGCGTCACCCAGCGCGTCCCCTCCGCGCTCCACTCCACCGCCTCGACGCCCGCGTCCACGTGCGTGCGCTCGTCGGGGCGAAGCCGTACCTGCATGCGCGCGCCGCTGGTGGTGGAGTAGGAGCGAGCGTCGGTGGTGGAGCGCATCGTCATGGGCATGCCTCCCATGCCATCCATCGGCATCACCATGTCCATGACCATATGGTGGTCCAGCCGTTGCACGTACGCCCGTGCGCTCACCGCGTCCACCAGGCCGCGTCCGCGCTGCCAGCCCCAGTCCAGGGCAAAGGCCCGCCGCCCCTCCTCCGGTATCGAGCCGCCGGCCATGGAAGGCCAGCCGATGTTCCGGGCAGCGTACTCCGTGTACTGGAATGCAAGTCGCTGCGAGGACAGGAAGTCGTACCCCGCCTTCAGGTCGAGGGTGCCTGACGTGTACGAGGAGCCATCCACGCGAGCCACTGGCGTGCGATAGTCGCCGTAGCTCTGCGCATCCACCTGAAGCGCAATGTCGAAGTCACCCCGTCGAGTCCACGCCCCGGCGCCGAGAGTTCCGCCGGGAATCGCGGAGGATGCGCCGATACGGAACTCGCCGCCCACGTGCCCGTCGGGCGCCGAGAGCGCGGGATTGCGCGTGACGACGTTCACCACGCCGCCAACGTTGCCGGAACCGTAAAGTGTGGACCCCGGACCGGCGAGCACCTCGACACGCTCCACGTTTGCGGGATCCACGGTCGCAAGCCCCTGGTCCATGCCGAACGTGCACGCGCGGTTCACGCGCGCGCCATCCACCATGAAGGCCAGTCGCTCCCCGCCGAGTCCGCGAATGGAGACCTTGCTGCCCCACGCTCCGGTGCGGCTGGTGTTCAACCCCTCCATCCCCTCCAGGGACTCGGCGAGCGATGTCATCGCGCGCTCGTGTATGCCGTCGCTCTCGGTCGCGGACACGGCCAGCGCAGTGCCGGTGGCGAGCTGGTTGGGTGCAGGCGCCTCTACGCTGATCGTGGAGAGCAGCGCCGGGCGAGGCGTGAGCAGTATGTCGTGGGTATCGGCCGCATGTTCCCTCGCGTGCGTGAGGAGCGCGGCGGCCGTGAACGCTCGCGGAGCATAGCCTATGCGGCGGAATGCTATGGCTGCGGTTGAGTCGTGAGGCAGCAGCGAGCCGGAAGTGAGGCTGACGCGGCCGGAAGCGTCGCCACGCGCGATCACTGTCGCGGGCTGGCCCGCGACGGTGCGGATCACCTGAACGGCGTCCAGCGGTTGTCCCGTGGAGGCGTCTCGCACTACGATCGTCAGGACCTCGGGCACGGCTCGCCGGGCCGCCGCTGCAGGATCCTGCGCAGAGGACAACGGCGCCAGCGGACCGTACAGGATGAGGGCGAGACTCGCGCCGGCCGCGAGGGCGGTCGTGAGGCGCGGTCCGGCATTCTTCGCAAACATGATGATTCTCTCCATCCAGGCTGTTTCGATTGCTCCCGGCACTTGTCGGAAGTGCACGCCTTGAGCGTGGTCGCCGGGAGCGACGGGCATTTTCAGCTGTGGATGGAGGGCGGCGCGGTTGCGAAAGGCAGGACGAACGGCTGGTTGATGCGCGCCACCGACCGGTTCTTCAGCGTCGGTCGCGCGCTCTCCAGCACGTGCACGGTTGCAGCACGGAGTTCGGCGTCGGCCGAATTCGTGGAGTTCAGGGAAAGCGGAGCGTGACAGTCGCCCAGGCAGGTGCAGTCGGAATGCCGAGTGTCTGACGACTGTTGCTGGTCGCCGCCAGGGTGATGTTGGTGCGACTGATGTCTCGCATGCGGAGTCAGGTGTGCTTCACAGGGAGGCGACACTGCCGCGAAGCCGAACAGCAGGAAGAGGAGCAGCGAGAGGCCGCGCGAGGCGAGAGTCTCCTGCATTCGGGCACGAGACGAGCGCCCCGGCCGATCAGGGCCGGGTCGCTTGCCGCCAGGGCGGGCGTCGTTGCCGAGCAGGCGCAGCGTCCTCATGCCTGAACGTTGCGTCGGACGGTCGGATCGTTCCGTCGGGCAAGGCACCCGTCGAGGTAGGGCAATCCCCGACAGCGAGCGGTGCCATCGGTTATCGTGCAGTGTTGCACGAAGCCGCAGAATCAACTCGCCCGAAACGAGAGATGATGGACGTTACCAGCTACCGTTCGACGCGCCGCCCGAACGTCGGCGCACGGATCCGCCCTGCAGCACGTCTGCTCGTGCTGGCATTGGGAATTCCGTCACTCGCGGCATGCCAGACGGTGCACGCGCAGGCGGGGAATCCTGCCGATCCTTACGTGGTGCAGGCGCGTGCCCCGGAGGGTTACGACCGCGCCAGGGGTGCCGAGTCCGCACGGCGTCACCTGGAGGCGCTGATCCGCCTCAATACCGAGAACCCTCCCGGCAACGAGCTGCGAACGGCGAGCTACTTCGATTCGGTGCTGGCCGCACTGCCGGGCGTGGAGCGCCACGTTCTGGAGGCGGAGCCGGGCAGGGCAAACTTCGTTGCGCGTCTGCGAGCGGTGAATGCCACTCGGAGGCCCGTGCTGGTGATGGGGCACATGGACGTGGTCGGGGCGGATACCTCGAAGTGGTCCACGCCTCCCTTCGAGCCTACGGAGCGCGACGGCTACCTGTACGGCCGCGGCGCGATGGACGACAAGGGTATGCTGGCCGCCACCGTGGCAGTCCTGGAGCAGCTGGCCGCGCGCCGGGAGCGCCTGACGCGCGACGTGATATTCGTGGCAACGGCCGCGGAGGAAGGTGGACCGAGCATCGGGATTGACTGGCTCGTGGAGCATCACCCGGATCTGATATCCGATGCCGAGTTCGCGTTGAACGAGGGCGGTCGCATACGCGTCCGTGACGGTCGCATCTCCACGGTGAACATCCAGACCACCGAGAAGATCCCGTACGTGCTGCGGCTCACGGCCGAGGGGATGGGTGGACACGGGTCGGTGCCGTTGCCGGACAATCCGCTGGCTGCACTTGCGCGTGCGGCACAGCGGGTTCACGAGTGGAAGCGGCCGGCCCGCCTCAACGAGACTACGCGGCTGTACTTCACGAGGCTTGCGGGTATCGAGGGAGATGCCGCTGTCGCCCAGGCAATGCGTGACATCGCTAATCCGGCGGTGGGCGCTGCCGCTTTCGCGCGGGCAGACTCCATCCTGTCGCGCGATCCGCTGCACAACGCGGTGCTGCGGCCGGGTGCGAGCCTCACGATGCTGAATGGCGGCTTCAGGTCCAACGTGATCCCGAGCGACGGCACGGCCACCTTCAGCTTCCGCGTGCTGCCTGACGACGACGTTGCCGCGCTGGTGCGCGAACTGCAGGGAGTGGTGGGCGAGCAGTCGGTAACGGTGAGTCTCGATCGCGACCCTGTGGCGGCGCCGGAGGTGTCGCCGGTGACCACGGCCCTTTACGGCGCGATGGAGAGCGCCGCGACCGACATGTCACCGGGCGTCACCGTGATCCCGTTCATGTCCACGGGTGCAACCGACGGTGCGGTGCTGCGGGCCGCGGGCATCCCGACGTACGGCATCCTTCCGTTCCCGCTGATAATGGAGGACGAGCTGCGCATGCACGGCGATGACGAGCGCATACCGCTGCGGTCCATTGGCTGGGCGACCGAGTTCCTGTACCGGGTGCTTGGCGGAGTGATGCGCTAGCGCGAGCCGAGGCAGCCGAAAATGGCGGTCGTCAGGCGCAGGGAGGTGCTGGGAAGGGTCGCAATCTTCCTCGCGATACTCGCCGCCATCTGGGTGCTGCCGGCGCTCGCGCTGGCACCCGTGGTTCCGGGCGGTGGCTGGACGGTGCCCCTGGCGGCGCTGTTACTCACGCCGCTGCCCGTCTACCTGCTGATTCGGGTGCGGAACAGCGGGTGGTATCCGGGAAAATGGTTTCGCCTGCTGGTTCTCAGGCCGTTCTGGTATGCGCAGCTTTGTGTGCTGCTGCTGCCGATCGGCACGGTGGCTGGCGGGCTTGTGGGATTCGGGATCGGTGTGGCAGGCGGTTCGGGCGCGGGCACTGCCGGCGGCAGTACGGCAGGAGCGTTCTCGCAAGGCATGGCGGCAATCGGCGCCGGGGCGCGGATGGGGATGCTGGTGATCCTCTCCCTGTTTGCCGTCGCTGCGGTGCTTGGCTACCTGGATTCGCGCCGGCTGCGTGCGCGTACCATCGAGGCGGCCTTCCCCGACCTGCCTCACGAGCTGGACGGGCTGCGCATCGTTCAGCTCTCGGACCTGCACGTGGGACCGCACAGCCCGGATTCCTTCATGCGACGCGCAGCGCGCCTGGCGCGTGAGGTGGAGCCGCACCTCATTGCCGTTACGGGCGACCTGGTGGACGACTTCGCCGGCGACGTTGACGTCTATGCCCGGTACTTTGGCAGCCTGTCGGCGCCACTCGGCGTCTGGGTGGTGCCAGGCAACCATGATGTGCATGCCGACTGGCGCCTGGTGCGCGAGCGCCTGACGAGCCTGCCCCTGCGCGTGCTCGTGAACGACTCCGTGACGCTCGAGTGGAATGGCGCGACCTTCGCTCTCATCGGTACGGGCGATCCGGCAGGCAATCCGTGGGGACCTGACATCGCAGCGCCACGCCTGGACGACGCAACTGCAAAGGTGCCGAGCGGGATGTTCACCGTTGCACTTGCGCACAACCCGGCCCTGTGGCCGGGGCTGGTGGAACGCGGCGCAAGACTCACCCTGTCGGGACACACGCACTGGGGACAGTTCGCGCTCCCCGGACTTTCATGGAGCCTTGCGGGCGTGTTCCTGGAGCACGCCATGGGCGAGTATCGGAATGGAGACTCGATGCTTTACGTAAGTCCCGGCACGAACTACTGGGGCGTTCCGTTTCGACTGGGCACACCGCCGGAAGTGGGATTGGTGGTGTTGCGCAGGGCGAAGCCGGGCTGACAGTGTCCGACTGGACCAGGTCGGTCAATTCATGACGCATCGCTGGTCCGCTGAAGGGAGAGCGATGCGCAAACCGGTCGCAGCTGGAATCACTCCCGCACTCCTGAGCAATGGCTCCAATCAATCCTGACCCTGCGAAGATCAGGGAGTTTCGCACGCCAAAGGCGTTCAAGTCGTGGATGCGAAGAAACCACGACCGGGAATCCGAGATCTGGCTGAAGATCCACAAGAAGCACTCCGGCCTCCGGACCGTGACGAACGCCGAGGCGCTCGACATTGCACTGTGCTGGGGCTGGATAGATGGAATTCGCAAGTCATACGACGAACTCTCGTACCTGCAGCGCTACACCCCTCGCAGGCCGAAGAGCGTATGGAGTCAGGTGAACAGGAGGCATGTCGCACGACTGATCGCGGAGGGTCGTATGACACCGTACGGTCAGAGACATGTTGACGCTGCAATAGCGGATGGACGGTGGGATGGAGCATATGCTCCGATAAGCGAGACGACCATCGAGTCGATTCCCGCGGATCTTCGGGCAGCGATCGAGCAAAGTCCCAGGGCACGCAAGGCGCTGGAGCGTATTGGGAGAACAGATCTCTTCGCCCTGGTCTATCGCGTGAACGCAATGAAGACCGAGGGCGGAAGGGCGGGGAAGATTGCCGAACTGGTGCGAATGCTCGAACTGAAGAAGCAGAAGTACGAGTCGTGAATACATGCTGACTCGTTGATGTTGCCGATGTGCCATGGTAAATTCGCGTACGATCCGACGCATGACTGAATCGCTGGTGCACTATTGAGCACTGACCGAGTCGGAGATCACTTCGCAATACTCGAGGCTCAGCATGGCTGCAACTCGCAAGCGCTCGGCACGACGGCCGTCCACGAATGCCCGCAAGCGTACGGTGTCGAAGCGGGCTGACTCTTCACAGGTAAACGAGAAGGTTCTCGACCAGGCGGTGCGCGCCTTGAGGCAGAACCCTGATACAAAAAGCAACACTCTGTACGAGATGGCGCAGACGATCGACCCGGGCATCAGGAAGATGGATCGTCGCGCGTTTCACATGCGCTATGCGATGCGAGCTCGGCGAATCCTCAAGGCTGAAGAGCGCGGCTCATCGCCTCGGGCAGTCGCAGCGGAAGCGAAGGCTCCGTCGCAGACCCGGCGTGCGGGTGCCACCGGGAAGGCAGGTCGGAAGTCCGCAACGGCAGGCGTGGGCTCCGAGCGTGCCCGCAACACCATAAGGGCGCTGCTGACGGCCACGATGAAGGAGGCTGTGCAGGCTGAGAGCAAGGCGGACATAGTCGCGCTTTTCGACACGATAGATTCGCGTACGGAGCAGCTGCTGCAGTTGGTCGAAGGTCGCTGAGGCCACACAGGCCCTCGCAGGTTGGCAATCGGGCACACTCTCTTCGCCGGTCACCGGGCGATGGAGAGTGTGCCCGGTCGTTTCACGGCCGGTCGCTCGAGGCACGTCCGACACTTGACCGTAAGTGGCGGGCCAGACGCGCCGCGGAGTTGAGGGCCGCAACGCTGGGGAAGCCTGGGGCGTAAGTGGCGATGGGGAATTGGGAACCCGGCAGGCCATCGTGTGTCATCTGTCACCAGGGGCAGCTCCATGACGCTTTCGCGCCGCTCGTTCACGCGCATGCTCGGCCTAACGAGTGCCGGGCTCGCGGCCGCACCCCTCATTGCCGCCAGGGGAAGGGAAGCATTCGCCGCAGAACTGTGGAACGACCCGCACACCGACCCGGCTGCCTTCATCTCCAGCGGCGCCAGCGACGTCATAAGACTCAACAGCAACGAGAATCCGCGCGGGCCGTCACAGGCCGCGCTGCAGGGCATTCAGGCCGCACTCGGGTTCGCGTCACGGTATCCGTCGGGCACTCCCACTGACCTGCGAGCGTCCATCGCCGACACTCTGGGCTTGGAACGGAACCAGGTTCTCGTGGGCTGCGGGTCTGCCGAGATACTGCGCATCGCGGTGGACGCGTTCACCGGCCCCGGACGCGCACTCGTTACCGCAGCCCCCACGTTCGAAGACGCGGCACGACGTGCCGAGCGAACGGGAGTACCCGTTCGGGCGCTGCCGGTGGACAAGGATCTGCGCCTGGACCTGGACGCGATGGCCGGTGCGAGCGCCGGCGCCGGGCTCGTCTTCCTGTGCAATCCGAACAATCCCACCGGAACGGTGCACGGCGCCGCTGCCATTCGTCGCTTCGTGAGGCAGGTGCACGAACGATCCCCTGGAACGTTGATACTCGTGGACGAGGCCTACCATGAGTATGTGAACGACCCGGATTACGAGACTTCCATTCCGCTGGCACTGGCCGATCCGCGCGTGATGGTAGTTCGCACGTTCTCGAAGGCATACGGAATTGCCGGCCTTCGGGTAGGCTATGCGATCGCGCAGGCGGAGACGCTCGCAGCGCTCAGTCCCTTCGCCCTGGGCAACGGGGTCAATGTCGTCGGAGCTGCGGCCGCAGCGGCAGCACTCACCGACCGCGCGCTCGGGGAGCGCGAGCGGGAGTTGAATAACGAGGCGCTGCGCTACACGGCGCACTACTTCCAGCGCGCCGGCTACGCGATGACCGACTCACAGACGAACTTCATCATGGTTGACGTCAGGCGGCCGGCGCGGGAGTTCCAGCTCGCGTGCCGCGAACGCGACGTGCATGTGGGGCGCGCGTTTCCGCCGCTGACCAGCTGGAGTCGCATCTCCATCGGTACCATGGACGAGATGCGCGCCGCAGTCGAGGTGTTCCGCACCGTACTCGGCTGACGTTTCGCCTTGCAATCAGCCGGACAGATGTGCATCGTGGCGAACCTGCCGTTGCCACCATGCGCTCGGCCCGGTCCGGTTCCACCCCGCGGCGACTCTGCCGCCTGATCCGAATCCGCAGGAGACCGTGATGACGCCACACCCGCTTCGCCGTCCGCTCACCGGCGCGCTGTCGTCTGCCGCGCTCATCGGTTCGTGCTTCGCCCTGCTGGCCGCTCCGTTGGCTGCGTCACCGCTGCTCGCGCAGGAGCAGGAGCGCGCTCGCCGGGAGGCCGAACCTCCTCCACCGGCTGACCCGCCGGAGATCGCAGCCCTCAAGGAGCGCGTGGTGGCGGGAGTGGAGCAGCGCGCAAAGATGGTGCAGGAGATCGTGGACATGGTCTTCAGCTTCGGCGAGCTGGGCTACCAGGAGGTGGAGACTTCGAAGTATCTCACCGGCCTGCTGGAGCGGGAGGGTTTCACGGTGCAGCGGGGCATCTCGGACATGCCCACCGCATGGGTGGCAAGGTGGGGTTCCGGATCGCCCGTCATCGCGCTCGGTTCCGACATTGATGGAATTCCGAAGGCCTCGCAGAAGCCGGGCGTCGCCTATCGAGAGCCGATCGTGGAGGGCGCGCCCGGCCACGGCGAAGGGCACAACAGCGGTCAGGCCGTGAACATCGTCGCTGCCATCGCCATGAAGGAGATCATGCAGCGCGAGGGGATTCAGGGCACGATCATGCTGTGGCCCGGCACGGCCGAGGAGCTGGTGGGTGCGAAGGCGTACTTCGTGAGGGATGGGCTATTCGAGAACGTGGACGCCGTGCTCTTCTCGCACGTGTCCAGCAACCTCAGCGTGTCGTGGGGTTCGCAGCGGGCAAATGGCCTCATCAGCGTTGAGTACACCTTCGAAGGGCAGGCTGCGCATTCGGCTGGATCGCCGTGGCGCGGGCGGTCGGCCCTGGACGCGGTGGAGCTGATGAACGTGGGCTGGAACTTCCGCCGTGAGCACCTGCGCTACCAGCAGCGTTCGCACTACATCATCAGCAACGGCGGCGACCAGCCTAACGTGGTGCCGAGCGTGGCGAGCGTGTGGTACTACTTCCGGGAGACGGACTATCCCGGGATGATGCACATGTGGGCGATAGGCGACAGCATCGCTGAAGGCGCCGCGATGATGACGGGGACGAAGCTTCTGCCGCCGCGCATACTCGGCACCGCATGGCCGCAGCACTTCAGCAAGCCGATCGCGGAAGCGATGTATGCGAACATCCGGCGCGTGGGACTTCCGGAGTGGTCCGAGGACGACCAGCGGTTCGCCCGGGCCGTTCAGCAGGAGGCGGGCGGACAGCCGCGCGGCCTGGCGCAGACCCTCTCCACCTTGTCGGACCCCATTCCCGAGTCGCAGAAGACGGGTGGTGGCTCCGACGACATCGGCGATGTCTCGTGGGTAGTGCCTACGGTGACCCTGCGCTATCCGGCCAACATCCCGGGGCTGCCCGGTCACTCGTGGTACGACGCGATCGCAATGGCAACGCCCATTGCGCACAAGGGATCGCTGCAGGGCGCGAAGGCGCAGGCGATGATGCTGGTGGACCTGTTCACCAAGCCGGACCTGATTCAGGAGGCGAAGCGCTACTTCAATGAGGTGCAGACCGCGGAGATGAAGTACACGCCGGTGCTGCGACCGACGGACAAGCCGGCCATCGAGTTGAACGAGGAAACCATGGCGCGGTATCGCGAGGCGATGCGCCCGTTCTATTACGATCCGTCCAGGTATTCCACGTACCTCGAGCAGCTCGGCGTGAGGTATCCGCAGGTAAGGCAGTAGGGCTGCAATCGTCATTCGGCGGTTGACAGACATCGGGAGGCGGTTGCCGGCGGACAGGCCGGCAACCGCCTTTTCGTGGAGGAGGGCCGCGCGATCACCTGGCGGCGGCACGGTTGCATGTGGGGGAGCGCTGCGCCGACGACCGAGTGCGAAGCTCGCACGCTGATGCTATGTTGGGGGGCATGAACGCCAGGCCCCTTGTTCGTGCCATCCTGCCGGCCCTGATCCTCAGCGCTGCCTGCGCGATGCAGGGTCCCGCTCAGGAGCCGGTTACGGACGTCTTCGTCGTACCGCTCGACGAGAACGGTTCGCCAAGTGGCGATCCGCGCAACATCACGCGCAGACTGGGCTACGATAACCAGCCTGCCTTCACGCTCGACGGATCCGCGATCCTGTACACGTCCATTGGAACGGACGGGCAGGCCGACATCTGGTACGTGTCGCTCTCCGAGGGCGATGCGGTACGGCTGACGAGCACGCGGGAGAGCGAGTACTCTGCCACCCCGTTCGAGCGCGGCTTTGCAACCGTGCGCGTGGAGCGGGACTCCACGCAGAGAGTCTGGTGGCTCCCGCTGAACGACACCATCGCCGGAAGCCCTTCCCTGCTGGTGCCGGATCTCGCTCCCGTCGGCTACTTCGCCTTCGTCAGGCCCGGCGAGATTGCGGCATTCGTGCTGGGACAGCCGCCCACCCTTCAGGTGGTGCGAACGGGAAGCGGAGCAGGGCCTGCGCGCCTTGTCGCCACGGACGTGGGGCGCTCCATCCAGCGAATTCCCGGTGAGGACGGCCGGGTGAGCTTCGTGCAGAAGACGCCTGAAGGCTGGTGGATCACCGGGCTGCGAACGGCTCAGGGAGAGTTGGGCGACAGTACGTGGCAGATCGTCCCGACGCTTCCGGAGGTCGAGGATCACGTCTGGCTCCGGTCGGACGTGCTCCTGATGGCGAAAGGGTCTGTCATACACAGGTGGCAGGTGGGGCAGGACACGGCGTGGGTGCCGGCGTTCGACCTGTCGGCGTCAGGCATCGGCAACATCTCGCGACTTGCCTTGAGTCCCGATGCCAGTGCGCTTGCGCTCGTGGCGGACGACCAGCTGGTTCCTGCCGTGCCGTCCATCCTGGAGGATGCCTGGCACGACCTCGTGGTGCTCTCGGCAGACTCGCTTATGGGACGCGCCACCGGAACTCGCGGCGAGAAGATGGCCGCGGCGTTCCTGGCGGAGAGGTTCGAGGAGGCGGGACTGCAGCCGGGGGGCGACGGCGGAACCTTTCTGCAGCGGGTGCCCGTGGCGGTGCGGCACGCGCCGCCGAACCCTTCGGGGCGCCGGGTGACGGTGCGGGCTGCACCGGGCTTCCGGGTTCCCGCGGACATGCCTAACGCCCGCCTGGATACCGCCTCGAACGTCATCGGCATCCTCCCCGGCAGCGACCCGGAGCTGAGCAACGAGGTGGTGCTGGTAACGGCACATTTCGACCACGTTGGGGTCGGGCGCGCGGTGGCTGGCGACTCCATCTACAACGGCGCGGACGACGACGCGTCCGGTACCGCCGCAATGCTCGAGGTGGCACGCCGACTGGCAATCGGGCCTGCGCCTCGCCGCACCGTGATCTTCGCCGCGATGACCGGAGAGGAAGTCGGCCTGATCGGCACCAGGTGGTACATCGAGAATCCCACTAGGCCGCTGGAATCCATCGTCGCCAACCTGAACCTGGAGATGCTCGCCAGGCCGGACACCGCCGCCGGCGGTCCGGGGCGCGCCTGGCTCACGGGCTACGAACGGTCCACCATGGCCGAGATACTCGAGGACGCGGACGTGCCGCTGGTGCCGGATCCACGACCGGAGCAGAACTTTTTCGAACGCAGCGACAACATCGCCTTCGCCCGACTTGGCATCGTGGCACACACGATTTCGTCGTTCGGCCTGCACGGCGACTACCACCGGCCGAGTGATGAGCTGGACAAGGTGGATCCGGTACACTTTGCGGCGGTCATAGAAGCCGTGACCCAGGCCACCCGGGCGCTTGCTGACGGCCCACGTCCGGAGTGGAAGCCCGGAGGTCGTCCCGAGCCGCGTGGGCCGGCGCAGGGCTCAGGCTCCAGTTCGGGCAGCGGCCGCCGGAATCGCTGAACGGCCGACGGCGCTCAGGGCTACCCTGTTCGGCCAGGCGGCATCAGTACAGATTTGTCAGCTCTCCGCCGGAGGCGCGCAGCTCCGACGGCGGAGTCCGGTCAGGTGGCGACGACGCCGCACGCCGGCCCTGCGCGACGGGCGCCAGACGGCGCCAGCTCGATACTACAAGATGACAAGGACTGTCAGGTCCCCCGTTCTCACCCGCACTACCCTGATCCTGGGCATTGCGGGTGTTTTGTTGGCAGCCGGTTGCACCGCGGACGACGCGCCACCGGGAGATGCGGCGACGCCGGCTGCCGCCGGCAGCCCATCAAGCGTGGTCCTCGTGACCGCCAACGAGTTCTCGTTCACCATGCCGGACACGATCGTCGGCGGAGTCAGCACCTTCCGCCTGACGGACGCGGGCATGGAGCCCCATCACCTGATGATGGTGCGGCTGGATGGCGGTCATACGGTGGATGATCTCATGGCCGCGATGAGCAGCCCTACGGCGCCCATGCCGGAGTGGGCGGTGTTCGTGGGCG
This sequence comes from uncultured Gemmatimonadaceae bacterium, assembly GCA_964415485.1. GTDB lineage: Bacteria > Gemmatimonadota > Gemmatimonadetes > Gemmatimonadales > Gemmatimonadaceae > JBBQHX01. The sequence goes on from CAYQAO010000023.1 coordinate 29,763, forward strand.
GCCCCAACAGCCCCACTCCGGGGAGCACCGAAGCCACCGAAGTCACCGTGGAACTCGAGCCCGGAAACTACGTGGCGCTGTGCATGGTGCCTTCGCCGGACGGGGTGCCTCACGTGGCCAAGGGAATGATTCACCCGTTCGTGGTCGTGGCGCCGGATTCCAGCGGAACACCGCCCCGGGCCGACGTGGAGATGTCGCTCGTTGACTACGACTACCCGATGGACGAGCCCATCAGGGCCGGGCGGCGGGTGATCCGTGTGACCAACGATGCCCGGCAGCCGCACGAGGTTCTGTTCGTCCGCTTCGACGAGGGGCAGTCCATGGAGCAACTCGTTGCGTGGGAGCAGAACATGGAGGGGCCCATGCCCGCAACGCTGGTTGGCGGTACGGCACCTATGGGGCCCGGTGCAGTCAACTACATCACGGCTGACTTCCAGCCGGGAGAATACGGACTCATCTGCTTCGTGCCTGACGCGGGAGACGGACGCCCGCACACCATGCACGGCATGATAAAGACGATCACGGTGCGGTAACTGCCAGCCGTGCAGGCGGTGCAGGCAACACGACGCCGCATGCCGGCGTGATCGGAGCCCTGCCGCATCGGACAATCGAGGCGTCGAGATGCAGGATGGCGGGGGACAGGGTGCGATGCCGCGCCCTGTCCCCCGCTTCGCCGCGCCTCACGAGCAGCAGCGCATTCGCCACGGTACGCTCCCCGCCGGGATCCGACGGAGAGTTGACGACCCGGCCCCCGACTATTGCTGCCGTGGAACCGCCACCATCCAGGTTGAGGGCATCATGCGCACCAAGTGCCAGCATCAGCTCGGCGAGTTCCAGAAGGGTCATGCCCACGCTCTCGTCCTGGCGTCCATCTACCGTAACGAGAAGAAGCAGCGAGCCGTTCCGGCCGATACCTGCCGCAGTCCTGGGATGACGTGTGGTGGAAAACGCAGGCGCCGCCCCCGCGAACACCCCGTTCGCGTCGTGCAGGCTGCGTCCCCCGGCCACGATCATCGGGCGACCACCGACCATCGTCCGAACGCCCTCGCCGACCGGCGCGAACCGGTGAACGAGCTTCAGCGTGTCGCCGGCGGCTTTCAGTACGTTCAGGCGCGCGCGCGCCACGCCCGATGCGCCGAGCAGAACGTTTCCGGGACTGCGGAAGTCGGGACCGGAACTGCGCACGAGCAGCAGCGTGTCCCCGCGCACGCCAGCCTCACGCATCGCGAGCAGTCCGCCCTGGAGGGAATCGGAAGGGATGTCGCGGCCCCATGAGCCGTCGAGCATGACGAGACGACTCGCTTCGTCAGGCAGCCAGTTGACCGCGTCCAGCGCCACGTGCCTGTTGCCAGCGATCAGCGCCCCTGCGTAGGCCGCTCGCACCACGTAAGGGCGACCATCACGAGCAACCAGGAGCTTGGGGCGCACGTCCGAATCGCCAGCGGCCCGGCCCTTGAGGACCCGTGCGCTGCTCACCTGGCCCGCGAGCTGCTCGCCGGTGCCCAGGTCGAAGAAGTCCGCGTTCACGGCCGCAATCACGGTTGCGTTGTCACCCGCTGCGCGGGCCCGATCCTGCCAACGTTCCGCGATCGTGCTCGTGCGTTCCCGACCGAGGAGGCCGTCTCCGGTGCGTGCGGCCTCGAGCGACAGTTCCGGGCGCGACAGGTCCGCCGCTATCACGTGCACGCGAAACGGACCCGACTCCATGACCCCCGCAAGATGCAGGACGCCGGGTGCAGGACTCGTTATGGCTACGGAGTCGAAGACCTGGAACGCGCTCGAGGGGAGGAGGAGCGAGTCGGCCCCAGTCCTGGCCGAATTCACGTCCTGCGCAGTCACTGCAGCGGGAGCTGCAGTCGTGAGGCACGCGATGACGGCGAGCGCCATGGCCAGCCGCCCTGCCGCAGGAGTTCGACGCTGGCTCAGATTCCCACCTCGAGGTTCGTGCGCACCAGCCAGCGATCCTGCGTTAGCGGGGCGCGGCCCCATTCGCGTCCTCCCTCGATCGTGTACTTGATGCGATGTCCCTTCAGGTATCGCACGAGGTTGAGCGACGCCTGGTTCGCGTTCAGGTCATCCTCCATCTCGATCCGAGCGAGTCGGAGGGACGGTTCCCAGCCGGCCCTCGTGAGGTAGCCGACCTGCAGCAGGCCGCCGATGCCACGCGGATCGTCGCCGGGATCCACCGGCAGCGAGGTACGCTCCGCATCGCGGTGCGCGCCCTCGAGGTAGACGGACCAGCCACGGTACTTCATGGTCGCATCCACCAGCACCGTCGTCAGGCTTCGCGGCTCGTCGAGGAGGTCGCCGAGCTGGCCGCGAGATCGCCAGGCGCGATCGTTGTGCGAGAACGCCACGCCTGCGAGCAGGCGAGGCGAGGTCTCGCGAGCGTGGTCGCCCTCGACGTCGGCGTTCCTGCCCGTGAATGCGCCGAGCGGGTTGAACTCGATGCGTGTGGTGTATGCGAGGCCGAGATCGGGGCCGGCCGATGCGCGGCCCTCGCCGGTGGAGACGGCGGCGCTCCAGCTCCAGGGTATGCGTCCGTCACGCTTCCAGGTGGCCATCACGTGAATGTCACGGTCCAGCGCGAAGGTGTTGCTCACGAGGCCGCGTTCGGCGAACTGCAGGCTGCCTGACGAGATGGTGCGCTGGCGGTTGCCCGGCAGCGTTCCCAGCCCGGCCTGGAAGCGGAGCTCGGGGGTCTGCTGCCACGCGACGTAGGCGTCCGCGAGTATGGCCGCACTTCCCGGGTTTCCGCCGGACATGTCGCGCGACGAGAGGCCGGCCTGAATGGAAACCTCGAGGCGCGGGTCCCACAACGAGCCGCGAAGCCTCAGGCGGGCACGACGCACCTGTGCGTCGAGGGATGCCTCGTTGTCGTCGCCGTCGGGAACAGCGAGGGTGGCCAGGAGCTGCGCACGGAATCGGAACGCGAGTCGGGTCGTGCTGTCCGCGCTGGTGACGGTAATGCCGTCGCCGGTAACGTCCACCGTCTGGTGAGGCGCTGCCGCGGGCTGCTGCGCCGCGAGGATGCCGGGCGATGCGAGGAGCGCCACTGCTGCAAGCGCTCCCGAGGCGGCGAGTCTGGAGACGTTCACCGAGTCGCTCGTGTCTGAATGCGGGAGGTACGTCGTCGGTTGGCGGGAATTGTAACGGGCCCGATGAAACGAGTCACCATGCACAGGACACGCTGCGGGAGTCGAAACTGGTGCTGCGACGTGGCCGGAGGATACCCGTAATGCGGTAGCGCGAGCGCGGTACCTCTGTGCATGATCATGCACACGTCGCTCGAACCATCCAACCTGAATCATGACACCACCCTCAGTTGCGCAGGCAGGACCGACGCAGTCGGCTGGTACCGTGCCACCCGGGCAGCACGGGTCGCTGAGGCAGGTGGCAGGTGCCATTCTCGCGCCGCTTGCCTTCATCGGCGTCCTGATGATGTCCTTCGAGACTCTCTCGCCCGAGGCGCACAGGCTGGCGGCGATAATGGCGACGGTGGTAGTGCTATGGGTTACGGAAGCCATTCCGCTCACGGTAAGCGCGCTGCTGGGTGCCGCGCTGGCGGTGGTGATGCGGGTGGCCCCCGCGCGGGAGGTGTTCGCGCCGTTCGCCGACCCTCTGATGTTCCTCTTCATAGGGGCGTTCATCCTGGCGAGGGCGATCTTCGTGCACCGGCTGGATCGTCGCGTGGCGCATGCGGTGCTGTCGCTGCCCTGGGTAGGTGCGCGTCCGTCGCGGGTACTCTTCGCGTTCGGCCTGACGACGGCCGGGTTGTCGGCCTGGATGTCGAACACCGCCACCACGGCGATGATGTTCGGAATCGGGCTGTCCATCCTGCACGTGATGCTGAATCGCAACGGCGACCAGGCTGAAGGTGGCGGCACGGGCGTGGACCCCCGCTATGCGACCGGCCTCATGCTGATGACGGCGTTCGCTGCGTCAATCGGGGGGCTCGCGACTCCGGTGGGCACGCCACCCAACGTGATCGGGCTGGGGTTCATCCGGGAACTCACCGGCGTGGAGTTCAGCTTCTTTCGCTGGATGATGCTCGGCGTACCGATCGTAATCGCCTTGTTCATCGGGATGTTCACTTACATCAACGTGCTCTCGCCCGCCGGCGTGAAGGAACTGCCCGGAGGCGCAGCGATGTTGCGGGAGGAACGCAAGCGGCTGGGGCGGTGGACGCAGGGGCAGCGTTCCACGACGATCGCGTTCGGGGTCACGATCGCGCTCTGGGTTATCCCGGGCATAATCGCCCTGGTGGCAGGCGAGCGCAGCGAGATCTACCTGGCGGTGAACCGCAGCGTGCCGGAGAGCGTGGCTGCGCTGGTGGGAGCCGTTCTCCTGTTCGTGCTTCCGGGGAATGAGGGCAAGCGCGCGATCACGTGGGACGAGGCCGTGCGGATAGACTGGGGCGTGGTGCTGCTGTACGGCGGTGGCTTCGCGTTAGGGGTGCTCTCCTTCCAGACGGGCCTCGCGGAGGCGATAGGGCGAGGGATGGCGGCCTGGCTTCCGCTGAGCGGGGAGTTCGGCCTGCTCGTGGCCGCCGTGATGATCGCGGTCCTGCTCAGCGAGACGACGTCGAACACGGCGTCGGCGAACATGATAGTGCCGGTGGTGATCTCGATCGCGTCCGCGTCAGGCATGGACCCGGTGCAGCCGGCACTGGGAGCGACGATCGCAGCCAGCCTGGGCTTCATGCTGCCGGTGAGCACGCCGTGCAATGCGATAGTGTACGGCTCGGGGCTGGTGCCGTTGTCGAAGATGATCAAGTACGGGGCGCTGCTGGACGTGATCGGTATCGTGGTGGTGATAACGGCGGTGTGGGTATTGGTCTAGGGAAGAGGGAAGAGGGACCAGGGACTGGTAACGGCCTCCAATTCTGTCATCCCGCGCGAAGCGTCGGGATCTGTTCACCCTGCACCGAAGCCGGCCACTGTCTCCCTCGCTGTCATCCCGCGCGAAGCGTCGGGATCTGCTCACCCTGCACCGAAGCCGGCCACTACCAGTAGAAAGCAGATCCCGACACTCGCTTCGCTCGTGCGGGATGACAGTGAAGCTGCGAGCGAGTGCGGGATGACAGATGGGGAGTGTGCGCTTGTTCGGGATGACAGATGGGACGAGCCGAGCCTCAGCCTTAGCCCCGACATCCGATCCCCGACCCCCCAAGCACGCGACGCCGCTTCGCGGGGTCGCACGCCTCAGTAAATCAAGTACCCCCGCCGCGCCTCCTCGAACCTCTCGCTCTCCACGCGCCACTCCTCGAGCAGGCGATCGAGCCCACCGTCGCTCTCCACCGCCTCACGAGCGCGCGTGGTCCCCGTCAGGCGCTCCAGCCATTCCCCGCGCCATTCGAAGTCCGACGTGTGGCGGCTGCGGATCGCGCGGAGCATGTGAAGGCCCACGTCTACAGGGCGCACTGCATTGCGGTCGGTGACGTCCACCTGAACCATGCGAATGGTCTGGCCGCCCCACTTCTGGCCCGCGTCCACCGTGCGTTCGGTTGAAGAAAAGCGAACGCCGGGGAGGTCGAGTGAGTTGAGGTCTCCGGCCACCGCTTCGGCGTCCAGCCAGGAAGCGCCGACGAGCTGGAAGGGCAGGTCGGTGCCGCGTCCCTCGCTCAGGTTCGTCGCCTCGAAGAACACCGTTCCGGGGTAGAGAAGCGTGGCGTCGAGCGAGCGAAGGTTCGGCGACGGATTCACCCACTCGATCCCCGTCTCGTCGAACCACATGTCGCGCGCGTAGCCTTCCATGGGAATGACGGTGAGGTCCACCTTCACCTGACCGGTGCCGACCAGGTAGCGGAGAAGCTCGCCCGGCGTTAGGCCGTAGCGCAGCGCCACAGGGTACTGACCCACGAACGAGCTCCAGCGTGCCTCGAGGACGCCGCCTTCCACCACGTCAGCGCGGATCGGGTTGGGGCGGTCCAGCACCATGAACGGAATCCCCAGGCTGCCGGCCTTCTCGGCAGCCAGCGCCATGGTCCACACATAGGTGTACACGCGCGCGCCGGCGTCCTGGATGTCGTAGAGAAGCACGTCAATCCCCTCGAGCATCGCGTTCGTCGGGACGCGCGTCTCGCCGTAGAGTGAGTGGATCGGCAGGCCGGTCCGCTCGTCGCGTCCGCTCGCCACCTTCTCGCCGGCGTCTGCCGCGCCGCGGATGCCATGCTCCGGGGAGAAGAGTGCCACCAGCTCCACGCCGGGCGCATCGTTCAGCAGGTCTATGGTGCTGGTTCCGGCGCGGTCGCGGCCCGAGTGGTTGGTGATGAGCCCCACCCGCTTTCCTTCCAGCAGGTGCAGCGAGTCGCGCAGGAGTACCTCGACGCCGGGAACCACGGCTGCGGCCGTCGTGGCGGATCCGGCTGCCTCGTCGCTGGCGCTGGCGCCGGAGCAGGCCGCGAGGAAGAGCGCGGTGCCGGCGAGGAGGGCGCGGATTGCCGGGCCGTGTGGCCGGCATGTCGGCGGCAGGTGGGCGCGGCGGGCGTCAGGACGCGCAGTGACTGGACGGTTCGTGGGCATGGCTGGAGGTCGAAGTGGAGGGGGCAGGTGAAGATAAGGACTAGGCCTCTCGGAGGCAGGGAAGCCAGGAAGTGGAGGCTGCGCCGTCGTCCGTAGTTCGTCGTCCCCCGGCCGAATTCGCCGGCGCGCGCCAAGGCTGCATGGTGGGCATCCCTGGCCGTCCCCCTTGGGTCCGGGCCGTCTTCGGAATATCATGCCCCGGTTCGAAACGGACGCGGGTCCGTTCGTTGCGACCCCCCGTGGCAGCGGGATGCTCCCGCAGCAACGCAGGGTCTACCCTGATGGAGAGAATCCGTGTTCTTCACCCTCTTGATCGTCACGTTCCTCGTCGCACTGCTGACGTCGGCTCTCGTGGCACGGCTGTTCGGAAGCTCGGTCCGCAGCATACTCGACCGTATCGTCTCCCCCGAGCTCAGCTCTGCGTGGTACCGCTACCTGATGTTCGCGATCATGGTGGTCGGTGTCTCGAGTGGTGTTCGACTGTACAACCTCCAGCAGTTCACGGAGCCACGCGGTCCCAACGAGACACTGGCGCCACTTACCCTCACTGCGGAGCGGTGGACGCTCGAGGTGTACGCGACGATCATCTCCGCGCTGAAGGGCATTGCGTGGCTGCTGTTCGTGTTCTTCCTGGTGGGGCTCATCGCATACGTGATCATCAGGATCTTCGAGCGTCGCGAGGCTCGCCAGGAGATGAAGGAGCTGCGCGAGCGCCGCGAGGCGCGTGATGCAGCGAACGAGCGCAGCACGCGCGGTGAGCGTATGCGCGAGGAACGGAGCCAGGCCAGGCGGGAGCAGCTGACGCGGAGTGAAGGCACCCGTCGCACGGCTTCGGATGAGCCAGCGCGTGCGTCGCGCAGCGCGGGCGATCGTCAGGCGGCTCCGGCCGACGGCGGCAGGCGCACGCGTGCGGAGCGGCAGCGACCGGCTGCACCCGCCAGCTCGGCAGACGACACGCCGTCGGATGGAAGCGACGCGACCGCCGACGGCAACGGTGGCTCCGATGCCCCGGCGCGTCGTCGCCGTCGCCGGACGAGCAGGCGGGACAGGGGCGAGCGGCCGGAAGCGCGGGAGTCTCGTGAGGGTCAGGCGCCGGCATCGTCGCCGGCACCACCGCCGGCGGAGCCGTCAGGCGGTAACGGCGGCGGGGATGGAGGGTCCGGGGAGTAGCCGCGAGAGGCAGGCGGACGGGGCACGCAGTTGTCATCCCGCACGAGCGAAGCGAGTGTCGGGATCT
>CAYQAO010000024.1:0-34636 GCA_964415485.1 uncultured Gemmatimonadaceae bacterium
AGCAGATCCCGACGCTTCGCGCGGGATGACAGGGGGAGAAAGTATGGCGAGCAGATCCCGACACTCGCTTCGCTCGCGCGGCATCACACGCTTCCCCAGGCCCTCGTCCCTCTTCCCTCTCCTCTGCCCTTCCCCTCACCCGGACAACCAGCGCTAAAGTCTGCGCCCGACCTGCCGATAGTCCTATCAGCAGCGGCCAACGAGGGCCGCCCAACGGAGCAGGGAAGCTCCGACCACAGTCAAGGGATGACAGACCACCATGCGTATCAACACGAACGTCTCCGCGATCAACGCACAGCGCAACCTGTTCGAGACCAACCGCTCGGTCGACGACTCCATGCGCAAGCTCTCCTCGGGACTCCGCATCGTTAAGGCTGGTGACGATGCTTCCGGTCTCGTGATCGCCAACCGCCTCCGCGCGAACACCCGCTCGCTCGGCCAGGCTGTGAAGAACGCGGAGCAGGCAAACGCCCGCCTCTCGATCGCCGAGGGTTCGGCGCAGACGATCCAGAAGATCCTCGAGCGTCAGCGCGAGCTCGTGACGCAGGCGAAGTCCGCGAACTACAACGGCAGCGAAGGCTCGCGTAAGGCGCTGGACGACGAGTTCTCGGCCCTGAGCGCTGAAGTCACGCGCATCATCGCGACCACCACCTACGAGGGCGGCCCGATCTTCGGCGCCACGGCGCAGACCTACCAGGTGTCCGCTTCCGACACCGCCGCCGACAACCTGTCGTTCACGATCAACCTCGCTGGCGCAGCGATCACGGACACCCTGTTCGCCGACGTGTCGGCCAACGCAGGCCCGCAGGTTGACTTCGAGGACGTGGATGCCGCTCTCGACGCAGTGAACGAGACGCTCGCCACCATCGGTGCCGCGCAGAACCGCCTCGAGTTCACCGTCAGCAACCTGAAGGTCGCAGTGCAGAACCAGGAGGCCGCGGAGTCCACCATCCGCGATCTCGACATGGCCGAGGAGATGACCCGCTTCACGAAGAACACCATCCTCCAGCAGGCCGGTACGGCGATGCTCGCCCAGGCGAACCAGTCCGCGCAGGGAATCCTGCAGCTGCTCCGCTAAGGCAACCTCCGGTGGCCCAGGCCACCGGAACTCCCCCGGGGGTGGAATTCCACCTCCGGGGCTCCATCGTAAGGGAATACAATGGCCGGAATCTCATTCAACGGCGTAGCAAGCGGCATACAGTGGGGTGACATCGTCGATCAGCTGATCGCCGCCGAGAGCGCGCGCAGCCTGACGCCGCTGCAGAACCGCCTCACGCTGATCGAAAGGCAGCGCACAGCCTGGGGGAGCTTCAACAACCTCCTGAACAGCTTCCAGGACGTCGCCAGGCAGCTGCGTACCGGAGAGCTGTTCGGCCAGTATTCCGCCACCGGCGGGCTCAACGCGTCCACCGGCCAGGCAATCGTCACCGCCACCGCCGGCACCGCCGCGGCGCCCGGCACCTACTCGGTAGAGGTGCTCTCCGTCGCACGTGCGCAGAAGCTGAGCAGCGGGGTCTTCGCGGACCCCACCACTGCACTCGGCTTCAGCGGCACGTTCACCATTGCCGGCCGTGAAGTGACCATCGGCCCCGATGACACGCTCGGGACCATTCGCGACACCATCAACTCGCTGAACTCGGGAAGCACGCCGACACGCGTATCGGCCGCGCTCGTGAGCGGCGCGACGGGCGGCGTTCGTCTGGTCCTGACGAGCGACGTACCCGGCGCAGATGGCGCCGGCCTGCAGGACGGCGCCGACGGCGTGCTTCGGCAGCTCGGCATCATGGACAGCCGAACGAGGCTTGCAGCGGCCGCGGACCAGTCAATCGCGTCCGCGATGGACGTGGCCTCGCCAGGCGCCACAACCATTTCCGTAAACGGCCGAACGATCTCCCTGGACCTCGGCACCGATTCGCTGAACGACGTTGCCGCACGACTGCGCGCGGCCGGCGTGTCCGCGAACGTGGTTGCAGAGCCGTACGGACACGGCACGGGCTACAGGCTGCAGATCGGCGGGCACGTGACGGCAACCGGCGCGGCGGGCAGCGCCGAGACCGTCGCATTGCTCGCGATGGACGTCGGTGTCCTTGCAGCGGACAACCAGATTGCGGCGAGCGGCGTCTTCACTTCCGGAGGAGGCACCGCGTCAGGCAGCAGCAGCCTGGTGGGCCTCATGGTGGATGGCAGCGACCACGGTATCGCCGCGGGCGACGCGATTCATCTCACCGGAACCCGCGGCGACGGAACCACCTTCACCGTTGGACTCACGGTGCAGGCAGGGGACACGCTCGACACGCTCATCGCGCGCTTCAACGACCAGGCCGAAGGGCTCGGCGGAGGCACACGCCCCGCACAGGCCATGCTCGGCGACGACGGCCGCATTCGCCTCGTGGACAGCGTTGGAGGCGACTCGCAGCTCTCGTTCACGCTCAGCGTGGTGGATCCCGACGGGCAATCCATCACGCTCGGCAGCTCCACCGTAGAGGTCGCCGGCCGCGCGCGCGAGGTGACCCGCGGAGCGCATGCGCAGGTGCTCATAGACGGCGTGCTTCACGAAACGTCAGGCACGGAACTCGTGGATGCCATTCCCGGCGTCACGCTGAAGCTCGAGCAGGCCGCTCCCGGTGCCGTCACCGAGCTCACCATCGCGCGCGACGAGACGAAGACGGTCGAGGCAATGCAGAAGCTGGTGGAGACCTACAATGCCATCTCCAGCTTCGTGGACGACCAGCGTCGTGCGGGCCAGCCGCTGGCGTCCAACAGCACCCTGCGCGGTGCGCTCGGCGCGATCAACAACGCGCTGCGCACGGAAATGGCGGAGGCGGGAGACTTCACGCGGGCGGCAGTCGTCGGGCTTTCGCTCGATCGCTACGGAAAGCTGCAGCTGGACGAGACGCGGCTCAAGGAAGCGCTCGCGCACTCGCCCGCAGACGTGAAGCTGCTCTTCGGTAGCGAGGGCATCGGCAAGGCGCTCGAGGATGTGGTCACCGGACTCACGAGAGGCGGTGACGGCACCATCGCCATGATGACGTCGTCGCTGGACCAGCAGAAGAGCACCGTGGAACGCAGGCAGTCCGACGTGGAGCGGAGGCTCGAGATGCGTCGCGAGCACCTCACCGCTCAGTTCATCGCCATGGAATCCCTCGTGTCCCAGCTCCAGAACCAGGGCAGCTGGCTGGCCGGACAGCTCGCTTCGCTGCAGCCGCGAAAGGCGTGATAGTTTTCCACGGATGACCGAGCCGAAGCGGGACGTTCAGGCTGCATCCGACAGCACCCCTGCCGAGTCACCCGACCCGGCAGGGGTGTCCGCACTCCTGCGCGAGCTTGTGCGCAGTGCGGACGAGATCGTTGCGCTCGCTGGTGACGGCGAGCTCGACGAGGCGATGAAGCGCATGGAGGCACGGAACGCCACGTTCGAGCTGGTTCGCGAGGCGGTGGAGAGGATGCGCCGGCCGGTGCCGCAGTCGTCAGGTGCGCAGACTTCGCCATCGTCAGGCGCACGGCCTTCGCCGGCCGAAGGCGCGCCGTCGCAGGCCGGCGAAGACGCAGCAGCGCCGTCCTCCGGAGATCAGGCCGTCACCGCCCTCGATGACGAGGTCGTTTCCCTGCTTGCCGAGGCCGGCGTCGCCCACTACCGCCTTTCGGCTGCCATGGCCGCGGCCCGTGAGAACCTTCGCCGGGACATGGCCGAAGCTTCCCGCGGCACCTCCGGCGACCCCTACGGACGCGCACCCACCGCGGCCGAGGTGTACGAACGCGCCTCGAATCCGGCTCCGGAACGCCGCATAGACAAGCGCCGCTAGCGCCAGCTTGCGCCGGGAGCCAGTTGCCGCTTCAGCTTTTCGCTCCCCGGCCGATACTCACTGCTAGCGCGCGGGGAACCCGCAGGTTCGGGCGGGGCGACGCGGTCCCGAAGCAATCCTCGCGCTCCCCTTGGACCCCATCCGTGACGGGGTTCAGACCCTGGCCGTCTATCAGGAGCCTGTTGCCGTGCTACGTGCCGGTGCCGCTGCGCGATACCTCGAGCACGAGGTGATGAGTCGTTCGAACGAGTGGCTTGTGCCGCTCATGTTCGAGCACCTCCTGTTGAACCTTCGCCGCGCGGCGAAGTGCATGGAACAGGCGGACGTCGCCGGTCGTGCCACGCATCTGGGCAAGGCGTCGTCCATCCTGTTCGAACTCCTGGGCACGCTCGATCAGGAGCGCGGAGGAGCCGTGGCGGCGCAGCTGGCGTCGCTGTACGGCTTCCTCGCCAGCGAGCTGATGGACGTTGGGCGAAACAACGACAGCCACAAGCTGCAGCGCATCATCGGAATCGTCGTGGAGCTTCATGACGGCTTCCGCCAGGCGGCGGAAAGCGTTGCTCCCCGCAGCAGTGCGCCAGTTGGTGACCCTGCCTGAGCAGCCGTATCCGGTACCACCGCCGGGCTCAGGCCCAGTGAGAACCGCATGAACCAGCAATTCACTCCCTCCCAACCCATTCCCCACCTGGACGCTGCGGCACGTGCCGTGGCGCTGCTGGACCGTATCAGCGGGATGGATGGGACCACGTCGGCAGGCGGGTCGCCGTGGGAGTGCCTGAGGGCGCTGGAAGAGCAGGAACGACAGCTCGCGGAACTGTCCAGTTTGCTGCAGGAACTGGAAGTTCTGCGACACGAAATGGCCGCGACCGCCAACCGGGGAGCTGCTCCGGCCGCGTACGAAGTGCTGGCGGAGGCCCTGGCCCCCGTGGAGGCGGCCGCCCGGAACCTGATGGCCTGCGCGTCCGACCTGGCCGCGCGCCGCCGCGCCCTGTCCACCTCCCTCGACGCCGCGGTTGTAAACTGAGGGGCGGTGCTAGCCAGCCGGAATCCGCGAGCCCGCTCAAGTTCCCTCGCTCCCTGCCGATACTGATTCGCAAGGAGGAGCATCATGCGAATTAACCGAACGCTGGCCGAGGCCAGACAGGCGGAACTGATACAGCATCAGCGCGAGGTGGCCGGACGCTCCGACCCTTCCTCGCCGCTGGCGCCGGCTGCGCCTGCGCCGCCGGTGGACCGGGTCGAGATTTCCGAGGCCGGGCGCGCCATGACCCTGCGGGACGAGCCGGAGGGCGGCCGCGAGCTGTCACCAGAACGACTCGAAGAACTCCGCGAGCGGATACGGAGCGGTGCGTACGACGACCCCGCAATGGCGCTCGAAGTGGCAAAGCGCCTGCTTGGCAGCGGCGATCTCTGATCCCGCGCCAGGAGGGCGCCGTGAAGTTTCTGGTGGTGGACGACTCCGCGACGATGCGGAGAATCGTCGTCAACTCTCTGCACCGCCTCGGATACGACTCGATCGTGGAGGCCGGTGACGGTCGTGAGGCACTGGATCGCTATGACTCCTCCGTTCGATTCGTCATCACCGACTGGATGATGCCGAACATGAGCGGCACCGAGCTGGCCAGGGCCCTTCGAGCGAGAAGTGACGGACGCGACGTGCCGATTCTCATGGTCACCGCGCGCGGAACGCGCGAGGACATCATGACTGCACTGGAAGCAGGTGTGAGCAATTACGTGGTGAAGCCTTTCACGCCCCGGATCCTGAAGGAGAAGATCGACCTGCTGTCCGGCGGGCCGGTCGCGGAATGAACATGTCCAGCACTCGCGCACAAACACTCTTTTACGAATCGGCCGCCGCGCTTCGGCTCGTGGACAGGGAGCTGGAATCCCTGCGCGACATCGCGTGGCCCGTTTCCACCGACAGCGAAGCCCGGCTGGCACCTGCGGCGAGCACTGGCGAAGCCGCACGGGGCGACGCCGGGGACGAAGTCGCCCACTACGACCGAAGCGAGTTGCTCGCCGGACTCGATCGCGTGAGCCGGCTGCTGAACGATGTTCACCCGGCAGCGGCGAACCTGCCCACGCAGTCGGCCTGATTCGTCCACTGCGGCGCACATGCGGCCGGCAGGTGCCGATGCGCGCTCGCGTCTCCGCCTGGTGACGGACGACGCTTCTCCTCATTGGCACCTGACGTTAGCCTCTGGGGCATGGGGACCACCGTACCGCAGTCCTTGACGCCCGGCCGACTGCGCGCCGGCGTCGCCTGCCTCCGCAAGAGCGATCCCGCGCTTGCCCGGGTCATGGGCGCGTTAGGCCCGTGCCGCTTCTCCGCCAACGACAGCGGCACGCACTTCGACGCGCTGGTTCGCGCGATCGTCTACCAGCAGCTTTCCGGCAAGGCGGCGGCTACAATACTGAGCCGCGTTCTGGAACGTTTCGGCGGTAACTTCCCCACGCCCGCCGCACTTCTCGCAACACCGGAAGAGGACCTTCGATCGGCCGGCCTCTCGCGCCAGAAGCTCTCCTACCTCAGGGATCTGGCGATGCACGTGGAGTCCGGCGAACTGATGCTGGACGAAGTCGCCCTGCTGCCGGACGAGGAGATCGAGCGCCAGCTCGTGATGGTGAAGGGAATAGGCCAGTGGTCGGCGCAGATGTTCCTCATGTTTCGACTCGGCCGGCCGGACGTGATGCCCGCCGCGGACCTTGGCATACGGAAGGGTGTCCAGATACTCGATTCGCTGGCGACGCTGCCCTCCCCCGCGGCGGTTGCCGCACGAGCGGAGCCCTGGGTGCCGTATCGGTCGCTGGCTTCATGGTACCTCTGGCGCCTGGTGGACGCGAAGACGGTGGCTGAAGGGTCGTGAGGTGCGCCCAGGGGTGACGTGGCTCACGATGCGGCTGAGGCCGCTTGCCCGGTGATGCCGTTGCACGCGTGCGGCACCTGACGCGAATCGGGCCCCGCCACATATCTTACGGCATGCCCGCGGCAGTTAGCGATATCGCATGACGGCGCCCGGAAGCAGGCCGCACGAGTCGGTGCGACATCCGACGGCACCTCTCCGAGTGCGAAAGCTCGCCGACATCAGTCATCGTTCGGCGGAAGTGCTCGGCGCACTCGTGGATGCGTCGCCACTCCTCGTCCTCATAGTGGATGAGGAGGAGCGGCTGTCGTGGATGAATGCGCAGGCCGAGAAGGCGCTCGGCTGGCGGCTGGAGGAGGTTGCCGAGCGCGACCTGCTCGCCGAGCTGCTGCCGGAGCTGCCCGAGTACCAGCGTGCGTTGCACTACCTGCGCGCGGGAACGCCGCAGTGGCGGGCCGGCCTCATTCGCACGAGGGCCGGCAGAAGGATGGAGATCCGCTGGCGCGCGGAGCGCCTGCCTGACGGGTCGGTGGCCGTGCTGGCGCAGGAGGAGCGATCGGGGCGCTCCATGGCGTCCGCGCTTGCGCATCACGGCAAGGCGTCTGCACAGCCGCAGAAGCTGGAGGCAATAGGTCGCTTTGCCAGCGGGATCGCGCACGACTTCAACAACCTTCTCACGGCAATCCGCTGCGGCACGGAGCTGCTCCTGGAGCAGATTCCCCAGGATGCCCCGCACCGCGACGACGTGCGGGAGATACAGGGCGCCGCGTCGCGCGCCACCGAGCTCGTGAGGCAGCTGCTCGCGTTCAGCCGTCGTCAGGCCATGCACCCGGTGACGCTGGACATGAACTCAGTCGTGCGCGACATGGAGCACCTGTTGCGCCGCATCATGGGCGAGGACATCGAGATCGTCACCACGCTGGGCAGCAACGTTCCGGCGGTGAAGGCCGACCCGGCACAGCTGGAACAGGTGCTCATGAACCTCGCGGTGAATGCGCGCGACGCCATGCCTGACGGGGGAGCGATGGTGATCACCACCGAGCGCCGCGACGTGAAGCCGGGCGAGGCGCGCGAGCTCGGAGTCCCGCCCGGCTCGTGGGCCCGCCTGACGGTGGCGGATACCGGGCACGGAATGGACGCCACCACCCGCGAGCACGCATTCGAGCCCTTCTTCACCACGCGCGACGAGGCGGGCGGCAGCGGACTGGGACTGTCCATCGTCTACGGGATCGTGCGCCAGAGCGGCGGGCTGATAGACGTGGACAGCGAGCTCGGTCGCGGCACCCGCTTCGAGATTCACTTCCCCGCGTCGCCGGACGACGACGACGCTCAGCCCGGCCTCGTGGAGGCAACCTCGCCCGCGCATGCACCACCAGCCGGGACGTCGATCCACGCGCCTGACGACTTGCGCGGGACCACGGACGCCGGTGAGGCACACACGGTCCTCCTGGCGGAGGATGATGACGCCGTTCGCTCGCTCGCCGCGCGTGCGCTGCGTGCGGCAGGGTTCGGCGTGCTCGAGGCGGCTGACGTAGGCGAGGCACTGGAGCTGTGGCCATCCCACCGTCACGACATCTCGATGCTCGTGGCGGACATGCGAATGCCCGGAGGCGGCGGGGTGCGGCTCGCGGACTCGCTGCGGCACGAACGACCCGAGCTGCCCATCCTCTTCGTCTCCGGGTTCGCGGAAAGCGCGCCGGGCTCGCTCAGCGGATCGGACAGTGTGTCGTTCCTCGCCAAGCCCTACATGGCCAGCTCGCTCGTGTCCGCCGTTCGCGGACTGCTCACGCAAAAGGCCTGAGTGCGAGCCGCCTGCCGGACCTGATTATCTTGCAGGAATGGGAGCCGGTGACCGGTTCCGCATTCACACACGAAGTCCCGATGTCCGAATCACTGCTCGATGGCCACCTGCACCGCGGCTGCGGCGGACGCTACGTTCGCCACACCGAACCTGTCACCATACGCGTGAGCGGAATGACCGCGACGGTTGATCGCGTGTTCTATCGCTGCAGCCGCTGCGACGACGAACACCGCACGGTTGAGCAGCGTGAGGCGGCGGAGCGCGCGGCCGTGGAAGCGGTGCGGGTGGAGCACGCACTGCTGGCGCCGCGCCAGATCCGCCAGCTCCGCGAGAGCCTCGGTCTCACGACGGAGCAGATGGGAGACCTGCTTTACGGAATTCCCCGGACCATCGTGGAAGGGTGGGAGAAGGGCCGCTACGTGCAGAACCGCGAGGTCAACGAGATGATGCGGCGCCTCGAGGATCCGGAGTTCCTTCGCGAACGCGCGGCCCGGGCTGGAGTGACTCTGCCCGAGCCGGCGGACGAGCCGGCCGAACGGGACGCCTCGGCGGGAGCGATCTGATCGTCGTCTGCAAGCTTTGATCGGGCCGCTCGGTCAACGTACACACACACAAGGGACGCGAGGGTTGAATGGCAGACGAATCGTCACTCGCGCCCGCGCGCGCACCAGCCGAGGGGTCGTCTCGCCATCGTCCCATGCGAATAGCCATGACCGGCGCGTCCGGCTTCATCGGAAGGGCGCTGACGCGATCGCTCGAGGCTGACGGTCACACGGTACTGCCAGTCAGCCGGTCTGCCGGCGCCGGGCGCGCCATTCAGTGGGACCCTGAGCGCGGCAGGCTGGACCCGCGCGCACTGGAGGGAATAGACGCGGCGATCAACCTGGCCGGGGAGAACATCGGACAGCGCTGGACTCCCGAGGTGAAGCGCCGCATCCGGGACAGTCGGGTGCGAGGAACGGAGCTGCTCGCCACGACTCTCGCCAGACTGGAGAGGCCGCCTTCCGTGCTGGTGAGCGCGTCCGCGGTGGGAATCTACGGAGACCGCGGAGACGAGATCCTGAAGGAGGATAGCCCGCCGGGACGCGACTTCCTGGCCGGGGTGGTGACGGAGTGGGAGGACGTTGCCGAGCCGGCTCGTGAGGCAGGCATCAGGGTGGTGCACCCGCGGCAGGGAGTGGTGCTGGCACCGGATGGCGGCGCGCTGAAACGCCTGCTCCTGCCCTTCCGGCTCGGCATCGGCGGGCGCATCGGCAGCGGCATGCAGTGGATGAGCTGGATAGACCGTCGCGACCTGGTCTCGCTCATCGGCTACCTGCTGGTCAGCGATCTGGAGGGTGCGGTAAACGCGGTGTCGCCGCAGCCGGTGCGCAATGCGGAATTCAGCAGCACGCTGGGCAGGGTGCTCGGTCGCCCGGCGGTCATCCCGACCCCGGTGCTCCTCATGAAGCTGCTCTTCGGCGAGATGGCTGAGGCTACGCTGTTGGCCGGCCAGCGCGCGATGCCGAATCGCTTGCTTGGAGGGGGGTTCGAATTTCGGCACCCCCGGTTAGATACTGCACTGGTCGAAATGCTCCGATAGACCGATCCGCGTGCGTGGTAGGCATCTTGCCCTGATGAAGCTCCGGCCGTATGCATGGCCCACCGATGGCAATCCGCGCCGCCGGCAACCCTGTTCGCTATCGTCCAACGATGTCACGCACTCCCCGGATCGAGTCGCACCGAAGGAGCCCGAGCATTGCGCTCCCGGGCGTTGACGAAGACGACAAGTCGGGACAAAAGTCGCGACATCATCGGTCGTCGGGTCGCGGTTGGCGTCGCACCGAAGGACGGGGAGGACGCGAGCGCCGCCGGCCGGCTCTCTTCATGTGGATTGCACTGGCCGCGCTGGTGCTTGCGCTGGTGATGGCGTTCGATCCCTTCGACCTGCGCGAGAAGCCCATTCCGCCGCTGGTGCCGCCTACGCCGACCAAGGCGCCGCTCCCCATGCCGGGAGGCTAGGCAACAGGATCAGGAGCGGTAACCGCCTCCCGGCGGATATCCAGGCACGTTCCGCCGCCTCCGATGCCGTACCTCGCGCCCTGTTCCGCCGTCACCGCGAGGTTCCCGCGCCCTGTTCCGCCGTCATACCGGCCGGCGCACTTCAGCCCAGCGTAGGCCGCTTCAGGTGAAAATCCGTGGCCTCCTGATACGCCCGGGCAACCGCGAGCATGTTCGCTTCCTCGAAAAGGTCGCCGAGGAACGTGATTGAGACGGGAGTTCCGTTCTCGCGGAACCCGTTAGGCAGCATCACCGCAGGATGGCCCGTGAGGTTCGTCGCCAGCAACTGCGCACTGTTCGTGGGCGCCACTATCACGTCCACTTCCTCGAACAGGTCCGCCCACCGCTCGATCGCCATGGAACGCACGCGGTTCGCGTTCACGTAGTCCACTGCGGGAATGAACCGCGCCGTGCGAAACGTGTTCGGCCACGCGTCCGGACCCTGCTGGGCCAGCTCGGCATCCCGTCCGGAGCGAGTGAGCTCGTCAAAGGACGCCGCTGCTTCCGCACGCAGGATGATGCGCATCGCCGCATAAGGTACGTCCGGCAGCTCCACCGGGATCAGGTCCATTCCCAGGGACTTCAGCGCGGCGAGCGTCGCCTGGTCGAATGCCCGCTGCTGCGACTCGGTGGAAAACAGCTTCTCGAAGTAGCCCACCCGCAGCCTCCGCACGTCCTGCCCGACGTCCCATCCGAAGCCGGCCGTGTGCACCGACATGTCCTGGCCGTCGGGGCCGCGAATGGCCTCCAGTACCAGCGCACAGTCCTCCACGCTCCTGCAGATGGGCCCGATCTTGTCCATGCTCCACGAAAGCGGCATGGCTCCGGTTCGTGGAACGCGGCCGAACGTGGGGCGAAGGCCGGTGGTTCCGCACCTCGTGGAAGGCGACGAGATGGAGCCGAGCGTCTCGCTGCCTAGCGAGAACCAGACGAGTCCCGCGGCGGTGGCGGCCGCGGAGCCAGCAGACGATCCGCTGGAACCCTGCTCCAGGTTCCACGGGTTTCGCGTCATGCCGCCGAACCAGGTGTCGCCCATGGCCAGCTCGCCCAGGGTGAGCTTCGCCACGAGTACGGCTCCGGCCTCGTCCAGCCGCCTGACGACTGTGGCCGTGTCCATCAGCTGTTCCCTGTATGGCGCCGCTCCCCACGTGGTCGGAGCACCTGCCACACCCAGCAGGTCCTTCGCACCCCATGGAATACCGTGAAGGGGTCCGCGGTAACGGCCCGCCGCGATCTCCCGGTCGGCGGCGCGGGCCTGCGAGAGCGCACGCTCCTCCAGTACCGTGATGACCGCGTGCAGCTTCGGGTCCAGCCGCGCAATTCGCTCGAGCGACAGCCTCGTGAGGCGCTCGGACGTTACCGCCCCGGAGCGCACAAGGCCCGCCAGCCTGTGCACCGGCATGAAGGCGAGCGTTTCGTCGTCAGGCGCCGCACTGCCGGCTTCCGGACGCGACGGCCTGAACGGACGATTGTCCAGCGGGGGCTGGAAGCCGCGCGGCAGCGGGTTGAAGACGATGGCCGGCGCCACCTGGTGATGCAGCGGAATCTCGTGCAGTGCCGCGAGCTGTCGCGCCTGGCCCTGAAGCGCCTGCACCATCATCTCGCGCTCCTCCTCATCCAGCTCCACACCGGCAATCTCCGCCGCCGACGCTATGGAGTCCGCTGTGATCTCAGCGCCGCTGCGCAACCGCTCCCAAAGCACGCCGGGAAGAAGCGTCGAACCGAGGCCGATCGAACTGAAGTACCCGAGGAACTCCCGACGGTCTGCAATGGGCATTGTTGCAGCTCCCTCATCGAATGGATCGCCGCAGGCTGGGCCCTGCCCATTCAGAATACATCCGCTTCGTGAATCCTGCAGCCTGCGCCATTCCTTTCCTTCGCGAATCCCGTGGCCTGCGCCGCTCTCTTCCCGTCTGAATTCCTGCAGCCTACTCCGTCCACTCGGGATACATGCGCATCACGCGCGAAATCTCCTCCGCCTGCCCCGGCGACAGCGACTCCGCCGGGTCCAGCGTCCAGTTTCCGTCGAGCAGTCCCTGCCGTACCAGCACCTCGTTGATTCCGGGAATGCAGCCGGCAAACCCGTTGGCCGCGTCGAACACGGCGGAATTCATGTCCGTGATCGCCGCCGCGGTGCGCAGCCACCCGCGGTCCAGCTTCGGTGCCTCACGAGCGCGACGTGCCTCGGCCAGCAGCCTCACGGCCGATCGCGTCCATACTGCCCAGTGGCCGAGCAGCCCGCCGTCCATGTGGCGATGAACGGTCTCGCCATTCACCTCCACCGGGAACGGCGTCAGCAGGTCGTGGACGATGGAGTCGTCATTCCCCGTGTACAACGCCACGTCGCTGCGACCGGCCTCCACCATCGCGCGCACCACGTCCATGGTGCGATAACGGTCGAACGGCGCAATCTTCACGGCAACGAGATCGGGAAGCTCGGCAAGACGCTGCCAGAAGCTTCTCCCCAGCGGTCGCCCTCCCACCGCTGGCTGCAGGTAGAACCCTACGAGCGGCAGGACTTCGGCTACCTCCGCGCAGTGTTCCAGCAGGTGTTGGTCGCTGTACGAGTCCAGTCCGGCAAGCGACAGAAGCACCGCATCGTAGCCCAGCTCCTGCGCGATGGTCGCTTCCCGCACCGCATCGGGCGTGTCGCCAATGGCGCCCGCGACCAGGGCGAACGGCCGGCCCCCGGCTGCCGCGACCGATGCGGTGGCAGAACTCGCGGCCAGTTCCAGCACGGGACGCAGCAGTCCGTGGTTTCTGAGAGCGAACTGCGTAGTGTGTACCGCAACCGCAACTCCGCCTGCTCCCGACCGCACGTAGTAGCGCGTAAGCGCTCTTTGCTTCTTCTCGTCCAGCTTTCGCTCACTCGTGAGGGCGAGCGGGTGTGCGGGTATCACCTGACCCGCCAGCAGGTGCTCGCGAACGTTCAGCTTCTTCGCTGCAGTGGTGGGCTCAGAAGATTCCATCCCGAACCTCGAAGTGGGTGGGCCTGGAGAGCACTCGGCCTCCTCCGCCCACCCACTGCGCGGTCCAGGCGAGCAGCCGGGACGTGCTTACCGCGGGCTTGCCGAGCTTGTCCACCATTCGGCCAACGTCGGAGAGCAGGGCGGTAGTGGCCTCGTCTCCCTCGATCCTGGGACGCCGGTCGAGCGCCTTTCCGAGCTCGGTCGCGAGCGCACGCACCGACACGTGCTCGGTGCCGCTGATGTTGAACACCGCCGGCGGCGTTTCGGCGTGGGCGAGCGACAGGAGCGCGAGTCGGTTCGCGTCGCCCTGCCAGATCACGTTGACCCAGCCGGTGGTGACGTCAATCGCCTCGTTCGAAAGCAGCTTCGTGGCCAGGTCCACCAGCACGCCGTAGCGAAGGTCCACCGCGTAGTTGAGCCTGACGATCGAGAGCGGACTCTCACCATCCGAAGCCAGGGTGTACAGGCGTTCGCGAGCCACGCAGGACGCCGCGTACTCTCCCACCGGTACGAGCGGATCCTTCTCGCTGGAGCCACGGCCGCTCGCAGGCACCAGGGGATACACGTTGCCCGTGGAGAAGACCACGGTGCGCGATCCGCGAAAGCGTTCCGCGCACCTGTACGGCACCACGGCGTTGAGCAGCCACGTGCCTAACGGATCCTCCCGCGTGCCGAATTTCTGGCCGGCCATGAAGACGACGTTCGCGGCATCGGGGAGCTTCGAGAGCGCAATCCGATCCGAAAGGTCCGCACGGATGGTCTCCACACCGTGCTCTGCGAGGTAGCGCTCCGCCTTCTCGTCGGTCCAGCGCGAAACGGCGTAAACCCGGTCGTCGTTCCTGCCCGCGGCATCGAGCGCCCGCCGCGCCATTCGCGCCAGGCTCGGCCCCATCTTGCCTCCGGCGCCGAGCACCATGATGTCGCCCGGGCAGGCAGCGAGCGCACCGGGGAGCTGCTCGTCGGGCGCGGAGAGGGCGTCATCGAGCGCTGCCTCGTCGCCCGGTTCGAACGGCAGCGCGTCGGCGCGCCTGGCGCGAGACCGCCGCTCCTCAGCCACGACTCACCGACACGTCGAGGGGCGTGTTGCCGGTGGCGGAGCGCGGTACCTCCTGCGCGTCCAGACCTGCCACACCGTCGCCATCCAGGTCGTCATGCGCGTCGCTCAGGCCCAGCTCGGCCCGGAGGCGAGCCCGTGCCCTCGCGATTCGCACCCTCGCCATCTCCTTCAGTGCGGGCACGTCCTCCAGCGTGAGGTGCCTAGTCTCGATCGGCTCCAGCACTTCACACAGTGCGCGAGTAGGCCGGAAGCGGAAGCTCCCCTTGGCCATGCCGTGACTGGTGCCCGCCACGGCCAGGGGCAGCAATGGAGTACCGGTTTCTATCGCGAGCCGGAAGGCGCCGTCGCGGAACGGCAGCATCGCGCCATCTGCCGAACGAGTGCCCTCGGGAAATATCATCACCGAGACCCGCCTGGCGAGCCGTTCGCGGCATGCCTCCAGCGCATCGCGGCGGCTGGTGGCCTTGCCGCGATGCACGGGGATGTCGCCAGCCATGCGCATCATCCAGCCGAACACCGGAATCCGCAGCAGCTCCACCTTCGCCAGCCACTTCATCTCCCACGGCAGGTGCGAGATGAGCGAGATGTCGGCGTACGATTCGTGGTTGGACACCACCACGTACGGCCGTCGCGGGTCCGTTATGCGCACGCCGCGGGTGCTGAAGTGCCACAGCGGGTTCAGCTTCACCTGAAGCACCCCGAGAAACCGGAATGCGCGTCCCGTGAGGTAGCGCGCCTTGTCGAAGGGGGCGGTGAGCACGAACACGACGCACATCCACACGAAGCCGAAGGCAATGAGGAGTATCGTGGCCGTCCAGGCCCAGACATTGGCAATAGAACGAAGCACGCTACCGGTGGCTGAATGTGCGTTGCACGAAGGGTCGAAGCGGGCCGCCGCGAACTAGGCGTCCGCCTGCTCGAGCGTGCGCTGTGCGTCGAGCGCATGCCGCTTGAGTCGGGCGACCATGGCATTGAGCCCCACTTCGCGCGCATGCAGCCCCACGCTGTCCATCACCTGCGACACGAAGTCTGGCGGAATCGCGAGCGTGACCGAAGGCGGCTGCCCGTTCACGGCCTGCAGCGTAAGTGCCAGGAAGGCAGCCACGGTCGGCGACTGCCTCACGTTGACGTCTGCGTGGTAGTACATCTTTCCATCCGACACGGATGGGAAGATGTCCACGCGCGTCTGGCACTCCGGCACCGTGAAGTTGGTGCGGTCAATGGCCTGGTAGCGCTCCGGAAGCGGTTCCAGTTGCCTGGAATACTGAAGCAGCGCTGCCATCTTCTCCTCGCGTCCCATGGAGCGGAAGCGGCGCAGCGTCTTCTCGAGCGAAGGCGGCAGGGCCTTCGTGTCAGCAGTCGTGTAGGTATGTTCGCTCATCCTGTCGGAATCTAAGGGCCCTGCCCTGCCCGGCGCGTGGCTTGCATCGGTTGCGTTTGCATACCCAGATCAAAATGAGACGCGGTGCATGCTCCCGTCTCACGGTCGGTTCAACTCATCACGCGGAGCAACGACAATGCCGACGCGCAAGGCCACCGCCACCTGGACGGGCGGATTGAGGGGAGGAAAGGGACGTTTCGACGGGGAGAGCGGGGCAATCGGCGCCGATTACTCGTTCGGTTCCAGATTCGAGAACGCCGGAGGCACCAACCCGGAGGAACTGCTCGCCGCAGCCGAGGCAGCCTGTTTCAGCATGGCGCTGGCCGCAGCGCTCGAGGGGGCGGGCATGACGCCGAACTCGGTGGACACCACCGCCAGGTGCACCGTGGAAAAGGAGGGCTCCGGCTTCACCATCACCACCATGAAGCTCGAGGTGGTCGCCGACGTTCCGGGTGCGGACCGCGACGCCTTCAAGGATATCGCAGAGCAGACGAAGTCGGGCTGCCCGGTCTCCAAGGCGCTCATGGGCAACGTCACGATCGAGATGGACGCGCGCCTCGCCTGAGCGAGCGCGTGCCGGAACGACGGAGTCCGGCCCCGCCAGCACCCCAAACCCGAGTCCGGCCTCGCCAGCACACCTCGATGACCTCCTGGCGGGGCCGACCGCAGTGCTTCCCGCCACCATCGGACAACGCGCGGGAACCACCGCTACGCCGGCCGCACCGCCTCGCGCACCGACTCGTCCAGCAGCAACACCTTGCGGCCCGGCACCGCCACGCGCACCTGCATGTCCTCCAGCCGCCTGAGTATCTCCAGGTTCAGGTGCTGCTGGATGTCCATGTACAGGTTGTAGTCCGGGCTGCGAACGAAGTACACGGTCTCGATGAGCAGCGCCGACTCGCCGAGCGACCAGAAATGCGAGCGGTCGAAGCGCGTGTTCGGTGTGCCCGTTATCAGCTCCCTGATCATCGCGGGAATCTCGCGAAGCGCTTCCGATGGCGTTCCGTATTCCACCCCTATCGTGAACGCCACGCGGCGCTCGGCCATACGCTTGTGGTTGCGAATGCGAGAGCGAGCCAGGTCCGTGTTGGACATGATGATCTGCTCGCCCGAAGTGGCGCGGATCCTGGTGGACCGCAGCCCCACCTCTTCCACGGTGCCCGAGACGTTGTCCACGGCGATGGAGTCGCCCACCACGAAGGGCTTGTCGAGCACTATTGAGAACGACGCAATGAGGTCGCCCAGCACGCTCTGAACCGCGAGTGCCACGGCCACGCCGCCGATGCCCAGTCCTGCCACTAGTGCCGTGACGTTCACTCCCAGCGACTGCAGCGCTACCAGGAGGAGCGCCACGAACAACACGAGCTTCATCACCATCACCACAGCACGCATGGTGGTGACGCTGGCGGCGTCGGCAGCGAGGCGCCGCTTTGTGAAGCGCTTCAGCCACGCTTCCAGCAGGCCGTTCCCCCACATCCCGAACTGCACGAGCAGAAGCAGCACGAATGCACGCGCCAGCAGGGTGTCCACGCGCTCGGAGAAGTGCAGGACACGCGTCGCCACCACCACGCCGAACAGCGAGGCGAAGAAGAACCGGGTGCGATGCAGCAGCTCCAGGATCATGTCGTCCACGCTCGTGGCGCTGGCATCCACGCGAGGCGCGAGTCGCGTCCTCAGCAGGTGCCGGAAAACCAGAAGCGCCACCACGGCTGCGCCGAAGAGGGCCAGCGCAAGCAGCCAGGCGCGGAGCGGATTGCCCGCGAACTGCAGGTCCAGGAGGTTCACCCGGTCATTCATAGGTGGCTGGGGAGGGGGCACGGGCCGTTGACGCCGACGGGCCCGCCAGGGCTCTGACTTGACTGTAACAGCGATCGGCGTCGTATTCGAGGCAGGAACTGCTGTTGCAGTACCGTTCCGGCCGCGCCATCCACGGCGCGGTGCCCTGCAGGGCCACGCTCTTCACGGGAACAGCACTGATGCGCCTCTTACAAGTCACTCTCGCGCTCCTGGCCGTCTCCAGCAGCGCAGCCACGTCCGCCGCCGCGCAGCAGAATGCGAACGCAGCTCGCACGGCGAGTGCGGCCGGCTCCGAGCCCACGCGGCTGCTCCGAATGCCGACGGTGAGCTCCACCCACATCGCGTTCATGTACGGCAACGACATATGGACGGTGGGAAGGCAGGGCGGAACCGCTGCACGCGTCACCAGCTTTCCGGGACAGGAGTCGAATCCTCACTTCTCGCCTGACGGGAGGTGGCTGGCGTTCTCCGCGCAGTATGGCGGCAACACGGACGTGTACGTGGTGCCAACGGCCGGAGGAGAGCCCGTGCGCCTGACGTTCCACCCGGCTCCGGACCTGGTGCAGGGGTGGACGCCCGACTCTCGCAACGTGGTGTTCGCATCGAACAGGAATGCGCCACCGCAAGGATCCAACCGCTTCTACACGGTTGACCTCGAAGGTCGCATGCCGAACGAGATGCCCATGCCTCGGGCGCACCAGGGAAGCATCTCGCCGGATGGAACCCGCCTCGCCTATCGGATGGTGACGCCGTGGGAGGATGAGTGGCGCAACTACCGTGGCGGGCAGAACAGGCCGATATGGATACTCGATCTGGACGACCTGGATCTCGAGGAAGTGACTCCGTGGGAGGGCAGCAACGACCAGGATCCGGTGTGGCTGGGCGACACCGTGTACTTCCTGTCCGATCGCGACTACGCGATGAACCTCTACTCGTACGTTCCGGCCACGAAGCAGCTTCGCCAGCTGACGCACTTCGCCGACTGGGACATCAAGTCGCTCGAAGCGGGCGGCGGCGTGCTGGTGTTCGAGCAGGCGGGCTGGATCCACACCATGGATCCGGCCTCGGGACAGGTGAATCGCGTGGACATCACCGTGAACGGGGACTTTCCCTGGCTCATGCCGCAGTGGCGCGAGGTGGAATCCCGCCTCACGAACGCC
Source organism: uncultured Gemmatimonadaceae bacterium (assembly GCA_964415485.1). Lineage (GTDB taxonomy): Bacteria > Gemmatimonadota > Gemmatimonadetes > Gemmatimonadales > Gemmatimonadaceae > JBBQHX01. The sequence goes on from CAYQAO010000024.1 coordinate 18,873, forward strand.
GCACTCTCGCCCACCGGAAGGCGTGCGATCTTCGAGGCGCGGGGCGAGATTTTCACGGTGCCTGCAACGGACGGCGAGGGTGACTGGCGGAACCTCACCTCCTCGCCAGGCGTTGCGGATCGTGCTCCGTCCTGGTCCCCACGCGGTGACCGCGTTGCGTGGTTCAGCGATGCCGACGGCGAGTATGCGCTGGTGATTGCCGATCAGCAGGGAATAGGCGAGAAGCGCCGAATCGCGCTCGAGAGCGGCACGTTCTACTTCACGCCGGCCTGGTCGCCTGACGGGGAGAGCATCGTCTTCACGGACACGGACCTCAACCTGTGGCTCGTGGACGTGTCGTCAGGGCGCCAGACGAAGCTGGACATCGACAGCTACATGGTGCCCGAACGCACCATGAACCCGGTCTGGTCACCCGATTCGCGCTGGCTGGCGTATGCAAGGCGCCTGGACAACCAATTGCACGTGATAGTGTTGTACGACGTGCGGAACGGGCGCGCCCACACCATCACCGACGGCATGGCGGACGCGCTGTCGCCCGCATGGGATGCGTCAGGCAGGTACCTGTGGTTCCTCGCCAGCACGAACTTCGGCCTGAACACCGGCTGGCTGGAGATGAGCAACTACGAGCGGCCGATCACGTATGGCCTGTACCTGGCCGTGCTGTCGGACACTGCAGCCTCCCCGCTGCTGCCGAAGGAGGGCGACGAGCCTCCGTTCGCACAGCGTTCGCAGCAGCCGGACTCGGCGAGGCCTGCCTCACGAGCGGCGCGTTCGGGCACGTCCGCGATGGACGTGGACATCGAAGGCATGCAGCGGCGCATCGTGGCGGTGAGCGGCGTCCCGTTGCGGGCGTACACGGGGCTCGTCGCAGGGCCGGAGGGAACCGTCTTCTTCGGCGAGAGCATACCAGACCAGGACGGCTTCAGGCTTCATCGCTACCAGCTCCAGAAGCGCGAGGCCGCCACGTTCATGGCTGGCGTGCAGAGCTGGACGGTGTCGGCAGACGGCAGGAAGCTTCTCTACAGGTCCGGGCAGAGCTGGGGCGTCGTACCGACCGATCGCGAGCCGCCCAAGGCAGGCGACGGGAAGCTTGCGACCAGCGGGCTTCGAATGCGCGTGGAGCCGCGGGCCGAGTTCGAGCAGATGGCCAGGGAGGGATGGCGGTTCCAGCGGGACTTCCTGTACGTGGACAACACCCACGGAGCCGACTGGGATGCAATCTGGGAGCAGTATTCGCCTCTCGTGAGGCATGTGGCGCACAGGTCCGACCTCACCTACCTGCTGGACTGGATGGGCGGCGAGGTGGCCATCGGCCACAGCTTCGTCCGCGGCGGCGACCTCCCCACGGTTCCATCCGCCGGCACGGGCATGCTCGGCGCCGACTTCGTGGTGGACCAGGGCCGCTACCGCATAACGAGGATCTACGACGGGGAAAGCTGGAACCCGCACCTCCCGGGGCCCCTCGCCGCGCCCGGCGTGAACGTGAAAGTCGGCGACTACGTGCTGGCGGTGAACGGCGTGGAGCTCACCGCAGACCGGAACCTCCATCAGGCATTCGAGGGCACGGCCAATCGCCAGGTGCTGCTTAGCGTGAACGACCGCCCCGTGATGGAAGGCGCACGCGTCGTGACGGTGGTTCCCGTGCCGAACGAGAATGCGCTGCGCCAGATGGCGTGGGTGGAGGACAACCGAAGGAAGGTGGACAGCCTGTCGAACGGCAGGCTGGCCTACGTGTGGGTGCCGAACACCGGCCAGGGCGGATACACCTACTTCAACCGGTGGTTCTTCGCGCAGCAGGACAGGCAGGGAGCGATCATAGACGAGCGCTTCAACCAGGGCGGTTCAGCCGCGGACTACATAGTGGACGTGCTCAATCGCCAGATGTACGGCTACTTCAACAATCCGGTGGGAGATCGTAAGCCGTGGACCACGCCGCAGGCGGCGATATGGGGTCCGAAGGTGATGATCATCAACGAGAACGCGGGCTCCGGAGGAGACCTGCTGCCCTACATGTTCCGTCACGCGGAGATCGGCCCGCTCGTGGGCAAGCGCACCTGGGGCGGCCTGGTGGGAACGTGGGACACCCCGCCGCTGCTCGACGGCGGAATAATGATCGCGCCGCGCGGCGGATTCTTCGACCTGAATGGCGAGTGGGCGGTGGAGAACGAGGGAGTGGCTCCGGACATCGAGGTGGAACTCATCCCGAAGGACTTCGCTGCCGGTCGCGATACGCAGCTGGAGCGTGCGGTTCAGGAGGCGCTGCGCCTGCTGGAGGCGAACCCCATGGAGTTCAAGCCCGAACCGCCTGCGCCGGTGCGGTGGAGGCGTCCCGTGGCACGGGACAGGGAAGTGGGAAGAGGGACCGGGGACCGGTGACTGCGTGCCATCCCGCGCCAGGCGTCGGGATGACAGTTCTGCCGCACCCGAGCCCCGTCCCCCGCCAGGCAGGCGAAAGCCCCGGCGCATCGCGCCGGGGCTCTTCGCATCCTCAGCCCGGAATCACGCCGCGCTCGTCGCCGCAGCCTCACGACGCGACTGCACTTCATCCCAGCGCTCGCGCTCGTCGCACGCGTCGCAGTTGTTGCAGCGCCAGTCCGGCTCCATCTCCTCGCCGAAATGCTCCAGGATGTGCCTCGTGCGGCAGTAAGCCGTCTGGCAGTACGCGATCATTCCCTGGAGCTTGGCCTGGTCGCGCGCGCGACGCTCCTCGTAGTCCACCAGGTCGTGCTTCAGGTCCACTCGCGTCAGGCCGTCCAGCAGTCGCTCGAAGGAGCCGCCGCGATGCTCACGCACCGCGCCGTGGCGCTTCAGCAGCATGAACGTTATGCGCGCCTTGCGACGCGGCACCCCTGCACGCTCCGCGATCTCGTCGAGCGGAACCGGGGTTTCCTTCGGGTAGGTCTCCAGGACCAGCGCTACCTTGGCAGCCTCCTCCACCTCGGGGTACCGTCCGCCCAGGAAGTAGGACTGGATGCGCCTGTCCTCCACCCGGTATAGCACGGTGCAGGTGGCCGGCAGCCCGTCGCGTCCCGCGCGTCCGGCCTCCTGATAGTACGCCTCGAGCGAACCCGGGAACTGATAGTGGATCACGAAGCGCAGGTCGGGCTTGTCTATGCCCAGTCCGAAGGCGTTGGTGGCGACCATGGCCTTCAGCTCATCAGCCATGAAGCGATCCTGGATGCGCTTGCGATCCGCACCGTTCATGCGGCCGTGGTACAGACCGAATTCCAGTCCGTCCTCCTCGAACTCCTCAGTCAGGAAGGCGTGCAGTCGTTCGGCTTCGGCGATGGTCGCCGTGTAGATGACGCCCGTTCCCTCGTCCTCGCGCAGCTTCCGCACGAGGACTTCGTCCTTCATGGAGTTGGTCGCGGTGCGAGCCACCTCGAAGCGAAGGTTAGGCCTGGCGAAGCCGGTGACGCTCACGTACGGGTCGCGCAGGCCAAGCTGCCGGGATATGTCCGCCCGAATCTCCGGCGTGGCTGTCGCAGTCAGCGCAAGCGTCGGCGGACTTCCCAGCCGCCGGATTATCGAACCGAGCGCGAGGTAGTCCGGGCGGAAGTCGTGTCCCCACTGGCTCACGCAGTGGGCTTCGTCAACCACGAACAGGCTCACGTCGCGCTGCAGCAGCAGTTCGAAGAACTCGCGATCCTTGAAGCGCTCGGGCGTGAGGTAGAGGATGTTGCCGTCACCTTCGTCGAGCCGGCGATTCGTCTCGCGTACTTCCTCCGCCGACAGGTGCGAGTGCATGGCGAGCGGCTCCAGCCCGCTTGCAGCCAGCTTGTCCTGCTGGTCCTTCATCAGTGCGATGAGGGGGCTCACGACCACAGTCAGCCCGGGAAGCAGCTGGGCCGGGAGCTGGTAGATGAGCGACTTCCCGCTACCGGTCGGCATCACGACCATCGCATCGCGCTGCTGGAGCAATGCCTGGATCGCATCCAGTTGTCCGTGGCGGAAGCGGACATGGCCGAATCGCTCGCGCAGCAGTGCGCGAGCAGCCTTGAGTTGAGCTGCTTTCATGAGCGCCGCGAAGGGCAGGAATCGTACCCGTTCAATTCACGTCCTGCGAAACGAAACGCGGTTGCGACTGCCGGGTCCGGCAGGAGAGGCCACCGGCGCGACAGTCGAACGTATGGGGCTCGTTGGCACCCCATCTGCACTTGCTGGTGAACGTCCGCGGGCACGGTGCTCGTGGGCCTCACACCCGGCGGCGCGTGTTCGCCGGAAATCCCGGGAGGGAGCCATGGCCGAGATTCGCGTAGAGGAGAGGAAGCGGGGCACCGGATGGCTCTGGATGCTGATACTGCTGCTCATAGTCATCGCTGCAGTCTGGTACTTCTCGTCCATGAGCACCGTGGAGAGCGGAGCAGCCGACCAGGGGACCACGGTCCCGATGGATTCGGTGAGCTTCTCGCCCGGCTCACGGCTTCCTCCCGCGCCTCGCGCTGCCTGACGAATCCGCGTCAACAACAGAGGGAACAATGGCCACGAACAACGAGAGGGTGACGCGCGACCAGGGGAACGTGGGCCCGGACCCGCGTCAGGCACGGAGCCTCATACCCATGCGCCGGCTGGACAACCTCAGGATCGCCGACGGCGAACCGGACATCCGCGGCTGGACCGTCTTCACCTCCGAAGGGCGCGAGGTAGGCGAAGTGCAGGAGCTGCTGGTGGACACCACTTCAATGGAAGTGGTGATGCTGGACATAGACCTGAAGCGGGACAACCGCCACTCGCTCGCTCCCATTCGCGCCGCCTGGGTGGACCGTCCCAACAAGCGCGTGGTGATCGCAGCGGATGAGATTGATACGGACGATGACATTCCGGCGCTTCCGCAGGGCACCGACCTGAGCGACGATGACGTCGAGGAGTTCGATCGCCGCTACTCCCGCGCCTACGGCGCACGCGGTGCCGGCGATTACGACTACCGGTATCGTTATGGCGATCACGACGAGCTTCGCTTCTCCGGAGGAGCCGTGGCTTCCGATGGGTACGACGAGCTCGAACATCGCAGCGCGCGGCGTGACCCGAGCGACCTGGACGACGACGCACTCGTACGCGAGCGCGAGGAGCTGAGGCGCGAGCAGGAGCGACTCGCCGCCGAGCGCGAGCAGCTTCGCAACGAACGCGAGCAGCTGGCGGAGGCGCGTGAGCGCCTGGAAGCGGATCGCCTGGAGAGGCCCGTTGAAGTCCGCCGTTATGTGGAGCGCCGCCGTCGAACGGATGACGACGACGTGATGCCGCCGTCCGACAGGCCGTATTCGGTGCGCTTCCCGCACTCCGCGGGGCGTGATGTTGACAGCTCGCGCGACCGTCGGGCGGACGACGTCTTCTGATCGCGCGCCGCTGCAACCGGAAGGGGCCGGCATTCGCTGTCGGCCCCTTCTGCTTTCCGGTGCGTTCGCCTGCGCTCACCTGGACGTCCCGTGCTGGCATCCACGGTGACGGCGACGTATCGTGACAAATGCGACGGACGCTTCGCTGCTCACCCATTCGGTCGCGCCAGCCATGCTGATAAGAACATCGCCCGAGTATCCGATTCGGTCGTCCGAGATAACGCCCGAGGCCGTCTACCTGAACAGACGGCACTTCATCGGCGCGGCAGCGGGTGCGGCAACTCTCGCAACCGCAGCACTGCTCGCGCCCCGCATGCTCGGCTCGCGAGGTGATGGCGGCGACCAGCCCGCCGGCGCTGCGGGAGCGCTGCTCTCGCAGGAGCGACGCTTCCAGCCGCCGGGGCCCGACGACCCCCTCACGCCTTACGAGAAGGTCACCACCTACAACAACTACTACGAGTTCGGAACCGGCAAGGAGGACCCTTCCAGGAATGCGGGCAGCCTGCGCACGGATCCCTGGAGCGTGATGGTGGAGGGAGATGTCGCCAGGCCCGGTCGCGTTGCGCTCGAGGACCTGATTCGCCCGCACCGCATCGAAGACCGCGTCTATCGTCTGCGCTGCGTGGAAGGGTGGTCCATGGTGATTCCGTGGCAGGGCTTTCCGCTCGGCGACCTGCTGAAGCGCGTGGAACCAACCAGTGCCGCACGCTACGTGGAGTTCACCACGCTGAACGACCCGCGGCAGATGCCGGGCCTGCGCTACCGCGTGCTGGACTGGCCGTACGTGGAGGGTTTGAGGCTGGATGAGGCCATGCACCCGCTCACGATACTTGCCACGGGCCTCTACGGCAGGAGCCTGCCTAACCAGAACGGCGCGCCGCTGCGGCTCGTGGTGCCGTGGAAGTACGGCTTCAAGAGCATCAAGTCCATAGTTCGCATCCGCCTCACGAGAGACGAGCCGCGGACCTCCTGGAACCTCGCCGCGCCGCACGAGTACGGCTTCTATGCCAACGTGAACCCGGAAGTGGACCACCCGCGCTGGAGCCAGGCTACCGAGCGCCGGCTGGGAGGCGGGTTGCTTGCCGAGATCCGCCGGCGTCCCACGCTGCCCTTCAACGGCTATGCAGGCGAGGTTGCATCCCTCTACTCGGGGATGGACCTCGCCCGCTACTACTGAGCGGGAGCGCGTGAGTTCTCCGACCCCAGCACCAGTCACACCGGAGATCGGACCCGCAGGAGGAACCCGCGCGCCTGGCACACCCAGGCGTACGGCGCTGCACGTGCGAGTGGTGAAGGCCCTCAAGCCGGTCGCCTTCCTGCTTGCGCTGGTGCCGTTCGTGAGGCTGCTGCAGGGCGCCTTCACCGATGCACTCGGCGCGAATCCGATCGAGGCGCTGCAGCTGGACACCGGGCACTGGGCGCTGCGATTCCTGCTGCTGACGCTCGCCGTCACCCCGGTTCGGAGCGTGACCGGGTGGAGCGCGCTGGCAGGGTGGAGAAGAATGCTGGGGCTCTTCGCCTTCTTCTACGCCACGCTGCACTTCATTGTGTATGCGGTGCTGGATCAGGCCCTCGACCTCGGCGCGGTAGTGACCGACGTAGCGGAACACCCGTACGTCACGATCGGCTTCGCGGCGTGGCTGCTGCTCGTTCCGCTGGCTGTAACGTCCACAAAGGGATGGATCCGAAGGCTTGGCAGTGCTCGCTGGGTGGCGCTGCATCGCCTGGTGTACGTATGCGCCATGGGAGGTGCCGTCCACTATCTTTGGGCAGTGAAGAAGGACGTGCGCGAACCCCTGGTGTACCTGGGAATTCTCGCGATACTGCTCGGCTGGCGACTGGTTGCGTCACGGTTGCTCCGAAAGGCGGCTGCCTGACCCGAATCGTGGAACCTGACGAGAGCATGTTGTCGCTTGGTGTGGTTACAGCTCCAGGCCTGGAGCCGATAGCGCTGCGCGAGATGCAGGATCTCGCAGTGGATGGGGAGATCGAGGAAACCGGCCTGATCGTGGCCCGCGGCAACCTCGCCACGCTGATGCGGCTGAACCTTCACCTTCGCACGGCAACCCGAGTCCTGGTGCGTGCGGCACAGTTCCATGCGTCGTCCTTCGCCGAGCTGGAGCGCCGTTCGCGCGACGTCGCATGGGAGCAGGCGATACGCGCCGACCGCCCGGTGCGCCTTCGTGTCACCTGTCGCAAGAGCCGCCTCTATCACTCCGATGCCGTGGCGGAACGGATTGCCAGGAGCATGCAGCGCAGGCTCGGAAAGGACGTGCGGTGGAGTTCAGGAGGAGATGGCGACACTCGTGGCGACGCGCTGGAAGATGCGCAACTGGTGATAGTGAGGCTCATGCGCGACGTGTGCACCGTGAGCTTCGACTCGTCCGGCGCCGCGCTGCACGCCCGCGGATATCGCGAAGCGGTCGCCAAGGCCCCGCTGCGCGAGTCGCTGGCGGCGGCCATGCTCCTGGCTGGCGAATGGCGTCACGACGCACCACTGCTCGACCCGATGTGCGGGTCGGGAACCATACCTATAGAAGCCGCCCTCATGTCGCGGCGCGTGGCGCCCGGGCTCGATCGCGGCTTCGCATTCCAGTGGTGGGCGGAACACGACGCGGCGCTCTGGGAGCAGTTGCGCGACCAGGCTGCGGCGGATGTGCTGGAGTCTGCGCCGGCCCCGATAATCGCCTCCGATCGTGATGCGGGGGCGATTGCCGCTACCGTCTCGAATGCGGAGCGGGCGGGGGTACTGAGCGACCTGGAAGTGAATCGGGGCACGATCTCCGAGATCGAGCCGCCCGCGGCGGCGGAGGGGTGGGTGGTGTCCAATCCGCCATATGGCGTTCGCGTGAGCGACTCGGCCCAGCTCTACCCGCTGTACGCACGGCTGGGTGACGTGTTGCGCGAGCGCTGTGGTGGATGGAACGTGATTCTCCTCACTGCGGACCCGCGAATGGAACGCGCAACGAGACTGTCGCTCGAAGAGCGCTTTCGTACCCGCAACGGCGGCATCCCCGTGAGGTGCATGGTTGCAAGGGTGCCGGTGAATTCACCGGACGCGCGGCACACGGTCGCAGGGCCGGCGACCTGAGCCTCCGAATTCGGTGTATCTCCGGTTGTTCTCCGGCCCTGCCTCGCGTTCACTGGCTGATCCCTTCCATCGCCCGCGTGAATCATGACCACGAGTGACCAGATTCGGACGGCGCTGGCAATCGCCGCGACCGGCCTGCTCGTGCTGAATGAGCACATGCGAATCGTGTGGGCGAACTCGGCGCTCGAGCGGATGACGGGCCTGGAGATCTCGGGGCTGGAAGGACGCAGGCCGTGGGACGTGCTGCCCGAACTGCTGGGAAGTCCCGAGGCTCGTGCCGTGAGGCGAACGCGCGCCGACGGTCGTGCCCGCACTTTCCGGATCGGGTACCGCGACGACCGACTGAGCGGCGTCTTTGACGTGCGCGTGGCCCGTGCGCCCAACCGGCACCTGCTGCTCGAGGTTCACGACGTCAGCGCGCTTCTGGATCCGGAACCTTCCGCGCCCGACGAGAACGAGGAAGCGGAGTTGCTCCGAGTTCTCGCCCGAACCCTCGCCGAGACCGAGGTGTCCGACGAGATCGCGCGGGTTCTGGTGGACCTCACCCAGAGAGCGACGAATGCAGCAGTCGTGTCCGTCAGCGCCATCGAGGGGGCTGACCTGGTCGTGCTTCAGAGCGTGGGTGGAATACTGCCTCAGGCGGGGAGCACGCTGCCGCTCGCCGGTACGCTGACCGAGCGCGTGGCGGAGACGCGCGCAGTCATCCGGTGCGACCGCTATTTCTCGTCGCAGAAGCTGCTGCTCGACATGGTGGAGGCCTCGGGCGTTGGCGAGGTGCTGGCCGTGCCCCTCGTGGCTTACGATCGCGTCGTCGGCGCGCTCCTGATCGGCATGCCTGCAAGTACGCCGCCTCTCGGCGACCGTGCCGAGCGTCGCATGCGGTTGCTCGCGGAGCATGTTGCGCTTCCGCTCTGGCGCACGCGGCTTCTCGAGCAGGCGCAGGCTGCCGACAGGGCCAAGACGAACTTCCTGGCGACAGTGAGCCACGAGCTACGGACTCCCCTCACCGCGCTCGCGGGATACGGTGAGCTGCTTGCCGACGGAATCCTTGGCGAGATGACCGCCCAGCAGACCGACACGGTGGAGCGTATGCGCGCGGTGACGCATCACCTGGCGGTGCTGATAGACGAGATACTCGCGTTCTCGAACCTGGAAGGCGGCCGGGAGCAGCTCCACCTGGCGAACGTGGACGCGCGCACGCTGGCGCGTCAGGTGGCCACCATTTCGGAGCCCCTGGCCAATCACAAGCACATAGAGTTCGAGCTGGACCTGCCCGGCGAGGACATCCAGTTCGTTTCCGACGGCAGCAAGATCCGTCAGATACTCGTGAACCTCACCGGCAATGCGGTGAAGTTCACGGAGCGGGGGCGCGTCGTGATGCGGGTGCGCCGCGAAGGTGAGGAGGTGAGCTTTGCGGTGGAGGATACGGGCCTTGGAATAGCGGAGGCGGATCGCCAGCGCCTGTTCCAGGCGTTTGCGCAGCTGGAAGAGGGGCTCACGCGCCGGCACGGCGGCACGGGTCTCGGGTTGTACGTTTCAAGGCGTCTTGCGGAGTTGCTGCACGGACGAATCGAGCTGCACTCCCGCACTGGCGGAGGATCGGTTTTCAAGTTGTACCTGCCACTCACCGGCCTGCCAGGCTGATGTGAGTTACGATTAGATTTGGAGATCATGTCCAGCGAACCAAGCATCAGCGTCTTCAACGACGGCTATGCAGCAGAGATGTACGAGTCGTTCCGGCGCGATCCGGCGTCCGTGGACGAGTCGTGGAGGCAGTTGTTCCGCTTCGTGGACCAGGTCGCGGGCCAGCCGGGAGATAACGGTGTCTCGGCCAGCCCTGAGTCGCTCCGGAAGGTTGCTGCAGCAGCCTCGCTGGTGCAGGCAATTCGCGACTATGGGCACCTGGCGGTGCCGCTCGACCCGCTCGGAACGCCCCCGCCCGGGGCTGTGGAGCTGACGCCCGAGTTTCACGGCATTACGGAGGAAGACCTCGCCGCGATCCCCGGCCGGGCGCTCGGTTTCGAGAATCGCGAGACGGGCCTCGACGTTCTGGCGCGCTTGCGCGAGGTCTACTCGACTCGCCTGGCGTGGGAGGTTTGGCATCTCCAGTCGGACGAGGAGCGCGAGTGGTTCCGTCAGACGTTCATCTCGAGTGAGCTGACGCGCGGTCTCACGGCGGACGAGAAGAAGTGGCTGCTTCGCAGGCTCACCGAGGTGGACGGTCTGGAGCGATTCCTGGGCCGCGCGTACGTGGGCGTGAAGCGCTTCTCCATCGAGGGTAACGACGCCCTGGTGCCGATGCTGGACCTCGCCATCGAGGAAGCGGCCGAGCAGGGTGCGGAGGAGGCGGTGATCGCCATGGCGCATCGCGGGCGCATCAACGTGCTCGCCCACATCCTGGACAAGCCGTACCGGGCCATTTTCGAGGAATTCGAGGGGATGCACCCGGCCGGCAATGCCGAGAGCGGCACCGGCGACGTGAAGTATCACCTGGGTCGCGAGACCACCCGAAAGGTGGGGAGCGGCCGTGACGTTCGGCTTCGCCTGATTCCCAACCCCAGCCACCTGGAGTTTGCGGGTGCGGTGCTGGCGGGTGTGTCGCGGGCTACGCAGCGTGTTCCAGGCGCAGAGCCCGGTACGCTGGACATGCGGCGGGTGATGCCCATAACGGTGCACGGTGACGCCGCGTTCCCGGGCGAGGGTGTCGTGGCCGAGTCGTTCAACATGTCGCGGCTCAGCGGATTCACCACCGGCGGAACGCTGCGCATCATCGCGAACAACCAGGTGGGCTTCACCACGAACGCGTCGGATGCGCGCTCAACGAAGTACGCGAGCGACATGGCCAAGGGCTTCGACGTGCCCGTGGTGCACGTGAACGCGGACGATGCCGAGGCGTGCATGATCGCCGTTCGCATCGGCGTGGCGTACCGCACGCGGTTCGGCAAGGACTTCGTGATAGACCTGGTGGGTTACCGTCGTCACGGACACAACGAGGGTGACGAGCCCACCTACACCCAGCCGGTACTGTACTCCAGGATCAAGTCGCACCCCACTCCTCGTGAGGTGTGGGGCTCGAAGCTGGTGTCCGATGGAGTGGTGTCCGCGGAGGAGGTGGCGCGGGTCGAGAAGGAGGTGCGCGAGCTCTTCGAGGGAGTGCACGCCGAGATGAAGGAGAGCGGCGCCTCCGCCAGCCCTGCGCGCGACGCCGGCACGGTATGGCCTTCGGAGGCCACGGGAGAGTTCCCGGGCGCTCCGAAGTTCGAGCAGGTGGACACGAGCGTGGCTCGCGAGACGCTGATCTCGCTCAACGAGCAGCTGCTCACGTGGCCTTCGGACTTCAATCCGCATCCGCGGCTTGCCAGGCAGCTGGAGCGCCGTCGTGAGGCGCTGCTCAGCGAGCAGGGCGTGGACTGGGGGCATGCGGAAGCGCTGGCGTTCGCGTCCCTGGTCAGCGAGGGGACGTCGGTCCGCCTCACGGGACAGGACTCCGAGCGCGGCACGTTCTCGCAGCGCCACGCGGTGCTGAATGACGTGAACGACGGCCGCAAGTACGCGCCGCTGGCCAACATCCCGGGCGCTCAGGGTGCTTTCGAGGTGTACAACAGCCCCCTCACCGAGTCGGCGGTGCTCGGCTTCGAGTACGGTTACAGCACCGCGGCGTCGGATGCGCTGGTGCTGTGGGAGGCGCAGTTCGGTGACTTCGTCAACGTGGCGCAGCCCATAATCGACCAGTTCATCGTGGCCGACCGCGCCAAGTGGGGCCAGGACTCCGGCGTGGTGCTGCTGCTGCCTCACGGGTACGAGGGGCAGGGACCGGAGCACTCCTCCGCCCGTCTCGAGCGCTTCCTCCAGTCCTGCGCGGAAGGAAACATGCGCGTGGCGTATCCAACCACGCCGGCGCAGTACTTCCACATCCTGCGTCGTCAGGCGCGCCTGGACCCGCGTCGTCCGCTCGTGCTGATGACGCCGAAGTCGCTCCTGCGTCTTCCGGCCGCGTCCAGCACCATCGCGGAGCTTTCGGAGGGTCGCTTCAACCCGGTGCTCGACGACACGGCGGTAGCGGATCCGCTGGCGGTTCGCAGGCTGGTGCTGTGCTCCGGCAAGGTGTTCTACGACGTCGCGAAGGAGCGTGAGGCACAGGGCGCGTCGCACGTGGCGCTGGTGCGCGTAGAGGAGCTGTACCCGTGGCCTCACGAGGAGCTCAGCCACATCGTGGACCGGTACCCCAACATCGTAGAGGTGGTGTGGGCGCAGGAGGAGCCGCAGAACATGGGCGCGTGGAACTACGTGTCGTCGCTGCTTCCCACGTCCATCGGTTCGCTGACGCCGCTGGTATACGTGGGACGTCGCAAGCGTGCCAGCCCTGCCGAGGGCTACCTCAGCGCGCACCAGGTGGAGCAGGCGCGCCTGGTGAACGAGGCGCTGGCGCAACCGGCCGGTCAGTCGAGCACCGAGCCGGAGAGGAAGCGGAAAGTCGGCGCCCGTTAGGCGATGGCGCCGGCGGACAGGCCCATGGTCGTGAGCCGTACTCACAGTACGGCTCACCCGCATCAGGAATCAGAATTGACAAAGTCCGAATTCAACGGATGGCGGCGCGCAACGGCGGTTGCGCGCCGCATGTTCGTCATGGCACTGGGATCGCTGCTCCTAAGCGGCACGGCAACGGCCCAGAGTCGTGGAGCCGCCGCGCTCGAGCAGATGGTGGACGGGCTCGGCACATCCGGGCGCGTCCTCATGATCGCCGCACACCCCGACGACGAGGACACGAACCTCATCGCCTGGCTCGCGCGCGGCCGGCACGTGGAAACCGCCTACCTGTCGCTCACGCGCGGCGACGGCGGGCAGAACCTCATCGGCAACGAACTCGGCGAAGCACTCGGCGTCATCCGCACCGAGGAGCTGCTTGCCGCGCGGCGCGTGGACGGAGGACAGCAGTACTTCACGCGCGCCTTCGACTTCGGGTTCTCCAAGAGTGCGGAGGAGACGTTCGAGCACTGGCCGCACGACACCATCCTGGGCGACGTGGTGCGCGTCGTGAGGCAGTTCAGACCGCACGTGATCGTTGCGGTGTTCTCCGGCACCCCGCGCGACGGACATGGTCATCACCAGGCCAGCGGAATTCTCGCACTGGAGGCGTACAAGCTCTCCGCGGACACCGCGCGTTTCCCGCGTAAGGAGTTCGGTGAGCCGTGGACGCCGCTTAAGCTGTACCGTTCCGCGCGCTTCAATCGTGTGGCGGGAACGCTCGAGATCCCAGTCGGCGAGTATGACCCGGTGCTGGGGCGGAGCTTCGCCGAGATAGCGGGCGAGAGCCGGAGCCAGCACAGCAGCCAGGGGTTCGGAGCGCTGCAGCGCAAGGGGCCGGTGACCACATGGGTGGCGCGCGAGGAATCTCGCGTAGAGGCAGGGCCAGCCGCTGATGAGCGTTCGCTCTTCGATGGTGTGGACACCACGTGGACGCGGTTCGCGGGTTTCCTGCGGGGCGCCGTTGCACGCGCGGCACTCGATTCACTGCCCGCGGCATTTGCCGCCGCACGCGAGGGCCTGGACCTGCGTCGTCCGCAGGAGCTGGTGCCGACGCTGCTTCACGTGAGGTCGCTCCTGGATCGCGTGTGCCAGGCGGACGCGCCTGACGACTGCGGTATGCCTGATCTCGCGTCGTCGTTGCGAATCTCGAGGGTGCGTACAGATTCCGCGCTGCGCCTGGCCACCGGTGTGGCGCTGGAGGCGGAGGCCACCCGGACGGTCAGCGCGATCGGCGAGATCCCCGCGACGGTGGTAGTGCGCATATACAACCGCGGATTGGACACTGTGACGGTGGGCATGCCGGCCGCGCGCCTGCCTGACGAGGGTGCCGTTGCGGCGTCGGCAGCAGGGTCTGCATCGTCGTCTGCCGGATCCGCGTCGCGCGTACTGCCCCCGCGTGAGGTTGCAGTGGACACGATCACCGTGGACCCCGAGATCCCGACGGAGCCGTGGTGGCTTCGCACGTCCCGAGTCGGAGATCTGTTCGCCGAGCCGGTGCGAATGGCGGAGAGTGCGCGGACGGGGGCGGCTGCGTTGGTCAGCGTTCCCGTGACAGTCAATGGCACCACGCAGACGTCCTTCGAGCTTCGAACGCCGGTCGTCTATCGCTATGTGGATCCGGTGCGGGGCGACATGAGCATCCCGCTCGCCGCGGCGCCTGCGATAACCGTGAGGCTCGACCGGGAGACGGAGCTGGCGCCGGCGGGAACCGACCTCAGTCGTGAGGTGCGCGTCCGCCTGCAGTCCGCGGACACGGCGCAACGCTCGGTGGTCGTCCGAATCACGCTGCCAGAAGGTTTGGTCGCAGATTCGGCCAGCCGAACGGTGTCGCTCCCGGCCGGAGCGGAGCGTTCAGTAAGGTTCCGGGTGTCAGGGAGGGTGGAGCCGGGCGCGCACGAAGTGCGTGCGGTGGCCGAGAGCGATGGCCGCCGCTACGACACCGGCTACGAACTCGTGAACTACGAGCACATTCGCCCGCAGCGGATGTACCGACCGGCGGTGCTCCGGATTCAGGCAGTTGACGTCAGGGTGCCGGAGGGGCTCAGGGTAGCCTACATCCCCGGCGTTGGCGACAACGTGGCGCCCACGCTGCAGCAGCTGGGCGTGTCCGTCAATGTGCTTGACCCTTCCGCGATCGCGACGGCAAACCTCACCGCGTTCGACGCCGTGGTCGTCGGACCGAGGGCGTACGAGTCGAGCGAGGCACTCCTCGCGGCGAATCCGCGGCTGCTTGCGTACGCGCGAGGAGGCGGGACGCTGGTCGTGCAGTACCAGCAGTACGAATTGAATCGCGGGAGCATCCTGCCGTACCCGGTGCAGATCGCCCGTCCGCACGATCGCGTCACGCTCGAGGATGCTCCGGTGCGCATACTCGATCCTGAGGCGGACGTGCTTCGCTGGCCCAATGCGATAGGGAGCGAGGATTTCGAGGGCTGGGTGCAGGAGCGGTCGCTCTACATGCCCCGGGAGTTCGACGAGCGCTACACGCCGCTGCTGGAGATGAGCGACCCGGGAGAGCCGGCGAATCGCGGGTCGCTGCTGGTGGCGCCTTATGGCCGCGGGCGAGTTGTGTACACCTCGCTGGCGCTCTTCAGGCAGTTGCCGGCGGGAGTGCCGGGAGCGGCGCGGCTGATGGTGAACCTGGTGAGTGCGGGTGGACGTCAGTAGGAAGTGATGGGATCGCGGGAGACTCAAATCACCCGCGGCCGCGTGCATTCCCCATCACTTGCTAGCTGTTTGCGCGATAACGCTTTGGCGTTGGGCCAGCACAGCTTCTCTCGCGTTAGCGAGGACTCCGATTGCGCCCTCCACAC
>CAYQAO010000025.1:0-33009 GCA_964415485.1 uncultured Gemmatimonadaceae bacterium
GTGAGCGGCATAGCCGCGAGCGTCGGGATCTACCTGCAACTTGTAGTGGCCGGCTCCGGCGCAGGGTGAGTAGATCCCGACGCTTTGCTCTCCTTACCCTGTCATCCCGCGTGAGCGGCATAGCCGCGAGCGTCGGGATCTACCTGCAACTTGCAGTGGCCGGCTCCGGCGCAGGGTGAGTAGATCCCGACGCTTCGCGCGGGATGACAGGAGAGTGATGCGCGGGACGACAGAAACCGGGGCAGTTCCTCTTCCCCAGTCCCTCTTCCCCCTTCCCTGCCGTTACGTCCCAAGCACCTCCGCATACAGCGGATTCGGCACCAGTTGCTGCCCGAGCAGCACCTCACGATCCCACGGCAGCACTATGGTCGCGTCAGTCGCCAGGGCGTAGAAGTCCGGCTCGTAGCTTCCCGTGCGGAAGCTGACCGCCGTACGCACCTCGCGAGCGCCGGCGTTGACGATCGCCGCTCTCGCGAGGCGCATCGTCTCGCCGCTGTCGCAGGTCTCGTCCACCAGCAGCACCCTGCGATCGCGAACCTCCGGGGGAGCCTGCCCGAGCACCGCCGGCGTGTCGCGAACGGTGTCCGCCCGGTAGCGGCGGCTCACCATTATCGAATGAAACTCGCGGTCCAGGATCGCAGCGATGGTGGCGCCGGGAATCACTCCCGCCGTCGCGATGCCCACCACGACCTCGGGGTCGTATTCCCTGGCAACCTTCAGCGCGAGCGCGCGGGAGAACTCGCCGAACAGCTGCCAGTCCACGTCCAGCACGCCCTTGGTGGGGTCAACTCGGGTCTGACGAGGCGCCATGTGACTCGCTCTCGGGAGATGGTGAATCATGCTCCGGCACCTGGAGTGCAGGGAGCGACAGTGATGAAGCTACCGGCCTGCCGCCTTCCGGCAAGGCGAGAGCCAGCGCATTCTTGAGAGGCGTGCGTCAATGCCGACCGCCGTCGCCGACCTTCGGAACCGTGCCCACTGTCACCGTGCGCGGTTGCTGTAAACGCTCCGCAGCTATACACTTTCGGCTCAGTGCGCCTCTCGCGGCGCTACACTCACCTGTCGCCTTCGCCCACACCCGCTTCGCATGTCCTGGTGGAGCCGCCTGACCGGCGGAAAGTCCCCTGGCGAGACCAGGCCGCAGCGAATCAACTACCTGAACGAGGCTCTAGCCCTCGAACGCCAGGGTGATTACGCGGCCGCGCTCACCTCGTACCGACTTGCCCTGAGAGACAAGCCGGACGATTATCGCGTGCTTCAGAACATGGCCATCGCCTACTCCCGCACCGGGCAGCTGGACGAGGCAGTCCGGTGCTACAGGCGCGCCCTGCAGCTGGAGCCGAGTCTCTCGGGCGCGCACTACGGCCTGGCCTTTCTGCTTCTGAAGCGGGGTGAAGCGGCCGAGGCTCGCGAGCATCTGCTGGCCTTCCTCGACAAGCCGCCCAAGGGGCCCGAATCGGATCGCTGGATCAGGCACGCCCGCGCCACGCTCGAAAGCATGGACGGGGGCGACACCGGCGGTCCTCTGGAGGTGGAAGGGGGCGACATGGCCGCGTTCGAGGACGGCGGCGAGCGGCTCCCCGGCACAGGCGCCGAGGATTCCGAGGGACGGCGACCCGACTCTCCGGGCGGCGGAATCTGAGCGTGGGCCACGTCATCGCCGTCGTAAGCCAGAAGGGTGGCGTGGGAAAGACCACCACAGCCGTGAACCTCGCCGCCGCCTTCGCGCGACGGGGACTCAAGACGCTCGTGGTGGACACCGACCCCCAGGGCTCAGTGCGCTACGGTGTGGGGCTCCGGCGCGGACACCCCACTTACGGCTTCGCCGATTACCTGATGGGCGAGCGTCAGCTTCGCGAGGTGATCCTGCCTACGGCCCTGCCCTGGCTCCGGGCCATGCTCGTGGGCTCGGTAAGCGAAACGCCGGACCACGCCTTCTACCAGGAGCTCGTCGCCGAGACGTCGCTCCTGGGCGACCTGCTCCGGACTGCGCGTGAGCGGTGCCACGTGGTCATCGTGGACACACCCCCGGGGCTGGGTCCGATAGTTCGCCGCGTGCTCGAAGCCAGCCAGCACGTGATCGTTCCCCTTCAGGCGGAGCCGCTCGCGCTCCAGACCACCCCGCAGATTCTCCGCGGGATCCAGGACATCGTCTCGCTGAACCCGGAACTCACGCTCGACGGCCTGCTTCTAACGATGTACGAGCCGGGGAATGCCGCGTCGGACCGCGTGGCGTCCTACGTGCGGGCAAACCTGCCCGCTGACATGGTATTCGATCTCGTCATCCCCAGGACGGTGTCATCCGCCGACGCCTTCGCCGCCGGGCAGCCCGTGGTCATTCGTGACCCGAAGGACCCCGCCGCCCAGGCGTACGTGAACCTCGCCACTCTGCTGGCGGAGCGTTTCGGATGATCGTGCACGAGGGCACCCGGGCAGTTCGCGCGGGCGCAATCGCGTGCGTCGGCACCCTGCTGCTTTTCGCCGGATGCACCACCGCGCCCGCCGACAGCGACTCGGTCTTCTCCCTCAGCGCGGACGTGCTGCCGTTTCCTGCCGTGGTGGCCGGCGACACCCTCCGCAATGCGGACGGCGTCGCCTCCCGCCTGTCTGCCATCGCGTACAACGGCGACGGGGAAGTGATCCCCGACGCACCGATCGAGTATTTCAGCACTGACCCGGACGTCACCGTGGCTGACGGATTTCTCGTGGCGGAGGGCGAGACCGGCCGCACGGTGCGCACGTACGCGCGAGTCGGAAGCATGACACTAGAGATATCCTCCGCTTCCCCGCTCCAGGTGGTCGCTGCCCCGGAGACTCTGGAAGCGAGCGGCGAGCTTCCGGATTCGGTTTCCTACGAGTCGCCGAGCATTCGCTCGGAGCCCATGTCCGTTGCGTTGCGCGGCGCCCCAACCGACCAGTCGCCCGAGGGCGAACCGGTGCCCGGCTGGATCGTGGACTATGTTCTGGAGTACAGGGGCTCGCGACTCCCTGCGGACGACCTGCGATTTCGCCTGGTGGAGCCGGGTGGCAGCGGCGCAGTTGCGGCTCCGCAGGACACGACGGATTCCGGCGGCCTTGCGTCGCGCGAGGTGGTAGTGCTGGACACCAGTGACATTGCGCAGGGCGAGACACTGGTGGTAATCATCACCGCGAGACACCTCGGCGAGAACGTAACCGGCTCGCCCATGGCGGTAACGCTTCGCCTTACTGCAGCGCCCTGACGAATCCCGCGGGAGGCTCACAATTGACGAAGGCGCAGACGTACGCATCGGGCGGCCCACGTCCGGCACCCGGCACGCTCAACAGGATGTTCTTCGACGCATGCGACGGCTATGACCTGCCGGACGCATTCCAGCGCAAGGTGGGGGGCGAGTACCGACCGGTCTCCCACCGCACGGTGCTGGAGCGCGCAAGGAGAACTGCGCTGGGCATGAACTCGCTCGGCATAGCGCCGGGCGAGCGTGTGGCCATCCTGAGCGAGAACCGGCTGGAATGGGCGCTCGTGGACTACGCCTGCCTCACGTCTCGAGTGGTGGACGTGCCCATCTACTCCACGCTGACCGCCGAGCAGATACCCTACCTGCTGCAGGATTCGCAGAGCGTCGCGCTTTTCGTCTCGGATGCCCACCAGGCGGCGAAGATATCGAAGTACCGCGCCGACCTGCCCGAGCTGCGTCACGTGATCAGCTTCCAGACGGAGCCGATTCAGGGCGTGGACATGACTCTCGCGGACCTGGAGCGAATGGGCGCAGAGCAGGACGGCCCCGACGCCGAGGCGGCGTGGCGGCACGACGCGCTGAGCGCGCAGCCCGACGACCTCGCAACGCTGATCTACACGTCAGGCACCACGGGCGAGCCGAAGGGCGTGATGCTCTCGCACGACAACTTCTTCTCCAACGTGGAGGCTGCACGGATGGCCGTGCCGCTGGGCGTGGGAGACGTTGCCCTGAGCTTCCTGCCGCTGTCGCACGTGTTCGAGCGGATGGGTGCGTACCTGTTCTTCGCCACCGGAGTGTCCATCGCGTACGCGGAGTCTATTGACACGGTGCCGCAGAACCTTGTGGAGGTGAGGCCAACGTACATGATGGCCGTGCCGCGCCTTTACGAGAAGATGTACGCGCGCGTGCTGGAGACCGCCCTCGCGGGCGGAGCGGTAAAGCGGCGGATCTTCTTCTGGGCGCGCAGCGTTGCGGAACGCTGGGCGGATGAACGCCTGGCAGGTCGAACTCCTGGCGGGATGCTGGGCGTGCAGTACAGGATTGCCCAGAAGCTCGTGTTCTCCAAGCTGCAGGAGCGCACGGGCGGACGCATGCGCTACTTCGTGAGTGGCGGGGCACCGCTGGCGCCTGAGATCAACAAGTTCTTCTATGCGGCCGGCCTGAACATTCTGGAGGGCTACGGACTCACGGAGACGTCGCCGGTTATCACCGTGAACACTCCGGAACACTTCCGCCTCGGCACCGTGGGGAAGCCGATAGCCGGCGTGGAAGTTCGCATCGCGGACGACGGCGAGATCCTCACGCGCGGCCCGCACGTGATGAAGGGCTACTTCAACAAGCCTGAGGCCACGGCGGAAACGATTGACGAAGACGGCTGGCTCTACACGGGCGACATAGGCGTGCTCGAAGACGACTTCCTGCGCATCACCGATCGCAAGAAGGACATAATCGTCACGGCGGGCGGCAAGAACATCGCGCCCCAGCCTATCGAGAACAGGGTGAAGACGAACAAGTTCATCTCGCAGGCGGTGATGATCGGCGATCGCAGGCGGTTCCCGCTCATGCTCGTGGTGCCCGATTTCGAGGCGCTCGAGAAGTGGGCGAGTGAGTCCTCGCTGAGCTGGAAGGACCGCGCCGAGCTGATCGCGCTGCCGGAGGTGCGTGCCAAGATGGAGAGCGAGGTGCTTGGCGAGCTTTCCGGCCTGGCACGTTACGAAGTGCCGAAGCGCGTGGTGCCGCTGGAGCACGAGTTCTCGATCGAGCGAGGCGAGCTTACGCCCAAGCTCAGCGTGAAACGGCACGTGATAGACAGGGACTACAAGGACGTGATCGACCAGGTGTACAGCGAGGCGGAGGGCGAGCGGACCGAGTCGTAAGGCCGCACGAGTTCGGTGCGAAGCCCGGGTGGAAAAGGCCACGCGAGTTCGGTGCGAAGCGCGGGTGGAATAGGCCGCGCGAGTTCGATTGGAAGCCCGAGTGCGGCATGTCTCGGGAAGTGGTGGCGAAGCCTGCCGCGATGCTCGCGCGGCAGCGTCGCCAAGTCCTCCCCCGGGCGCCTATGCGCGCCTGAGCGTTACGGTGGGCCTCTCGCGCTCTGCCACCGTCCACGTATCGTCTCCGGCGAGCCGCACGATGCCTGACGGCAGGGACACGGACGCGGGAAGTACGATCCTCCCGCCCGCGCGAACCTTCGTCACCGCCGAGTCCAGGTCGAGTGACGCTGCCGTTTCCGCATCGAGCACCAGCGCCCTCAGCGAGTCGGCGGCCAGGGGAAGCCTGGCATCACAGCGGATGGCGGAGAGTCCGGGCGATTCTGCGCCTGAGGGATTGATGGCGAGCACGCGCACGCTCGTAAGGCGCTCCAACTCGCCGGCGACTGACGCCAGCTCACCCCCGATGCCTGCCGTGCCCCCTGGTTCGGCCAGGGCCGCATACGCTGCGAGCACGAGGGCCAGTTCCTCCAGGGATCCCATGGCGGGAACGGACGCGCGAGCAGCCGCGTCATCCGACGCGTGACGCCCGCCGAGGCCGCGCACGCGGAAGTCGGCGAGTCCCCCCGAAACAGGATACTCGGATCCGCATACCGGGCAGCCCAGCGTCCCCTCCAACACGTGGCGGTCCACGGTCCGCAGCGCCGCCAGCACGAGCCAGCTGTCCTCGTGCGCCTTCGGGCATCGCAACAAATCGGTCAGTTCGACGAACATCGGAAAACCGGAGTGCGGTGCTTCAGCTTCGGGAGAGTCGCAGCTCGTCCACGTTCACATTGCCGGGGGCGTTCACCACGTAGGCAACGGCGTCTGCCACTGCCGCCGGCGTGAGCATGCTCGCGCGTGGGGTAAAGCCTGGCGCGTTGTCCGGGTCGAACGGGTTCCATAGCTCCGTGTCCACCTGCGCCGGACTCACGAGGGACGCCCGAACACCGGTTCCGCGCAGTTCCTCGCGCAGTACCTCGTGCAGCGCGCGTGCGCCGAACTTGCTCGCCGCATAGGCCGCGTTGCCGGGAAATATCACCCGATCGGCGATGGAACCAATGGTGACGATGTGGCCATTGCCCCGATTGAGCATGTCCGGCAGCCACCGCCTCACGAGACGGAACGGGCTTGCAAGGTTCACGTCCAGGATCTGCGCGAACACGTCCGGATCCTGCTCATGCGCAGGTGCAATCTCGAAGGCGCCCGCGTTGTTCACCAGGATGTCCGGCGAGTGCCCGAGTGCGTTGTCCACGGCCTCGCCCGCGCGATCTACGTCCCGGTTGTGAGAGAGGTCGCAGGCTATGGCAATGGCGTCCCGCCCGATATCCTGCGCGAGCTCCTTCAGGCGCTCCGCACTTCGGGCCATGAGGACGACACGCATTCCTGTATCGGCCAGCCGACGCGCCACCGCCTCGCCGATGCCTCGTGAGGCACCGGTCACGACCGCGGTCCGGCGGGCAGCCTCCACGGTGAGTCGCTCAGCGCCCATGCATCACCCCATGTGGGCGAGACGCAGGAACTCGTCCCGCGTCTTCGCATCCCGCTGGAAGCTGCCGCGCACGGCACTGGTGATCGTCTTCGAGTTCTGCTTCTCCACCCCGCGCATCATCATGCAAAGATGAAAGGCTTCGATCACCACCCCCACGCCAGCGGGCTGCAGCACGTCCTCGATGGCCTGCGCTATCTGCTCCGTGAGCCGTTCCTGCACCTGCAGCCTGCGGGCGAACACCTCCACGAGACGCGGAAGCTTGGACAGGCCGACGATCTTCCCGTCGGGGATGTAGGCGATGTGCGCCTTGCCGAAGAACGGCAGGAGGTGATGCTCGCACAGCGAGTACAGCTCGATGTCGCGCACCATCACCATGTTGCGTGCTCCGTCGGCGTCGAAGAGCGCGTCACCCACCACGTCGGCCGGCGAGAGTTCGTAACCTCGCGTGAGCCACGCCATGGCGTCCGCCACGCGCCTCGGCGTGCGCAGCAGCCCCGGACGCTCCGGGTCCTCCCCCAGCAGGGAGATCTGCTGTCGAACCAGGTCCTCGTAGGCAGTGCGTCCCGCCCCTTCTGCCTCCGCGTCCTTCACTGTCGTCTGGCCATCCAGCCGCACGGACATATCCTCAGTCTCCCTCGTACTCAACGAAGTTGTTCTCGGTCTCCCTCAGCCGCAGCCTCGTGAGGCGCGCGGGACGCACCGCAGGCTCGAGGATGCGCCAGATCGCGACGATGATATTCTCCGAGGTGGGATTGATCCCCTGCATGAACGGCACATCCACGTTCATGTTCCGGTGGTCCACCTTGTCCAGCACCTCCCGCTCCACCAGCCTGGCGAGCTCGCTCAGGTCCATCACGTAGCCCGTGCGCTCGTCCACCTCACCGCTCACCGACACGTCGAGCACGTAGTTGTGACCGTGCCAGTTGGGATTGTTGCACTTCCCGTAGATTCGGCGATTCTCATCATCGCTCAGCTCCGGATTGTGCACCCTGTGGGCAGCGTTGAAATGAAGGCGGCGAGTTACGGTAACCCTGGGCATCGATCCTCGTGTTGCGCGGCGAAATGGGCGACCCGCGCTTCCGTATTCCGGAAGAGCCTGGTCCGGCTACAGCTGGTATCGAATTGCGCGCGGAGACTGGTGCTGGCCGAAAGTTCGCGCCCGGGGCATCGCGAGCGCCAGCATTGAAGCGTGCTGTTCGGTTTCGGAGCACGCCGTGCGCATGCGCGTCGGTCCGGCACGGGCCGATCTTCGGGTCAGGACGACGCGTGCGGAACCAGGTCGGCCCGGCCACACCCTGCAGACCACGGATGGTGCCTGGCCGTCGGATGGAACGAAGAGGGTTTCCAGAAGCCCATTCGAACGTGTAAGGTTCTCAACGTGAACTCCGCCTTCCCCTTTCGGGGCGTGACGTCAACCTCATCTTTCGAACCCATCGAAGGACTTGTTGGCTCGGAGAACCGCTCCCTTCGTTCCGCACTCCCCTGAACCTACCGGCACCGCGAGGACGCGTCAAATAATGGACATTGGCATCATCGCCGCCATTGCAATGCTCGTGCTCTGGGTCGTTGCGAACCTCATGGGTTCCGCACCAGGCTGGATGCACCTGCTGCTGACTGTGGGGATTTTCCTCCTGATCTGGCGCATCGTGAAGGTGTCGGAGCGCGCTCCGCGGTCCCGAACGGGAGCCTCCAGGGACAGCTGACCGGCAGCCGGCCTTCCATGCGTGTCGTCTCGCTGTGCCCCAGTCTCACGGAGCTCGTGTTCCACCTCGATCGCGGCGATACTCTGGTGGGGCGCACGAAGTTCTGCGTACACCCTCACGACGGCGTTCGTGACGTGCCGTCCATGGGCGGCACCAAGAACCCGAAGATCGAGCGGATAATCGCGCTCGCGCCCGATCTCGTTCTGATGAACGAGGAGGAGAACCGGCGTGAGGATGCCGATGCGCTCCGGGAAGCTGGCATCGAGTGCCTCACGAGCATGCCGCGCGACACGGCCGAAACCGCCGACATGGTGCGCGCCATCGCACGCGCGCTGGACGCCGCGCCCGAGGGAGAGCGCATTGCCCGGGACATCGAGTTGCGATCTGCCCGTGTCTCCGATGCCGCACGCCAGCGCAGGCCTGTGCGCTATGCGTACCTCATCTGGCGCGACCCATGGATGACCGTGAACGACGACACTTTCGTCTCCGCCATGCTTGCGCTTCCCGGAGGCATCAACGTGTTCGGCGGTCTCCCGGAGCGCTATCCCATCATCTCGGCCGACGAGATCAGGGATGCCGATCCGGAGCTGGTTCTGCTCTCGAGCGAGCCTTTCCCGTTCGCCGATCGTCACGCCACGGAGCTGGAGGTGGCTACCGGCCTCCCGCGCGAGCGTTTCATGTTCGCGGACGGAGAGCTTCTTTCATGGCACGGGTCCAGGACGCCGGCAGGGATAGACTATGCGGAGCGAATCATGACGGCAGGGACTCGGGACCAGGGACTGGTGACCGGGGGCTGACTTGCCTGCGCGGGACGACCATTGCCCGCCCCCAACGCCAGCCACCGAGCGGTATCCTTCCGCGCGCTTCGAGGCCACATTTCGGCATGGCGTACGAACTACCCGAACATCCCCCGGAATTCCCCGCCGTCACGCTCGAGGAATGGCGCGCCCAGGTTGCCCGTGAGCTCGGCGATCGCCCGATCCACAGCCTTCACTCTCGAACCGAAGACGGGCTGGACATCGCTCCGCTCTACACGGCGGCGGATGCGAACATTCGGCGGACTGCCCCCGTCGTGGCCCCGGCGCCCGCAGAGGGGTGGGATATTCGCGTCGAACTCCTGGAACCGGAGCCCGACCGCGCGGCTTCCACATTGCGAGCCGAGCTGGAAGGCGGTGCCAGCTCGGTGCGCATTCGCCTGGCGTCGGATGGACCAGGGGCGGGCCGCGGCCTTCATGCGGACACGCTGGACGACCTGGATCGGGCACTGGAAGGAGTCCATCTGGAGATGATCCCGGTAGCCCTGGACGCCGGTTCGCGTTACATGGCAGCCGCTGCGGCGCTCGCTCTCCTCTGGGAGCGCCGCCGGGTGCCCGAGGCCGAATGCACGGGCGAGTTCGGCGCAGATCCACTGGGAGCACTGGCGCGGAGCGGGCGACTCCCGAGCTCCACCCGGGAGGCGCTCGGGCACGTGGGTGAACTTGCCGCGTGGACTTCAGCGCGGTATCCGGCTGTGGCCGCAGTTCGTGTCGGTACGGAACCATACAGCGACGCGGGCTGCACGTCAGTACAGGAAGTCGCGACAGCCCTTGCCACCGGCCTGGAGTACATGCGTGCGATGCTCGCGTCAGGCCTCACGACCGCGGACGCCGCGCGCCAGCTGGTATTCGACCTTCGCGTCGGAACCGAACAGTTCCAGGAGATCGCAAAGCTTCGGGCGTTCCGCCTTTGCTGGATGCGCGCCCTGGAGCTGCTCGGGGCGCCCGATTCGCCGGTTCGCCTTACGGCGGCGCTCGCAGGCCGTTACCTCACGCGCCGCGATCCGTGGGTGAACATCCTTCGCGGAACCATGGCGAACTTCGTTGCCGCCGCCGGCGGCGCCGAATCCATCACGGTTCCGCCATTCGACAGCGCTCTTGGCATTCCGGATCGCTCGGCGCTCAGGCTGGCGCGCAACACGCAGCACGTGCTCAACGAGGAGGCTCATGTCGGCGCAGTGACCGACCCCGCCTCGGGTAGCTGGTTCGTGGAGTCCCTGACCGACAGAATGGCGGAAGCCGCATGGGATCTCATGCGCGAGATCGAGACTGCCGGCGGCATGGCTGCGGCTCTGGAATCCGGGCTCGTGTCAGGATGGATCGCGGATGCGCGCAGCCAGCGCGAGCGCGCGGTGGCACACCGCAGGCGTCCGATCACGGGCGTGAGCGAGTTCCCCCTCCTGGGCGAGACCGCTCCCCGGAGACCTGACTGGAGGGAGATTTCTTCAAAGCCGGGCGACGGACGCATCACGAGCGACGTGGCAGGGTCGCTCCGATCGCTTCAGGAATCAACTGGTGGAGAGCAGCGCGAACCCGGCGCGCTCATGGCTGCCGTCATCCACGCCGTTCGCGCCGGAGCCAGCTTCGGGGCGGTCACGAGCGCGACGTCCACCGGCACGACCGCGAGAATCGAACGGCTGGAACCGCACACTCTCGCGGAGCCGTTCGAGAGGCTTCGTGAGGCCTCCGATGCCTGGCTCGCAAGAACCGGCGTACGGCCTCGCGCGTTTCTCGCAACGCTCGGCCCACTCTCGGAGCATGCCGCCCGCGCTGCATTCACTGGCAACCTGCTCGAGGCGGGCGGCCTGGAGCCCGTGTCGCAAGGTCCGCTCGAAGACGCGGCTGCAGCGGCGGAAGAATTCAGGAACTCGAAGTGCTCCATCGCGGTGATCGTGGCATCGGACGCGACGTCCGCAGAGCTGGGCGAGAGCACTGCGCGTGCGCTGCGAGACGCCGGGGCCGAGGTGGTGCTGCACGCGGGCCGAGCAGCGGATCGTGAGGCGGCGCTGCGAGATGCCGGCGTTGCGGACTTCGTCTTCCAGGGGTGTGATGCAGTGAGGGTGTTGCAGATGCTGCACGAAACGCTGGGGGTGTCGGCATGAGCGCCATGCCCGACTTCGCGGGTATTCCGTGGGCACCGCCCGCTCCGAAGACGGCCGCGTCGGGGCGAGACCCCTGGGTGACGCCCGAAGGCCTGGAGATTCCGGCAGTGCACGACGCGACCTCCCTCGAGCCCGTAAGGCACCTGGAGTCCGTTCCGGGCTTCGCTCCCTTCGTGCGTGGTCCCTATTCCACCATGTACGTCAGGCGCCCTTGGACCATTCGCCAGTACGCCGGTTTCTCCACCGCCGAGGAGTCGAATGCGTTCTATCGTCGGAACCTCGCTGCAGGTCAGAAGGGGCTCAGCATCGCGTTCGACCTCGCCACGCATCGCGGCTACGACTCGGACCACCCACGCGTAGTCGGTGACGTAGGCATGGCGGGTGTGGCGATAGACAGCATCCTGGACATGCGCGTGCTCTTCGAGGGAATTCCTCTCGATCGCATGAGCGTGTCCATGACCATGAACGGCGCAGTGCTGCCGATCATGGCGCTTTACGTGGTGGCGGCGGAGGAACAGGGCGTGAAGCCCGAGCAGCTTTCCGGAACCATCCAGAACGACATCCTCAAGGAGTTCATGGTCCGGAATACGTACATCTACCCTCCGGGCCCCAGCATGCGGATCGTGGGCGACATCTTCCGCTACACGAGCCGGCACATGCCGAAGTTCAACTCCATCAGCATCAGCGGCTACCACATGCAGGAGGCGGGCGCCACGGCCGACCTGGAGCTCGCATACACCCTCGCGAACGGTGTCGAGTACGTTCGCACCGGACTGGCTGCCGGGCTCGAGGTGGACGACTTCGCGCCGCGACTGTCGTTCTTCTTCGCCATCGGCATGAATTTCTTCATGGAAGTGGCGAAGCTGCGCGCTGCACGACTCATCTGGTCGGGGCTCATGAAGCAGTTCGAGCCGCGCAACCCGCGATCTCTCTCCCTGCGCACGCACTGCCAGACGAGCGGCTGGAGTCTCGCAGCGCAGGATGTCTACAACAATGTGGTCCGCACCTGCATCGAAGCTATGGCTGCGACGCAGGGACACACGCAGTCCCTGCACACGAACGCGCTGGACGAAGCGCTGGCGCTGCCCACCGATTTTTCTGCGCGGATTGCCCGCAACACCCAGCTCTTCCTGCAGCAGGAGACCGACACCACCCGCACCGTGGATCCATGGGGCGGCTCGTGGTACGTGGAACGCCTCACCCACGACCTCGCGGAGATGGCGTGGAAGCATCTGCGGGAGGTGGAGTCGCTCGGCGGCATGGCTGCCGCCATCGAGCAGGGCGTGCCCAAGCTGCGCATCGAGGAAGCTGCCGCGCGCACTCAGGCGCGGATTGACAGCGGAAGGCAGGCCGTGGTAGGGGTCAACCGCTACGTGCCGGACATGGACGAATCGCCGGAAGTCCTGAAAGTTGACAATGCCGCCGTTCGCGCCGCACAGGTGGCAAGGCTTCAGAAGCTGCGCGCCGAACGCGATGCAGAAGCCGTGGAGCAGGCTTTGAACGCGCTGACGCAGGCCGCTGAGCGGGGTGACGGGAACCTTCTTGAACTTTCCATAGCCGCTGCCCGGGCAAGGGCGACGGTGGGAGAGATGAGCGATGCACTCGAGCGTGTTTTCGGCCGACACACCGCACCCATTCGCGCGGTGAGCGGCGTCTACGGGTCGGAGCTGGGAAGCGACGCTTCCCACGTACGACAGGTTCGCGCGCTGGTCGAGCGGTTCTCCGAGCACGAAGGCAGGAGGCCGAGGATCCTGGTGGCGAAGATGGGCCAGGATGGCCACGACCGCGGACAGAAGGTGATTGCCACCGCGTTCGCCGACCTGGGCTTCGACGTGGACATCGGCCCGCTCTTCCAGACGCCGGCCGAGGTGGCTCGTCAGGCGGTGGAGAACGACGTGCACGTTGTCGGTGTAAACTCGCTGGCGGCCGGACACCTCACGCTCGTACCCCAGCTTCGCGACGAGCTGCAGGCGCTCGGCCGCCAGGACATCATGATCGTGGTGGGAGGCGTGGTGCCGCCCTCCGACTACGAGGCCCTGCGCGAGTCGGGTGCGTCGGCGGTATTCGGGCCGGGAACTGTCATCGCTCGCGCGGCCGTCAACCTGCTCGAGGAGCTCGGCGAGCGCCTCGGCTTCGGCAAGGAGATGGCCGGAACAAGCGGCGCCTCGTGAGCATCACTGACGATCCGCGCTCGCGCACCCGTCGCAGGACGCTTGCGCTGGACGATTACGTGGACGGCATTCGGAGCGGTGACCGCTCCATACTCGGCCGTGCGCTCACGCTGGTGGAGTCCACCACCGAGAGGGACCGCAGGCTTGCGACGGAGCTGCTGTCCGCGATCATGCCGGAGACGGGCGGTTCGGTTCGACTGGGCCTGACGGGCGTGCCGGGAGTGGGCAAGAGCACGTTCGTGGAGACACTCGGCATGAGCCTCACGAGTGCGGGGCATCGTGTGGCGGTGCTCGCGATAGACCCGTCCAGCAGCGTGAGCGGCGGCAGCATACTGGGCGACAAGACCCGCATGCCGCGCCTTTCGACGAATCCCGCGGCGTTCATAAGGCCCTCTCCGTCCATCGGGACGCTCGGAGGGGTTGCCGCTCGCACGCGAGAATCACTG
The DNA here is from genome assembly GCA_964415485.1 of uncultured Gemmatimonadaceae bacterium. GTDB lineage: Bacteria > Gemmatimonadota > Gemmatimonadetes > Gemmatimonadales > Gemmatimonadaceae > JBBQHX01. The sequence goes on from CAYQAO010000025.1 coordinate 13,918, forward strand.
CTGGTGTGCGAGGCCGCCGGGTTCGACGTCGTCATCGTGGAGACCGTAGGCGTAGGTCAGTCGGAGACGGCCGTCGCGAACATGACGGACACGTTCCTGGCACTGATGCTGCCCGGCGCGGGCGACGAGCTTCAGGGAATCAAGCGCGGACTGATGGAGCTTGCCGACGTCATCGCCGTGAACAAGGCCGATGGCGAAATGAAGCAGGTGGCCATGCGCGCAGCCAGGGATCTGCGCATCGCTCTGCGAATGCTGCATCCGTCATCGAGCTCCTGGCGTCCTCCCGTACTCACCTGCAGCGGACTCACCGGAGAGGGCGTGGATGAAGTGTGGGTGGCAGTTCTGGAGCATCGGGCTGTCCTGGAGCGTGAGGGGCTGCTGGAGTCGCAGAGACGCGCCCAGAACGAGAAGTGGATGTGGACGCTGGTGGACGAAGGTCTCCACTCCGCTCTGCGGTCGCATCCGGGAGTTCGTGAGGTTCTTGCGGAACTTCGCGAGCGTGTTGCCGATGGTTCGCTGCCGCCCACCGCGGCCGCTGCACGCCTACTGGAAGCGTTCGGACTGTGAGACGCATGCCAGCGATCGAGTCGGGACGCTGCGGACGTCCGGTTCGCACCGGGCCGGTCACTGAAGCTGCAAGCGCGTGACTGACTCCCATCACCCGGGTGCCGACCGATGATCCGGCTCGTTCTGGACATGCTTGGGGTGGCCGTTTTCGCCGTGAGCGGCGCGCTCGCCGGAGGGCGAAAGCACCTGGACCTGATTGGCGTGATGGTACTCGCCACGGTGACGGGTGTGGGTGGCGGCACACTGCGCGACCTGTTGCTCGACAGGACGCCGGTGTTCTGGATTAACGAGCCGGCGTACATCCTGGTGTGCCTGGCATCCGCCGGGGCCACCGCCATCTACATCACTCGCGGCCACTCCACACGCAGCTCGCGTCGTCAGGCGCTCCTCTACGCGGACGCACTCGGACTCGCCTTCTTCGCGATCAGCGGTGCGCAGGTGGCCCAGGCGGTGGGTCACGGCGGCCTGATCGCCATAATCATGGGTACGATGACCGGGGTGGCCGGAGGTGCGATTCGCGATGTACTCGCGGCCGAGATTCCCCTGGTGATGAAGCAGGGAGAGTTGTACGCAACCGCTGCCATCGCGGGCATCGCCGTGTACCTTGCGCTTGACGCAGCCGGAGTTCCGCGTTTTCCAGCGGAGCTTTGCGGCATGACCATCGTGGCGCTGCTTCGAGTGGCCTCCATCAGGTGGAAGCTGAGACTGCCGGTGCTCAGGAAGTCTGGCGACCCGGCCGTCGTGCACGATCTCCCGTCAGGCGGCAGCGACGGCAACTGAGAACCTGCCAGCCATCGGCCGTGAGCTTCGTTTCCACCGGTCTCCACCGCGCCCGAACACAGTCTGCAATTCCCTTCCAGGTATACGATGCACGTACAGTATGTAGTCATTTGCGACCAGGTGGTGCTGGGCGTGGACGGCAAGCCCTCCCTCATCGGCATCTTCAACGATATCCAGGTGCAACAGCTGCCGGTTCGAATTCCGCGCGCGTCCTTCGCCGCGAGAATCCACTTCACGGCGGACGAAGCGGGGCGCAAGCATTCGGTGGAGGTGGCGATTACCGACCCGGCGGGCAACGAGATCGCCAGACCGGGTGGCGAAGTGGAGTTGCCTGCGCCGCCGCCAGACATGGAGACGGTGGCGGTGGACCTTCCGCTCCCCTTCGACGGCTTCGAAGTAGCGTCGGCCGGGCGATACACGTTCCTGCTTCATGTGAACGGGGCGCCAATGGCTGCGGCCCAGCTGGCAGTGCGCCTGGTTGCGAATGCGTGAAGCCGGTCCGCGAGCGCGCGAGCGTGAGATCGTGAGGCATCATCACATCCATTCCCCCGATGCTCCTGACTCACGCATGACGCTGGGAGGAGACGACGGACGAGTGAGCACCGAGTGACATGAGATACCATCACAGGCAGGTGGGCTGGCTCACGCTCTTCGCCTTCCTCGTAACCGGCATACTCGTTATCAGGATCCTGCATATTGCCATGCAGGCGGGTCTTGCCGGCTTCGGCCTGGTACTGCTTCTTGCCGGAGCTGCGGTACTGACCGGTTGTGCGGTGATCTTCTCCGGGCTCACCATCAGCATTTCATCGGGCCGGCTCGCCTGGTATTTCGGTCCCGGGTGGCCGCGGTGGAGCGTGCCGCTGGGCGAGGTGACGGGTGCAGAACGAATCCGGCCGCCGATCTGGTGGGGCTACGGAATTCGTTTCACGCCCAGCGGCTGGATGTACAACGTCTCCGGTCGCGACGCGGTGCTCGTGAGGCGGGGGAACGGAAAGCACTTCATCCTGGGCACTGACGACCCTTACGCACTGATCGCGGCCATCGAGTCTGCCGCTGCGGACAGTTCGCCAGGAACGGACTGACACCGGAAGCGGGTCTACCCTGCCTCCAGCCGGGTCTGCCCTAGCCTTCGGCGCCCGGCGTGGGCAGAGCCACGAGGACGGCAGTGGCCAGCAGCACCAGCAGCATGGCGGTGAGCTCGAACCACGCCATGGCGCGCAGCCTCATGTCGCCGTCCGGGGTACCGAGTGCAGGTGTCACCTTGCGCCAGTTCACCGCACCCAGCGTGAGCGCAGCCCCCACGAACGCGAGCTTGATCAGGAGCGCGCGCCCCCAGTTGGTGCCATACAGGTCCGCAGGGGAGCTCACGTGCGACCAGACACCGACGAGACCTGTGAGTACCAGCAGGCCTGCCGCGGTTAGAGCTACGGGAGAGAACGCGGCTACCAGCCTGGGCACTAGCGACAGGATGACGGACTCCTCTCCATTCGCGGTGTCTGCAACGACGCCAACGGCCGGCTCGGTCAGTCGCGGCCAGAGCGCCGCGGCGAAGAGAGTCGCGAGCCCACCTGCCCATGCACCCGCGGTGAGTATGTGGATCGTGTCCGCCGCCACGGTGAGCGGGGCAAGGCTTCCGGTGCCTGACGCGTGAGAGCCGAAGGACGTGAGAAGGGCAATCCCTGCCGACGTGATGGTCGCGAGCACCCATGCCACCCGAAAGTCGTTCCTGGCCATGGAGAAGGCGCGCCAGCCCACCAGTGCCATTCCGGCCTGGATCAGCAGGATCTTCCCCCACGCAGTCCCGAGAACGAGCAGCCTCACGAGTTCCACCGTGACAGGCGAGTCGGGCACCTTCACTTCCTCCAGCTGCAACCACAGCCGGCCGAAACACGCCATGAGCACGGTGATCGCGCCTGCCATGCCGACAGTGGCGGTGCGCAGAGCCAGGCGACGCATGACGCCGGGCCAGGCGGGAGTCGAAAGGCGCGAGAGCACCAGCTCTCTCAACGCCACAGCACCCACGGCCAGCACCATTCCGGCCAGCCATGCAAACCGGACGAGGGTGCCGAACAGCGCCTCGGGCGTGGGCACCGGGATCAGGATCCGCCTGTCGAGCCGCGGACGGCCACCGTGAACGCGAATTCGCCCGTGATCACGTGGCCGTCAGGCGCCATGGTGCGCCAGGTGACTACGTGGCGACCATTCCCCAGCCTGCCCTGGATGGGAACCACCACGAGCACTCCATCTCCGTCCCAGGGCCTGATGGCAGCGCGCCCTACTGCCACGTTGTGATTCCCCCTGGTAATGCGCGCCGTGGTCATTGCGATCTCGGGGCGCTGGGAAAACCAGAGCCGGAGTTCACGCGGTGACTCGGTAACCGTGGCGTCCTTTGCAGGCTCGCTGCGCAAGAGGCGCAGGTGACGAATCGCGAGAACTTCGGCCCGCGCGGGCGATACCCCATGCCCGGCGATCAGCGGAAACGGCAGCGCCAGACACGCAGCGCCGAGTAGCAGCGGCGAGACAATGCAGCGCAGCGATCGCTTCACGCTTCGATCGTCATCGCCCACGCGACACTCGATGGCCTCTGCAGGAACGCTTTCGGTCATGGAACACAGATAGGTGTGGCACTCCGGTGGCGCAAGCACGTGCGTACACCGAGCGTCAGATCTCCCAGTTGGAGAGTACTACGCCCCTGGCTGGGGGAATCTCGGGACTGCCTGCCAGCGTCATGCGAAGGTCCGTCCAGCGTACGCGCGCGCCACCTTCGATCAGCTGGCGGTATGCGTGCGGATACTCTCCCTGTACCCTCACGGACGCTGCCCGGGTCCCGCTGCGCCGCGCGAAGTCGGCGACGGCCACCATCATGTCAAGCATGTCCTCCTCGTTCTCGAGCACGAGCTTCAGGACACGCAGCTCGTCACGCGGGCGCCCCTCCACCAGGGGCACGCTGTGGCAGAGCGCGAAACCCGCGAGCCTGCCGTCCTTCTCGAGGAGCACGGTGTCGCCCAGCGAGAGGTTGTCGGTAAGCTCGATTTCGCGGCTGAAGTCGTAGCCGGGCTGCACCCTTGTCGTCAGGTCCGCGATCGCTGCCATCGCCTCGTGGCGCTTCGCAGGCGTCAGGCGCCCGAGCAGCCTCGCCGGCCGCTGCTGCCCCAGCGCCGCCACCACCAGCGTGATCGTGAGGCGCTGGGGGTCGAAGCCCAGCGACGAGTAGAAGCCGATGTTGTCCATGGTGCGCGGCATGGTCTCCAGCCCGATCACCTTCGCACCCTGCTCGCGCAACCACTCCACGCCCGCCATCACCACCAGCTTGCCCAGCCCGATCCCCTGCATGTCCGGTCGCACTGCCAGCGGGCCCATCCAGCCTTCCACGCCCGACATGTGCGCGATGTTGAAGCCGGCAATGGCATCGCGCTCGTCGCGCCAGAGCATCGCGCCGCCGGCAGCATCGTCTATCGCATACCGCCACACCAGCTGGTTTAGGTGCGGAACGCGCACGCCAACCATGCCGTCCCTGCGATAGCGATCGGAGAAGGACTCGCTGAACACCTCGTTCAGGGCCGGCAGGTCCTCACGGCGAATGGGGAAAGGCCCCTGAACGTCACGGGCAGTGCGCCAGCCGCGAGTGGTGGTCATTCGCCTAACGCTCCGGCGCGCCCGAAGTCCAGGGTCTCCTCAACCAGGGCGCCGGCCATCACGAGATCCTCGTCCGCATCCACCTGGTGCACCACGGAACTGCCCGTCTCCTCGTCATACCGCACCTCCACCACGCGATCCACTCCCTCGCGAACGGACTCGATGTGCGTGATCAGCACGATCTGCTCGAAGCGATCCTGGATACGGCGCAGCAGCTCCACAACGTTCAAGCGGCGTGCCTCGTCCAGCGAACCGAACACCTCGTCCAGTACCAGCAGCGAGAAGTTCTGCCCCGCACGTTCCGCGATGAGCTGCGATATGGCCAGCCGCAGCACGAGGTTCGCAAGATCCTCCTCACCTCCGGATATTACCGGCTTGGGAACGCCATCCTCCAGAACCACGACGTTGTACTGATCGTCCAGCTCCAGCTCGGCATAGCGGGAATCCGTGAGTTCACTGAGGAACCCGCTGGCGATCTCGGACAGTTCAGGTCGCAGCTGGAAGTTGAGGTCGGTGCGCAGGTCGGTGAAGGACCGGTCGAGCTCCTCGTGCAGCTTCCTGTCCACCTTCAGTGCATTGAGCCGCTCCTGGATGCGCTCCAGCTCCCGCCTGTCGCGCTCCGCAGTCTCCAGCGCCTTGCGTGCCGAGCCCAGCTCGCTCTCAGCATGTACCGTGGCGATTTCCGCGTCTCGCACTGCTCCCTCGGCCGCCTCCATGCGAACGCGCAGATCGTTGAACCGAGCTTCATCCAGCTGGATCGCAGCTCTTTCCGCCGCCAGCTCCTGCTGGCGTCTCGCGGCAGCGGCGAGCCGTTCGCCGATTGCCTCAAGCTCCGTGGCAAGCTTCGGAGCGCGCTCCACGAGAACTCCCAGCCTGTTGCTCTCCTGCTCCAGCAGAGCCAGGCGCTCCACTTCCGCCTTCGTGTGAGCATGTCGGCTCGTGTCATACCCCGTGGGCAGCGCTGCCACCTCCGCGCGGAGCCTCGTTACGCGCGCCTCACGCTCTGCCAGGTCGGCCTTCACCTGCGTGAGCTCGTTGAGGGCGGACTGGATCTTTGCCAGTCGGCGCTCCAGGTGCTGCAGCTCCGCCGCTCGCGTGCGCCTCAACTCCTCGGCATCAGTTACCTGCTGCGGGGTCGCCGAAAGCTGCTGCAGCCTGTCCTTGTAGTAGCCGCCGTCCACGAGCACCGTGTCGAGCTGCTCGTCGAGCATCTCGAGCACGCCGGCCAGGTTGTCGCCCAGGGGGCGCGTGCACGTGGGACACGGGCTTTCCGGCCCGAGCCTGGCTACCTGGTCGCGCTGATCCTTCAGTTCGCGCCACTGGCGCAGCAGCGAGTCGCGCCTGGTTTCCGCCTCCTGCCGGTCGCGAACCCACGCAGTGCGCTGCTCCTCCGCCGCGGCCTCGGCCCGTGCGAGCGCCTCACGAGCGGCGGCGATCTGCTCCTGCGTCTCCCGCTCCAGCTCCGGGGCGCCCTCCAGCTTCTTCTGGCGCTCGCGCAGCCGCTGCTCGTCTTCCAGTGCCTGGGCTATGGTGAGCTCCAGCGTTTGCCGCCGCCCCTCCTCGCGAGCCATGACGTCGAGCCTCGCGAGCTCGGCGCGCAGGCCGGCGAGCGGTGCCAGCGTGGCTCCGAGCTCCTGGTTGCGCGCAACAGCCTGCTGCGCCTCCTGGAGCTCAGCGCGAAGACGCTGTTCATCCCTGCGAGCGGCCGCGAGTTCGCCATCCAGTACCCTGCTCTCCGAGTCGAGCTGTCGGATGCGCTCCAGATCCACCTGGGCAGCCTTCCACTGCGGAGCCAGTGCGTCGCGTTCCTTCTCCGCCTCCTTTCGCAGCTTCGCCGCCTCGGCTGCCCGAACCTCAGCTTCTTTCAACCGCCTGCCCGCCTCGTCAAGCGCACGCTTCACGGTCTCCGCGTCAGGCATGCCGCCCGCAAGCCCCTGCACCTCCGCCCCGATCAGCCTGCGCCGGTCGCGCGCCAGTCCCTGTGCCGTTCGAAGCTTCTCGTAGCCCAGGACTCGTGACAGGAACTGTGCGCGCTCGGTCGGCCCCATGGCCGCCATCACGTTCAGTTCCTTCTGGCCGGTGAAGTAGGTGTTGAAGAACTCGTTGCGCGTCATCCCGAGCCTGCGCTGCAGCAGGTCGGTGACGGCGGTGATGGAGTTGGCTATGGGCTGGGCGGCGCCGTCCAGGTACAACTCGGCACTCGTCAGGCCGCGCACCACGCGATAGCGATGGCCGGCGAGCTCGAAGTCCAGCTCCACTCGCACCGGCGCGCGCGCTCCTGCCCTCGCATGCCGAATCGAATCCCTGGTGCCGCGCGCCGCAGCATTACCGTAAAGCGCCCAGGCAATCGCTTCAAGAACCGTGGTCTTGCCGGAGCCGTTTGCCCCTATGATCCCGGTGATGCCGGCATCGAACGCGATGAACGTCTCGGCATGCTGGCGGAAGTTCAGGAGACGCAGACTGTTCAGTCGCACCGTGGCCTCTCCCGCCTCACGATTCCGCCTCGGTACCGCTGTCGCCCCCCGACGCGCCACCTTCGGGGCCGTCAGCCAGGCGTGTCTCGCCTCCAGAGCCCGAACGCGATTCGCCAATCTCCGCGTCGGTGCCTCGATCTCCGTCGGTGACGCGACCTCCGCCGGTGCCGCGATCCTCCCACGCCGATACTGTATCCGTCCCCCCGAATTCGCGTTCTCCATTCTCCGAACCGCGAGCAGCTTCGGCCACGCGCGAAGCTGCAGAGGCCGTCGCGAGCGACGCGTCGTCCAGGTCCAGGCCCATGCCGGGCGCCTGCGACGCATCCTGGCCTGCCTGCAGCGCCATGGCCTCTGCACGCGACAGGTAGTGGAGACCGAGCTCCACCAGCGCCTCACGATTCAGGTCGGACGAGAGAGGGCGCGTGCGAAGCTTCTCCCGCACGATGTCCTGCAGGGACGGGCGCCTGCCGGGCGCGCCCGACACGGCGATCCGAAGCGTCTGAGGACGCCTGGTGTCGAGGTGGAAGTGCAGCGCGCGCCTGCGGAGCTCCCTGATGGCCTTGTGATCGAGCTCGCGCACCACGTGTCGGGGGATGTCGCGAACTACCAGCCTGACGATGGCGTCGTCCACGCCGCCCGGTATGCGCTCCACCGCCTCACCAATGGCGACGTCCACCTCCGCTGCGGACATGCCAACGGCCTGAATCTGCGGCAGGTCAATGATGCGGCGGGACACGGGAAGCCGATGGAACGTGTGCGTGCCGGTCGCCAGGTCATGCTCCACTATGCCCTTTCCACCCAGCAACCGCTGTTCCGTTAGCCCGTTGGCGCCTGACGACACGAGATCTTCCTTGGGCTTCAGCCCCGCCTGACGCTCCTCGCGAAGCTCGCCCCAGATGTCGTGGCTGGTGTAGTCTATGGACCCGGAGTACCACGCAGTGGGCGCGATCTCGCGATGCACGTGGTAGTGGCCGAGGGCTATGTAGTTCCACTCGGCGGCACGCAGGTCCTCACGCGAAATCTCGAACGCGGCACGATCGGTGTCCGCGATGGCTTCGGGCAGCATCCCCTCCACCTCACCGTGCAGCAGCAGCACGTTCCACCGCGCCCCGGCCTCGGGCTCCAGAGCGATCGACTTGTGGCCGAGCATGTCCGGAACGGCGAGCAGCGAGAGGTCCAGGTCGGTGAACGACAGGCGACGCGGCTCGCCGTCCACGACTTCGATGCCGAGCTCCGCAAAGAGACGCAGGATGCAACCGGTCTCGGCAGACCTCGGCGTATCGTGGTTGCCCGCGATCATGACCACGGGCGTGTGCGGCAGCGACTGCCGCATGTGCTGCAGCTGCAGGAACGCGTGCACGATCGCCTGGTTCGTGGGTCGAACCGAGTGAAAGACGTCACCCGCGATCACCACGAGCTCCGGATCGAGTGCTATTACCCGATCTATGGCATGCCGGAACGTCCGGGCGACGTCTGCCTCACGCTGGTTGATGCCGGTGGGCGTCTGCCGCTGGAACTGCCGGAAGCCTAGGTGAAGATCCGATATGTGTACGAGTCGCATGCGATTCGGGCGCGCGTACGGCGTCAGGTGCAGGCGACCACGCGGCGCACCGGCGCGACAGGGGGCGCACCCCGAATATTCGCCGTAGAAACCCTAATTGTCCACCCGCCGGAGCGCCTGGGATGCGTGCGTCGTCACGGTCATGGACGAAGCCTTGTTCCCGGGTGGAGGGGTGTACACGCTCACCGTGGTCGCGTCGGCAGACGCATGAACCAGCCATCCCCTGCGTCGGTCCAGCGTCACCGTGCCCACGATGCTGCCGGATGTCTCCACCGTCACCCCGCTGGCCAGGTTGTGCGCCGCGGCCACCGGGGAGCGCGCAAGCGAACCGCGCATGCTGATGAAGGCCAGGTCTCCATTGTCGGAGATTGAGTCCAGCGTGAAGGTGGCCCGCAGATTCGCCGCTGCGCCCTCGCCCTGTCCACCAACGGGGACCGGCATGGAGTTCACCCAGGTGCCGCCAACCTGAACCGGATCGGGCGGGAAGAGAGCCGGCATCCTCGCGAACAGCGAACTCAGCTCGGGAGCCGGAAGCCCGCCGGACTGCATCACGCGTGTCTTCCCGTTGGGAGACACCTGCATGAGCACGCGCTGTCCGATGAGCCGCCGCTGCAGCCGGCCTGCATCGCGCCCTTCCGGATCGGGATCCATGCGCACCACTGCCGAATCGGTTGACGCGGCGATCGTCGCCTCGTCGCGCTCGGCCTTCAGCACTATGGCCGTGGTGTGGACCGTAATGTCGGTCACCATGGACATGGTGCGTTCGCCGTCGTCCGCGTCGCGCACGGCTTCCATGGTGGTACGCTGGTCCAGTCGCAGCCGAACGGTGTCACCCGCGTGAGGCCTTACCTGCAGCGACACCGCCTGAGCCCCGACCGCGTGAGGCAGCGAGATGATCGCGACCACCACCGGCACGAGCCACTTTCGCAGCATGGGGATCACCGAGGTGCGATAGCCTGACAATCCGTCACTCGCTCAGAAGCCGTACGGATCATCTGCCGGGGCCCTCCTGAGCTCCCGGGGAGGCTCGGGCGCCTTCGCCTCACGAGCCGAGACCTTCGTGCGCAGCTGACTCTGGAAGAACTCCTTCACGTTCCGGGGACGCGCACGAAGCGTGGCATTTCGCGCGCGAATCACCTCCCGCTCGTCGTGCAGCGCAACCGCATCCTGCACCACCGAGAGCTGCAGGGACGGATCGAGACGCCGCAGGTCGCGCAGCACCGCCGCCTCGAAGCCTGCCTCCTCAGCCTGCGGATAACGCTCTGCCCCATCCCTTCCGCGCATCACTGCAGGACGCGGAAAGCGAACGAATATCGGTTGCGTGAAGTGCGGGTGCCGCACCATCAATTGCCCCTTTTCGAGTGTGGCGAGCCTGGTCCGGATCGCCGGTGACAGCACCGCATATCCCGGCGTGGCCAGCTCGTCAGGGTCCATCCTGCCATACAGCGCCGAGCCGGAGTTGCCTACCACCCTGCGGTGTACCTGCGAGCGGAACTGCTGCGCCGCGAAGAGAACCATTCCCAGATACCGGCCTCGCTCCGCAATGTCGAGCAGCATCTTCCGCACATAGGTGTCCGGACCGTCGCTCGGCGCGTACTTGTTCAGCTCGTCAACGAAGACGACAACGTGGTCCACGCCCAGGCTGCGCTTCTCCAGATGCTCCCGAAGCCTGGAGACCACCCGCGCGAAGATCAGGTCCTGTGCGTCCTCCTCCAGAAGGGCCACGTCCACCACATACACCGCCCGATCCTGGAAGGTGCCGAACGGAAGGTCGGAGACGTCTCCATCGTCGGTGACCAGGCCGGCGCACCGGGTGGAAATGTTCGTCAGCCGGTTCCGAACCTTGCGAATGGTGGCCACGTGATGGGTGCGCCAGCTGTCGCCCGAGCCGCGGCCCTCGATTGCGATGAGCAGGTCGCGGAACCACTCCTCGAGGTCCGCGAACGTGCGTACCCGATAAGGGCGCCGCAACAGAGGATCGGTGAAGTCCCGGTCTATGACGCGCTCGCGAATGAAGTCAATGAGCGCGTCCGCCTTGGCGTCCACGTCGTCCTTGTTCAGCAGCACCTCGGCGAACTGGAGCACCTGCTCCAGCCCCCACTGCAACGGAAGCACGTTGTGCTGCAGCGACTCGTGCGACCTGAGCGTGGCCAGTGCCGTTCCGCGCGGATTGTACGGCGCGTAGTAGTGCACGTTCCGGAACGGCTCCGGCGGAACCTGGAGCTTGCGATAGATCGCAAGGTCTTCCTCGCCCAGTTCCCCGGGCTGGTCCAGGTAGCAGAGGTCGGGGCCCTTCACGTTGAAGCAGACGGCGGCCACGGACCCCTTCTTTTCGGGAAAGTGCGCGAAGAGCGACTGCAGAAGCCACTCGACAGCGCTCGTCTTGGTGGCCAGGCCGGAAACACCGCTGATGTTCAGGTGCGCGGCCTCCGGGCCGAGCAGGAAGTCGGCGTCCAGCATGATCGGCGACTCCATGCCTCCTGCGTGATACACACCGACCGGGATAGCGGTGCTGTCATCGCCCTTCGCATAGGCGTCCATGCGCAGGGCCACAGCGACATCCGCGTCGTTCGCAAGGAACACCTCGCCCATGGGAACTGGCTGGAGCGGTTCCTCAGGAATCTGCCGGAGCACGGCGGCCGTGTAGAGCCTGATCTCCGTTCGCTCGGTGGCCGCTGCAACGGCCTGCGCGGGAGAGCCGTCGTGCCCGAGCACGTCGTGCAGCGGGCTGGCCAGATCCGTGTAGCCGAAGGCCTCGGTAACGACGCCGAACACGGTCGGTATCTCACCATTGACCGGAGTGCGGCCTAGCACCTTCACGATCGTGCCGATGCCCACGGGGGATTCGAGGGCCGTCCAGAAGTGGAACTCGTGAGGCGTGTTCGGCCGGCGCTCGGTGGCGACGACTCTGCCGAGTGTCTGGCTTGTCTGGGACATCATACTGGCAAGGGAGCTGCGCTGCCGCGGCAGGGGCCGGCGGCGGGGACACGGGCTAAATGTATGGCCGATCCCGCCGGATGCGGGTTCGGGTTGCTGCCGAGCACGCTGCTCAGGCGATCGCGCGCAGGAACTCCTCGCAGTCCCTGATGGGGTAGATCATGCGGTCCCACCTGGCATCCGGCATGGAGAGGGGCGCCACCTCGGCCAGGATCCAGCTGGAGATCCGATTCGCCCGATCCTTCATTTCCTCGGGAGACTCTCCCAGTACCTGCGGATCAGCGGCCTCCACTCGGACCAGGCCCCAGAAGGGATCCCGGCCGGAAGCGTCGCGCAGTCGCAGGTACCAGCTGGCGACCGGTGCCCGGTGACCCGGAGCGCGGTCCACCCGGAAGACCGTGGATCGCTCGCCGGAGCGAAGGCGGAGGACGCGGGCGAGTGCGTCGCCGTCCACGTACATGGTTCGATGGCTCTTCACGATGCCAACCGCGCACCTGGCGCGCACCACCTGGTCGTGGTGCTTGAGCCCCCCGTCCAGGGCGAGCATGCGGCCATCACTGCTGCACCATTCCGCGGCGAGCTGTTCCTCCAGCGCCTCACGACGTTCCTGCACCCGGTGCACCGCCTGCTCCGCCATGCGCATCGGGTGAACGTCCGCGGCGGATGCCTCCTCGCTCTCGCCGACATCCAGCACACTTGGGAATCGGGTTTCCAGGTGCGACCAGAGCGCGTGAGGCAGCGCGCGGCGCGGCGCAAGGATGTACTGCTCCACGCGGGCGCCGTCCGTCCAGGTGAAGAGACGCCTGTTAACCCGCACGCGAACCACGGCCGCCACGGTGGCGTGCACGATCGGGACGCCGTCCGCGTACGTCAGCACCCTGCTCCTCTGCGTTCCGTCGAGGAATGCGTGGAAGCCCGGTTCGTGAACGCCCTCAACGCGCACCGTGCGCAGGCCATGACCCTCGATCGGACTCGAGCTGGTAATGCGCACGGGCTCCTGCGCGAACGAGGACGAGAGCTCCAGGCTTGCGGCTCCATCGGCGCGAGCGCCGAGGTCGGGAGCGAACTCCGAGAGGCAGCGGAGAGCCGCTCGAAAGCCGGTATCGCAGGCCGCAGCCGCGTTTTCCGTGCGACTCATGGATTCACGAGCCCGATTGCCACACCGTCGCCCAGCGGAACGACAATGGACGTCAGGCGCGGATCGGAGGCGAGCTTCCGGTTGAACTCCCGAACGCCCCGCGTACCGGCATCGTCCACCGATTCGTCCAGCACCCGTCCGCCCCAGAGAGCGTTGTCGGCCACCACCATGCCGCCGGGACGCAGTAACCTCACCGACCAGTCCAGGTACCGGGTGAGCGGCTCCTTGTCGGCGTCCAGGAAAACGAAGTCGAACAGTTCGCCGTCCAGCGCGGGCAGGATTTCCAGCGCGGCGCCCTCGCGCACTTCTACGCGATTCGAGAGCCCTGCACGCTCGAGCCAGCGGCGAGCGAACGCAGCATGCGAAGGATCCTTCTCCAACGTGAGAACGCTGCCGTCCTCCGGCAGTGCTCTCGCCAGGCAGATGGCCGAGTAGCCGCCGAGGGTGCCGACCTCGAGCACCCGCTGCGCTCCGATCGAGCGAGCGAGCAGCTGGAGCAGTCGCCCGGTTGAAGACGGGATGCTGATGGGGGGCAGCCCGGTGCGGTCAGCCTCCTCACGCAGCTGCGCAAGGAGGGCGTCCTCTGCACCGAACAGGCCGGAGAGGTAGTCCTCCACGTGATCGCTCACCTGCGGCCTCCAGCCCGGCCGAACGACGTCAGTGCAGCCCTATGTCCCATGCCTGCTCCAGGTCCTCCCTGGAATACGCCCTGAACGCGGTGAGGGTGGTGGTACGCTCGATCCCCTGCACCTTCGGGAACTCCTCGGTCACCACGTGCGCGATACCGTCGTACTCCGGCACCCGCACGATTGCGACCAGGTCCCATTCGCCGGACACCGAGTACACCTCCGCGACGCCGTCCACGCCGGCGAGGGTGCGGGCCACGTGGGTGATGCGCTGGGGTTCCGTCTTGATGAGGACGATCGTGGTAATCACGGGACCGGAATGGAGTCGAGGGGAACGTTGAGGAGCCAGAGTCCGGCGAGGCGGCGCTTGCCGTCCACGTCGAGAAGTATATCCCGGGCGATGCGGACCGGGCGAACGTCAGTCGAACGATGATCGCCGGTGGCACTGCGATGCAACAGGGACAGGTGCACCGTGCGAGCGGCGTCGTCCACTTCGGCTGTGAGGTTCGTGACGACCTCGAGAGCGCCAGCGGGGTCTGAGCGCGACAGGTTCACGGCGGCCTGCACATGTTCGGCGCTCGCCGGTGGCGCGAGCCGGCGCCGCCTCACGAGCCGCGGCCACGCGGCGATGGCCACGCCGTCAATCCGGTTCCGGCTCAGGTCTATCGTGAGCCAGGAGCCGTCGTACCCCTGGATTTCCACCGATCCGAATGCGCGAGAAGAGGCCTCGCTCACGCTGCGCGACGGGACAGGCGCCTGGTACCGCACCTGCGCCGCAAGCAGCTCCGTTTCGGGATCCCACTCGTAGTGAACGACGGCAGGGCTGCCTGACGCAGCACTCGTATCGATCGGCAGGCACATGTGACGGCTCGAGCTGGCGGTGGCCGTGGGCACCTTCGCCGGCGATGCGGCGACGCGACCCACGCGGTTACTGCGCACTGCACGAGCAACGTGACACCGCATCGGTCCGAACGAGCCATCGTATTGCTGCGACTGGGGGCGGTACGACGCGAGGTCGCCCGCCCCCTGGACTACACCGCGGCTCGTGCTGCCCCGCTGCCCGCTGCGTAGAGTCGCACGAGCCTCCTTGCGCCTTCCACGACGTGGTCGAATGGCGCGGCGTACGACATGCGCACCCAGTCGGGCGTGAGGAATGCGCTTCCCGGCACCACGGCTACTCCGTGGTCGTCGAGCAGGCGGCGTGCGAACGCGGTGCCGGCGTCCTCCTCGTCAGGCGGCGCCGCGTCGGCCACGTCCACGAACAGGTAGAAGGCGCCGTCCGGAGTCACCACGCGCAGCTCCTCGAGCCCCGCGAAAACCTCCAGCGCCGCGTCGCGACGCTCGCGGAAGGCGGCCAGCATCTGCGCGATCGCCTCACGAGACTCAGACTCCCGCTGCAGTGCCGCGAGCGCGGCGTACTGCGAGGGCGCTGCAGGGTTGGACGTCACGTGCGACTGCAGCGCCTTCATGGAGGTGGCCAGCGCGTGCGGCGCGATTGCCCAGCCTATGCGCCAGCCGGTCATCGCGTAGGCCTTCGCCACGCCGTCCACCACCACCAGCCGCTCGCGAGACTCCGCGACCTCCAGCAGCGACGGCGCCGGGCCGGCGTCCGCGTAGTTCAGGTGTCGGTAGATCTCGTCGCCGATCACCCACCAGCCGTGGCGCTCCGCGAGCGCCAGGATGTCCGCCAGCTCCTCACGGGAGTAGACGGCGCCGGTGGGGTTGCAGGGCGAGTTCAGGATGACTCCCCGGGTGGCCGAAGTGGCCGCTGCCTCGAGGAGCTCTACGCTCACCTTCATGCCGTTCTCCGGATCGCCAGTCACCGGAATCGGCGTGGCGCGGGCCAGCTCCACGATCTCGTAGTAGCTCGTCCAGCCGGGCGTGGGAATCAGGACCTCATCACCGGGGCCGAAAAGACAGAAGCAGGCGTTGAAGAGCGACTGCTTGGATCCGGTGGACACCACCACGTCGCCCGGCGTGACCGTCTGCAGCCCGCGCGTGCGCCTGTTCGCCTCGTCGGCGATGGCTTCGCGGAGGGGCACAATGCCCTCGGTGGCCGTGTAGCGGGTGGCGCCGGCGTCTATCGCCTGCTGTGCCGCGCGCCGGATGAACTCCGGGGTATCGAAATCGGGCTCGCCGGACCCGAGATCCATGATCGTTCGGCCGGCGGCGCGGAGTGCTCTGGCTCGGCTGGAGACGGCGATGGTAGCCGATTCGCGCAGCCGGGCGATGTTGAGAGAGGGGGTATATATGGCGCTCATGCGCTGAATTCACCTTGATTCGAATGCGCGGGGGCAGACCTTGCCACTATCTTTCCGCGATCGCCCGAAGGTTAAGTGTGCGGTTACAGGCGTGCCAGCAGACGCTGAGGCGCAGGCGCGCACCATGCAGGATCGCTGCATGCAGGGACTTCGAGGGGCGATCAGGGCGCCGGCCGAACGTTCGGCCGGCGCCGCACGATTTTGACAAGAGAGGATTCGTGGACGAGCGGGAGAGGGATTCGGCGCCAATGGAACCGACCGGTGAGTCGGAAGGCGCGGGCGCAAGAAGCGCCGTTGTGGAGAGCGCGACCGTGTCGCGCAGTCAGAACCTGGTGCATCTGCTGCCCCAGGACTGGAGCATGATAGGGCAGGTGCTCGCGCCGAGCCTGGAGCGGGTGGAGCCGGACGTGGCAGCAACGCAGGTTCTGGTTCTCACGCATGATCCCGCGTCGTCCCTTGCCGTGGCGGACGCCGTGCTGCAGAGGCAGCCGGGCGACAGCGCCTGGAGCATCCTCCCGGTCACCAGCGTGCGGCGCGCCGCTCGGCTCAGCAGCGAGCGGGCTCCGCTCGTGCTTGCCGCAACTCCGGCCGATGCCGCCGAGCTTATCGCGAACAGCGCGCTGAAGCTGGATCAGCTTCGAACCGTGGCGCTGGCGTGGCTGGACGAGGTGCTGGAAGACCCGACCGCCTCGCAGTCCCTCGAGGCCGTCATGGCCGAGATTCCGAAGACGGCGGCGCGCGTGCTGATCGCGTCCACGCCATCGCCGGCGCTGGATGCCTTCGTGGAGCGTTACATGCGCCGCGCGCGCCGGCTGGAGGACCAGCCCCTTGGCGAGCCCCTCTCGCGCCCCGTGGAGTTCGTCGCGTCGCCCCCTGGAGGCCGGCCGGGCGCTCTGCGGCGCCTGCTTGACGAGATGGATCCGGCCAGCACCGTGATCCGCGTACGCACGCCGCAGGGTAGCGAGGAGGCCCGCCACACGCTGCACCGGCTGGGCTATGCCTCACGCGAGGCGGTTCGCGTGGTGGACGCGAGCGAGCCCGCGGACGCCGAACTCGTGGTGCTCTACGAACTTCCGGAGAGGCGCGACGAGCTTCGGGCGGTCGTCGAGGGCACGGAAGGTCGCGTCGTTGCACTCGTGGAGCCGCGGCAGGTGGTGACGCTGCGCAGGGTGGCCGGGGCGGCGTCCGCGCAGCCGTTTGCGCTGGCTGCCGAACCGCGTCGCGCGAGGGAGCGTCAGGCAAGGCTGCTTGGCAGCCTCGAGGCGCGCCTCACGACTGAGCGCTTCGACCGGGAACTGCTTGCCCTGGAGCCGCTGCTCGGCGCCTACGACGGACTGGAGGTTGCCGCGGCGCTGCTGCGCATGCTGGACGACGAGCAGGAGCGCAGCGAGTCGAGGGTGCTCGAAGTTCTGAGCAACGCATCGCTCATGGTCTCGCCTGCCGAGGCTGAGCCTGCGGTGCAGACTGGTGCGCCGGAGCCGGCACCTGCCTGGGTGCGGGTGTTCATCAACGTGGGCGAGCGAGACGGTGCATCTCCCGGGGATCTCGTGGGGGCCATCACGGGCGAAGCCGGCGTCAAGCGCGACGTGATCGGGAAGATCGACCTGCGGGAGAACTTTTCGATCGTGGAGATAGGCAGCGACGTGGCCGACGCGGTGATCGAACGCCTTGGCGGTGCGAACATCCGTGGCAGGCGGGTGCAGGCGAGGCGGGATCGTGACGAGGGCGGCAGCGGCCGTCCGGAGCGCGGGCGCTCGTCAGGCGGCGACCGTGGCGGTCGCGGGTTCGATCGTGGGGGAAGGAGCTTCGACCGGCCCGTGCGTTCCTTCGACCGCGGCTCTCGCGGTGGAGACCGCGGCTTCGAGCGGCCGTCTCGCTCGTTCGATCGCGGAGACCGCGCGGACCGCAGTGGACGCGGTGAGCGTTCCGGCGGATTCGATCGCGGTGAGCGCTCCGGCGGCCCTGATCGCGGTGGGCGGTCTTTCGACCGGGGAGATCGTGGCGGCCGTTCGTTCGACCGGGACGATCGCGGCGGCCGTTCATTCGACAGGGGAGATCGCGCGCCGCGCAGGTTCGGCGGCGACCGCGAGGACCGCGGGGGCCGGGGCGGCGGCTTCGGGGGACGCGACAGGGATCGAGGCTATGGCCGCACGCAGGACGACGAGCGGCAGGAGTGGCGCCAGCGAGGCGAGCGTCTGCGAAACTCCCGGGGCGGTGGATTCCGCGCCGACCGGCAGGGCCGTGACAGGGAGGACGACCAGCGGTGAGCGGAACGTACCTCTCGTCAGGTGGCTGGGTAGAGGTTGTTGCGGGAGTGATGTTCAGTGGCAAGAGCGAGGAGCTGATGCGTCGCGTGAGGCGTGCGCTCATCGCCCGGAAGCGCGTCCAGGTGTTCAAGTCGCACCTGGACGCTCGCTATGCCGGCATTTACGCAATCTCGAGCCATGACGGCCGCACCATCGAGGCGCGGCCGGTGGACTCGTCCCGCCAGATTGCGCTCGCGCTGGACCCCGCCGCGCAGGTGGTGGCGATTGACGAGGCCCAGTTCCTCGACGATGGAGTCGTGAGGCTGGCGAATGACCTGGCCTCACGAGGCCGTCGGGTGATCATAGCTGGCACGGACACGGACTTCCGGGGCGAACCGTTCGGCCCGATGCCCCAGCTCATGTGCGTGGCGGAGCTGGTGGACAAGCTGCATGCCATCTGCGTGCTCTGCGGCAACCCGGCGAGCAGGAACCAGCGCCTGATCGACGGAAGCCCCGCGCCGTACGACTCGCCCGTGATCATGGTGGGAGGAACCGAGGCGTACGAGGCGAGATGCCGCGCATGCCACAGGGTGCCGAGGAGCGAGGACGTGCAGGGACGGCTTTTTTCGAGGGATTAGGGACTGGGGACTTGGGAGTGCCTCCCGGTCACTGTCATCCTGTGCCTCCCTCTCCTGTCATCCCGCGCCTCTCTCTCCCGTCATCCCGCGCGAAGCGTCGGGATCTGGTCACACTGCGCCGCGCCGGCCACTACGCGCAGAAAGCTGTAAACAGCAAGCTCACGCGGAGAACGCGGAGGGACGCGGAGAAAACCCAGGCACATGGAACTACAAGCGCCATGCCGTTCT
>CAYQAO010000026.1:0-1452 GCA_964415485.1 uncultured Gemmatimonadaceae bacterium
GACTCTCCTCCCCTGTCATCCCGCACGAGCGAAGCGAGTGTCGGGATCTACCTGCAACTGGTAGTGGCCGGCTTCGGCGCAGTGAGAGTAGATCCCGACGCTTCGCGCGGGATGACAGGGGAGGTGAAGAGTCGGGATGACAGGGAAGAGTGAAAGGCGGTTTGCCGGTCGCCGGCAAACCGCCTTTCACTTCGCCCTTACCACCACCTTTGTCTCGCCCATGATCACGCCGCCGGTCACCGTCATCGTGCGCGCACCGAGGGGCGCATCGTGCGGCGTGTGGGCTGCACTGTCCGAGGAGCCGAGCATTGCGAACACATTGAAGTCCACCGCCACGTCCGGCGGCACGACTATGGTGACGCTGGACATTATGCAGTTGACGTCAATCGTCAGGCCGTGCGGAATGTCAGTGTGGCGAAAGTCCAGCCTCACGTTCGCCATCACCGCCATCACGCGCAAGGTTCGCGGCACGCTCCAGCGTCCCTTGCGCTTCTGCTCGCTCATCACCGCCAGGATGCGGCGCTCCTCGTCAGGCAGGGCGACGGACCTGGCTTCCGGCGAGCCAGCCATCGGATGCACGAGCCGCGGAATGTGGTGCAGTTCCTCGATCACGGCATCCACCGATGCCAGGTCAGTCGCGTCGCGCAGGCGAGCCAGGAGTCGCTCGAAGTCCGCATCGGTCAGCGACCGATCCTCGTAGCGGTCGCTCAACAGGCGACCGGCGCGCTCGTGCGCCGCCGCCAGCCTGGCCGCAACCACGTCGGGAGACTCGGGCTGATTCACTGGAACCGGACGATTATCGGATGGGGGTTTGACCATGGCCGTCCGTACGACCTCATGCGGACTGCGTTTCAGCACCCAGTCATGACACGCCTTCCCGGCACAAACCGGTCGGGCGCCACGCCAATCTAATCAGGACTCAGGCCAGCTTCCCATTGCGCTCCAGGCGCACCTGCATGCTCTCAGCCACACGCTGACCGAGCGCCTTCATTCGCTCGGCCGCCACACCGGCATGGCGACCGTCCACCGTACGCTCGAGAACCGCGAGCCAGCGATCGAAGTGGCGCCTCGTGAGGCCGGGCATGCTCGCATGCGGCCGGAATGCGTTGTCGGAGTAGCGGCCGGTGTGGAACAGGATCGTGGACCAGAAGTCGGCAATCCGCGGGATGTGCTCCCGCATGTCCACGCTGGCGAAGTACGGCGCGAGCAGGGGGTCGCGCTCCACGGTGTCGTAGAACTCCACCAGCAGGTCGTGCAGGTCGCCGTCCTGCAGGTCCCGCCTGTCGTCCTCCACCGCGCGTGACGGCCGTACGCCGGAGCGCTCCTCGGGAGCAACTATCGGGAGACTTCGCATGCCGGGAATCTAACGGTCCCGGCTGTTGGCGATCGCCCGGAGAGAGGTCGCCATGACCTCCGCGGAAGTCCGGGGTGATCGGGTCGCTGCGGAAGTCC
>CAYQAO010000026.1:1552-28315 GCA_964415485.1 uncultured Gemmatimonadaceae bacterium
GCGGAAGTCCGGGGTGATCGGGTCGCTGCGGAAGTCCTGGGTGAACGGGGCGCTTTCGAATCGCGTCACGTTCGGCAAACCCGGACCTCACCGCCGGTTCAGCTGCGCCTCCAGCTCCGTCATGTCGGTGAGGTCCAGCCGAAGCGGCGTGATGGACACCAGTCCGTGCCGTACCGCCCACCTGTCGGTCCCCTCCTCCACTTCCTCCACTGCACGCACCGTAATCCAGAACAGCTCGCGCCCCATGGGGTCCTCACCAGGTACCACGCTGCCGTCATAGTGGCGCACGGACTGGCGGGTCCACAGAACTCCTTCCGGTTCGCGGGGCAGGTTCACGTTCAGGAGCTTGAGGTCTTCCCTGGGCAGCAGCATGCCGAGGACCTGCCGGACGAACGGTGCGAGCCTGGCGAAATCCGGCTCGGCCTTGCCCGTCGGCGTACTCAGGGCGATGCCGCGGCAGCCGAGCAGCGCGGCCTGCTTGGCAGCGGCGAGAGTGCCCGAATGCCACATGGCGTTCCCCAGGTTCGTGCCCAGGTTGATGCCGGAAAGGACCACGTCCGCCCCGCCCCATCCGTCCAGGCCGATCGCGACACAGTCAGATGGCGTGCCGTTCACGCGCCAGGCGTCGAAATCCTGAATGGGCGTTCGCCTGAGGCGCAGGGGACGTGAATGAGTGATCGCCTGGCCCATGGAAGACTGCTCCACGTCGGGCGCCACGATGCGCACGTCTCCAAATTCCCGTGCGGCCTGGGCGAGCGCGAGCAGCCCGGGGCTGTAGATACCGTCGTCGTTGGCCAGCAACATGCGCATGCGTTCCTCCGGAGTTCGCGGCGTGGACAGGGGGGCAACTACCGCGCCGATACTGGACGGCAGGTTCGACACCCGGATGCACACATGCACGTAACGCTCGTTCACAACTTCGGTGCAGGGCATGTTCCGGTGAGCCGCGAGGAGCTTCAGGGCGCCCTGGAGGCGGCGGGCTACGAGGTGCACTACCTGCCTCACGACGAGGCGCGCAGCGAGGGGGCACTGGACGGCGCTCGTGACCTCGTCGTGGTGGCCGGAGGCGACGGAACGGTGGCGGACATCGCCACGCGACTCGCGGGACGCGACGTTCCGCTGGCGATCTTCCCGAGCGGAACGTCCAACAACGTGGCGACCTCGCTAGGCATGCCGCGGGACCTCCGGTCGCTGATGCAGATGATCGAGCGCCGCAGCGTGGTGTCCTGGCACATGGGGGTGGTGAACGCACCGTGGGGCTCGAGGCGGTTCGTGGAATCGGCGGGGGTTGGACTCTTCGCGCGATTCCTTCGCCGTGCGGAGGAGGACCCGCCTGACGATCCGGGCGCGGATCCCTCGCGGGCCGAGGCCAGGCACGACGAGATCCGGCGCGGCCGACGGCTGGCCATCAAGGTCGTTGACGAGGTCTCTCCATGCCGGCTGTCCATCGTAGCGGACGGGCGGGACCTCTCGGGGGAGTACCTGTTCGCGGAGGTGCTGCGCTCGCGATTCGCCGGTCCGTCCCTGGAGCTCGCGGACAAAGGCGAATGCGGCGGCGACCGCCTGACGCTGGCACTCCTCGAGCCGTCGCGTCGTGCGGAGTTCCGTGGGTTCGTGTCCGGGGCTATCAGGGGCGAGCAGCAGCCGCGCGGCCTGATCACGCACTGTGTGCGTGAGGTGAGGCTCTCGTGGCCTGCCGGCGAGGGCAGGGTGGACGACCGGCTCTGGCCTTTGGGGAAGAAGAAGGGTGCTGCCTCACGAGAGGCAGCACCCGTTGGCGCGGAAGTCACCGTCTCCGCCCTGCAGGAGGCCGTAAGCGTCCTCGGGCGATCATCCGATGCCTGAGCTGCGCCGGCAGGCGCGGCCGGCGAACCGGCCGGCCCGCTTCAGAAGCCTCGGCCCCTCGCTCGCATGAGCACCCTGGCCTGCTGGTCCGGCGTGAGCACGGACAATGCCTCCTTCAGGTCTGCCTCACGCGCGGCCCGCATCTCCTGCATCCTCGTGCGCACCTGCTGCGCCGCTGCTGCACGCGCCTGACGTGCGGCCGAGTCGTTAGGTGCGGCCTGTGCGCGCATGCGCATGCCCTGGCCCATGGCCGGCATGTTCGCGCGCTGCTCCGCCCTGCGAGCCTCCGCACGGCGCGCAATCGCCGCAAGGCGAACGACCTGCTGGTCCGTCAGGCCAAGCTCACCAGTTCGTGCCAGGAAATGCTCGGCGCCCATGGCGCCACCGCGCATTTCCATTCGCTGACCGGGCATCCGCATGCCCGCCTCACGCCGCGGTGCGTCAGGGCCGCGACGCTCCGCTCGCTGTGCAGATAGGGGTGCCGCCATGACGGCGACTGCGGCCGCCACAAGGCCGAAAGTCCTGAATCTCATTGTGCTCCTCGCATCTCAGTTCCCGGAGCGGCCAACTGTCGCTCCCTGCACAATGAGACGCCGGCAACGCGCTGTTGTTAAGAACGCCTCATGCGTAATCGGCAGCCCGGTCCCCACCTCCCGGCCTGAGCTCCTCCAGCGAGGGCACGTGCGGCAGCTCCGCCTCCAGCTGCGGCCGATCCATCTCGTACCTGGGCGGCAGCATCAGCTTCTCTCCGAGCCGCTCCAGCGGCTCGTCAACGGTGAAGCCGGGTGCGTCCGTGGCAAGTTCGAAGAGCACTCCCCCGGGCTCGCGAAAATAGATGGACCGGAAGTAATTGCGGTCCATCACGCGCGTGGTGGAGATGCCCGCCTCGCGCACCGCCTGGCGCATCTCGAGCTGAAACTCGTCGTCAGGCACGCGGAACGCCACGTGATGAACCGTGCCGGTTCCCTCGGCGCCCTTGAGGAAGCCCCCTACCTCGCGCACGTCCACCAGCGTGCCCGGCCCGCCGCTTCCGGCCTCGAACCGGCGGGTGCTCTCCCACGCCCCCGACTCGCGGAAGCCGAGCGTGTCCGCCAGCACCCTGGCGGTGTCCGCAGAACTCTCCACCCACAGCGTCACCCCATGAATCCCCCTCACCGCGCGCCCGGCGGGCACGCCGCCGACTCCCGCACGAGCGCCCTCGTCAGGCACCGACGCGTGGGCAACCAGCTCCAGCTTCAGGCCATCCGGGTCCTCGAACGAGATCACTCGCTCGGTTTCGCCATTGCCCACGTCGCGGCGAACTGGACCCGAGTGCCGAACTCCGGACTGCACCAGCCTCTCCAGCCAGTAGCCGAGCGACGACGGGGCGATCGAGAGCGACGTGACGGCAACCTGCCCCACCCCGATCCGCCCCGCATTTCCCCGGGGCCACGGAAAGAAGGTCAGCAGCGAGCCGGGTGAACCCTCGTAGTCGCCGAAGTAGAGGTGAAGCGTGCTGATGTCGTCGAAGTTCACCGTGCGCTTCACGAGGCGCATGCCGAGCACGCCCGAGTAGAAGGCGAGGGTGCGTGCCGGGTTAGTGGAGATGGACGATACGTGATGTATGCCGGGTATGCCTGACATCCCTGCCTCGTGAGGTTGGCCGGGTCGTGCCGAAGCGGCACTACCCGGTGACGGTGGGACCGGCGGCCATGCGGCGGCCGCCGGCGCGGATCCTGGGCGATTCAGTCTATCGGCTTCAGCCCCGCCTCGATTGCCTGACGACGCGGCTCCAGGAACGGCGGCAGCACCAGCTTCTCGCCAAGCGTCTCCGGGTCCTCGTCAACGGCGAAGCCCGGCCCGTCGGTGGCGATCTCGAACAGCACCCCGTTAGGCTCGCGGAAGTACAGGCTCCTGAACCAGAACCTGTCCACCTTGCCACTGTTGTGCACTCCCAGCTCGTTCAGGTGGTTAGCCCAGGCATCGTAATCCTCGTCCCTGGAACGGAACGCAACGTGATGCACTCCGCCCGCTCCCTGTCGTGCCGGCGGAAGGTCGGGCTGCACCGCCACGTGCAACTCCGCGCCTGGCCCGCCCGGTCCCATCTCGTACACGTGCACCGTGTGCGAC
The DNA here is from genome assembly GCA_964415485.1 of uncultured Gemmatimonadaceae bacterium. Taxonomy (GTDB): domain Bacteria; phylum Gemmatimonadota; class Gemmatimonadetes; order Gemmatimonadales; family Gemmatimonadaceae; genus JBBQHX01. The sequence continues at coordinate 5,507 of CAYQAO010000026.1, forward strand.
GGGTAGTCGGGGTGCGGATACTCGCGCACCGGCCTCATTCCAGCCACCCGCTGCAGCACGCTGTCCGTGGTGGCCAGGTTCGGGACGCTGATCATGATCGGCCCCAGGCCTCGCACCTGGTGCTCCGCCGGAACGGGGCTTCGCTCCCACGGGAACGAGTCGCCCGCGCCGCCGTCGTCAACGAGCGAGAGACGCTGGCCCTCGCTGTCCTCGAAATCCAGCACCATGCGGCCGTCCCGCTCCACGATCTCGCCCACGTTCTTCGCCTCCGCGCGGAGCCGTTCCAGCCACCACGCGAGGGTGTCCTCTCCGGCCACGCGCAGCGACGTGCGAACGATGGACCGCGTGCCCCGCCGCTCCGGCTGCACCGGCCAGTCGAAAAAGGTGAGGTCGGTACCAGGGCTCCCCTTGGCGTCGGCGTAGAAGAGGTGGTACGCGCTCACGTCGTCCTGATTCACGGAGCGCTTCACCAGCCGCATCCCCATTGCCTCGGTATAGAAGCGGTAGTTGTACGCGATGCGGGCGGATATCGCGGTAAGGTGATGTATCCCTGTCAGTTGCATGCTTGCACTCCCGGTCGCGGGCCCAGGGGCCCTGGGGAATAGACCTGCAGGTGATGTCCTGCAGGAGTCGGATCGTCCATCTTGCTGAGATTAAATCTCACTACTGAGATACTCAGTGTCAAGAGATATGGGCCGTTGGTTACCGCGAATCTGACAACACGGTGCATCCCCTCCCTGTGCCGCCGCGCATAGCCGAGCTCCCAGGTGGTCGCGTCCTGCCCGCCTGCGCCGGCGGGTCGGCAGCGTGCAGCCGATCGCCCACGGAAGAGCTTCCCGACTGTGAGTCAGGACACCCCCAGGCGCACGCAATCCGGCGAAACCGCAGTGCGCCAGCCCAGGCTTTGCATTGTGCCGGGTAGCTGGGGCCGACCACCGGAGAGGCCGAGCACTGCAGCCAGTCCACTCCCCGAACCTCGCTCTACACGTGATGCAGCCACACGCATCTGGTGCAATGACGCACGCATCGGGTGCAGAATCCAAGCCCGCACCGGTCACGCTATGCGTGGTCAACTTCAACGGGGAATCGCTGCTGCGCGACACGCTGACGGCAGCGCTGTGTGCGTCCGAGGAGCCCGCGGAAGTGATCGTCGTGGACAACGCCTCCAGCGACGGCAGCGTGGAGCTCGTGCGGCGTGAATTTCCCACGGTGCGGGTCATCTCGCTGCCGGAGAATCGCGGACCCGGCAGGGCTCGCAACGTCGGCTTCGAATCGGCCTCGTTTCCTCGCGTCCTATTCCTGGACAACGACGTGGTGCTGCATCCGGAGTGCGCCTCACGACTGTCGGCGGCCATGGATTCGGACGAGCGTGCCGTGATCGCGATGGCTCGGGTGCTGTACAGGCAGTCTCCGGACTTGATCCAGTACGACGGTGCGGGCAGCCATTTCCTCGGGATGATGCGCCTGGAGCATGCGGACACGCCGGTTGCGAGCGCTCCCACCGAGACACGCGCCATTGACTCGCTCGTATCCTGCTGCTTCATGGTGGATCGCGACAGGTGGCAGGGCGGCGAGCTGTTCGACGATTCCTTCTTCATCTACCACGAGGACCACGACCTCGGCCTCCGTACCAGGCTCGGCGGCGGTTCCATACTCTCCGTGCCGGCGGCCGTGTGCCTGCACGGGGACGGTACCGCCGGGCTCTCTCTTCGCTCGACCGGCAGCTACAAGCCGGTGCGTGTGCTCGGCAACATCCGGAATCGCTGGCTCATCCTGCTCAAGAACTACGAGCTGCGCACGCTGCTGCTGCTGGCTCCGGCACTGGTCACCTACGAGACCTTCCAGCTTGCCGGTGCATTGAAGAAGCGCTGGCATCGCGAGTGGTGGCAGGCGCTGAAGAGTGTGCTGTCCGACAGGCGCAGCATACTCGAGAGACGCAGGCAGGTTCAGGCGAACAGGCGCGTGTCGGATGCGCTGGTACTGCAGGGCGGCGCGATTCCGTTTGCGCCACAGCTCGCTGCGGGTCGTGGCGAGCGGCTTGCACAAGGTGCGTTGAACGCGCTGTGCAGCGGCTACTGGAACGTGGTGCAGCGGTGGCTTTGAGAGCCTGATGCGGCATGCGAGATGAACCTCGGGCGCTGGCACCGTCCCTACCCATCGAATCCCAGACCATGAAGGATATTTCCCGCATCCCTCCCTCCGGCCGGCCGCTGCGCGTAGCGATGGTTGCGGCGTGTCCGTTCCCGTATCCGCGGGGAACGCCCGTTCGAATCCAGCGGATGGCGGAGGCGCTCGTGCGGCGGGGCCACGAGGTTCATGTCGTGACCTACCACCTCGGCCGAGCGATGGAGGACAAGGGTGTGCATGTGCACCGCATCCCCAACGTGCGGTCGTACAGCCGTGTGGCGCCGGGGCCGTCGTGGCAGAAGCTGCTGTTGCTGGACCCGCTGCTGTTCCTCGAGCTCAGGCGGCTCCTGCGCAGGTTCTCCTTCGACGTGATCCACGCGCACCACTACGAAGGCCTGCTCGTGGCGAAGGCGCAGCTGTCCCGTACGCCGGTGGTCTACGATGCGCACACGCTGCTGTCGTCCGAGCTGCCGTTCTACGGTCGCGACTTTGGCGCGCGCATGAAGCGTTCGTTAGGTTGGGTGCTCGATCGCTACCTCCCGGGGCGGGCGTCGCATGTGGTGGCCGTCACCGATCGCATACAGGATCGGCTGGTCGAGATGGGTGCCGTTCGCGCCGAGCGCATCACGGTGGTGGGCAATGGCGTGGGAACCGCGCAGTTCGACGAAGCCATCCCGCTGGAGTACAGGGGAACGCGCACGGTGATCTTCACGGGCAACCTCGCCACGTACCAGGGCATCGTGCCGCTGCTGCACGCCTTCCGGGACGTGAGCAGGCAGCGGCCAAACGTGAGACTGCAGATAGTCAGCGAGTCCCCGTTCGACGACTACGAGCAGCTTGCAAGGTCACTCGGCATTCGTGGGTTGATAGACATCGTAAATGTCGGCTTCGAAGACCTGCCGCCGTACCTCGTATCCGCGGACGTGGCCGTGAACCCCCGGCCGGAGGCGGACGGAATCCCGCAGAAGCTCATGAACTACATGGCAGCATCGCGCCCCATCGTGTCCTTCGAGGGCTCGGCTGCCCACCTGGTGAACGAGAAGACGGCGCTGCTGGTTCCGGGACAGGACGTGACCGCCTTCGCCGCCGCGATCGTGAGGCTGCTGGACGATCCGCCCCTCGCCAGGCGGCTGGGCGCAGCTGCGCGACTGCAGGTGGAGTCATCCTTCAGCTGGGATCGCACGGCGCGCCTCGCGGAGGAGGTATACGCGAAGGTGATGCACACCCGTCGGCGTTCAGCTCCCGTCAGGCAGCCCGAACGTGGTGTCACGGGGCAGAGAACCACCCCGGTGGCAAGCCCGCGCGCGGCAGCCTCGCCGCAGCGGGTGGTGCAGGGGGCGGAAGCAAGGTAGTAGTGGAGGCGCGGGCGAGACCTACGAAGGGAAGAGGGAACGGGGACTGGGGAAGAGTGACTGCGGTGTGATCCCGTGCGCAGCGTCGGGATCTGCTCACCCTGCACCGAAGCCGGCCACTACGCCGTGAAAGCAGATCCCGACACTCGCTGCGCTCGTGCGGGATGACACGGGAAGAGAGTCTGTCATCCCGCGCGAAGCGTCGGGATCTGCTATCCTTGCACCGATGCCGGCCACTACCAGTTGAAAGCAGATCCCGACACTCGCTGCGCTCGTGCGGGATGACAGTGAAGCTGCGAGCGAGTGCGGGATGGCAGGGAGTCCCTAATCCCCTGTCCCCTCCCCCTTCAGCGTATCTGCGAATCGCGGGAAGTTCTCGTCCGCCCGGTATCGCGCCAGCCACTGCTCCCTCGCCGCCTCGCGCATGCACGCTGCACCGTCGCTTGGCGGCACGAAGGTCTTCATGGCGGCGGCGAAGTCGTCAGGCTCGGCGTCGGGCGGCAGGAGCATTCCGGTGGCCGGGCTAACGATCTCCGGCACTCCGCCCACGGCGGTACCCACCACCGGCACGCCGAAGCTCTGTGCTTCCATCATGCTCACCGGCACTCCCTCGGAGCTGCTGGTACTGAGAAGCAGGTCCACCGGCGACGAAAGGTAGTGCCCGCGCACGTCCGCGTTAGGCACCTCACCGGCCAGTCTCCAGCGCACCGAGTCGGGCAGCATGCTTTCGGCCGCGTTTCGCACACCCTCCGCCAGCGTGCCGTCCCCGAAGTGCGTCCACTCCACCGGCTGGCCGGGCCAGCGACGGGCGAACGCAGCGAGCGATCGAACCATCAGCTCCGGACGCTTCACGTCCTCCAGGCGCGCGCAGGTGAGTACGCGCAACACCCCGTCCGTGGAAGCGGCGGAGACTCCCTCCGGCTCGGCGGTGCCAAGCCTGGCGATGCCCAGCCGCTTCGCCTCGCCGGGATAAAGCCGTGCCAGGTGGTCACGGCCGCTCTGCGAAACCGCCAGCACCCTGTTGGCCGACCGTACGGCGAAGTGCTGAAGCGCGATGTACGGCGGCGAGTGCCTCTCCTGGTACAGATCGAAACCGTGCGCGCGTGATATGACGCGCAACTCCGGGTACCGCTCCCGGACCATCCCTGCGCCCACCGCCTCCACCCACAGCCAGTAGCAGTAGCAGACGGTGGTGGCAGGGTCCACGGCTCCGCCCTCGATTCGATCTTCCAGCCAGCGCCGCATCCGGAGTGCGGCTGCCAGATGTCCCAGCAGGTGGTCCGCTGCCGGAAGCTGGAGCAGCGTGATGGGTCGGCGCAGCAGCTCTCCGTACAGGTGCCTGCTGGACATGCACAGTGCCAGGGCGCGAGGCCGGTTTCGTCGGCCGCGGGGCCTGTGCAGCTGGGCGAGGGTGTCGTCCACCTGCACGTTAGGTGGAAGCGGGCGGGCGCTTCCCGAAGCATGACGGGGCACCACCGTCACCGTTCTGAACGCACGCGCCAGGTGCGGAATCTCGGGCTCCAGGAACGCCTCTCCGCTGCCGTAGGGGAAGACGCCGGTGAACAGCAGGAGGTGCGACCGCTGCGCGTGGCTGTTGCTCACCTGCGGGCGAACACCTTGCGCCCCTTGGCCCATATCTGGAACACCGACCGGGGAATGTAGGACCTGGCCAGAAGTGCGCGAGCCGATCGGGACCCGGGATTGGCCTGAAGCGCCGCACGCAGCAGCTTGCGCGCTTCCTTCGGTTCCCAGAAGGCAGCCTTCAGCCTGCGTCGCGCGCTCTCCTCGAGGAACAGGTGCGCCACGCCCGCACGCTCCATGTCGGCGCGGTGCTTCTGGAAGAAGATCTCACGCCCCAGCAGGTTGTTCCTTATGCTGCGCGACACGCGATTGCTCGAGCCCACGTTGTGATAGCGGGCCAGCACGTCAGGCACGGCCTCTATCTCGCAGCAGGCGCTCACTCGAAGCCAGTAGTCGTAGTCGCCGATTGCGGGATATCGCACGTCGAACTCGCCCGCCTCCTGCGCTACCGAGCGGCGGATCATGATGCTCTGGCTCGCACCGTGAAGCACGTTGCGAGCGAGCAGGCTGGAGTGAATCCTCCCGCGGTGCTCCGGCACGAAGTGCGACACCGTTCCGTCGTCGTCAATGGTCTCCACGCCCGTGTACACCGCGCCCACGCTGTCCGGCAGCTCGGCAAACCGGGCCAGCTGCTTCTCCAGCTTCCCCGGAAGCCACTCGTCATCCGAATCCAGGAAGGCGAGGAACTCGCCGCGGGCAGCCCGCATTCCCCGGTTGCGCGCCGCGTTAGGGCCGCCGTTCCGCCTTTCGCGGATGTACCTGATGCGAGGATCGCCGATTGCCCTGACCACGGCCTCGGTGTCGTCGGTGGAGGCGTCGTCCACCACGATCACCTCGAAGTCGGTGAACTCCTGCGAGAGGACGCTGTGGAGCGCCCGGCCTATCATGTGTGCACGGTTGTACGTGGGGATGATCACGCTGACCGTCGGCGCGTTCACCTCGTGCGGACGCGAGGTCGCCTCCTCAGGGTATCTCGCCTGCTTCATCCTCTCACCGGTGTACGGGCCGACATGGCCCTGAACATGGAGTGTGAGCCGCGCAACTCCTCGTAGTCGCCGGTCGCCACCACTTCCCCTCCATCCAGCAGGTATATGGTGTCGCAGTCGGTGACCGTCGTGAGGCGGTGCGCGATGAGCACCATGGTCTTCTGCCCCGCCAGCCGGCGGATCGCGTCCATCACGGCGTCCTCCGTGATCGTGTCGAGGGCGCTGGTAGCCTCGTCCATGATGAGGATGTCCGGGTCGTGGTACAGCGCACGGGCAATGCCGATGCGCTGCCGCTGGCCGCCGCTCAGCCTCACGCCCCGCTCACCCACCACCGTGTCGTAGCCCTGCGGAAGCGTGAGTATGAAGTCGTGCAGCTGCGCAGTTCGCGCCGCACGCTCAACTGCCTCCCGATCCAGCTGGTCGTCCGGGATGCCGAACGCGATGTTGCGCGCCACCGAATCGTCGGACAGGAAGATCGCCTGTGGCACATAGCCCACCCTACGTCGCCAGGCACGGAGCAGCTCGGACGTGAGCGCCCTGCCGTCCACCTCCAGCTGGCCCGAATCGGGGAGGTACAGGCCGAGCAGGAGGTCAACGAGAGTGGTCTTGCCGGAGCCCGTGGGGCCCACGAGCCCGATGGTCCGGTTGCGCGGGAGCTCGATGTGAACGTTGCGCAACGCCGCGCGCTCGCTGCCGGGGTACGCGAAGGTCACGTCCCTGAGCACCACGCTGTGCTCGAACGGCAGCGATGGCGGGGCCACGTCAGCGGCTGCGTCTTCCATCAGCGCATCCGCGACCGGCGTCCGTCCAACGGATGCGAGATCGTCATGCAGCTCGCCGAGCGCGGTGCTGTGAAAGCGGACCTGGGACACGGACTTGAACACCTGCTGCAGTGACGGCATCAGCCTGTACGCGGCGAAGGCGTAGAGACCGAGCAGCGGCAGCACGCCGTCCACCGCGCTGCCCGATCCGAGCAGGTAGAGCACGATGACCAGGATGCCTCCGAAGGCCACGGCTTCGAGCGCATAACGAGGCAGCTCGGTCATGGCTTCGTTTGCGGCCACTGCCCGCGCGAAATCCAGGGACGGCTTCTCGAACCGGTTGAGAAAATGGCGTTCGCGACCCAGCGCCTTCACGTCCTTGATTCCGCCGAAGGCCTCGCCCACCACGCGGTACCGCTGCGCGTTCGCCTCGATCCACTCGCGACCGAGCCGCAGCTGCTTCCGCCGTATGGCCAGGAATATCGCACCATACGCGCTGCCCAGCCCCAGGGTGACGAAGACGGCGAGCCACGGGTCCACGGCAATGAGCAGCGATATGATGAACAGCGTCACCACCAGCTGGGCGATGCCCCTGAGGCCCGGCACGAGCAGCCCCGCCATCACGGAGTTCACCTCGGAGAGCAGCTTCTGGCTCAGCTTCGAGGTGTTCGTGCTCACGAAGTACATGTACGGCTCCGACAGGTACTGCGCGAGCAGGCGGCGTGAAATGCGGAACTGGAGACCACGCACGAATCGAAGGATCTTCCAGTCGGTGAGCGCACGCAGGCCGTTGCTCAGCATGAGCAGGAACAGCGTGAGCACGCCGATCGCGAACAGGAACTGGTTCGTGTTGCCGAAGCCGGCCAGCTCGTAGACGCGTCGCAGCCACTCGTTCTCCTGCACCACCGTGGGGTTGGCGACGAGGCTCAGGAACGGCATGATCGCCGCGATGCCTACGGTGGAGGTAAGGGCCATGAGCACCATCACCACGAGGATGCTGGCCATCTCGCGTCGCGCCTGTGTGTCGCAGAGTTCGTAGATCTGCCGTGCGATGCGAAGCATGCTCAGCCCAACCGCGTGAAGAGCTTCATCGCATCACCGCCGTGCACCCTGCCACCGGCCTATCGCGGCGCCAGCGCGGAACGCGCCCACGCCGGCCGCAAGCAGCGCCAGCAACGATGCGGACGCCACCAGGGGACGCGACTCCCCGGCCGCGGCCTGCCTCACGATGGATGCCCTGTCCGCACCGCTCAGCGGCCGCTGAATTGCCACGCCTGCCTCACGCTTCCTGCTCCTTCCATAGATGAAGAACTTTCGATAGAAGCTGCCGAGCGTCATGACCTCCAGGTGCGAGACGCGAGCGGCAGGCGCATATCGAATTGCGTCGCATCCCAATGCGGCGGCGGCGTCCACCACGAACTTCGTGTCCCCTCCCCTGGCATCCTCCGCGAAACGCCCCAGGCGCTCGAACACCTCACGCCGAACCGCCATGTTACCTCCATAACCCGAATACATCGCAGGCGCTCGGGACGCAAACGCATGGCTCATCTTCTGGTTCTCGTACGTCCCGAGCAGGCGCAACGGATAGCTGCCACCGCCCGGGTCCACCCTGCCGACCACCACCTGCACAGCACGGTCCGCCAGCGGCGACAGCAGCTCGCTCAGCCAGTTCTCCTGCGGCACGCAGTCCGGATCGAGGAATACGAGAATGCGCCCCCGCGCCTCGCGCGCCCCCCGGTTGCGCGCGACGTACGCGCCGCGGCGCCACTCGGAGATCAGCCGGATGCGCGGCTCCGAGCGCAGCCGCTCCGGACCGCGGTCGGTGGAACCGTTGTCCACCACCACGATCTCCATCCGTCCCTCCCGCCACCCGTGCGCATGAACCCCGCGCAGCCATGGCTCGAGGTACGGCTCGGCGTTGTACAGCGGCACGACTATGGAGACGTCCAACTCGTCCGGCATTTCCGACATCTGTGTCTGTCTGACTGTCAATCAGGGTGATGAGCGGCGGCAGGAGCCAGCTACACCATCACCGCTGCAGCAGAGCCGGGGAACCCTGTGATCCCTGTCACCTGCCCCTCTGCCGCCGATGCAAGCGCTCATATACGAGCACGAAGCGGACCAGCCTCCCACCGGGCCGACCCCGGTAACCGAACGCTTAAATTCCGGCCGTGCCCGGCGTTCCCGATCTGGAGCAACAGGGCTTTCGTGACTTCGCCAAGCACTTCATCAACTGCGGAGGGACCTCATGCACCGCAAAGCTCCCCTGCTTCTCATTGCCATGGCTTTCAGTTCGCCACTCGCAGCCCAGCAGATCCAGTATCCGGAAACCAGGCGCGCGGATTCCGTGGATGTCTATCACGGAGTCCGCGTTCCCGATCCGTATCAGTGGCTCGAGGACCAGAACGCGAAGGAGACCGCCGACTGGGTAGCTGCCCAGAACGCACTCACCTTCTCGTACCTGGATGCGCTCCCGTCGCGGGACAGCCTGCGCGAGCGCCTCACGGAGCTGTGGAACTACCCGCGGCTGGGACTGCCGCGTCGTGAGGCGGGCCTCCTCTTCCACCGGCACAACAGCGGCCTGGAGCGCCAGTCGCCGCTCTACGTGCGCGAGTCCATGAGCACCGCGCCGCGCATGCTGATAGATCCCAACCAGCTCTCGCCGGACGGCTCGGTTGCGCTGATGCAGACGGTCCCCTCGCCTGACGCGAAGCTGGTTGCGTACTCGCTGTCGCCGGGCGGTGCCGACTGGCAGGTGGTGCACGTGCGCGAAGTTGCCACCGGGCGCGACATGGCGGACACGGTGCAGTGGGTGAGGTTCTCGGGCATCTCGTGGACGAAGGACGGCCGCGGCTTCTTCTACTCCCGCTATCCGGAGCGTCCCGCGGACCAGATGTTGAGCGCCGAGCTCCGCGACCAGAAGATCTACTACCATAGAGTAGGAACGCCGCAGTCCGAGGACGTGCTCATGTACGAGCGTCCGGACCTGCCCACGTGGTTCATCGGAGGCGGTGTCACGGAAGACGGCCGCTACCTGGTAGTCTACCTCAATCGCGGCACGGACCCGAAGAACCAGCTCTACGTAGCGGACCTCGGCGACCCGATGCAGCCTGACGTGAGCGCGCCACTCCGCCCGATCGTGGACAACGATGACGCCGAGTATTCGGTCATCGGCAACGACGGCAGCACGCTGTTCGTTCGCACCGACCTGAACGCACCCAACAGGCGCATTATCACGATTGACCTGAACAACCCGGCCAGGAGTGCGTGGCGCGAGATCGTTGCCGAGTCTGAACAGCCGATAGACGGCGCGACGATCGTGGGTGGACGCCTGCTTATCGAGCGACTGGTGGACGTACGCAGCCAGGTGGACATCCACGACCTGTCCGGTCGGAAGATCGGCGAGCTGCCGCTCCCCGGCGCCGGAACGCTGGCAGGCCTGAGCGGCCGTCAGGATTCGCCGGAGATGTTCTTCGGCTTCACGTCGTACCTGGTGCCGTCCACGGTGTACATGCACAACCTGGAGACGGGTGCGACGTCGCCGGTGGATCCGCCGAAGCTCACCTTCGACCCGGACCTGTACGAGACGACGCAGGTGTTCTACGAGTCGAAGGACGGCACGCGCATCCCCATGTACATCACCGCCCGCAAGGGCCTGGCGCGGGACGGCAACAACCCGACGATGCTGTACGCATACGGCGGTTTCTCCGTGTCCATGATGCCGTCGTTCAGTGCTGCGACGATCGCCTGGCTGGAGCGCGGCGGCGTGTACGCCGTTCCATCGCTGCGGGGCGGCGCGGAGTACGGCGAGGAGTGGCATCGCGCCGGCATGCTCGATCGCAAGCAGAACGTGTTCGACGACTTCATCGCGGCCGCCGAGTACCTGATAGATGAGGGGTGGACGTCTGCGCGCCGCCTGACGATCCGCGGCGGCTCGAACGGCGGGCTGCTGGTGGGCGCCGTGATGACGCAGCGTCCGGAGCTTTTCGGCGTGGCGCTGCCCGCCGTTGGCGTGATGGACATGCTGCGCTACGACCGCTTCACCGGCGGACGCGCATGGGTGGACGAGTACGGAAGCGCATCGCAGGACCCGAAGGCGTTCGAGTACCTCCGTGCGTACAGCCCGCTGCACAACATCCGGCCCGGCACGTGCTACCCCGCCACGCTCGTGACGACCGCCGACCACGACGACAGGGTGGTCCCCGGCCACTCCTTCAAGTTCGCGGCAACGCTGCAGGCAGCGCAGGGGTGTGACAACCCTGTGCTGATCCGTATCGAGACGGCGGGAAGTCACGGCTACCGCCCGACGGATCGGCAGATTGCGGAGCTCGCGGACGTGTGGGCGTTTGCGTGGGAGAGGACGGCGAGGTAGGGAGCGCGAAGCGCTCCGCGCTTCGCATGTCTGGGGGTGTCGGGGGTCGGGGTCGGGGGTCGGGGCTCTCATGATCGGACTGTCGTCCCGCCTCACTCCCCTGTCATCCCGCGTGAGCGGCGTAGCCGCGAGCGTCGGGATCTACTTACCCTGCACCGAAGCCGGCCACTGGTTCCTCAGCTGGGGTTCTACTTACCCTGCACCGAAGCCGGCCACTACCAGTTGCAGGTGGATCCCGACACTCGCTGCGCTCGTGCGGGATGACAGCAAGGCGAGCCTGGCCTCCTCCCATAGTCCCAACCCCCGACACCCCCGAACAGACGCCCAGTCCTTGGCCCCATGCGCTCCCCCCGCCTCACGACTTCCACCGTCCGCGTTCGCGGACTCGACTTTCACGTGCGCAGGTCCCCGGAAGTTCCCGGAACCACCCCGCTTCTTTGCGTGAACGGGGGGCTGCTGTTCGACCACGCTTCCATGTGGCCGACCATGGCACCGCTCGCGCGCCAGCGGCAGGTGATCCTCTACGACCAGCGCGGTCGCGGCAGGACACAGCCTCCGCCGGGAGTGCGTGCGGCTCGCATCGAGCACGACGGGGGAGACGTCGCCGCGCTTCGTGAGGCACTCGGCATCGAGCGCTGGGACATACTGGGCCACTCCTGGGGCGGCGGCATCTCCATGCTCGGTGCCTCGCTGGACCCGGCGGGGGTAAGACGTCTCGTGCTCGTGGATTCCGTGGGGCCGAACGGCAGCTGGCTTCCCGGGCTGCATTCGGCCGCACTGGAGCGCCTCTCGGATCCGTCGCGCTCGCAGCAGCAGGAGCATGCCGAACTGGCCGCCCTGGACCCGCTCGTCCTCCGCGAGCCCGACCCGGCGGTCCATGCGCGCTACTCCCGGGCCTTCTCCCCCGCCTGGTTCGCAAATCCGGCAATCGCACACAGGTTCACCCCGAAGCTGGTGGAGAGCCCAACCGGCGCGGCGGTCGCATCCCGTCTTCGACGGGAAGGGTACGACTGGGCGGCAAAGTTGCGTGCCCTCCGGCCCGCCACACTCGTCATTCATGGCGAGCGTGACCTGATCCCGCTCGCCGTTGCCGAATCGCTGGCAGGGCTGATTCCCGATGCCCGGCTCGAGGTCATACCCGACGCCGGTCACATGCCGTTCTGGGAGCAGCCGCAGCACTTCTTCCCGATCGTGGAGCGCTTCCTGGCATAGGCCACATGCCGGCGATTCCACCGGGCGGCGACGTCGGACTACAGAGCCTGACGAAGCATGCCCCGATCGACGCTGGTCGCCGCATCCACCCTCACATTCGTCGTACTTGCGCTGCTGCTGCCGGAGAACGGCTGGCGTTCGTCGAGCGCCCTGCCTTCGCCGCAGCTGGTTGCGCAACTGAATGCTGCGGATGCCGGCGAGGCGCCCCCGCTCGGATCGGAGGACAATGCTCCCGCACTCGAGCTCGAATCGGGGCATGCAGCTTCCATGGCCCGGGCAGACTTGAATGAGAACCCAATGGCATCGGCCTTCGTGACCGCCGCGGATACTAACTCGGCCCCCGCAGCGCACCTGACGGGAGGCGGATTCCCCTCCGCATCGGTGGAGTCACGCTCCGGTTCCACCGCACGGGACATTCAACCGATTCCGGCTGCTCCGATATCGCCCGGTCCCGTTCCGTCGCCTGCGCCGCCTGTGTCGCCGGTGTTCGCGTCAGGCACGGAAGACGCCGACTCGCCCGTCGCCGCGCCCACGATGGAGGTGCGCAACGTCATGACGTCGGACATGGTGTCGTCCGGCGTGATTGCATCGGACGCCATGTCTGCCGGCCTGACGGCCACCGTGCGAGCGCCGGTGCGAAGTGCACGGCACATGGTGGCTGCGGAGGGTGTGGGCACCTACATTCACGAGCTGCTGGACGGGCGCAACGAATTCCTCACCCGCTGGAACACGGCACAGCAGGAAGTCATTCGCGTGTGGATCGAGCCTGTACCCCAGGTGGAGGGCGACACGGCGCGCACGAATGCCTTTGACCTCGTGGTGCGCGACGCGTTCAGCCGCTGGACGGATGCCGGCCTGCCCCTTCTGGTGACGTACGTGAACGACGCTCGTGAGGCAGACGTGCGAGTGCGCTGGATAGATCGGTTCAACCAGCCCATCAACGGTCGCACCCGGTGGTCGCACGACTCGAACGGCTGGATACTCAACGGGGAGATCGTGCTCTCGCTGCGACATCCGGGAGGAAGGCTGCTCGATGAGGCGGCGCTTCGTGCCATCACCCTGCACGAGATCGGGCATCTCATTGGACTCGACCACGTGAGCGACAGCAGGAGCATCATGGCGCCCCTTGTGCGCGCGCGCGACCTGAGCGACGCCGACCGCGCGACCGTGAACCTTCTGTACCGCCTGCCGGCCGGAATGCTGGACTAGCCGTGAGACCCGAGTTCGTACCCGTGCTGCTGGTGGGCGGCCTGGCCACTTTCGTTGCGGTGCAGGCGTTCGGGGAGACGCGCGTGACGGCGGCCGCGGAGTCGCCTGCGGCGGTGGCCTCCGCTGTTGACGAAAACCCTGCAGCGGACTCCCTCGAGCTCGTGAGGCGCAGACAGGCGCTCGATGCACTCGCTGCACAGACCTACCTGCCCCGCATCCTGGCAGACGGTGAGCGCATACTCACCAGGTGGCCCACGGATGTGCCGGTTCGCGTGTGGGTCTCACCCACCTCCTCGCTGCGCGGATGGCATCCGCGCATGGTGGCGTCGGCGCGTGAGGCGTTCGACGACTGGCGCGGCGTGGTTCCGGTGGACTTCAGGTTCGTGGAGGATTCCGCGAGCGCGCAGGTGATCGTCACCTGGCGCGACAGCTTCGAGTCGGATTCGCGCGGCGGCGGTCTCGTGGGGCACGCGCGCCGGCACTTCGTGTCCACCGGCTGGATTACCGCCGCCGAGGTGTCTCTCGCGGTGCACGCCGTGGACGGCAGCCCGCTCTTGCCGGAGCTGATCCGCGCCGCCGCGCTGCACGAAGTGGGACACGTGCTCGGCCTCCCCCACAGCGACGCGCCTGACGACATCATGGCGCCTAGCCACTCCGGAGTGGTGACGAGGCTCTCGAGACGCGACGAGGCCACGGCCGCGGCGCTGTACGGCATGGTGCCGGGGGAGTTGAGTCAGTGACAAGGCGTCAGGGACTGACAGTCTGTCATTCGGCGCTTCGCTCTCCCCTGTCATCCCGCGACGGCCGAGCGGCGAGCCCCGGCCCCCTGCCATGAAGACGAAGAGCCCCGGCGCGATGCGCCGGGGCTCTTCGCATCTTCAGCCGGGATCAGCGATCCACCCCGGGCCGGTACCTCACGATCGTGGCTGCCTCCACGTCGCTGTCCGTCCACAGGATCTTCTTGTACTTGCCGGCGGCGAACATCGCGGCCTGGTCGCCGTAGTGCGGGTGGTCCGGAATGTCGCTCTGGCCGTATGCCAGCACGGAGTAGCCACGCGGGATGTCGCGGCCGAACTCCACGCCGATCACCCAGCCGTCGCCGCCGATCACCCGGCGCTTGCCGTCTTCGTCCGTGGCGAAGTTCAGCACGCGGAAGCATCCTAACGCGCCGCCGCAGCCGCCAACCGGCACGTCGGTGCTGCCCATGCGCACGCGGTGCACTTCGCCCCAGGGTACGTCGAAGCTGCCGTACAGGCGCGCGACCTCGGCAACCGCCCACTTGAATGCCTCCGCAGCACGGGCGCCGTCCTTCAACCCGCGGGGAGTGGTCGTCGGCTGGTCAATGTTCCACGGGTGGGCGAACATCGAGTCTGCGTTCTCGCCCTCGGTGTACTTGCGCCACCAGGTCTCGAACAGCACGCCGCCGCGGCTCTCGTGAGCGGCGGTGTTGTCCCACGCTGCGATCAGGTCCGCAGCGCGCGAAACCGTCTCGTCAGGCGAGGACGCACGCACCGCGGCGAGCAGGTCGTCCTTCACTCGATCGGCCAGCAGCATCCGATACGAGTTCTTGAGGTCCATGATCTGCTCCAGCGTGTAGCGCTGGCGGTTGTCAATGAGTGCCAGGCCCAGCTGGCTGCGCAGGCGCAACGACGGGACCGGGAAGTTGTCAGGGAACCTCGCGGGGTCCATGACCTCGTTCATGTTCGTGAAGTGCGGCGAGTCGTTCTCGTTGTGCACGTAGCCGCCGCGCGGATTAAGCACCTGCGGCAGCGAGTCGAACGGCACATAACGAGTCCAGATGTCCGCCGTGGTGCGCGCCGGGATCGCGAGCGTGTCGCCGCCGCTCGGGTGCGGAAGCGCCGGCACGGCCGCGTTCCACACATAGAAGATGTTCCCGTCGCGATCGGCGTACGTGAAGTTGGAGTTGAGCCGCGCACGAATGCGCATGGCCTGCTTCCACTCCTCCAGCGACTTCGCGCGCATCATCCGCAGGAACTGCTCGCCCGCGCGGTACTCTCCGTCCGCCGCACCGCGAAGCACGTAGATCTTGCCGTTGTCGCGGTGAATCACGGGGCCGAGCGCGGTGCGCCACATCTCGCGCGTCTCGGTGCCAAGGCCGGGGCCGTTCTTGTACGTCACCGTGATCAGCTGGCGCTGCATCGGCACCGACGCACCGTCGAACAGGTAGTGGTCCGCGCGCGTGCTATCCACGTCCAGCGCGTAGATCTCGTTCAGGTCCGTCCAGTTGTTGGTCGTCGCGAAGCCCAGGTAGCGGTTGAAGCCACCGATGACTCCGAACGGCCCGCCGATTCGGAAGTCGCCGTAGAACTCCATCACGCCCGGTACCTTCATGTGCGCCTCGTAATAACCGGCGGTCCATGAGAGGTGGGGATTGCGAACCAGCACGGCACGTCCCGAACGGGTACGGCTCGGCGCGAATGCCCACGCGTTGGATCCCTCCTCGATCGGATCCACGCCTTCCATGGGCTTCGGTCGCGTTCCGGCATCTAGGTTCTCGCCGCCGGTGATGTAGTCGCCTTCAGCTCCTTCTCCCTCGGCCGCAGGCGGCCTTCCGTCGCCATTCGCGCGACGCATGCGGCTGAGGAACTGTCTCGCTTCCGATACGCGCACGAGGTTCACGTCGCGCGCCGCGACGTCATAGCCGGTGAACTGCGGATCGAAGCCTTGAGGGAACTTCTCCGGATGGAGCTCGATGTACCGGTTGACTCCCATCGCGAAGCCTTCGTACGCGTCGCGAGTCTCCTGGTCGAGACGAGTGTAGTTCTCCACGCCGATGCGGTACGCCTGGCTGGCGAGGAAGTCGGTCTCCATGCTGTCGCGACCGAACCACAGTCCCATCTCGCCCCGAGCGCGCAAAAGCCCCATTGCCACCTTCGGCCCATGATCCTCGAGCTGTACGTAGCCGAGGGCGTAGTAGGCGGCCTTGAGGTTCCCCGCATATATATGCGGAACTCCATATTCTGTCCTACGGATTTCTACGTACTGAGCTATATCCGGTGCAGGGCCCGGAGTCCTTTGCGATTCAGCTGTTGCGGGGGCCAGAAGCAGCGCTGTGCACAGTGCTGCAACTTCCCTGGCGCGGGATACGGTCACGGACGGCAACTCCGATACGGGTTCAGGTTCGTCGCACTGACGACGAACACACGTGACGAGTCAGATGGAACCCCTGGGCGGGTTTTCTCCGCTCTGCAAGCGAGTCTCGAGCAACCTGCACTTCCGGTGCTTCACACCGGCGCCTGGTGCATTAGCGAGGTGATCAACGACACTGTCCCCTGCTCCGGGCATCCTTCGTACGCTCTCGCACCGACCTGCGTTGACGCCTTAGCCCCATCGCGGCGTGTCGCCTTCCGCACTCTTTCTTCGGAGACCGAGAGATACCTGCAAGGTCAAGGCTGGCGTAAAGGAGTGCATATCCTTACCATAGCGCCAACACCGCTGGCATTCCAGCCAGCCAGAAACGCCACACCAGTCACATGGAAGAGAGGTGTTCATGAGTTGGCGCAGAGTACTCGGCGCACTCACTGGGGCGTTGCTAGTGGGAGCCTTCACTGGCAGCAACCTTGGTGCGCAGGCGCAGGAAGGAACGATCATCGGTCAGGTAGTTGAATCGGCAAGCGGCCAGCCGATACCTGCGGCACAGATATCGGTGGTGGGTACCACCCTCGGCGCAGTCACCAACAGCGAGGGACGCTATGTAATACGTGGTGTTCGTGCTGGTTCGGTTGAGCTCCGTGCACTGCGCGTGGGCTTTGCGGAGACTCGCCAGACCGTGAACGTGGCTGCGGGCCAGGAAACCACGGCGAACATCCGGATGACGACGATGGCGATCTCGCTGAACCCGGTCGTCACCACGGCAACGGGTGAGCAGCGCCGCATCGAGGTTGGAAACAGCATCGCGAACGTTGACGCCGCGAAGGTAGTCGAGCAGAGCGTCGTCACGAACGTGGGCGACCTTCTCACCTCGCGTGCCGCGGGCGTCATGGTGATGCCTGCCACGCAGACCGGAGCCGGAATCCGTATCCGCATCCGCGGCAACAGCTCACTCTCCCTGTCGAACAACCCGATCTACATCATTGACGGAGTTCGCATGGAGGGCACCACGGGTTCGTCTTCCGTGAGCGTGGGCGGCAGCACCGCCAGCCGCATCGGCGACCTGAACCCGGACGAGATCGAGTCCATGGAAGTGATTCGTGGACCGTCCGCCGCAACGCTGTACGGAACGGACGCTGCGAACGGCGTCATCGTGATCACCACCAAGCGTGGTGTCGCCGGTCGTGCGCAGTGGACGTACTTCACCGAGCAGACGGCCATCCGGGATCACAACGACTATCCCACTGCATGGCGCGCATGGCGTGACAATTCCACGGCCTCGAACGCCACGCAGTGCTACCTCACGCAGGTGGCGTCGGGCGCATGCACTCGCGACAGCCTCACGAGCTTCAACGTGGTGGCCGATCCCGAGACCACGCCCTTCGGAACGGGCTACCGCCAGCAGCACGGCCTGCAGGTGCGCGGCGGCACCGAGACCATCCGCTACTTCCTCTCCGGTGAGTGGGAGGACGAGGATGGCGTGACGAAGGTTCCCGAGTTCGAGAAGCGCTACCTCCGCGCGAACGGACTGAGCCTCAACTCCAAGCAGCGCAACCCGAACGGGATCACGAAGATCACCACCCGCGCGAACCTCAACATCGTCCCGGCTGACAACGTGGACGTTGCAGTGAGCGCAGGCTACATCTCGTCGGACATGCAGCTGGTTCGAAGCGACGACTCCGGTACCGCCGGTGTTGCCGCGAACATCTACGGCGGCCCTGGCTTCAAGTACAACACCAACGCCGCCGGCGACACGCTGTGGGGATGGCGCGAGTTCACGCCGCGCAACGTGTACCAGACCGAGACCAGCCAGGCCATCGAGCGCTTCATCACGTCGGCCAGCACGAACATTCGTCCCACCGACTGGCTGTCGTTCCGCGCCAACGCGGGTCTCGACTACATCATGCGCGTTGACGAGCAGCTCTGCCGCTTCGGAGACTGCACCTCGGCAACCGACCGTCTCGGCTTCAAGCGCGAGAACCGCACCAACTTCTACATGTACACGGTAGACCTCGGTGCCAGCGCGAACCGTCAGGTAACCGACGACCTCAGCTCCGAGACCACGGCCGGTGTGCAGTTCTACCGCAACATCTTCAGCGCCACGTACGCCACGGGCCGTCAGCTGACGCCTGGTGGAACCACCGTCTCCTCGGGCGCAGAGCGCCTGTCGGACGACGGAACCACCGAGAGCCGCACGCTCGGCGCGTACATCGAGCAGCGCTTCGCATTCCGTGACCGCCTGTTCCTCACGGGTGCCGTGCGCTCCGACCGCAACAGCGCGTTCGGTGCGGACTTCAAGACGGTGTTCTACCCGAAGTTCTCGGCATCGTGGGTCGTTTCCGAGGAGCCCTTCTTCGGCAACCCCAGCTGGATCAACCAGCTTCGCCTCCGCACCGCGTACGGTGCGTCCGGCGTGCAGCCCGGAACCACGGACGCAGTGCAGTACTACTCGTCCACCGCAGTACTCGGTGAGAGCGGCGAGGAGCCGGGCCTTGTGTTCAGCACGCTCGGTAACGCGAACCTGAAGCCCGAGCGCTCCACGGAGTTCGAGGTCGGCTTCGACGGATCGTTCTTCGACAACCGCCTCTCCACGGAAGTCACCTACTACTCCAAGTCCTCGAAGGACGCGCTCATCAGCCGCATCCTTCCGCCGTCGCTCGGAACGGGTGCAACGTCCCGCTTCGAGAACCTGGGTGAAGTGAGCAACAAGGGCTGGGAAGCCCTGATCAACGCGCAGCTCATGCAGCGCGACAACTTCGGCTGGGACGTGCTGCTGAACGCTTCCAGCAACAAGAACAAGCTGGTCACGCTCGGCGGCGTGCCGCCGATCACCAGCGCCACGGTGCAGCAGCGCGAGGGTTATCCCCTCTACGGCTACTGGTCGGTGGGACTGCTCGACTACAACGACGCCAATAACGACGGCATCATCGAGCTGTCCGAGATCGTCACCAGCGACACGGCGATCTACCATGGCCAGCCCATGCCGACGCTCGAGGCAGCGCTCACCAACGGCTTCGAGTTCTGGAACCGCCGCCTGCGCCTCGCCGGAATGATTGACTACAAGGGCGGTCACATCGTGTACAACAACTCCGAGCGCATCCGTTGCGCCAGCCGCAACAACTGCTCGGGCCTCATCAACCCGAACGCCTCGCACTTCGAGCAGGCGCGTACCGTGATGGTGCGTGAGCACGCCAGCCGGTCGGTTGCCGGGTTCTTCGAGGATGGCGACTTCATTCGCTTCCGCGAGCTCTCGCTCAGCATGACCGCTCCGGAGCAGTGGGCCAACGCGCTCCGCGGCCGCAACCTCACGGCCACGCTGGCGGTGCGTAACCTGGGCGTCCTGTGGACCAAGTACACCGGTGTGGATCCCGAGGCTTTCGGAACCACGGGTGACAACCCGTCGTCCTTCCAGGCCTTCGCTCCGCCCACGTACTACACCTTCCGCGTTTCCTTCGGCTTCTGATGACTTCACGAATGCACATACCGCACAGCCGAACCCTGCGCGCGCGGGCGCGCAGGACGTTTCGTACGGCGTCGCTGAGCGCTCTCGCGGCAGGAATTCTTGCCGCGGGCGCATGCTCGCCCACTGACGTCCTCGACGTCACCGATCCGGACATCATCAACCCGAGCGACGTACAGTCGCCGGCAGGCGCCAACGCCGTTCGTCTCGGAGCACTCGCAAGGCTCGCAACCGCCACCAGCGGAAGCGGCGAGTTCTTCATGCTCAGCGGCCTGTTCGCCGACGAGTTCATCAACGGTGATTCGTTCATCGCTCGTCAGGAGATCGACCAGCGCATCATCACCGTGCAGAACAACTTCCTGACCGACGCGAACCGGGCGCTTCACCGCGCCCGCCTGTCGGGTCAGCAGGCAGTTGAGCTGCTGGATCAGTACAGCCCGTCGGCGCCGGGATGGCAGAAGGCCGAGATGCACTTCGTGCAGGCCTACGTCATCAACACCATGGCCGAGCACTACTGCAACGGCCTCATCTTCAGCTCGGTGATCGAGGGCCGTGAGGAGTTCGGCTCGCCGATCTCCACGCAGCAGGCGTTCGAGGATGCGCTGGATCAGGTGAACCTGGGCCTGGCGGCGGTCACGGGCGCAACGGCGAACGACAACCGCGTTCGCAACGCGCTCAAGGTCCTGCAGGGCCGCATCCTGCTGAACCTGAACCGCTACACCGAGGCTGCCGCCGCGGTGGCTGGCGTTCCGAACGACTTCGAGTACCTGGTGCGTCACTCGCTGTCCACGACCAGCAACTACAACTGGCTGCGGAACAACAACGAGCGTCGCTACAACGTCGCCGACAACGAGGGCACGAACGGCATCAACTTCGTGAGCGCAGAGGATCCGCGCCTGCCCATCTGCATCGGAGGAACTCCGGAGTGTGCGGCGATCGGCGTCACGAACCCGCTTCGCGACGACCTCTTCGCACCGCCGGTGGTGGCGATGCTGTGGCCGGCACGCGAGAGCGAGATGGCGATCCTCAAGGGCTACGAGGCACGCATGATCGAAGCCGAGGCCGTGCTGAACACCAACCCGGCTGTGGCCATTGCCGCGATGAACGATGCCCGGGCGGCGTTCAACGCCACGCTCGATGCAGGCGTGACCCCCCTGCCCGACCTCGTGGATCCGGGTACTCCCGAAGCTCGCGTTGACATGCTCTTCCGTGAGCGTGCCTTCTGGAACTTCGGAATGGGCGCGCGTGTCGGCGACCTGCGTCGCCTCATCCGCCAGTACGGCCGCAGCCAGGCCGACGTGTTCCCGGTTGGCGCATGGCAGCCGGGCGCCAAGGCCGGCAACTACGGCACGGACGTGAACTTCCCCGTGCCGCAGGCCGAACAGAACAACCCCAACGCTTCCGGCTGCACGGACAGGAACGCGTAACGGGCAGTACGCAGTTCAGCAGTTCGAAGGGGGCGTCGGCATTGCCGGCGCCCTTTTCGCATGTACAGGGCTGCGGACGCCGGGACCTCGCCTCGAAGTTCCTTCCCGGCCTGTGGCATCACGCAGGCGAATGGCATTCAGTCTTCCGTCGCCGATCAACAACCCGCAGCCTCATCGCATGACCGACACTGTCTTCGACGTCGCCATCGCAGGCGGAGGACCGGCAGGACTCTCTGCCGGAATCTGGCTCGGCAGGTACCTGCGCACCGTGGCGCTCGTGGATTCAGGCGACCCGCGCAACTGGGAGACCCGTGGCGTGAACGGCTACCTGGGCCAGCCGCACGTGAAGCCGGCGGATCTTCGGCGATCGGGGCGCGAGGAATGCCGCAAGTACGGCGTGAAGCTGCTGGACGACTGCGTGTTGCGCGCGCGCAAGCATGGCGACGACCACTTCGAGCTGGTGCTGGAGAGCGGCGAATCGGTGCACTCGCGCCGCCTTCTGCTGGCGATCGGCATTCGCGACGTGTGGCCCGACATCCCGGGCCTGGAGCGTGTGTACGGCGACAAGGCGCACGTGTGCCCGGACTGCGACGGCTACGAGGCGCGCGGAAGGAAGACGGTGGTGATCGGAACCGGGCGGAAGGCCGTGGGAATGGCGAAGGCGCTCACCACGTGGACGCGCGATCTCACCATCTGCACGAACGGCGAAGAACCGGGTTACACTCCCGAGCAGGAGGAGCGCCTGAAGGAGCTGGGCATCGAGACCATCACGGATCGCATAGCGGGTATCCGTTTCCGCGACGACGACCTCCGCTCGCTGATGTTCGAAGGCGACCGTGACTCACTGGGGTGCGAGAAGCTGTTCTTCTCGATCGCGCAGTACCCTGCGGACGACATCGGCGCCCAGCTGGGCTGCGAGCGCGATGACAACGGACAGATAATCGTGGACGAGACGGGTCACACGAGCGTGTACAACGTGTGGGCGGCGGGCGACATCACGCCGGGCTCGCAGCTGGCGATCCGCGCGGCGGCCACGGGCGCGGTGGCGGCGCTGGGGATACATGCGTCGCTGAAGGGCGGGGATTAGGGACAAGGGACTGGGGACTGGGTGAACTGCCTGGGAGTCCGTCATCCCGCGCTTCACTTCCTTGTCATCCCGCGCGAAGCGTCGGGATCTACCAGCCCTGCGCCGAAGCCGGCCACTACCAGTT
>CAYQAO010000026.1:28415-32552 GCA_964415485.1 uncultured Gemmatimonadaceae bacterium
CCCTGCGCCGAAGCCGGCCACTACCAGTTGCAGGCAGATCCCGACGCTCGCGGCTTCGCCGCTCACGCGGGATGACAGTGCGGGAAGCAGTCCCAGCCCCCAGTCCCTCGCCCCTCCTACCAGTTCACCGTCGTCCTCTCTGCCCTGCCACGCCTCACGAGCTCCAGGCGCAGCGACTTCGAGTCCCGCTGGCTGATCGCGCGCGCGAGATCCGCGGGGTTCGTCACCAGCTTGCCGTCCGCCTTCACTATCACGTCCAGCGGGCGCAGTCCCGCACGCTCGGCCGGCGTCGCCGGGGCTATCTCCAGGATGAGCACGCCGCCCTCGGGAGCGCTGAGTTCCGCACGCAGCATCGGTGACAGAGTCGTGAGGCGGGCGCCCAGCGCGTAGCCCATGTCGCCCGAGAACATCACGAACGGCGTGGCCGCCGCACCGTCGGTTCGCGTCATCACCCGCACTGCCACCCGCGGCGACGTCGCCACGGGGGCGGCAGTGCCCTCAATTGCGCGGGCACGCTCGCTCACCTGCGCGGCCAGTGACTGCATCACGCGCACGCGGTCCTGCTGCGCCTGCGAGAAGGTACTGTCGAACCTCATGCGAAACATCCCGCTCCAGTCGTCGTCAGGCATGTCCAGTCGCATCGTCCACGGCTCGTCCCACACGGGGAGCGACGCAAAGAGCTGCGAATCGGGCATCGCCCGCATAACGACCCACCTTTGCGGCCGCTCCGTCACGTGAACCACCACCTGACGGTTCTGGCCGTCGCGCTGCACGCGAATCGGCACGCTCCGGCCCGGGCGAAACACGTCATCCAGCACCAGCGGCTGGCTGCGCACGTCGCTTCCCGCAATGGACACGATCCTGTCGCCGCGCCTGAGCCCCGCCTGCTCCGCCGGCGATCCCGGCGAGACCGTGAAGATCTGCGGATAGTCAGGCGCCACCAGCACCGCGCCCCGCTCCGTCTCCTCCACCAGGCCACCCTCGAAGCTCACGCCGAGCCACCCTCGCGGCGCGCGCGGCGCCTGACGAGACACCGTGCTCGCACGCGACGCCTGCTGCACCGCATGAGCCAGCGCCAGCGAGCGCGCCCGCACCCGGAGCTCCTGCCCCCTCAGGCGCATGATGGAGTCCATGAGTGCTGCCCGTGCCTCACGATCCTCGCCGCGCCGCTGCAGCTCGGCGGTCAGCGACTCGATCTGCCGCTCGAGCTCACGACGCTGCGTGTCCAGCCGCCGAAGCTCATTGACCGCGGCGGAGTCCCGCGGCTGCTGCGCGGAACGAACCGTGGCGCGCGGTGCCGACTGCGACGACTGCGCGGACGCCGCCGCAGGCACGAGCACGGTGAGAGCGCAGGCCATCGTCAGGCCGCGCCTCCGCACTAGCAGCGACGTCCCGCCAGATCTGCCGACTCGCATCATCAGTAGCTCCCCACGAGCATTGTGGGCGCACCGGCTCGATCTATCTGCCTGATCGTCGCGGCACGCGCACTCTGCGCGGCAAGGTAGTACTGGTTGATCACCGGGTCGTGCGGCGCGGCATGCAGCGCCTCACGAGTCACCGCGCCAACCTCGTCCAGCGCCGCCAGCCTTGCCTGCAGCGCCTCCGGCTCATCCAGCACGTAACCGCCCTCGACCTCCATGGACGCCAGGTACGCAGCCGCCTGCCTGTACTGCGCCTCGGCCTCCGCCATCAGAAGCAGCGCCTCGCCCTCGCTCGCGGGCATGGACGGCGATCCGGCGCTCGCGACCGCACCCATGGCAGGCACCATCGGAACGCCAGCGCTCAGCCGACCGAAAACCGTACCGGCCGCCAGCAGCAGGACAGCCGCCGCCAGGCGCGGAACCGCCTGCCGCCACCGGCTCGGACGCCGCGCAGCCCGAGACTCGCCCGATCCGGGGAACTGCACCACCTCCGCGGGCGGCAGCATCCCCTCCCTTCGCATCCGGGAGGCAAGCGAAGACCAGTCGGTGAGCGGAGCCTGACCCGGCACCGGAAGCGCAGACGCTCCGACCGAGGAAGCGCGCGCCACCAGGTTGCGGTATGCGTCCACTTCGCCCGCACAGTGCGGACAGTTCTCCAGGTGTGCACTCTCCAGGGGCGTCGGCGTGTCGTCCGCCAGCGCCGCCAGACGCTCAGCGTGCAGGTGCAGCATGACTCTCCTCTCCACTCTCACTCGGCACCTCCACGAGGTGCGCGAGAAGACGGCGCAGCTTCGCTCGCGCCTTGAACAACTGTGACTTGGATCCTCCGGTGCTGATCCCCAGCTCTCCGGCTATCTGTTCGTGCGTATAACCCTCCACGTCATGGAGGACGAAAACCTGCCGCGCACCGGGGGCCAGCTGCCGCAGAGCCTCGTCAATCGACTCGGCGAGCAGGATCCGGTCCGTATCCTGTGGCTCGATCGCAACGGTATCGTCGTCCATTGGCAACTCCTGCCTCTGCTCGCGCCGCACCTTTCGCAGTGCATTCAGAGTGCGATTGACAGCAATCCGGTGGGCCCAGGTGCCAAACTGCGACTCGCCGCGAAAGCCCGGCAGGGCGCGAAAGATCTGTATCCAGACTTCCTGCGCGATGTCGGCAGCCAGGTCGTCGTCGCCGGCCAACCTGCGGACGACAGCGTCCACGGCCGGTGCATGACGCTCCCAGAGCGCCCGCATCGCCCGTTCGTCTCCGTCCATCGCGCGCTGGATCGTAGACTGACTGGTCACGCTTTCTTCGTCACACACTGGAGGGCGGAGGGTTGCTGTCCTGCCTTGAAACACCTGAAGAATACGCCGATTCTCGCTTCCGGCAGGAGCAACGTGGAAACGCGAGTGGCATCGAGGAGCCCTGCCTGCCGGCGCTCAACGCTGCACCGTAGGGAATCGCCCGTCTTCGCTGCGACTCACGCAGGGTTCACCAGTGCCGTACGACGCTCGCGCGTATCCGGTGCCACGCGCCGATCGTCAGCGATTGCATGCTGACGCTCGTAGTTGAGTTGGCAGCGGATGAGCTCGATTGGCCGACGGCCCAGGGCCTGACCGAAGCGGGCCATCCCCGAACTCCGCCGACTGCCTCGAAAAGCTCAGGGGGCCTCGCCACGGCACCTCCATTGCACTCAACAGGCTCGGTAAACGGCCTCCCGAACGTTGCAATGTGGGCCGGATTCGCGGCCTCTACCATTGAAACGGAACCGATTTAGGTTCGTCCTGTAGTATGCATAGGAGCGTGACGCAGGTCACAATCCGCCCATTGCTCCGAACAAGAGTCCGTTTGCGGTAATTCAGCCTCCTTCCCGCTGAAGCCGCCACATAGCCGTGCCGGTCGCCGATCTGGTGACCAGTATCAATTCGCCGTTGTCGTAGCTGGAGGTAGTGCCCGTGAACGCCCTGCTGCTCGCCGCCGTCCTAATCGCTGCTCCAGGTTCCTCGGCGGACGTGGGCATTTCGGGCATTTCCCTCGCTCCCGCAACTCCCTCGGCGCCTGAAGTGGTGCCCGCGCCGTCGCTCGCATCCGGGCCCGAAGCTGCCGCTGCCGCCGCTCGCCTGGAGATCAGCGCGTTTCGCGCTTTCGCCGGCGACGGCCTCCCGGCGCGATCGCCGTCCGAAGCGGGCATGTCCGCCGAGCGGCTGGCGGTGATAGACCGGATCGTATCGCGCGGGATTCTGGCTGGCGGCTACCCGGGTGCGTCCGTGGTGGTCGGCCGCAAGGGATACTCGGTCTATCAGAAGGGCTTCGGCCACCTGGACTGGACCAACCAGTCGCAGACGGTGTCGCCGACGGAAACCATCTACGACCTCGCCTCGCTCACCAAGGTGGTGGCCACCACCACCGCGGCGATGATCCTGTGGGAGGAGGGACGCCTTCGGCTGGACGCTCCGGTTGCGGCGTACATCCCCGAGTTCACCGGCGGCGAGAAGAACCGCGTCACCGTCAGGCAGCTGCTGACGCACCAGTCCGGGCTGCCCGCCGGGCGCAACCTGTGGCGCATCGCGCGTACGCCTGCCGAGGCTCGCAAGGCGGTGATCGAGACGCCGCTGGCGCGCAAGCCGGGCACCCGAGTGGTTTACAGCGACCTCGGCATGGACATGCTGGC
The DNA here is from genome assembly GCA_964415485.1 of uncultured Gemmatimonadaceae bacterium. Taxonomy (GTDB): domain Bacteria; phylum Gemmatimonadota; class Gemmatimonadetes; order Gemmatimonadales; family Gemmatimonadaceae; genus JBBQHX01. The sequence goes on from CAYQAO010000026.1 coordinate 32,491, forward strand.
CTTCGTGGTGGAGACGGCGGCCGGCGAGAAGCTGGACACGTTCCTGGAGAAGCGCGTCTACG
>CAYQAO010000027.1:0-32429 GCA_964415485.1 uncultured Gemmatimonadaceae bacterium
AGCGCTTCGCGCTTCGTGTGAGGCCACTGTCATCCCGCGCGAAGCGTCGGGATCTGCTCACCCCGCACCGAAGCCGGCCACTACAAGTTGCAGGCAGATCCCGACACTCGCTTCGCTCGTGCGGGATGACACGGAAGGAGAGACTGTCATCCCGCGCGAAGCGTCGGGATCTACTTTCACTGCGCCGAAGCCGGCCACTACGCACCGAAATCAGATCCCGACACTCGCTGCGCTCGTGCGGGATGACAGAGGCGACTGGCGCGGGATGGCAGTCGAGCACCGAGCGCCAGCCGCGGTGCGCCGAGCCCCACCAAGCCCCGACTCCCGACCCCGACACTCCCAGACAGACGCCTAGTCCTTGTTCTCGTTCAGATAGAACCCCTGCACCAGGTGCACCCCCAATCGGCGCACCGTCTCGTACTCGGCCTCGCTCTCCACACCCTCCGCGATCACCATAGCGCCCTGCTCGTTCGCGAACCTCACCATCGTCTCCACCAGGTTCTGCTTGATGAAGTTGCCGTCAATGCCGTGGATCAGTGACATGTCCAGCTTGATGAAGTCCGGTTCCAGGTTCGCGATCGAGCCCAGCCCGGCGTAGCCGCTGCCCGCGTCGTCCACCGCGAAGCGGAAGCCGCTGTCGCGGAAGCTCTGCAGCCTCTCGCGCATGCGCGGGTAGTCCTTGATGGCGGTGCGCTCGGTAATCTCGATCACCACCCGCCGGGGATCCGCCGCGCGCAGCGATGCCTCGTCAAACTGCGGGTCTGCGAAGTCGTGCGGATCCACGTTGATGAAGAGCAGTTCGCTGTCCCTGGTCACCTCGTCCATCCGCTCGAGGGCCTTCTGTCGGCACAGCCTTCCCAGTTCCCAGAGCAGATCCGCGCGGGCGGCGATGTCGAACATCACCTCCGGGCTTCGCAGCGAACGCACCATGCCGCGAGCGAGCGCCTCGTATCCGTATACGCTGCCCGTTTCCGCGTGCACTATCGGGTGGTAATCCACGTACACCAGGCCGTCCCGGATCACCGTGCGCAGTTCCGCGATGCGGCGCGCGCGCTCCCGCTCCTCCACAGATCGCGCGGCGTTCGCCGCCTCACGAATGCCGCGGTAGATGAGCCGCTGCAGGCGCACCTTCGGGTTGTAGTGCACGTGCGAACGCCCCACGTACACGTCGAAGAGCGCGGCGATGTCCTCTCCGTGAGCCTGCTCGATTCGCTCGCCCACTTCCTTCTGCAGCGCGGCTGCGAGGCGCGTCACGTCCGTGTCGGAGGCAGCGTCCTCGCCCGGCTCGGGCACGTGGAAGACGACGAACTCGTCGTCGTTCGTATAGCTCACCATCAGCTGCGTGGTCGGGATGTTGGATTCCCTGAGCACGTGCTGAACCGACGACGCGGTGGTCTCGAGCACCGAATCCAGCTTCTCCCACCCGTAGATCTCCTCCAGCTTCGTGTAGCGCATGAAGCTGAGGTAGATCACCTCGAGCTCGCCGCGCTCCTTCACCAGTTGCCGGCACCGCTCGATCATCACTGGCAGCGTGGGCAGGCCTGTAAGGGAGTCGTAGAGGGCAACCTGGCGCTCGCTGACGCCGGCGCGGTCGGAGTCCTCGGATTGCAACCCGTAGGAACGCACCACCGCCGCGCGCAAGCGGGCCGCTATCTCGTCGGCGGGGGCGGGCGACCGGTACCAGTCGTCAGGCCGCACTTCCACCGCCCGACGACGAAGCGTCTCTCCGGACGCCCCCACTATCACGGGAACCCGCCTCGAGCGCGCGGCGGTGACAATGTCCCGAAGGGCGTTAGGGTTGTCCGTGGTGGTGATCACGGCGAAGATGCCCCCGCCTTCCGCGATCGCACCGGCGAGTTCTCGTGAGGCCACCTTCCTCACTTCTCCGATGTCGAGCAAGGCAGCGGCTTCAGCTACTGCCGGGTCGGAGGTGTCCACCAGCAGGACCGGACCGCTCACGACAGCCGCCTTCGACAGGAGCGCATCGCGCTGCTCTTCACCTGCGCTCCGAGCGCGCATGACAGGTCACGAACGCGCTGCAATCCAGCGCGTGCCACACGAGAATGACCGACGCGCTGTCCCGCAGCTGTCATCCAGGCCCGCCCAGCTGCGCCACGTTTCGCTCGACCGCTGCAGCGAGATCGGAAAGTCCGAACGGCTTCTCCAGGTAATCGTCGGCACCGTCCAAAAGCGCCTGCCGCTTGTCCTCCCACTGGTCCAGCGCCGTCACCATGATGATGCGCACGGCATCGCCACCATTCGCCGACGCCTCCCGAATGAGCCGGCACACCTCCCATCCGCTCTTGCCCGGCATCATCACGTCGAGAAGCACGATGGACGGCTTCGTCTCCCTGAACATGCGGAGAGCTTCATTGCCATCGTATGCGACGGTCACGGGATAGCCACGCACCCGGAGATAGTCGCGCATTATCGCGATATTGTCGCGGTTGTCGTCCACCACCAGCACCGGTGGCAGCCTTCCGGACTCACTGTCGGGCACGGGAACCTCGTCGTCCTGCGTCACGGGTGGGAATTGGGCAAGACCTGAGCCAATGAAAGCACTGCCGCCACTGCACCGCCTGCCTGTCGCCGGCGCGTAAACGGCCGGCGCAACCATGCCTGGTCACGCCGGCCGTCATCACAACCGGATACCGGGTATCAGCGCAGTCCGCGCGGACGCCACGCGAAGCCGAGTCCGAAGGCTTCCTCGTCGTCTCCGCCGAACATGATGCTGCCGCGAAGTGACAGCGTCTGCGTCAGCTCGAAGTCCACGCCCAGGTCGAAGTTGATTCGCATGTCGGTCTCGTCAGCGCAGTCGCTGCAGAAGAACAGCGCCGCACGAGGGTGCACGTACGGGGTGATGGCCATGTTCCCCTCGAGCGGGAAACGATGTCCGATGGACACACCCACGGGCACGCGAATGATCGTGAGGCCGTCACCGAAGCTGCCGTACGCGCCGGCCGTGAACATCATGTCCAGCGGCAGGTCCGCATTCTGGCTCGCCCGGTTCAGCTGATAGCCATAGCCACCGCCGATGAGGAAACGGGCATCACCGAAATCAGGGTCCGCAATACCGGCATCCAGCGAGAACTGCGACCTCGGCCCGAGTCCTTCCTTCCACTGGAACACGAGCGACGTTCCGCCCCAGTCGCCGTCGGCGATGATTCCCTGGTACTCACGGCTGACGATGGTGGGCGGCTGGAACGCCGGATACACCCATGCCTGCGCCATGAGGGTGTCCGTGGCGGTAACCAGGGCAGCCCCGACGATTGCGGCAGCCGGCAGGGCCCTGCGGACAGAACGAAAAAGCATGCTCGTTTCCTCCGATCTGAAATGTTGCTGTCAAGTCTGGAACTGTACGGTACGGTGCCGGACCCGGCGGTTCAGCGCTCGTACGAACGCTCAGAATCTAAGCGCGACCCCCACTCCTAGCACCGTCCCACGGGTACCCGGGTCATTCGAGTCCGGGTCCTGACCGAACTCGAGGGCAAGGGACAGGCCGACACGCGAGGTCACGGCAAAGTCGCCACCCACTCCAAGGCGGATCACGAACCCGCTGGCGCTCACTTCCTCATCCGTGTCGCGCACCGTGCCGGTGGCCAGATTATAGACGAGGAACGGGGCCGCGTGCACTGCCCAGGCTCTACCTCCCGGGATGGCGCCGCGATATCCGGCGGTCACACCAAGTGGTATCGAGAGACTCGTCACTCCGTTCAGGGAGTAACCGCCGCCGCCCGCAAACGCCGCGAGACTGGTCGCGCTGGTGCTGTCGCCGGTGCCCATGAAGGGCAGCGGATAGGCCGCACGAACGCCGAACGCGAGGGTTCCGTCGTCAGGGAGCTGCAGGTAGCCGAGCCCGGCGGAGACCTTCCATCGTGCGGAACCGGGAACCCAGCTGGCCGCCGCTGCATACGCCGTAGCATCCTCGGCCAGCCCGAGGTTCATGCCGCCAACCCTGCCCGGATGAAAGAACGCGCCTTCCACCACCGGCAGCCCGGGAAACTGGGCCGTCGCCGTGGCCGGCGCTGCGAGCATCAAGGCGGTCAGGAGAGCCAGCGGGAAACGGCGTGCCTGGTCTCTCGCAGCCATCGGGACCTGTGGGTGTACGTTCCGCAGCATGTTGAGGGAGTGGGTGCGCGATGGGACATTGCCAGAATCGTGCACCATAGCGCACTCCACGCCTCGCCCGCTATGGAGCTCGTCTGGATGTCACGTCTATGACTACTCGTGCCGCCTGCATGCTGTATCGGCTCTGCGCCTGGGACGCCGTGAGGCGACGGACGGTTTCCACGGATTGAGTGCTGATGGATCGAGCAGCCTCGATCTCGCCGAACGGTTGGCCATCCAGGTAGATCATTGGCCCCGCAGCCCCCGATTGTCCCAGTCGGCTGTTCACCTGGTCGCGCAGCCAGGCGGGTCGCTGCGAGCGGATTACGTCATAGAGGTTTGATCCGGGATACTCCGCGAGTTCCTCGCGCGACAGGCGATCGCGGTCAGTGCGTGTGGATCCCGAGCCACCGCCCGCGCTGGCGCAGGCCGTCAGCGCTCCCATCATGAGCGCGAACACCAGGGTTCTGACTATCACGACGTGTCTCCTCGGTTGGCCGAAGGTGCGTGCGCATCTCCGGATTGTCGCCGGCGCCCGCAGCGAGCGGGTCCGCACGGACGGGTCGTCAGGCAGGCCAGGGCGAGAGCGACCGTTTCAGTTGCGAGCGGGGGCAGGCCCGCGATTGGACCTGCCCCCGACTCAGGTTGCATGCTACTGCTTCTCCTCAGGTCACCGCGGCGGCGCGGGAACGCGATCCACGAACCATATCACAGCCGGTGCGTCGAACGCGCCACCCTGCGGCGCAGCGCTTCCGGGCATGGACGCCGGGAAGACGTACGCGGACAGCGCGCTTCCGGACGCGAGATGACCCGCGGTGTTTCCGATGCCGTCATCACGGACTTCACCGGCCGGGGCAGCAGCTTCCCTCGGACCACCTGCATCGCCTGCCACGGTGAAGCTCGCGGTGACAGGGCCGGTCGGGCGCGCGATGTACGCACTCGTGCCGAGCGGGCCTACCGACACGGGCGCCGACGCTCCGCCGCCGTCCACCCATGACACGTCGGCAGCAGCGTCTGAAGCGTTGACGGCGCGCACGTGAATCTGCCCTGCTGTGGAATCCGGAACCGCATCCGGAATCACTTCGATACGTGCGGTGCCGCCTGAAACGCTGCCAGTGAGCAGCAGGGTCACGTTTTGGCCTGCAGTGATGTTGACGGTCTGCTCGATGAGCAGTTCGATGTCGTCCAGCACATTGCTGGAAGTCCAGACGCGAACGGGACGGGCGCCGGCCTGCGCCGGCATCAGGATTCCGGACTGGCGGAAGTTGATGCCGAGTGCGTACGCCGACCACTGCGTCTGGTCAACCATGCGCGCGTCCACCGGACCGGCATCCACCAGCGCATTGATGAAGCGCACGCCAGCCAGGTCGGGCCGGTTGTTGACAGTGGGACTGTCATCGACGCCGCAGCTCGCGAGCAGCAGCGCCGATACTGGGATTACGAAACGAGAAAGACGCATGAAGTAGACTCCAATGGTGCCATGAAGTTGAGAACCTGACCGCTGGTGAACCGCAGCCGTGTTGCACACTGCTACTGGTCTCCTACAGGTGGAGGAGGAACAGGCGTTGGGGAAGGCTCGGCACCTCCCAGGAGGTCGATGCTGATTATTGCCGCCGCCAGCGCGGCAGCGCTTCCCACGCCAACCAGCCAGGAACGCTTCCGGTCGAAGCGACGCTCGCTGCTCCGGAGCACGTACTCCTCCGGCACCACCAGGCGCTCGCCAGACCACTGCTGAATCGTTCCGCTGAAGAACTCCACCATGTGTATCCGCAGGTCATACCTGCCAGAGCTCACGTCGGCGAGCGACCCCGTAATGCTCCTGACTGCGGGCCCCACGCTGTCCGCGAGTGCTGCACGACCACGGTCATTCAGTTCAAGCTTTACTTCGGTTCCCGCCACGGGCGCGGTGCTCAGCGGCCGATACGTGTAGCAGGCCGTTGCGGACACCGACATCCCCACCAGCACGAGGATGCCCGCTGTTCGCCTGGCTGCACCCGCAATGCGGGAGTACGACACCCGCCACCGCGGTCCCGCCCCCGGTTCACGAACCGGGGACGAGACTGCAGATGCGCGGAACGAGCGAAGTGAAGCCACGTCAGTAGTTGTAGGTGCTGGTTGCAGCGCCCCACGAGGAGTGGTACGGCTCGAGCTGACGCGCGTCCATCTCCTGGTAAGGCACCGGCCACATGACCTGCGTTCCAATAACCAGGTCGCCCCAGCCACGATGGTCCGAGAACCACTGTGCGTAGCCGGTGAACATCGTCTCCAGCCGCTTCTCATACTTCATCGCCTCCCACAGCGAACCACACTCGACCACACGGTTACCGGCAGTAGGCGCCTGCGGCACGCACGAGAACCCGCCACCGCCCGGATGGTTGGGCGCAGGCGTGTCACGCGTGGAACCTGCCGGGAACGGAGGCAGACCGTGCGCCGTACGCGACGCGTTGATCAGATCAACCGCCACGGTCGGATTGCCCGGATTCAGCCTCATGTCGGCTTCAGCCCTTAGCATCGAGATCTCCGTTGCAGACATCAGCACCCAGGGCGCAATGCCGGAGTTCGCGCGGTAGCCGCTGAAGCGCATGAAGTCGTAAGGTGACTCGCCCCATGCCGAGCCCTGCGTATCCTGTCCTGCCTCCCTGGCACGGAAGTACACGGAAGGCAACGGCTCTCCGAGCGCTGGCGAATTCGCCAGCTGTGCCGCACGGGTTGCACCCGACGGGAAGCGCGTGTCAGGCGTGTGAATCAGGAAGAAGTCACCCGGATCGCCGCCGGTAGCACGAGCCGGCGCGGCCTCGTCATCCAGCGGCGGCAGGATCCACTTGCGGAAGGCACCGCTGGTATCCGCCATTCCTATGTACAGCGGAGGAATGGTGGACCATGTGGAGTTCACGAGCGCCTGGCTGAGCCAGCTGAAGGTCCAGCCCACCGAGCTGTTCAGCGTGATGACCAGGTCTTCGGTGATGCCGGCCGCAGCATCTGCAGCCACCTCGGACCAGTTCACAGCGTCACGCTCGCCGGGCGAACGGGCCACGCCCGCACGGAACTTCGCCTTGTACGACCGAATCACCTGGATGAACTCCGCCTGCGAGAGACCGCCGGTGGGCAGCCACTCGTTCGGAATTCCACCGCCTGCATCCGCACTGGTGGCTACCACCAGCGCCGAATCCAGGTAGTCGAGCGCCTTCTGCATCACTTCGCCGTAAGGCTGCAGGTCAGGCACTTCCTGCGCCTCCATGGTGGGCGCCGGCACTGCCGCCGCATCGTACACCAGGGCAACGTTGCCTAACGCAACACCCAGTGAGAACCAGCCGAACGCACGAGCACGCGCATTCTGCTGCGGCGATCCGAGCGTCTTGCCATCCGCAAGGAAGGCGTCCAGCGCCCTGATACCGTTGCTGATGTTTCGCGCATTGCGCTGAAGCTGCGCAAAGTCACGAAGGTTCTCGGACTGCGTCTGGTTGCCCAGACCGTTGTCGATGATCGGACGCGGGATGGCGCTCCTCTGCGCCATACCGAAGTTCGCCACCGTTGCGTAGCTCTCGCCGGACATCACCTGCATCGCCGCGTAGAGCGACGTGGTGGTTCCGTGTGTCGCAGCCAGAACCTGCTGGAACGAGGAACGGAACAGCCCCTCGATGCCGTCAGGCGAGGACAGGATCCTGTCCACGTCCGGGTTGTTCTTCTGCTGAACCGAGAGCGCATCGCTGCAGGCAGACAGCAGGCCCACCGCCGCGACAGCCACGGAAATTGTTCTCAGTCGCATCAATTGACCTCGAAATTGGAGGGTGCCGGGACTGCAGGCATTGCCTGCAGCCCCACACACTCTCGTAGATGATCTCGCCTGGGAATCAGAAGGAGGTGGACAGCTGGAGCGTGAACGTGCGGAGGTTCGGGAAGGTGAAGTAGTCAATTCCGTTCAGCGCTGCCGAACCGAGCTGGCCTCCACCACGTCCGACTTCCGGATCGTAGCCACGGTAGTCCGTGAAGGTCACGAGGTTGCGACCGATCACTCCCACCGTCCAGTTACCAGCACCCATCACCGGGCCCACGTTGTACGAGACTGCGAGCTCGCGGAGCCGTACGAAGGATGCGTCCTCCACGGAATCGTCGGTCGGTCCGAGCACGTCATACAGACCACCGATTCCCGAGTTGTGACCACCGATGCCGGGGCCGACACGCCAGTAGTAACCGAGCGGCTTGACCGTCTCCACGCTCCGGCCACCCTGGTCAGTGTTGCCCGACATGAAGTCGCCCTGCGCCCAGTGGAAGCCCTCGTTCCAGACGTCACGACCGAAGATTCCGTCGAGCAGTCCGTACACGGAGAGCTTGTTCCACGACAGGTTGGACGACAGTCCCACGTGGTAGTCAGGCGCGGCGTTGCCGAGCGCGCGCATCAGCGGCGCGTTCTCCTCGTCACGACGGAGGATCGGCAGACCCCAGTTGATCCTGTGACCCCACGGCGCACTCGCCTCGGGGAGCTGGGCCTGGTAGTAGTTGTGCGTGTAACCCTGCGTCACAGGCTTGCCACCGGTCCAGACGATGAAGCCTTCATCGTTCATCTGGTAGTCCGACGTGGGCGAGCCGCAGTTGCTCGAGAAGCCGGCCGGCAGCTGGCTGCACGACCTCACGAACGAACGACCGTAGATCGTGCCGATCCGCTCGCCTTCACGCACCTGGTACATGGACTCCGCACCCTGCGGACCGCCAGGCAGCGTGTACGGAGGCACGTCCAGACGCTTGATGACGGCGCGGTTGCGGTCGTAGATGAGGCGCGTGCTCCAGTTCAGGTTCTCGCGCTGAAGCAGCGGTACTTCCAGCGTGGCTTCCCACGTCTTGTTCTCCAGCGAGCCGGCGTTCTGCCACTGGTTTCCGAAGCCGGCGATGTTCGGCTGCGGCACGAGCAGAATCTGGTCGTCGGACACCGAGTGCGCGTACGTCAGGCTGAGACCGACGCGGCCGAACAGCTCCGCATCGAAGCCGACCTCGGTCTCCGTCATCAGCTCCGGCTTCAGCTTCGAGTTACCGAGCGTGTTCGGGTTCAGCGTACCGCCCGCACCGATCGTGTAGGTCTCGTACTGTGCCGAGAAGCTCGGGCGAACGCCCGCCTGGCCCCATGCACCACGGAGCTTGAACAGGCTCAGGGCGTCCGGAGCGGGCCACCAGGACTCTTCAGACGCAATCCAGGTGACTGCCGCACGAGGATACGTCGCCCAGCGCTCGTCCGCTCCGAAGAGCGACGAACCTTCCTGACGCACCGACAGCATGAGGATGTAGCGATCCATGTACTCCAGGTCCGCCGTCGCGCGATACGACTGCGAACGGATGGCGCTCGACGAGGAACCGACGCCACGGCTGTCGCCAACCAGCGCGTTCAGCGTGCGGAGGCCCGGAATCACCAGTGCACCGGCGTTCGCGGACATGCGGCTGTTGTCCTGCTGGTCGTACAGGAAGCCGAGGCTGAACGTGGAGTTCAGGTCGGTGAGGAGACGCGGACGAAGGACCGCGTTCACGCTCGTGTTGAGAGACCTGTTGTCCCACGAAGCTTCATCGCGCCATCCGTCGTGCGTTCCGGGCGTGTTCTCCACCGCGCGGAAGCCGCGATCCTCCTGGTACCACTGATGCCCCGAGGCCCGGTCGTAACCGAAGTCGGCGCTCAGCTCGGCCCACTCGGACGGCGTGTACTGGGCACGGACGTTTCCGAGGAAGCGCGTGCTCGTTGCACCGTGCAGCATGTTCTCGAAGTGGTGCAACGGATTGAAGTTCTGCGAGCCCTGGTTGAGCGGGTTGGAGCGGATGTACAGGCGGCCGAGCTGGTCGCGCACACCCTGCTGCACGAACGCCGGCTGCCTGGACAGACGGAAGAAGGCCGCGCCTCCATCCTGGTCGAAGCCGCCCTCGTCAACCTGGCTGTAGAACGTGTTGAACTGCAGCGAGATCTGGTCGCCGATCAGCTGGTCGAGATTGAGGCGTCCAGAGGTGCGCTCCATTCCGCCCAGGTAGCGGAAACCGCCCTCCTGGTTGGTGTGGCTGACACTGGCGAAGAAGCCCGTGCTGCCTACACGACCGCGAGCGTCACCGTTCAGCGTGACGAACGGGGACGACGTGGTGGCCTGTCCGACCTGGTCGTACTCCGTGGGCCAGGTGTTCGCGGAGAAGATGCCGGCGAGCTCGCGATTCGTGCGCACGGACGACACACCCGCGTCGTACAGGAACGCCTGCGGGTTCAGCGCGTAGGGCGTCGGCACGTCGTTGATGCGACGGCGCTCGGCCTCCATGTCGATGTAGCGGGCGCAGGGCGAGCCGCCCGACACGACGTTGGCGCAGTACAGCTGACCCGACGCGTCCATCGGCAGCCAGTGATTCTTGGCGATGCTGAAGGAGCGGGGAATCACGCTCTGTCCGTACTCCGCACGGAAGCCGTACTTGATGCCGTCTGCCGCGGTGCGACCGGACTTGGTGGTGATGTTGATGACGCCACCGCCGGCGCGTGCGCCGTAGAGGGAGGCGGCGGCTGCGCCCTTCACGACTTCGACGCTCTCGATGTCGTTAGGGTTCAGGTCGGGCAGCGCACCCTGGAGCAGGACACCGTCAATCATGTAGAGCGGGCCCTGGCTGCGGTTCGTCGCGTTGATGGAGCCCGGTCCACGCAGAACCACGGCAGGCGCCGCGCCCGGACGGCCGCTGGCAGAGATGATGTTCGCGCCCGGAACCTTGCCCTGCAGCTGCGTGATCGGGTTGGCACCCGCCACCGGCATGAGGCTCGTGTCCACGCGCGTGACCGCGAACGGAACCTTCACCGCCTCAGTGGCGGTGGACACACCCGTCACCACCACTTCGCTCAGTCGCGTGACGTCCGCGCGGAGCACGAAGTTCTCGGTGGTGGTACCGGCACTGACAGTGATGTTGCGCTGCTGGGGAACGAAACCGACGGAACGCACGCGAAGAACCACCGACTGCCCGCTCACGCGCGCCGCCGGAATGCTGATCGAGTAGTTGCCGTTGGGGTTCGTACCCACCGAGATGTCCAACTCGGTGATGTATACGTTTGCCCCGTTGAGAGGCTGGCCCTGCTCGGAGGTGACGCGGCCGTTGATGACCGCGTTCTGCGCCTGCGCCTGAAGCGGAACTGCGACTCCCGCTGTCAGGGCGACGGCCAGCCACCCGAGCTGCCCTCGAAGAGAACGCATCATGTTCAGTTTCTCACTCCCTCACTGGACTGTGAAATGCCCGCTCGGCCGCGAGGCGACCGCGGGCGTGCCTGCCGGACAAAGTGCAACTGGTCAATTGGCCTCCATCTCTGGCGGGACGGGCATAAACCTCCGGAGTGCCGGAGGTGGCCGCATTGCGGCGGTGAACAACCTTGAACGACACGGAAACCCTTGGCGGGCATCCCGTGTCAAAGCCTTTGGAGCCAGCGTCTATGCACTGCTCAGCGCCAGTCAGGGTGAAACCCCGCGGCAGCTGCATGCGTACGGCAGGTTGTCCAGCAACATCGATCCGGGGAGGATCGATGGAGTCCAGTCTCAGGGTCCTGTGTCCGTGTCCTTTTTCGAGGACAGCGGGAGGCAGGGCATTGAGAAGTGGGCCCATAGTACGGCCGGCTTGGCGGATGCGCAATAGTGAAATTCCGCGTACCGCAGAGTCGGCCTCGAACGTGTCGGCCGGTCCCTTGTCTGGTCGGCTCGCGGGCCGACCGCTCGACCACGGTGCGTGCAACCGCACCGGAGCGTGCCACGTCCCGCTGCTCCACGACGCCTGCCGTCCTCGGGAAACTGGCGAAATGCCGCACGAGACCGCATGTTGTCCTCGTCACCTTCAGGTCGCCGTCGGTCGCGGCCCCAATGCCCGCCAGCCCGAAAGCTCCTGTTCGGGCCCGGGCTCCATCCGCACCTCCACAACATGAGAAACACACTTCTGTTGGCTGCAGCCTCCACCCTTCTACTCGGCTGCGGCGGGGCTGCCCGCAGCGGCCCGGACGGCCGAGCGGAGCGACTCACGGGCTCCATTGCGCCCATGCAGCAGCGCTCGGGTTCCGCACTCGGATCTTCGCAGGCCCGCTACTTTGGCACCGTCAGCCTGGAGCCCGGCCGCGAGAACTACTCGCGCGTGCGCATCATGGTGAACTCGCCTACCCAGAACATCTCGCTCCGCTGGGCCATTCACCCGGGCACGTGCGGGGCAGCGTCCCTTCCGCTGATGGCCTTCGATCAGTTCCCGTTCATCGAGGTGGGCAGCAACGGACGCGGCGAGCTGACGGCCGAACTGCCACTCTCCTTCCCGCAGTCCGCGGTGCACGTGAACCTTTACGTGAACGCCAGCGCCGACATGGCCAACGTCGTGGCCTGCGCCAATCTGCGCTGAGCGCCGCCGACCACTCCGACGGTACGGAAAAAGAGCGGGCGACTCTCTGAGAGTCGCCCGCTCTTTCTTCTGCTGGCCGAATCAGGCAGCGAGGCCGGATTCGGCGGGCGAGGAGTACCGATTACCCCTCGCCGCCTTCGAATGGATCAGAACTGCGGAATCGCGTTCCGGTAGTTGCGAGCCGGACGGTCCATGCGCATCTCTGCGCCCGGGCCACCGAACGTGTAGATGTCCATCGAGAGTGTCTCGAGCTCGCTAGCCGGAATCGGCAGGTGGCGCCAGGTTCCAGGCTGCACGGTCTCGAAGCGACGGGCATCCCACAGCTCTACACCGTTGGTGTTGATGAGCTCGATCAGGCGCTCGTACTGCACGTACTCGAGAAGCTTGTCCTTACCGTCAGCAGCTGCGGCAGCCGTCAGGCCGCCACGCGTGACGCGGGTGAGGTTGATCAGATCAGCCGCATCCTCGAGGCTGCCACCGGAGCGGATGAGCGCCTCGGCGATGAGCAGGTTGTTCTCGGTTCCCAGGATGTAGGGCGCAGGGGTACGCGCACCCGTCGGTGAGAAGCGAGAGTGATCCTGCCAGCGACTGTGCCAGTGCGTGCTCTGCATCCAGACGCCGCGAAGCGGATCGCCGATCGGGCCGCCCTCATCCCAACCGAAGTCGGACTCGTAGCGGTTGTCCTCCGGGGTCGCCTTTGCCAGCGAGGCGGCCGAACCGTCGAACTTCGCCGGGAAGGTGGGATCCATTGCGTTGATCACGCGATGGTCGATCCGCAGCCAGCTGGGCTCGTTCCCGTAGTAGTTGATGTACGAGAACCAGTTCGAGCCGTTGCCCTGCACGAACCAGTCGAAGCCCGCGCCGGTGCGGTCGGTGATGCCGTTCTCGGCGTAGGTCAGCACCTTGCCCCAATCCACGGCGGCGTTCTCGGTGCCGGTGCGCGGCGTGTAGGCAAGCAGGCGAGCGGCCATCGTGTTCGCAAGCTTGTTGATGCGCTGCGGCGTCAGGTCCCAGCCGACGGTCGGCATGATGTCCTGCGGCGACGAGATCGTTCCCGTCATCGAGCTGCTCAGGGCGATCAGGTCGTCCCACTTCTGGAGGGCCACAGCCGCCACGTCCGTGTACGGTGCGAGTTCCAGGGGGGTGTTGGGATCCGCAAGGATTCGCGCAGCGGTGTCCTCGTCGACGATGAATGCCCGGTCGAACAGCAGGGCAAGCTGCGTCAGCGATCCGGCCTGCGTGAACAGGGCGAGAGCCTTGACGACATCGGTCTCCTGTGCCGCGGTGTTAGGCGACGCAGCGGGTGCCTGGACACCATCCTTGATGGAGCGGAGCACGTCGTTGGACACGCCCAGCACGCCGTAGGCTTCCTGCCACGGATAGCGGGCGGTCCACTGATCGGTTCCGCCGGAGATGTTGCCGTAGGGGATGCGCGGCTCCTCGTTGCTGAAGCGCATCGCGAAGTTACCGAAGTTCGACGTAAGAACGTCGGCGGTGACTCCCGTGGCCATCCAGGGATCCACGTCGGTGCCGAACCGATACCAGCGATGCCACGTTCCGCGCGCGAGCGCGCTAATCTCGTTCGGCCCGACCCTGGCGCGATCCGCGTCCGGGGCGTTCGGGTTGGTCACGTCCAGGTCGCCGCAGGCGGTGCCGAAGAGCACCGCCGCGACGGCGAGGACACGACCGCACTTATTTAGTGCGTTCATCGTAAGTATTGCTCCAGTCGGTTAGAAGCGGAGTTCGATCTGACCCGAGATCTGACGGAAGTTCGGGTAGCGGAAGCCGTCCGAGCGGAAGTTGAAGTCGCCCGCTGCGGTGACGTCCGGATCGAAGCCCGAGTAGTCGGTCCAGGTGTAGAGGTTACGTCCGATGAGCGCGACCTTCGCACCGCTGATGTAGCGCGAGGCGCCAATGCGGTTGAGCAGGTCCGGCGAGAAGTTGTAGCTCACCGAAAGCTCGCGAAGCTTCACGAACGAGCCATCCTCCACGAACGCGTCGTTCGGGTTGTTGGCATCGTACAGTCCGCTCTGGTAGAAGCCGGAAGCGATGCGCTCCGAAGCGGGGCGATCACCCTGGCCCATCCAGCCGTGACGTCCATCCTGGTACATCCACTGGCGCGTGAAGTTGTAGATGTCGGCGCCCTGCACGCCGTCGAACAGCGCGTAGATGTTGAAGTTCTTGAACGTGATGTTGTTCGCGATACCGAACGAGAAGCTCGGGTTCACGTCACCGATCACGCCCTGCCACGCATTGCCGTCTGCGTCGTAGCGCACGAGCGGAAGCTCGTTCGGCGTGCCGCGGTTGGCGGCAAGCACGACGTAGCCGTCAGGGTTGATGACGTAGTCGCTGATGTTGCCGGTCCAGCCCGGGTGGTTCTGCAGCAGCGACTGGTCGAGCGTGCGGATGAAGCTGCGGCCGTACATGATGCCGAGCGGCTCACCCGCCTTGTAGTAGAACATGTCCTGGTTCTGCTGACCGGTCGCGTTCACGCGGTACGGAGCGCGGTTCATGCGGTCGATCTTCTGCGTGGTGCGATCGGCCGTAAGAGTCAGCGAGTAGGTGAGGTCAGGACGGTTGACCACGAGCGCGTCGAAGCGAGCCTCGATGGTCTTGGCGCTGATGTCAGCTGCGTTCTGCCACTGCGACGAGAATCCGCCCGTCTGTGCGGACGAGAGCGGAACGTTGAGGAACGCACCCTCGGTCACGCGGTCGGCGTACACGACTTCGGCGTTGAAGCGCTGCAGGAACGCCATCTCGAGTCCGAACTCGTTCTCGGCCACCTCGGCCACGCGAAGGTTCCGGTTTCCGAGCGTGCTCTTGACCGGGTTACCGCCGCTGGAGCTGTAGGTCTCGTACTGGTACGCGAAGCCCGGACGGAGTCCGGCGGTACCGCGCGCAGCACGCAGCTTGATGTGATCGAAGCCCGGCACCTGGAAGTCCTCGGTGAGGATGTAGGCGCCTGACACGCGGTAGAAGTCCGCCCAGCGCTCGTCGGCGCCGAAGAGGGACGAACCGTCGCGACGATACAGCAGGCTGAGGATGTAGCGATCACGGATGTCCACGTCCTGCACGACTGCGAAGTCGCGCGTGCGCTCCATCGTCATGCTGGAGCCTGACGAGCGGTTCGCCGTGAGGAACCAGTCGAGGTCCGGCACGGCGTCTACCGTGAACACCGAGCCCGATCCGCTGAGCGAACGGGAGTCATCCTGCTCGTACAGGTACTGCAGGCGGGTGGTGGTGGCCACCTGGTCGTCGAACCAGCGGCGGGTGGCGGTAGCCGTCACCTGCGCGTTGTACTGAACCGCGTTGCTGGTGCCGATGCTCATCGAGCCCGTACCCGGCGTACCACCCTCCGTGAGGTATCCACGCGGAGTGTAGGTGTGGTTGCGCGAGTTGAGGCGGTCCGTGCCGTAGACGGCCTCGAAGGAGAGCCAGTCGTTGGGACGGTAGCGGCCCTGGACCGAGCCGATGATGCGCTCGCGGCGCAGGTTGTAGTCCTGGTACCGGAGCTGGTACAGCGGGTTGACGCGGTTGCTCTGGTAGAACTGCGGGTACGCCCGGAAGTACGGAATGTCCGAGTTGTTCGGGTCGGGCGTCTTGAGGTCCACGTCAGGCGGGGCCTGGAGGAGCTCGAACCAGCCGGTCGTCGCGTCAGGCGAGAAGTCGTTCTGGTTGAGGCCGTAGGCAACGCTCATGGACAGGTCCAGCTTGTCCGTCAGGCCCTGGTCCACGTTGAGGCGCAGGTTGCGGCGGAGCTGGCCGTTCTTGAAGGGGAGGATTCCCTGGTTGCGGTCAACCGTGAACGAGGAGGCCACGTTCGTGTTGCCGCGGCGCAGGCCCAGCTGGACGTTCGTGCTGTAGAACTGGCCGTTGGTGAGCCACTCGTCGAGCTGGTTGCGGAAGCGGAGGTCGCCTGACGACGGGAACGGGTTGTCGTAGATGCGGTCCGCCTTCAGGATGCGAGCGCCGGACGCATTCGTGGCGATCGTTCCATCGGCATTGAGCTCGTACGCGTGGTACTGGTTGACCGGCACGAGGCGCTGCAGGCCGGACTGGCCGTACTCGGAGCGCACCAGGAACGTGGTGGTGTTGTCTCCGATGTTGCGGGCGCGCTTGGTGGTGATGTTCACCACGCCGTTGGCTGCGTCGGACCCGTAGAACGAGGCGGCCGCGGGGCCCTTGAGGACCTCGAGGGACTCGATGTCGTTCGCGTCGATGTCGGCGAGCGAGCCGCGGGTGATGACGCCGTCAACGATGATGACGGGCTCGTTTCCGCCCACCTGCAGGCTGCTGGAGCCGCGCAGACGGATGGCCGGATTCGCGCCGGGGTTACCCTGTCCGAGCGAAACGCGGGCGCCTGCCACCTTGCCCTGAAGCGCCTGCACGGGCGAGCCGGCCGGCACGTTGGAAACCTGGTCCTCGGAAACCCTGGCCACGGAGATCGTCAGCTTGCGCTGCGAAGTCGCGTCGGCCACACCCGAGATGACCAGCTCCTCGAGACGGAACGGGTCGGCCTCGAGCGAGAAGTCCTGCGTCTGGGAGCCCGCGGAAAGCGTGATGGTACGCTGCACCGGCTTGAAGCCGATGAAGCGGGCGGTAAGAACGACCTGCTGGCCGTTCGCCGATGTCGCCGGCACCGAGAGCGTGTAGGTGCCGTTCTCGTTCACCTGCGTGCCGAGATTGAGCGAGTTGATGATGACGGTGGCACCGCGGAGCGGAGCGCCGGCATCGTTCGTCACGCGCCCGGTAATCGTAGCGCCTTGTGCCAGCGCCGTACCTGCCGTGGTCATGGCAAGGACGAGCGCCACAAGTGGCACAAGCACGCCGCGCAGACGTGCGGTTCGATTCATGATTGTCCTCTGACGTGAAACAAGCGAACTGCTGTTGACGTACCAGCTACTAAACAGGGCAGGTTGCCTGGCGTGCACCTCCGTGGGTTGGGGGTATTGTGGGCAGAAGTGCTGCTGCGGCCCGTCGCCTCGACGCGACAAGCCGTTTGGAAAGTGGGATCCGGGAAATCCGGTGTCCCTATGCGTAAGCTGGTTGGCTGTGGCCCTCGATCAGGCCAGCCTCAGATAGACCATCGACACCTTGAATCTGCGACGGCGCTCCACCAAAGGGAGCGGCGCGCGCTGTTGCAGCTCGTGCCTGCACGGCACCTGGCACAGCCGCATGAACGACTGCACGACGGGCTGATCAAGCAAAAATGATCGAGCGACCAGCCGGACGCAATCCTCCCGGCTCGTTCCGTCTGCGTGCCGCCTCACGCGCACGAGTGAAATCCGCGCGTCTCCAACGAACAAGACGTCTCGATGCAGGCCATTTCCGGCGCGTCTGGCCATTCGCAGCTGTCGGCGCACGACGACGTTCGCTAGAACTCGAAGTCTCGCGGCGGCCGAAATTCGAACGGAAGCTGCACGACCTGTTGCACGCGTGCAGCACCAATCATCGCCGGAGTGAACTCGGCGATCGTCAATGCCTCGAACACGGCCCGCTCGAACGATTCGTGGCTGGCCGACACAACCCTGTAGGTGCGGGGAACCATTCGCCCGCCGATGTCCACCACGAACTCCACAAGTACCCGGCCGGGGGTCCGCGTCGCGAACATGGAGTCAGGGTAGACCGGAAGCCTCACGCCGCGACGCAACTGGGCGCGCTGGTCCACCTGGTCAGCGGTGTACACGTTCCCCGTCGCCAGCAGCGCCGAAAGATCCACCGCAGTCTCCATGCGCTCCCTCTGCATCGCACGTTCAGCTGCGTCACGCCTGGCCTGCCGCCCCTCGGGAACACGCGTAGGACGCGACCACAGCGCGATCACGCCACACCTCTCCCGCCCGCGCCCGGACGACAGACCGGCGGGAATGCTGGCCAGCCCGTGGTAGATCTCGATGCCCTCGAGCGTACTGAGTTCGATCATGCCGAAATCGAACTCCCCCGCCGTGGCCGGAGCTCCATCCATGTACACCACCGGCGGACAGCTCGCATTCCGAAGTCGCACGCGAGTCATCATCGTGCTGCCAAGAGTGGTGATCTGGACGCCGCGGACTCCTCGCAACAGGTCAATAACCGAGGCAGATGCGTGCCGGTCTATCTCGTCACGAGTGATGTAGTCGCCAAGCTGACGCCTGCGGCGTTCCTCGAAAGCGGAGAGGCGGGCGTCGTAGACCTCGCGTGCCGGCGCAACCACGGCAACCGCCGGAAGCAGGGATCTAGCGGCTTCGAGGCGAACATCCAGCGACTGTCCGCGCGGCGGTACGCGTAAAGTTCCGCGAAACGGCTGGTAGCCGAGCCGCCGAACCTCCAGCATTACCATTTCGCCGGTCACTCCCCGAAGCGTGAAGCGTCCGTCCGATCCGGCCTCGATCTCGCCTTGCCCCGCAACCTGCACGCGCGCATACGACAGCGGGAATCCGGCGGAATCACGCACCACGCCGCTCACGTCCACTGCCGCTTCCTGCGCCATTGCCCTCGCGGGCAGCAAGGCCAGCGCAGCGAACAACGCGACTGCCTTCCAGCGCTCTGAACGCCTCATCATAGTGACACCACCCGTAGTTCCGGCGTTCTGGAACTCCTCTGGGCAAATCTACCTCAGTCATCCATCGGCGCGCGGCGGCGACTCGCGCCGTCAGGCACCACGCTCCCTATCGCCAGTATTACCTCGGAAGCGTGGAACGACAAGACCTGTCAACCGCCGGGACGAACTCCCAGCGTAGCCAGCCATTCGCCCAGCCCGGGCAGATCGGGACGCAGGCGTGCCGCCTGCACCGCACTCGCGCGCGCACGCTCCAGGTCGCGACGCATCGCAGCAACTATCGAGAGCTGATACCACGCAGCTGCATCCGACGGCCACCGCTGCACGGTTTCCTCCAGCCACGCCACCGCCTGCGCCGTGTCGCCGCGCGCCATGGAAGACTCGGCCAACAGGCGCAGCCCGGGTTGCGTGGGCTCGATATCGTTCGCAGTGCTCAACGCCCGCTCCGCCTCCGCCACCCTTCCCGCCCGCAGCAGCGCCTCTCCATATCGGCGCCATGGCTCCTCGAACACGGGTGGCATGTCGCGCACCAGCCCTGCATACTCGTCCGCCGCACGTGAGGCGTCGCCGCTGCGCATGAACCGCTCTGCCAGCTGCACCTTTGCCACCGCCCATGGCACGCCGCCGCGCGAGACGAACATCGCCAGGGAATCAACTCCGTCTGCCGGACGGTACGTGCCGCGATAATCGAATGCATCTTCCGCGGCGCGAAACGGCCACCGGGACGTAACCGTGCGCACGGTGTGCGTCGTGAGGAGCGAGTCGAATCTGGTCAGGTGCATCAGGCCCGCGTATGCATCCACGTCGCGCAGACGCGTCCAGTCGGCTTCCGGGAAGGTTCCGGCACGCTGCATTGCACCGGCGTACGCACTCGCAAGGAGTGCGTACCCTTCGGCAGTAGGATGCACGTGCTCCACGAACAGGTCCGCGCCTGGCACGCCGCCTTCCGCCCGCTGCACGAACAGCTCGCGAACCGCCACGTACTCCGCGCCAGTGCGCTCGGCGACGCGTGACACCACGCTGTCGAACGCCGACGGCGCGCGGAAGCGGACCACATCCAGGTCGCGCGCACGCTCGAAGTCTGCCAGCAGGGCGGCGGAGTCCTCCCGGGTGGCGGCCCGCGCGAGCCGAGCCGACGCAGCGTCGAATACCTCACGGGCGGCGCCGGTGTCGTGGTTCGCATCGTGCGCAAGCGGCTCCTGGTCGCGCAGGTTGCTCGTGAGGCTCCCCACGAATGCCGGCACCCCGGCGTCCCGCAACCGGTCGAGCACGGCGGCAAGGTTCGCCTCGAACTGCCTCACGCCGGCCACGAAGCTCTCGCTTTCGAGCTGTATCGGCTCGTTGCGCGCTATTGTCTCCATGAAGGTTGCGACGGCCGCGTCGTCCGGCCCAGCCTCACCCGCCGGCGACGCAGCGGCGGCACCCCGTGCGCGCGCCACGAGGCGGCTCACTGCCCTCACCGTGCGCAGGCGCTGCAGTGCCAGCGTCGTCCTTACCAGAATGGGAAGGGTGCCGCCGCCAGCCGTGGAAGCGACGCCCAGCGCCCCATAGTACTCGTTATGGCCCGCGTAGATGACCACGGCGTCCGGCTGCAGGTCGATAACCTCGCCGGCGATGTCCCGCAGAGTCCAGGAATTCGTGGCGGGAATGCCAAGGTTTATGACTTCCACGTGCGCGCCCGGAAGCACATCGCTGAGCATGTCGCGAAGCGCACGAGGGAACGCGGCGGTCGGCGGGTGGGGGAATCCGTACGTACTCGACTCTCCCAGTGCCACCACGCGAAGCGACCCTTCCGCCTTCCGGGCCAGGAACGGCTCCGCGCGCGGCGCGGGAGGATTCGACTCGGCCCCGAACCACCTGACTCCCACGCGGGGGTTTGCGATGACAAAGCGTCCGTCGCCGATCTGCGCACTGACGACGAGCGGGTCGCCGCCGTCGCGATCCACGATGCGCATGCCTGCCTCCAGCAATGCCAGCAGGACGAATGGAATCGCGATCGTGACGAGGAGGAACGCGCGAGCCTTGCGAGGAGACAACGCCCCACGCTCCCGAACGCCTGCCTCACGATCGCGGGCTTCGGAAGCGCTGTCGGACGTCGCCCCGCCTGCCTGCGAGACGCCGTTGTCAGCTTCCGCCGACTGCGCGCCGCCCCTGCGGTTCACGTTCGCTCCAGAGCGCTTCTTCCTTCCCGAGCTCAAAACAGCGTGTAGATGAAGGGAGCGATTGCCGAGCCCTGCACCGCGGCGAACAGCACTCCGAGCAGCACGAAGATCACCAGGATGGGCAACAGCCAGAGCTTCTTTCGCTCCCGCATGAACGCCCAGAGCTCACGGATGAGTGTTACGGAACTCACTTGAAATGCAGAATTCGGAGTGCGACGTGTGACCGGGAGAGCGGAGCTAGAACTGTCGCTCGAGTGAGCGCCGTGCCGCCTCCGGTGTGCGGGTGTCCCGCTTGTGCCAGAACGTGTTCGAGTTCGGGTCGCGGGCGACAGGGCTGCGTCCGAATGTTCGTCGAACGAACCCCGCAGGCGTGATCACCGCGAAGTAGAGCACGGTGAAGAATACTGGCCGCACTACGTGCGAGAGCGCCACCCCGAGTGCCATCCACGCCCGTTCAACCGGTCCCAGGCACGAGGGAATCAGTAGTCCGGCAACGGCGCTTGCCGCTGCGATGGACCAGCAAACGCGCGCTGCGACGTGAAGTCCGCGCCATGCGAAGACCGCGCCGACGACGGCGAAGCCTGCCGCCAGCGTGAGGCCGAACCGGCGCCCTGCCCTGGAGGTCAGTCTGGTGCGATCGGAGTCTGCCATCTCTCCCGGTCGGTTTCAGGCTGTTCCTGCTTCAGCATCACGTAGGGCGGAATCACCAGCGCGTCGAGCCCCGTGCGCATGAAGCACGCGTATGCATCCTCGGGGGTACACACTATGGGCTCGCCTCGAACGTTGAATGACGTGTTCACTAGCACCGGACAACCGGTGAGCGCATTGAACTCGCTCAGTACCGCATGCAGGCCTGCCGTTCGATCGGCGTGCACCGTCTGCAGGCGCGCGGAGAAGTCCACGTGGGTGACGGCCGGAAGGTCCGAGCGGGGCACGTTGAGCAGGTCTATTCCCCACTTTCTCCTGTCCTCCTCGGACATCTCGCGACGCCGCTCATCCCGTACCGGCACGACCACCAGCATGTAGGGAGACGCATCCGCTCCGTCCGGTACGTCGAAGTACTCGCGGGCACGCTCGGCGAGTACGACGGGCGCGAATGGCCGAAAACCCTCGCGGAACTTGATCTTCAGGTTCAACTCCGCCTGCATGCGCGGATTTCGCGGGTCGGCCAGGATGCTGCGCGCGCCGAGTGCGCGCGGTCCGAACTCCATGGGGCCATCGAAGAATCCGATGACCTTTCCCTCGGCGAGCAGCGCGGCCGCCCGTTGAAGCGCGCCCTCGCGTCCCTGATCGTGGTAGCGCGCACCCAGTGCGTCGAGCGCTGCAGCTGCAGCGTCCGGCGCGAAGCTCGGCCCCAGCAACGCACCGCTCATGTCGTCCGGCATCGGAGCGCATGCCAGCGTGTCACGGGTCTCCCGATCTCCCCCGAACCAGCGATGCCAGGCCAGGAGGGCGGCTCCCACGGCACCGCCCGCATCACCGGCAGCCGGCTGAACCCAGAGCCGTTCCACCACTCGATCTCGCAGGATGCGTCCGTTGGCCACGGCGTTGAGGGCGACTCCACCAGCCATGCACAATGAATCGCACCCGGTCTCGCGCCGCGCAGTGCGCGCCATTCGGAGCACTACTTCCTCCGTAACCTCCTGCACGCTCCGCGCGAGGTCCATCTCCCTCTGCGTGAGCGGCGTCTCCGGTACCCGCGGCGGCCCGCCGAACAGCGCCGAGAAGGCGTCGTTCGTCATCGTGAGGCCGGACAGGTAGTTGAAGTAGCGCTGGTTCAGCGTGAACGAGCCGTCCTCGCGCAGGTCCATCAGCTCGGTGCGAATCGCATCAGCGAAGCGCGGTTCGCCGTAGGGTGCCAGCCCCATGAGCTTGTACTCGCCCGAGTTGACCCGAAAGCCGGCGTGGTACGTGAATGCCGAATACAGCAGTCCGAGAGAGTCGGGGAAATGCTGCTCGAAAAGCAGCCGCAGCTCCGCGCCCTTCCCCACCCCGATTGACGCCGTGGCCCACTCGCCCACGCCATCCACGGTGAGGACTGCTGCCTCACGATACGGCGACGGGTAGAACGCGCTCGCCGCATGCGACTCGTGGTGCTCGCACCAGAGAATCCTTCCCTCATATCCTCCGAGCCCGTCGCGAGTGGCGCGCTCGAGCTGCAGTCTCGGACCGGCCCACAGCGGCGCCGCCTGCAGGAAGGCCCGAAGTCCCCTCGGCGCGGTGTACAGCCAGCTCTCCAGCAGCCGGTCGAACTTGAGCAGTGGCTTGTCGTAGAACGCCACCGCATCCAGGTCCGAAGCCGTGATCCCGGCGCTCGTGAGGCACCAGTGCGCCGCGCGCTCTGGAAAGTTCTCGTCACCCTTCACGCGCGTGAACCGTTCCTCCTGCGCAGCCGCCACGATGCGCCCATCGTGCACGAGGCACGCGGCCGAATCATGGTAGAAGGCGGACAGGCCGAGGATGTACGACAATTAGGGAAGAGGGAAGAGGGACTGGGGAAGAGGAACTGCCACCGATTCTGTCATGACAACACCACCCGAAAAAGTTAACGGCGAACCGCACTTCTGCAGTTCGCCGTCGCTCGTATTCCACTTCCGATTTCACACTTTCCTCGGGCAACCAAGTCGGGAGCACCCATTCGTTCCGGGTGAGAACCCGACTCCCTGCCCCGCCCCGCTACGCCGCGCCGACCTCGCTCGCCCGCTGCGTGACCACGCGCACGGCGTTGTCCACCACCTGGAGGAATCCGCCCTCCACGTTGAAGCGGCTCGTCACCTTCCCCTGCACCAGCCGCAATTCACCGCTGCCGAGCAGCGTGAGCATCGGTGCGTGTCCGGTGAGGAGACCCACCTCGCCGTCGAACGCAGGCGCGACTACCGAGTCCACGTCACCTTCGAACAGCACCTGCTCCGGCGAGATCAGCGAGACCTTGAGCATCGTATTAGCCTCAGCCCTTCAGGCGCTCGGCGTTGGCGATGATGTCCTCAACGCCGCCGCACATGAAGAATGCCTGCTCCGGGTACTGGTCGAACTCGCCCTGCACCAGGCGCTCGAACGAGCTCACCGTCTCCTCCAGCCTCACGAACTTGCCGGGGATGTTGGTGAACTGCTCCGCCACGTGGAACGGCTGCGACATGAAGCGCTGAATACGGCGTGCGCGCGACACGACCAGCTTGTCCTCCTCGGAAAGCTCGTCCATTCCGAGAATGGCGATGATGTCCTGGAGCTCCTTGTAGCGCTGGAGGATTCGCTGCACTTCCACCGCAACGCCGTAGTGACGCTCGCCGAGGAACTGCGCATCGAGGATGCGCGAGCCTGACGCGAGCGGGTCCACTGCCGGGTAGATGCCCAGCTCGGTGATCGCACGCGAGAGCACCACCGTTGCGTCCAGGTGGGCGAAGGCCGTTGCCGGCGCGGGGTCGGTGATGTCGTCCGCAGGCACGTAGATCGCCTGCACCGACGTGATCGAGCCGTCGCGCGTGGAGGTGATGCGCTCCTGCAGCTCACCCATCTCGGTTGCGAGCGTGGGCTGGTAACCCACCGCGCTGGGCATGCGGCCCAGGAGTGCGGACACCTCGGAACCGGCCTGCGTGAAGCGGAAGATGTTGTCAATGAACACCAGCACGTCCGCGCGCTCCTTGTCGCGGAAGT
Source organism: uncultured Gemmatimonadaceae bacterium (assembly GCA_964415485.1). GTDB lineage: Bacteria > Gemmatimonadota > Gemmatimonadetes > Gemmatimonadales > Gemmatimonadaceae > JBBQHX01. The sequence continues at coordinate 24,820 of CAYQAO010000027.1, forward strand.
ACTCGGCAACCGTGAGGCCCGTGAGGCCCACGCGCATGCGTGCACCCGGCGGCTCGTTCATCTGGCCGTAGATGAGTGCCACCTTGTCCAGGATGTTCGCTTCCTTGAACTCCAGGTAGAGGTCGTTGCCCTCACGGGTCCGCTCACCCACGCCGCAGAACACGGACTTTCCACCGTGCGCCTTTGCGACGTTGTTGATGAGCTCCTGGATGATGACCGTCTTGCCCACGCCTGCGCCGCCGAACAGTCCGATCTTTCCACCCTTCACGAACGGAGCCATCAGGTCAATGACCTTGATGCCGGTCTCGAACACCTCGGTCTTGGGCTCGAGGTCAACGAAGTCCGGGCGCTTGCGGTGGATCGGCCAGCGAGGTGCGCTCGCGGGAATGTCCGGCCCGTCGTCCACTGGCTCGCCGAGCACGTTCAGGATGCGGCCGAGCGGAGCCTCTCCGACCGGAACGCTGATCGGGCCGCCCTGGTCCGTCACCTCCATGCCGCGCACCACGGAGTCCGTGGATGACATGGCGACGGCGCGCACCTGGTTGCGTCCGATGTGCTGCTGCACCTCGGCTACGACGCGAACCCGGTCGCCGGTGGGCGTCTCGGCGTCAATCTCGACGGCGTTGAAGATCTCCGGAAGCTCGTTGTCGAACTCCACGTCAATGACCGGCCCGATCACCTGTATGACGCGGCCGATATTCCTGGTGGCGGGAGCAGTGGTAGCCATGGTAGGGAGTAGGGACTAGGGACTGGGGACTAGGGGGTGGCGGTGGAGCCGCAGCTCCTCTTCACTCGTTCCTTATCCCTCTTCTATTCCAGTGCAGCTGCGCCACCCACGATCTCCGCGATCTCCTGCGTGATCTGGGCCTGACGCGAGCGGTTGAAGTCACGGCGAAGAACGTCGAGCATCTCGCTGGCATTGTCCGTGGCGTTCTTCATTGCGGTACGACGTGCGCCCTGCTCGCCGGCAGCCGTCTCCACGAGCGCCTTGTACACCTGGTTGCGCACGTAGGTGGGAAGCAGCTCGTCGAGGATGGACTCGGCGTCCGGGTAGAGCAGGTAATCCCGCTGCGGGCCGCTGCTCGAAGTCGGCGGGTCCACGGGGAGAATCTTGTCGCTGGTTGGCGGTGTGCTGAGCGCGGAATTGAATCGCGAGGAAACCACGTACACCGCGTCCAGGCTGCCTTCCACGAAGGAATCCATCAGCCCGTCCACCAGTCGCGCGGCGTCGTCTGCGGTGGGACGGTCCGTCACGTCGGTGATCACCGCGGCGAGCTTCCGGTTCACGTAGCGGAAGTAGCCGGCGCCCTTTCGGCCGATAACGTGCAGGTCCACCTCGGTGCCGCGGCTCTCGAGCTCCTGCACGAGGGAGCGCGCCTCACGAATGAGATTGGCGTTGAAGGCCCCGGCAAGGCCGCGGTTGGACGTGATCAGCAGCACGGCCGCGCGAGCCTCCCGCTCCGGCTGGCGGAGCAGCGGGAAACGCTCTGCGAGCTCCGCTGAGTAGAGGCTGGAGATCACCTCGCGAAGCGCGGCAGCGAAGGGGCGAGCGGACGCCACCCGATCCGCGGCACGCTTCAGCTTCGACGCGGCCACCATCTCCATGGTGCGCGTGATCTTCTTCGTGTTCTCGACCGAGCGGATTCGGCCCTTCAGCTCGCGACCCTTAGCCATGGGACAATCGGCAGTAGTCAGTCATCATTCGTCAGGATCGCGTCAGGCGGCCGGCTTGGCCAGGGACGCCTTGTAGGCATCCACGCCGATCCTGAGCTGCTCTTCCGTCTGCTTCGACAGCGCCTTCTCGGTCTCGATGGCATCAGCAACGTGCGGGAACTCGCGCGCCATGTACCTGTGGAAACCGGCTTCCCACTCGCGAACCTTCTCCACCGGCACGTCGTCAATGAGACCGTTCGTCACGGCGTAGATGATCATCACCTGCTGCGAGACCGGCATTGGCGCGTACTGGCCCTGCTTGAGCACTTCCACCGTACGAGCACCGCGCTCGAGCTGGCGCTTGGTGGCGGCGTCCAGGTCCGATGCGAATGCGGCGAAGGCCTCGAGCTCGCGGTACTGGGCCAGGTCCAGGCGGAGGCGTCCGGCAACTCCCTTCATCGCCTTCGTCTGCGCGGATCCACCCACACGCGACACCGAGATGCCGACGTTCACCGCGGGGCGCACGCCTGCGTTGAACAGGTCCGCCTCGAGGAAGATCTGGCCGTCGGTGATGGAGATGACGTTCGTGGGGATGTAGGCGGACACGTCGCCGGCCTGCGTCTCGATGATCGGCAGCGCGGTAAGAGAGCCGCCCGGCTTCAGGATCGTCTTGCCGTCCACCACGTCCTCGTCCTCGCGCAGCTTTGCGGCGCGCTCGAGGAGGCGGCTGTGGAGGTAGAACACGTCACCGGGGTATGCCTCACGACCCGGCGGGCGGCGCAGCACGAGCGAGAGCTGGCGGTATGCGGCGGCCTGCTTGGAGAGGTCGTCGTAGACGCACAGCGTCGCCTTTCCTTCGTTGTACATGAAGTACTCGGCCATCGCGCAGCCCGCGTAGGGGGCGATGTACTGCATGGGGGCCGGGTCGGAAGCAGTTGCCGCGACCACGATGGTGTACTCCATCGCGCCGGACTCGCGCAGGCGCTCCACGACGGAAGCAACCGTGGACGCCTTCTGTCCGATCGCCACGTACACGCAGATGACGCCGGTGCCCTTCTGGTTGATGATCGTGTCGAGCGCGATGGCAGTCTTGCCGGTTCCGCGGTCACCGATGATGAGCTCGCGCTGTCCGCGGCCGATCGGGATCATGGAGTCAATGGCCTTGATACCCGTCTGGAGCGGCTCCTTCACGGGCTGCCTGACGATGATGCCAGGGGCGGGCGACTCCACCTGGCGGGTGGCGCTCGCCACGATCTCCGGGCCGCCGTCAATGGGGCGACCGAGCGGATCCACCACGCGTCCGATGAGCGCGGGTCCGACCGGCACCTCGAGCACGCGACCGGTGCGACGCACCTCGTCGCCCTCCTTGAGCTGGAGGTAGTCGCCGAGGATGACGGCGCCGATGTTGTCCTCTTCGAGGTTGAGCGCGAGGGCGGTTACCACCTCGCCGGTCTCGGAGGAAGCGATCTCGAGCATCTCCCCGGCCATGGCGCGCATGAGTCCGTAGATGCGAGCGATACCGTCCTTGACCTCGAGGACGGTACCGACCTCTTCGACGTCGAGAGCCGGCAGGTCAGCGGCTTCGATCTCGCGAAGGAGGATGTCCTTGATCTCGCCGGGCCGTAGAGAGGTCTGGGAAGCCATGGTCTAGAGAGAGGTTCTTGATCGGGCGTTGAATCGGGATCGGTTCAGGCTGCGCGGCAGCTTGTGAAAATTATCACAAGCTGCCGCCGCCAGCAAGGTAACTTAGCCTCCCCCACCCGCCAGGAGCCAACCTCTCTAGCGGCTCCTCAAACTCGCCGACTCGCCACGACCCTCCGCCTCGGCAAATCGGCCGATCAGGTCCACCCCCCGCAGCCTCGAGAGCGACGACGGGCGCACGTCCGCCACCCGCCTGGACGTCGTGGACAGGTGCGAGGACGAGGCGAATCCGAGCGCACTCGCCACCGCTCCCACGTCATGTCCGGGATTCTTCAGCAATTCGGCAGCCGCGAGCACTCGTACCAGGTCTATCACCCGCTTGAGGGTTGGAGCGCCATTCTCCGAGAAACGCCGGCTGAGGTGCTCGCGGGTGACCTTGAGCTCCTGCGCCAGGGCCTCGGTGCGCAGTGGACGACCCGCCCGCCGCACTATTCCCTGCCAGGCATCCCACTGCAGCTGCGACTCCAGCCGAAGCTGCGGCGGCGGGTCGGCGAGCGCGCGTGCGAAGCGCGTGCTGAAGAGCGACGGCGACACGATTTCCCGCACGGCGGGGTCGTCCGCGCCCTCCACGAGAAGGTCGGCCGCCTCCATCGCGACGCACCTGGCAGCCGTGGCCGCATCAGCAGGCCAGAGAGGCATTGCAGCAAAGAAAGGATGCGCGGGGAAATCCCGAGCGCATTCCATGGCCGAGAGGCCTTCGGAGGAAGCGCCTCCGAGGTCCACTATCACGCCGTCCACGAGCTCGGCACGGAGCATGTTGCGGAGGTCGCCTGCAGACCGCACGCTCACGACGCGCGCCATTCGACGGGGAAACGCGCGCCTGACGACCAGGCGGGTGCGCGGGCGCGGAGACACGAGCGCGATGAGCAGCAGCGACGCATCGGCGGATGCGGCGCGGGCGCCCCGCTTCGCTTCCCTGCTCGCTCCCCCGGGCAGCGCCCGCGACGGCGTCACACCGGGACGGTACCGACCCTCCGACGCGCCCGCACCGGACGCGCCTGACGCAACATCACCCCGGGCGGTCATGACGCGCCCCGGGAGGCCTGCAGGCTCGAGTCGGGGTTCCCGTTTACAGCTCGCGCAGCGGAGCTCGCGTCAGGCGGGCCGTCGCGACCGGTGGCCTGCCTCGAGCGGGAACGACGACGTCGGCGGCGACGGCGACGCGAGGCGTCAGTGTCCGAAGCGGCGGATGCCGTTGCATCTCCCTCCAGTGCCAACTCCCCCCGAACGGGTTCCGTGTCGCCCTTGGCACCGGGTGGCTGACCGGAGCCGTGCCTTGCACGCCGAGCGCCGCGCTGCGCCTGCGTCGGTGCGTCCGCCTTCTCCAGCGGCTCCGCCACGGTCACTCCGGAGCCGTCCGGCGTCACGACCACGGGCGTGCGCTCCTCCCACATCTCGCGCGCGGAACGCAGCACCTCACGCGCGTTCCCGTAGGAGATTGCCGACTCGGCCTCGTCGAAGGTGACCCATCGGCACGCGGTGATGCCTTCGTCGGCCTGCGGGCGCGTGCGCCGCTGCGCCGTGCGCATGAGGAAGAAGTGGCAGGTCTTGTGAATGGCGCGTCCGCGAAAGCGAAAGTGCCAGTCTATGGTCTGGAGCTGTCCGACGAGCACGAGTCCGCGAAGCCCGGTTTCCTCGGACACTTCGCGCAGAGCCGCGGCGTGCGCCTGTTCGCCCTTCTCCAGGTGCCCCTTGGGGAAGCCCCAGTTGCGGTAGCTGTCCCGGATCAGGAGTACGCGCGGCGAGCCGTCGCGGCCGAGCCTCACGACGACGCCGCCGGCCGAAACCTCGTTCCGGACCCTCTGCCTGTCCGAGCTCACGACCCGCCGGCCCGGCGCATTACGCCACTTCCTCCAGGCGCGGCCGGCCCTCGATGAACTGCCTGACGATCGGGTCGGTGGAATCACGGACCTCGTCCACGGTGCCCACCTGCCTCACGCGGCCCTCGTGCAGCATCGCGATGCGGGTACCCACCGTGTACGCGCTGCGCATGTCGTGCGTGATGACCACTCCGGTCACGCCGAGCTGCTCCCGCATCCTGAGCATGAGCTGATCCATGGTGGCGCTGGTGACAGGGTCGAGCCCCGTGGTGGGCTCGTCATAGAGAATGTACTTCGGTCGCAGCGCTATCGCGCGCGCTATCCCCACGCGCTTCCGCATTCCACCCGACAGCTCGGCGGGATACCTGTCGGCGACGTCAGGCAGGTCCACGAGCGCGAGGGACTTCGACACGCGCTCGCGTATGTCGGACTCGCCAAGCTCGCGCTGCTTTCGAAGCCCCAGCGCAACGTTCTCGCCAATGGTCATGGAGTCGAAGAGCGCGGCGAACTGGAACACGTAGCCGATCTTCGCGCGCAGCTGGTAGAGCTCCGGCCGCGTGAGGCGCGGAACCTCCTGCCCGTCCACGATCACCGTTCCCGCATCAGGCTCCAGCAGCCCCACGATGTGCTTGATGGCCACCGACTTTCCGGTACCCGAGGAGCCGATGATCACCATCGTCTCCCCTTCCTCGATGTCCAGCGTGAACCCCTGGAGTACGCGCTTGGGACCGAAGGACTTGTGGACGTCTCGAAAGTGGATGGACATGGTGGGAAGCTGTGACGAATGCAGCCGATCGGCCAGTGGGGGCGTGGAGGGCGGCCGGAGAGCGGGCCGCGGAACTGCCCGGGAGCTGCGCCCGTGACGCAACGGACTGCGGGCGGCGTGCGCATGGTTGCCGCACGCCGCCCGCAGTCAAGTTCGGTGTGCGAGCGCCGGCGCGCCGGCGCCGGTGCAGCTCACGCCGCGAAGGAACCGAGCGCGCGTCCCACGTCTCCCTCGCGAAGACGCTTGAGGGCGCGGTCGCGGAGCTGCCTCACACGTTCGCGCGTGACGCCGAGCATGGAACCGATCTCCTCGAGCGTATGCTCGCGTCCACCTTCGAGACCGAAGTAGAGACGCAAGACCTTGGCATCGCGCGGCGGCAGCGTGCCGAGTGCGCTCTCGATCTCGTCGGTGAGGAAGCGGTTCATGGCCTCTTCCTCGGTGTCCGGCATCTCGTCGGCAACGAAGCGCTCGAGCAGCGAGCGGTCGCCGTCGGGGTCCATGGGTGCGTCCAGCCTCACGTCGCCGGTGTTGAGCGCGGCGAGGGACTGCACCACGTCCACCGAGAGTCCGGTGAGCTGCGAGAGCTCCTCGGGGCTGGGCTCACGGCGGAGCTTCTGCCGCAGGATCTCGGATGCCTTGATGATGCGGGAGAGGTCTGCCGTGCGGTTGAGCGGAACGCGCACGGTGCGCCCCTGCCTGGCGAGCGAGGAGAGGATTGCCTGACGAATCCACCACACGGCGTAGGAGATGAACTTCACCCCCTGGTCCGGGTCGAACTTCTTGGCGGCGGTGAGCAGGCCAACGTTCCCCTCGCCGATCAGGTCTATCAGCGGGAGGCCGCGGTTCTGGTACTTCTTTGCCACCGATATCACGAAACGGAGGTTCCGCTTGACGAGCTCCTGCAGGGCATCCTGGTCGCCCGAGCGGATCTTCCGCGCGAGCACGAGCTCCTCGTCCCCCTTGAGGAGGGGATAGGTGCTCACTTCGTAGAGGTACTGGTCCAGGATGTCGCGCTCGGGCTCGCTGGGGGCTATGCCCGCAGGCGTGACACGGCGACGGCGGCGCTTGGTATCGGTCATGAACGTCGACCTCAGGGATCGGCGACGAAAGGTCTATGAAGGACGTACCCGGAAGGACCGGGCAGACAGCAGCAAGATACGGGCAGACGCCTGTGAGGGCGACCGCGAAACAATACGGGGGACCTTGGATTGTGGTTTACCGGACCCCCCAGCCAACCACGCAAAATACGGGTCGGAAGGAGTTCCGCCAGAGAGCGAAAAGTTGTTGCGGGTGCATGTCGCTCGGCGGCGACGTTGCTTGACATACGCACTACCTTCGGCTAGCGTTCAGGGTTCCCGCTGGCGTGCGCTGCATGTCCTGCGCCGGTGGTGATCGAGGGGACGTAGCTCAGTTGGGAGAGCGCCTGAATGGCATTCAGGAGGTCAGGGGTTCGATTCCCCTCGTCTCCATCCGGGTGGTGATCATCCGGACTCGCCCCGGCCCGAACAGTCGGGGCATTTCGCGGGAATAGCTCAGTTGGTAGAGCACAACCTTGCCAAGGTTGGGGTCGCGGGTTCGAGTCCCGTTTCCCGCTTGCACCGGCCGCCGGTGCCCAGGGCGGTTAGCTCAGTTGGTTAGAGCGCCACGTTGACATCGTGGAGGTCACAAGT